>NZ_JAKUDX010000005.1:0-403701 GCF_022662615.1 Bacillus cereus group sp. BfR-BA-01523
CTCCAGCGGCTAGAATCTCCGGCCATTTCGCTCTCTCGGTCGAAGCAAAAAGCGCTTCTTGGTCGAGAGCTTGAAGTGACCTGGATTCTGAACGAGCCGCTTGCGCTTTTAATTGATATCCAGTTCCGGCGGCTAGCTCTTCGTGTCTAAGAACCTCCGCTACTCAAGGTAAAAAGCACCTTTTGTGCGAGAGAACCTTAGCCAGTCAGAGCTGAGCGAGCCGCCTCCACTTTTAATTTTAAAAAGACAAAAACAGGTAGTTGCAAAATGGAGTTAGCCTTGTTATAATTTCATCATATGTGTTTCATCAATATAGTTGTGTAAGCAGCTGAAGATGAAAAACTCTGTTTCGAAAATGATTCAGGGCGGAAGGAGATGAAAAGAATGAAAGCAGGAATCCATCCAAATTACAATAAAGTTGTATTTATGGACACGAACACTGGCTTCAAATTCTTAAGCGGGTCTACAAAAGGCTCTAGCGAAACTGTTGAGTGGGAAGATGGTAACACTTATCCATTACTAAAAATTGAGATCAGTTCTGATTCTCACCCATTCTACACTGGACGTCAGAAGTTTGCTACTGCAGACGGACGTGTTGACCGCTTCAATAAGAAATACGGCATCAAGTAATAAAGAACATAAAACAGGCAAGTGTATGTATTCGCTTGTCTGTTTTTTTTGCGAAAATATTAAACCTTTACCCTACTTTGGATTAGGAAAGTAGATGAAAGGAGAGCTCAATGTACTTAATGAATCAAAATGGTTGGATTGAAGTGATTTGCGGGAGTATGTTTTCTGGGAAATCAGAAGAGCTCATCCGCCGTATACGCCGTACACAATTTGCGAAACAACATGCGATTGTATTTAAACCATGTATTGATAATCGTTATAGTGAAGAAGATGTTGTATCACATAATGGATTAAAGGTTAAAGCAGTTCCTGTTTCAGCTTCAAAAGATATATTTAACCATGTAACAGAAGAAATGGATGTTATTGCAATCGATGAGGTACAATTTTTTGATGGGGACATTGTGGAAGTGGTGCAAGTATTGGCAAATCGTGGCTATCGTGTCATTGTAGCTGGATTAGACCAAGATTTCCGTGGTCTACCATTTGGACAAGTTCCTCAGCTGATGGCGATTGCTGAACATGTAACTAAATTGCAGGCAGTTTGTTCTGAATGTGGATCTCCTGCAAGTCGTACGCAACGTTTAATCGATGGAGAACCAGCGGCATTTGATGATCCAATTATTTTAGTTGGGGCTTCAGAATCGTATGAACCACGTTGTCGTCATTGTCATGCAGTACCTACAAAACAAAGATAAGTGAAACTCGCTATGTAGAGCGGGTTTTTTTCGAAAATAGATGAAGATTGGTGGCAAGAATCTCCGGCCATTTCACTCTCTCGCTCGAAGCAAAAGCGCTTCAAGGCCGAGAGTTCCAATGTCCTGCGATTCTGAACAAGCCACCTGCGCTTTTAAATATAATTTGCGTTTTTTTGATTAAGTACCATATACTATTTGTATTAGATACTAGGATGTAGAGGTGAATGGTGTGTTAGATCGTTTGCAAGCTGTAGAAAATCGTTATGAGAAGTTGAATGAATTGTTAAGTGACCCAGAGGTTATTAGCGATACAAATAAGCTTCGTGAGTATTCAAAAGAGCAATCTGATATTCAGGACACGGTAGAGGTGTACCGTGAGTATAAAGATGTTCGTGAGCAATTACGAGATGCAAAAGCAATGTTAGAAGATAAGTTAGACGCTGATATGCGTGATATGGTAAAAGAAGAGGTTTCTGAATTAGAAGGACAAGAGAAAACATTATCAGAACGTCTGAAAATTTTACTTGTTCCAAAAGACCCTAATGATGATAAAAACGTTATCGTTGAGGTTCGTGGCGCTGCTGGTGGTGACGAGGCAGCTTTATTTGCTGGTGATTTATATCGTATGTATAGCCGTTATGCTGAGGTGCAAGGTTGGAAAACTGAAATTATCGAAGCGAGCTATACAGAGTTAGGTGGATATAAAGAGATTATCTTTATGATTAATGGTAAAGGTGCTTTCGCGAAGCTGAAATTCGAGAATGGTGCTCACCGTGTACAACGTGTTCCTGAAACGGAATCTGGTGGACGTATTCATACATCTACAGCAACTGTAGCTGTACTACCAGAGGCAGAAGAAGTAGAAATTAATATTCATGAAAAAGATGTTCGTGTTGATACGTTTGCTTCTAGTGGTCCTGGTGGACAAAGCGTTAATACAACGATGTCAGCGGTACGTTTAACACATTTACCGACTGGTGTAGTTGTATCTTGTCAGGATGAGAAATCACAAATTAAGAATAAAGAAAAAGCGATGAAAGTATTACGCGCACGTGTTTATGATAAATTTAGACAAGAAGCGCAAGCTGAGTATGATCAAAACCGTAAACAAGCTGTTGGTACGGGAGATCGTTCAGAGCGTATTCGTACGTATAACTTCCCGCAAAACCGTGTTACAGACCATCGAATCGGTTTAACGATTCAAAAGCTAGATCAAATCCTACAAGGTAAGTTAGATGATTTCATCAATGCCTTAGTGATGGAAGATCAGGCGCAAAAGATGGAGGCAGCTGAGTAATGCGTGTCTATGAAGCCCTGAAATGGGCTTCTTCTTTTTTACAGGAAAATGGACGAGATGAAAATGCGGGAGAAATTGTCCTTTGTCATGTATTAAAGACAAACAGAACCGGAATGCTCATGAATATGCGTGAAGAAATAACTGCGGAACAAGAGAAAGGTTTTGCAGAATTTATCCACAACCATGTAGAAGGTATTCCGATCCAATATATGCTCGGTTATGAAATGTTTTATGGCCGATCATTCTTTGTAAATGAAGAGGTATTGATACCAAGACCGGAAACAGAGGAACTTATAGTTGGAGTGCTAGAGAGAATTGAGCGCCATTTCGGTAATGAGGAGCTTCACATAGCGGATATTGGAACAGGTAGTGGAGCGATTTCTATTACGCTCGCTTTAGAAAATAAAAATCTTCATGTGTATACAGTAGATATCGCACAGGAGTCGATTGAAGTTGCAAAAGAAAATGCAAAAACTTTAGGGGCGGATGTAACTTTCTATCACGGCGATTTACTGTCTCCGTTTTATGAAACAGGTCAGAAGTTAGATGTTGTTGTTTCCAATCCTCCGTACATACCAGAGGAAGATTGGCGTGGTCTTTCTACTGTTGTGAAGGAGCATGAGCCGAAGCGTGCGCTTGTTGGTGGTGAAGATGGACTAGATTTCTATCGTCGTTTTATGGAAGAATTGCCGAATGTATTACAGAAAAGGGCGATTGTGGCGTTTGAAATTGGTGTAGGGCAAGGTGAAGATGTGAAAGCATTATTACAGCAAACTTTCCCGCGCGCTCAAGTTGAAGTTGTATTTGATATTAATGGAAAAGATCGCATGGTATTTGCAGAGATGGAGTAAGGCATAAGCCTTACTCTATTTTTTGTATGAAAAATTCGTAACTACTCAGCCATACATTTTATTTAGAATTTTGGTAAGGGGTATTATTCCAGAGAAAATACGCCTCTTATTACCTATAGAAAGTTATTTTCATTTTTCAGCATATAGATTGCTGCCACGAAGATAAAAATGGACATACACTTTGCTAGCTTTCTTTGTTTTAAAACTTTGCGCGTGGCAGGAAAAGGCCCTGACCGCTCCTGTAAATAGCCAGTCCCTCTCGTCTATTTAAAAAAATGTTTTTCTGTCGGTTTTTCATAGAGTGGCTGATTAGTTACAAAAATTCATATAGATTTTGAATTTAATAGTTTAGAAAGATGAAAGTCTGTCCACACTGTTTTTAGAGGGGACGGTGGAGGAAATGAAAAAACAAGTTATTGCTTACTTTCTTTTATTATTAATTGGTGCACAGTTACTTGTGCAGTTTGGATATATGAAAGCTGATGCAAAAGGGCCTACTGTTATTCCGAAAGAGGCCGTTCGATTACGTATTTTAGCTAATAGTGATTCCGATAAAGATCAGGCATTAAAACGTAAAGTACGTGATGAAGTGAAAGCGCAAATTGATGGATGGGTAGCGGATTTAACGTCATTTGAAGAAGCTCGAAAAGTAATTCAAAATCATATTCCTGAAATTGAAAAGACAGTGGCGAATACGCTGAAAAGAGAAGGAAGTAAAGAGGCGTTTCAAGTGAAATTCGGTAAGAATGTGAAGTTTCCTACAAAGGTATATGGGAATTTTATTTATCCGGCAGGAGAATATGAAGCGGTACTTATTACAATTGGAAAAGGTGAAGGTGCAAACTGGTGGTGTGTATTATTTCCACCGATGTGTTTCTTAGATTTTTCAAGTGGTACAGCTGTAAGGAAAGAAGAACATGTTGTGAAGGCTGAATCTCCTGAGGAGGGGGAAGTTAAGGAGCAAGATGAGGAAGTAGTGGATGTACCAGAGAAGAAAGAGGGTAAAGTGAAAGAAACGAAGGTTGTAAAGCAGGAAGTCGCAAAAAAAGTAACAGATTCTGAAAAGAAAGTAGTAAAACACGAAACACAAGTAGAAGAACAGCCTGTAAAAAAAGTAGAAACAAAAACTGTGGAAAAAGTGGAGAAACCTGTGGAGCAAAAACAAGAAAAGCAAAATGAGTATGTAACAGTAGAAGAGGAAGAGAAACCAGAGGTTAAATTATTTATCGTCGAAGCTTTTACATCTTTATTCTCTAAATAGTGCTATTAATAAATCCTTCCTCATATATATCAATGAGGAGGGATTTACTATGAAGAACGTGTATTTTGCTACGAAAGCAGATGTAGAAAGATTACATTCTTTTTTCGGACAAGCTAATAAAAAAGATGATAAAATAAATGAGTTGTACGCACAATTTATGATCTTGGAAGAGGCGGGAGAAATACGAGCGGTAATTGGATATGAACAAAGTGGAGAAAATGCACTTATCCGTTCTTGTTTATTCACACCTAATGTGGATAAACAGACTTTCTTATATTTTTTCGAGATGTTTTTGCAGTATATGAAAGAAAAAGATATTCGACAATTGTACTTACTCACAAATCATCCACAATCTGTGACCATCTTTCAGTTTTTTAACTTTGTCATTATAGAGAAAGAGGAAGTGCCAGAGGAAATTCGACAGTTAGAACACTTTTGTAAAAATATAAAAGAGCTAAATGCAATAATACTAAATTGTCAGCTATTCACAAAGTTATCCACGGATTAACAAGGTTTATCCACATTTTGTGGATAAACCTTGTTTGTCTTTTGGATAAATCTCATAGTAAACTAAAAATAGACAAGTATTTCATGGTAGAAAAGGACGTGGGAAAAAATGCATACAAATATGTGGGTTGTGGATAATGTTGTGGAAAGAAAAAAATATTATCCACAATTAAAAGAAGCAGCGAGATTATTAAGAGAAAATGAAGCGGTGGCCTTCCCAACGGAAACGGTTTATGGGTTAGGAGCAAACGCAATGGATGATGAAGCGATAGCGAAAATTTTTGAAGCGAAAGGGAGACCGAGCGATAATCCACTGATTGTCCACATAGGAACAAAATCTCAGTTAGATGGTATCGTAAGAGAAATTCCGCCGGTTGCAGAAAAGTTAATGGAGCATTTTTGGCCAGGACCATTAACAATCATTTTACCGAGAAAAAAAGGGATTTCAGAGAGGGTTACGGCAGGACTTAATACAGTCGGAGTGAGGATGCCGGATCATCCAGTAGCGCTCGCCCTTATTGAAGAGGCAAACGTGCCTGTTGCGGCACCGAGTGCGAATCGTTCAGGACGCCCAAGTCCAACGTTAGCTTCTCATGTGTATGAAGATTTAAATGGGAAAATTGCTGGTATTGTTGATGGCGGGGCGACAGGAGTAGGTGTTGAATCAACTGTAATTGATTGTACGAGCGAAGTTCCGACGATTTTACGTCCTGGTGGGATTACGCAGGAACAATTGGAAGCAGTAATAGGAAATGTTTCTTTAGATCCAGCTTTAAAGGATGAGAAAGAAAAACCGAAATCGCCTGGAATGAAATATACACATTATGCACCGAAAGCGCCACTTAGTATTGTTGAAGGATCCCGTGAGTTTATTCAACGTATTGTGGATGAGAAAAAGAAAGAAGGATTTAAAGTAGGTGTATTAACGACCGAAGAGTATCAACATGTGTATAGTGCAGATGTTGTATTGTCTTGTGGTGTGCGAAGCGATTTAGCCAGCGTTGCGACTAAGTTATATGATGTGCTTAGAACGTTTGATGCAAGTGAGGTAGATGTTATTTTTAGTGAATCATTCCCGAATGAAGGCATAGGAAATGCAATTATGAATCGTTTAACAAAAGCTGCGGGACATCATATTATCACTGAATGATAATGTACCTTTAGCAAACAGAATATTTTTCCTCGGATAAGCATATTGTGAAGTAGCACGTCCGAGGGGGGATATGAATGACACTTGAACAATTAATACCTTTAATAATTATGGCATTTGCCCTGGGGATGGATGCATTTTCAGTGAGCCTCGGTATGGGGATGGTAACATTAAAGTTAAGACAAATCCTTTATATAGGTATGACGATTGGGATATTTCATATTATTATGCCATTTATCGGAATGGTACTAGGACGTTTTCTATCAGAGAAGTATGGGGATGTCGCGAATTTTGCAGGAGCTATTTTATTAATTGGGCTAGGGTTCTATATTGTATATTCGTCTATTTTAGAAAGTGAAGAGACTAGAACTGCTCCAATTGGAATTAGTTTATTTGTATTTGCATTTGGTGTCAGTATAGATAGTTTTTCAGTAGGTCTTAGTCTTGGAATTTACGGAGCAGAGACAATTATTACGATATTATTGTTCGGACTAATAAGTATGTTACTGGCGTGGATGGGTTTATTGCTCGGTAGGCATGCCAAAAATATGCTTGGTACATATGGTGAAATAGTAGGTGGTATCATTCTGGTTGGATTTGGATTATATCTCCTTTTTCCTATATAATTTTATATAGGAGGGAATTATGAACAAGTTATTGGAATGGTATGTTAAGTTTTTAACCTTCTTTCCTAGATGGCTAAGAAGGCTAATAATCTGGGGTATTATTTTGCAAATTTCGATGTTAGGTTGGATTAAGTTAATTCGTGAATGGTGAGATCGTTCCTTTCTGTGCATAGTTTCGTTTGTACTATATTGATCACACTAAAAAATTACAAATATAGAAAGGATGAGATGAATGACGAGATTGAAGCAAGTTTTTGGCATTATTATTAGTTTTTTTGTTTTTTGGTTCAGTATGCTCGGTGTACAAATGTTTGCTGAGTTTTTAGATATTGAGTCATTGAAGTTTGTTGCAGGAAAATCGGAGGCGGCGCGTACTTTTTATTCTCCGTACCCGTTTTTAATTGTTTTCCTTATTACGTTACTTTCCTTATATTTCTTTGTAATAAAGCTTGGTAGATCTAAAAAAGAGAAATTCCCGGCATTAGAGGAGAAGAACGAAGAATTACGATAAAAAATCCCCCGCTTTCAGCGGGGGGGGTATGTTTGAGTGATGAAGCTGGAGCTTTTCGGTGGCATCCAGCTCCCCCTCCTAGGCCCTTGAGTCTAAGAACCTTCCCCACGAGAAGATAAAAAGCATCTTCTGTGAGGAAGAACCATTCTGAGCGAGCCGCTTCCGCTTTTAGATCTATCCAGCTCCAGCGGCTAGAATGGTCGGTGGCTTCGCGCCTTCCTGCGAGGCAAAAAGCGCCTCTACGTCAGGAGCTCCATCCCCCTCTTATTCTGAACGAGCCGCTTCCGCCTTTAAATGGGCCTCACTAATTCAAATTGTTCTCCTAGTTTTGCGTAGTTGTGTCCTGCTAGGCGGCTTATTGGTTTTAGTTCTTCGGCGTGAATTCGGCCGTTTTCGTATAAGTGCTCTGCGACGTGGAAGCGAACGACGCGGCCGATTAGTAGGTCACAAGCTGGCGAGTCGTCGGTTCCGCCGAGCGGTATAGCGCGTTCTAATATGCATTCCATTCGAATGTTTGCTTCTTTCACCCCTGGTACAGAAATGACATCGCTGTCGATCGGTGTTAGTTTTGCTAATTCGATTTCACTTTCATCGGGTGGTAGGTTGGCAGCTGTTTCATTGATCGCTTCTACGTAAGACTCATCAGAAATATGTACGACAAATTCCCCTTTTTCGATTGCGTTTCGGGAAGTGTCTTTTGGTTTTCCTTCTTTTCGTTGTACTGAAACCGAGATAAGTGGTGGATTGGCAGCGACGATATTGAAATAACTATATGGCGCACCGTTCAATACACCATCTTTAGTTACAGAAGTAACGAATGCAACAGGACGTGGAATAATACTTCCTGTTAGTAATTTGTAATTATCTTTTTCGGTTTGTTCGTTTGGATTAATGGATAACATGTTGTAATCCCCTTTCTAAATATGAATACTTATTGTTTGTTTACAAGATACTAGTGGGAAACTCCTGCTGAAAAAATATTTTTTTGACGTTTTTTGTATTACTACGTAAAAAAGGCCCACTTCAAATTTTACTGAAGTAGGCCTTTTTTGAATAGGTATCTCAAATCCAAGATAAATGATTAAAGTAAAACGTAAGCACCAGGGCCAATTAAAGCTACACCAACAGCAACAGCGATTAACATTAAATTATACTCATATCCGTTTTGTGTTACCCAGTAACCATTTTTTCCGTGAACAGTGAAGATTGCCATTAACATTGTTCCAACGATAAATAATGAACCAACTGCAATGAAAATACCTGATGCAAATAAGAAACCACCTAGTAATTCAGTTGCGCCAGCCATAAATGCCATGAATACACCAGGGCGTAAACCGATTGATTCCATCCAGCCACCTGTTCCTTTTAAACCGTAACCGCCGAACCACCCAAATAATTTTTGAGCGCCATGACCCATGAATGTAATACCTATAATAAGACGAATAATAAGAAGACCGAAATCCATCATTTAAAAAAACCTCCTAAAAGTTATTAACTTACCTTATGTAAGTAATGATAAAATAGTTACTTACTTTAGTCAAGTGGATTTCGGAAAAAGTTTGAATTAAATTTTACAAATTAACAACAAAAAACAAAATGTAGTAAAGACCTCTAGACAAGTTGGGTAAAAAAAGAGAAAATATAAGTAGAAGTTAACTTCTCATTGTTATTCAGACAATCAGAATTGACTGGAATTTTGTGAGGCGCTACAATAAGAGTCTAGTAGTAATGGCATAAGTTATTTCGAAAGCGTTTTTACAGTATAACATTCGAAGTATGAAGTCTTACGTGTATTTCGATCTTGAATAGAGATTGCCCTATAAACTTTTAGGTAAATTATAAGGAGGACTATCCTATGTTTAAAAAATTATTCGGTTTTGGTTCAAAAACAAATGAAGAAACAATCGTAGCTCCATTAACTGGAGCAGTGAAAAATATTGAAGAAGTACCAGATCCAGTATTCGCTGGTCGTATGATGGGTGACGGTGTTGCGATCGATCCTACTGAAGGTGTAGTTGTATCTCCAGTTGATGGTGAAATCGTACAATTATTCCACACGAAACATGCTATTGGAATTAAAGCGAAAAACGGTACAGAAATTTTAATCCACGTTGGATTAGAAACTGTAAAAATGGAAGGTGAAGGTTTCGAAGCTCACGTTTCTGAAGGACAAGCTGTAAAAGCTGGAGATAAATTAATCTCATTCGACTTAGAATTAATTCGTGAAAAAGCGAAAAGCACAATTACTCCAATCGTTATTACAAACACAGATGCAGCTGAGTCTATTAAGACAACTGTAGGTGTAACAGCTACAAAAGGTTCAACAGAAGTAATGAAAGTTACAATGAAATAATTATTGTATGAAAGGAATCCGTTTCGTATGAAATGGATTCCTTATTTTGTTTTGTAGTGTGTTCATTATGTATGGTGAAATACTTTGGGCACTTGGAAATAGGGTTTCACATATATGTGGATAAGGCGCATTTTTCTTAGAAAAAATATAAGAGAAATGCGCCTTTCGTATATTCACATTTCTTTTGTTCTATTCTAATGTACGCTATGATAAATGGTAGGAAACAGAAAAAAGGGGTGGGTTTAGATGAAACGGGTGTTATTTGTTTGCACTGGAAATACATGCCGTAGTCCGATGGCTGAGGCTTTGCTTCGCCATTATGGAGAAGGTAAATTTGAAGTGCAATCTGCTGGTGTTTTCGCCTATCCTGGAAGCGATGCGTCGGTACATGCAAAGGAAGCTTTAGCTGAAAAAGGAATTGTAATCGATCATGCCGCGCAGCAGGTAAACGATACTTTGGTTGATTGGGCGGATATTGTAGTAACAATGACGGAAAACCATAGGCAAATTGTACTTGGGCATTATCCGAGTGTTGAAAAGAAATTGGATACATTATATGGATTAACTGAGGGTGTAAGTAAGGATATTTCAGATCCATTTGGCGGATCGCTTTCTATTTATAAAGAAACGTTAGAAGAGATGGAAAAACTTGTACAAACTTTACTGAAAAAACATTCAGAAGGTTGATGTTTCGTGTATAATACGATATTGGAGATCACTTTGTTCCATTAAGGTAGCGAGTGTGAAATGAAGATAATTGATTGAGACTTCGGAGGGGTAAAAATGAAAGTAGTAGTAGCATCTGATCACGGCGGTATGAATATCCGTAAAGAACTTGTAAATTTATTAGAAGAGTTAAATATTGAATATATTGATTTAGGTTGTGAATGTGAAGCTGGTTCTGTTGATTACCCTGATTTTGCGTTTCCAGCAGCAGAAATGGTCGCGAATGGTGAAGTGGATCGTGGTATTTTAGTTTGCGGGACAGGCATTGGCATGTCAATCGCAGCAAACAAAGTAAATGGTATTCGTTGTGCATTAGTTCATGATACTTTCAGTGCGAAAGCGACGAGAGAGCATAATGACACTAACATGTTAGCAATGGGCGAGCGTGTAATTGGAGCTGGTCTAGCGCGTGATATCGCGAAAATTTGGCTAACAACTGACTATGAAGGTGGCCGTCACGAAAACCGCGTAGGAAAAATTAAAACGTACGAAACAAAGTAATAGATTCTAACTATAAGTAGTATGAAATATAATTTGGTGAACCAACCTGTGAAAGGAAGAGGCGTAATGACAGAAATCGTAAAGGTAAGAGAACAGCTACAAATGTCGCTTTCTGATTTCCAAGAACAAGCCACGCTGCAAAGTGGTCAAATTTTTGTAGTGGGGTGTAGCACGAGCGAAGTGCTAGGCGAAAGAATTGGAACATCAGGAACGATGGAAGTGGCAGAGGCGATTTTTTCTGAATTAAAACAATTTCAAGAGAGAACAGGTATTGAATTGGCGTTTCAATGTTGTGAGCATTTAAATCGTGCTTTAGTAGTTGAGAGAGATGTAGCGATGAAATATCAATTTGAAATTGTAACAGTTACGCCTGTTAGATCAGCAGGTGGTGCATTAGCGACGTATGCGTATCACAATTTTAAAGATCCGGTAGTAATTGAGTTTATTAAAGCAGATGCAGGAATGGATATCGGCGATACATTTATCGGTATGCATTTAAAGCATGTAGCTGTACCGGTTCGTACAAGTGTGAAAGAAATAGGAAGTGCGCATGTAACGATGGCGAAAACACGTGGGAAACTAATAGGTGGAGCACGTGCCGTTTATGCGGCAAATGAAGAAGCTATTCCTTGCCGTTAAACATGAAAAATTATAAAGTCTTATAACAGCTGTATATCGAAAGGTAAAAGGTATGTGGTCTGACTTTATAATAGAAGAAAGAAAAGACCAATTTTGGTCTTTTTTTTTCTTTTATGATATAGAAAGTCATGTTAGAATGTAGTTGAAAACATGAAGGTTCGAAAGAATTACAACCTGAATTTTCGTTTTTTCTGAATAAATGAGAAAAAACTATTGGGAATTGATGTAATTCGTTCAGAAAAGGGGGATTTTGGTGAATCATTTAAAACGTCAAGATGAAAAGGTATTTGCTGCAATTGAGGCAGAACTAGGAAGACAGCGTTCAAAGATCGAGTTAATTGCTTCGGAAAACTTCGTAAGTGAAGCAGTAATGGAGGCGCAAGGTTCTGTTCTAACGAATAAGTATGCTGAAGGATATCCTGGAAAACGTTACTATGGTGGTTGTGAACACGTAGACGTAGTAGAAGATATCGCACGTGATCGCGCGAAAGAAATTTTTGGCGCAGAGCATGTAAATGTTCAACCACATTCTGGTGCACAAGCGAACATGGCAGTATACTTTACGATTTTAGAGCAAGGCGATACAGTACTTGGTATGAATTTATCTCATGGTGGTCACTTAACACACGGAAGCCCTGTTAACTTCAGTGGAGTACAATATAATTTCGTAGAGTATGGCGTGGATGCTGAATCTCACCGTATTAATTACGATGATGTATTAGCAAAAGCGAAAGAACATAAACCAAAATTAATCGTTGCAGGTGCAAGTGCATATCCTCGTGTTATCGATTTCAAACGATTCCGTGAGATTGCAGATGAAGTGGGCGCATACTTTATGGTTGATATGGCACATATCGCTGGTTTAGTAGCTGCTGGTTTACATCCAAACCCAGTACCACATGCACATTTCGTTACAACGACAACACATAAAACATTACGTGGTCCACGTGGTGGTATGATTTTATGTGAAGAGCAATTTGCAAAACAAATTGATAAATCAATCTTCCCTGGTATTCAAGGTGGTCCACTTATGCACGTAATTGCTGCAAAAGCTGTTGCATTTGGTGAGACACTACAAGATGATTTTAAAACATATGCACAAAATATCATTAATAATGCGAATCGTTTAGCTGAAGGCCTTCAAAAGGAAGGACTTACACTTGTTTCTGGCGGAACAGACAATCATTTAATCTTAATTGATGTTCGTAACTTAGAAATTACAGGTAAAGTAGCAGAGCACGTATTAGATGAAGTTGGTATTACAGTGAACAAAAATACAATTCCATTTGAAACAGCAAGCCCATTTGTAACAAGCGGCGTACGTATCGGTACAGCAGCTGTAACATCTCGTGGTTTCGGTTTAGAAGAAATGGATGAAATTGCGGCACTTATTGCTTATACATTAAAAAATCATGAGAATGAAGTTGCATTAGAAGAAGCAAGTAAGCGTGTAGAAGCGTTAACGAGCAAATTCTCAATGTATACAGATCTATAATAGATTGAAAAAGACTGCTGAAACGTAATTGTTTTGGCAGTCTTTTTTGTGGACATATATTATTTTTAAAGTATGTATACAAATGATGAATAAATTTTGGCGATATAATGAAGGATACAGCTCCCATAATTGGTAAAGATACTAGATAGATTCATCGCAAAATCATGATTTTGCCAAATTTGCCCTTGAATATTAGTAGCGTTTTCTTTACAATCGTAAATAGTGTAAAGAAGCGTGTAAACGCATGAATATCATCTAAAGGAGAGATTCACATGGGAAAACTGTATGTATTTGATCACCCGTTAATTCAACATAAGATTACATATATTCGCGATAAGAATACAGGTACGAAAGATTTTCGTGAATTAGTGGACGAAGTAGCAAGCTTAATGGCTTTCGAGATTACTCGTGACCTTCCACTTGAAGACATTGAAATTGAAACGCCTGTAAGCAAAGCGACAACAAAAGTGATCGCTGGTAAAAAACTTGGTTTAATTCCGATTTTACGTGCAGGTTTAGGAATGGTTGATGGAATTCTGAAATTAATTCCAGCAGCAAAAGTAGGACACGTTGGTTTATACCGTGACCCTAAAACATTGCAACCGGTAGAATACTATGTGAAACTTCCAACGGATGTAGAAGAGCGTGATTTTATCGTACTAGATCCGATGCTAGCAACAGGTGGTTCTGCGGCTGAAGCAATTAATTCTCTGAAAAAGCGCGGTGCAAAGCAAATTAAATTAATGTGTATCGTAGCTGCTCCAGAAGGAGTAAAAGTAGTGCAGGAAGAGCATCCTGATGTTGATATTTATGTAGCGGCATTAGATGAGAAGTTAAATGACCATGGTTATGTAGTTCCAGGTCTTGGTGATGCTGGTGACCGTTTATTCGGAACGAAGTAAGACAACAGACGAGAGGGGGATTCCCCTCTCGTTTTTTTTTCGCCCTCAGCACACGGGGGAGGGGGAGATAAATATACAGGGTATATACAACATAAGTTATATACACATCACATATAATATAGAAGTCTTACGTCTCGGGGACACTATATTATGGAAGGAAAGCGCTATATCTTAAAAATATAATAGTGACAAACTTGTGAACATTTTCTTCTATTATAAAGAGAAAACTGTTAGAAATTGCATATCTCTAACCAGTATTTAGAAGGGGAACGTTTTCATTTTTGGGAGGAAATGCCTAATACTCAAATTTTTTGATTTTTTACGATTTCTCGTTGACACTGTTAATACCCTATTGTATGCTAACAACGGGGATAGATGGTAGGGCTTTCAGTGACAAAAATGCATCTATTCCGTGACGAAAATGTAAACTTTTTATTTTGTATAGAATTTATGCAGAAAAATGAGTTATTATTAACACATCGTGAATGAGGGTTACATATTGGAGGGATGAATCCTTGCAAAAAAACGATCGCAGCCATATAAAAGCGTATGCTTTAATGTCAGGAATACTTGCTCAGTTAGTTGGTTCTATTCTTATCGGAATCTTTGGTGGGCAATGGATTGATAATAAGGTTGGAACGTTTCCATTGTTTCTTATTATAGGGTTATTACTCGGGTTAGGAACAGGGGTATACGCAATGATTCGACTCATTCAACATTACTATTCGGGAGAGCAATGATGATAGACGTACATGGACTTGTCCAACGACAAAAGAAATATATGTACTACTTGCTTGCGCTTCTAGTGCTAGGATGGGGAATTACCTCTTACAAGGATGTATTTCTTGGGCTGATTATCGGAACGATTTTCAGTTTTCTTAGTTTGCGCATCATTGCACGTAGAACAGACAAGCTATTAGATCGCGTAACAAATGGAGAAAACGTGAAGTTTAAGGCGACAGCGGTAAGTACATATTCAAGATTCGCCACGATTGGGTTATTAATTTTATTTGCAGCCAAATATCAAGAGTTAATTGCGATGTGGGGCTTAGGTGTAGGATTGCTGACAGGATACCTTGTCATGATCATAGATTTTCTTTATTTAGAGTATACGAGCAGGGAAGAGAGGTGAATTACTAGTGGAACACGGTAAATTAGTTGAATTTCTAGGTTTAACGTTCGATTTGTCATCAGTTATGATGGTTACTGTAGCAGCAGTTATTGTTTTCTTAATCGCTGTTATCGGAACTCGCAGCTTAGCGCTTCGCCCAACCGGAATGCAAAACTTCATGGAATGGGTGTTTGACTTCGTGAAAGGGATTATCAATAGTACGATGGACTGGAAAACAGGTGGACGATTCTTAACGCTTGGCGTTACGCTTATCATGTTTATCATCGTATCGAACTTCCTTGGTTTACCATTCATGTATTCAACAGTTGAGGCTGGCGAACATATTGCATGGTGGAGATCACCAACGTCTGATCCAGCAGTTGCATTAACATTAGCCGTGATGGTAGTTACCCTCACCCATTACTATGGAATTAAGATGAAGGGTACGAAAGAATATGCTAAAGGTTATTTCCAACCTATGAAATTCTTATTCCCATTAAAGGTTATTGAGGAGTTTGCTAACACATTAACGTTAGGTCTTCGTTTATTTGGTAACATTTACGCAGGTGAAATCTTATTAGGATTACTTGCTAAGTTAGGTGGGGCATCATTCTTAGGAGCATTAGGTGCACTTGTACCGATGTTAGCATGGATGGGATTCAGCGTATTCGTTGGTTCAATCCAGTCATTTATTTTCGTAATGTTAACGATGGTTTATATGGCTCATAAAGTAAGCCATGACCATTAATATAATTTAAGTAAGAAAAAATTTATTTTTTTATAATACAAAGGAGGACAAATTAAATGAGTTTAGGTGTAATCGCAGCTGCAATTGCAATTGGTTTATCAGCATTAGGTGCAGGTATTGGTAACGGTCTTATCGTATCACGTACAATCGAAGGTGTTGCTCGTCAACCAGAATTAAAAGGCGCACTTCAAACAATTATGTTCATCGGGGTTGCATTAGTTGAGGCACTTCCAATTATCGGTGTAGTTATTGCTTTCATCGTAATGAACAAATAAGGGAGACTCCCCTTACATAGATGGCGAAGAGTGTTTTTCCGAACTTTCTTCGCCATTGCTTTATGAACGAAACGTATGTCTTTTTTTTTCATATGATCAATTTAGATATTTTGAAGGGAGTGAATCCTTGTGCCAACTTTATTATTAGGGGCTTCCATTCCATTTGGAACGATTGCTTATACATTGTTCATTTTCTTACTTCTATTAGTAATGCTACGCAAATTCGCGTGGGGTCCTTTAATGGGAATTATGAAAGAACGTGAAGAGCATGTTACTAATGAAATCGACGCTGCAGAAAGAAGTAATGCTGAAGCGAAGAAATTAGTAGAAGAACAACGTGAAATGTTAAAACAATCGCGTGTTGAAGCACAAGAGTTAATCGAAAGAGCGAAGAAACAAGCTGTAGATCAAAAGGATGTTATTGTTGCTGCTGCGAAAGAAGAAGCAGAATCAATTAAAACATCTGCTGTACAAGAAATTCAACGCGAAAAAGAGCAAGCGATTGCTGCTTTACAAGAACAAGTTGCTTCTTTATCTGTTCATATTGCTTCTAAAGTAATTGAAAAAGAATTAAAAGAAGAAGATCAAGTGAAATTAATTCGCGATTATATTAAAGAAGTAGGAGAAGCGCGATGAGCAATGGGATTGTAGCAAAACGTTATGCTGTCGCTCTTTTCAAAATTGCAAAAGAAAAACACGTATTAGAAATGTTTGAAGAGGAATTACGCCTTGTACAAAACGTTTTTACAAAGAACGGAGAACTACATAGCTTTTTAACGCAACCGAACATTTCAAAAGAGCAGAAGAAAACGTTTCTTGCAAACGTATTCGCATCTGTTTCTGAATCTATTTTAAATACGTTATATATTTTAATTGATAACAAGCGTATTGATATCCTACCTGAAATTGCAAATGAATATGTTGTTCTTGCTAATGAAGAACGTAACGTAGCGGATGCAACTGTATATTCTATTCGTCTTCTATCGGAAGAAGAAAAACTTAACATTGCAGAAGCATTTGCAAAAAAAACAGGAAAAGATGCAATTCGCGTGAAAAATGTTGTGGATGAAGATTTACTAGGCGGCATTAAAGTACGTATTGGAAATCGCATTTACGACGGAAGCTTACAAGGAAAATTAGCACGTATTCAGCGTGAATTAATGAAGAATAGATAGGGGTGAAGCACATGAGCATCAGAGCTGAAGAAATTAGCGCACTGATAAAGCAACAAATCGAGAACTATCAGTCTGAAATCGAAGTTAGTGATGTTGGTACAGTTATCCAAGTTGGTGACGGTATTGCGCGTGCTCATGGTCTTGATAACGTTATGGCTGGTGAACTTGTAGAGTTCTCTAATGGCGTTATGGGACTAGCACAAAACTTAGAGGAAAACAACGTAGGTATCATTATTTTAGGACCTTACACAGAAATCCGTGAAGGTGACGAAGTTCGTCGTACTGGTCGCATCATGCAAGTACCAGTAGGAAAAGAACTAATCGGTCGTGTTGTAAACCCATTAGGTCAACCAGTTGATGGTTTAGGCCCAATCAATACAACAAACACTCGTCCAATCGAAAGTCCAGCACCAGGTGTAATGGATCGTAAATCTGTTCATGAACCACTTCAAACAGGTATTAAAGCGATCGATGCTCTTGTACCAATTGGCCGTGGTCAACGTGAGTTAATCATCGGTGACCGTCAAACAGGTAAAACAGCAGTTGCACTTGATACGATCATTAACCAAAAAGATGAAGATATGATTTGTATCTATGTAGCTATCGGACAAAAAGAATCAACAGTACGTAACGTAGTAGAAACACTACGTAAGCACGGTGCATTAGATTACACAATCGTTGTAACTGCATCAGCTTCTCAACCAGCTCCATTATTATACCTAGCTCCTTACGCTGGTGTAACAATGGGTGAAGAGTTCATGTACAATGGTAAACACGTATTAGTAGTATATGATGACTTATCAAAACAAGCAGCGGCTTACCGTGAGCTTTCATTACTATTACGTCGTCCTCCAGGTCGTGAAGCATATCCAGGGGATGTATTCTACTTACATTCTCGCTTATTAGAGCGTGCAGCAAAATTAAGTGATGCAAGAGGCGGCGGTTCTTTAACTGCACTACCTTTCATCGAAACACAAGCAGGGGACGTATCAGCTTACATCCCAACAAACGTAATTTCTATTACGGATGGACAAATCTTCTTACAATCTGACCTATTCTTCTCTGGCGTACGTCCAGCAATCGATGCGGGTACTTCTGTATCTCGTGTAGGTGGATCAGCTCAGATTAAAGCGATGAGTAAAGTATCAGGTACACTTCGTCTTGACCTTGCATCTTATCGTGAGTTAGAAGCGTTCGCTCAGTTCGGTTCTGACCTTGATAAAGCAACACAAGCGAAATTAAACCGTGGTGCTCGTACAGTTGAGGTATTAAAACAAGGATTACACAAACCGTTACGTGTAGAGAAACAAGTTATCATTCTTTACGCTTTAACACGTGGATTCCTAGATGATATCCCAGTAGTAGATATCACTCGTTTCGAAGAAGAATTCCATGCTTGGTTAGATTCAAATGCAACTGACTTATTAAGCGAAATTCGCACAACTAAGAAACTTGCGGATGATGACAAATTTGCAGCAGCTATTAATGGATTTAAAAAAGTATTCGTAGCTTCTGAGTAATAAATAAAAGCGGAAGCGGCTCGTTCAGGCTGCTGAAGCTAGATAATATATAAAGGCATCTCAATCTTTGAGATTGCTGACGGTTATGTAAAGGAAAAGAGTAGGTGCACCTATTCTTTTCCTTCAATCATGAGCAAGAATATCTTGCAACGTAGATTAGGAAGAGGATTCTTACTAATCGTGCCAACTTCCGGAAAAAAGGTGGTGAAAACCTGTGGCATCTTTACGCGATATAAAAGCGAAGATTAACTCGACAAAGAAAACGAGTCAAATTACGAAAGCGATGGAGATGGTATCTGCATCTAAGTTAAACCGTGCAGAACAAAATGCTAAATCTTTCGTTCCGTATATGGAAAAGATTCAAGAAGTAGTAGCGAGCATTGCGCAAGGAAGTAAAGGGATCAATCATCCAATGCTAAATGCGCGTCCTGTAAAGCGTACAGGGTACATCGTTATTACATCTGATCGCGGACTAGCAGGTGGTTATAACAGTAACGTATTACGTACAGTAAGTAACGTAATTCGTGAACGTCATAATATGGATTCAAACCAATATTCAATTATTGTGCTTGGACGACTAGGACGTGATTATTTAAAACGTCGCGGCTTTAACATCATTGATGAAGTAGTTGGATTATCTGACCACCCATCATTTACTGATATTAAAGATATTGCTTCTCGAGCAATTGCGATGTTCGCAGATGGTGCTTATGATGAGCTGTATATTTACTACAATCATTATGTAAGTAAAATTTCACAAGAAGTAACGGAAAATAAAATTTTACCGCTTACGGATGTGGCGTCTGATAAACCGACGACAGCTTATGAATTCGAACCTTCTGAAGAAGAAATTTTAAAAGTATTATTGCCACAATACGCAGAAAGCTTAGTGTACGGTGCATTACTAGACGGTAAAGCAAGTGAGCACGCGGCGCGTATGACAGCAATGAAGAGTGCTACAGACAACGCAATGGAAGTTATCGATTCACTTACACTTTCATTCAACCGTGCGCGTCAAGCAGCGATTACGCAAGAAATTACGGAAATCGTTGGTGGAGTAGCAGCGTTAGAATAGTATTAAAAAGCGTAGGTGGCTTGCTCAGAAGGGGAGGGCATTGGAACTCCTGACAAAGAGGCGTTCTTTGCCTCGTAGGAAGGGTGAAATGACCGACCCTTCTAGCCACCGGAACTAGATTCAATAAAAAGCGGAAGCGGTTCGTCCAGAACAGGAGAGTCGCGTAAGCTATAAACTAATAAAAATTAAAAGCCGACTTCTCTTAGAAAGCTGGCTAATTAAAAGAAAGCTAGGAGGGAACCCGATGAATAAAGGGCGCGTTACGCAAATCATGGGTCCGGTTGTAGACGTTAAGTTTGATGGCGGAAAGCTACCAGAAATCTACAACGCCCTTACGGTAAAACAAAGCAACGAAAACGGAGCAAGCATTAACTTAACATTTGAAGTTGCACTTCATTTAGGTGATGACACAGTTCGTACAGTTGCAATGTCTTCCACAGATGGACTTGTTCGTGG
The DNA here is from genome assembly GCF_022662615.1 of Bacillus cereus group sp. BfR-BA-01523. Taxonomy (NCBI): domain Bacteria; kingdom Bacillati; phylum Bacillota; class Bacilli; order Caryophanales; family Bacillaceae; genus Bacillus; species Bacillus cereus group sp. BfR-BA-01523. Next base: position 20,505 of record NZ_JAKUDX010000005.1, read on the forward strand.
CACAGAAGTAGAAGATACTGGTAAAGCAATCTCTGTACCAGTTGGTGATGTAACACTTGGTCGTGTATTTAACGTATTAGGTGATGCAATTGACTTAGATGGTGATGTTCCTGCGGATGTACGTCGTGATCCAATTCACCGTCAAGCGCCTGCATTTGAAGAGTTATCTACTAAAGTAGAAATTCTTGAAACTGGTATTAAAGTAGTAGACTTACTTGCTCCTTACATTAAGGGTGGTAAGATCGGTCTATTCGGTGGTGCCGGCGTAGGTAAAACAGTATTAATTCAGGAATTAATTAACAACATCGCACAAGAGCACGGTGGTATCTCTGTATTCGCTGGTGTAGGTGAGCGTACTCGTGAAGGTAACGACTTATACCACGAAATGAGCGATTCTGGCGTAATTAAGAAAACTGCGATGGTATTCGGACAAATGAACGAGCCACCTGGAGCACGTCAACGTGTTGCATTAACAGGTTTAACAATGGCTGAACATTTCCGTGATGAGCAAGGACAAGACGTACTATTGTTCATCGATAACATCTTCCGTTTCACGCAAGCGGGTTCTGAAGTATCTGCCCTTCTTGGTCGTATGCCATCTGCGGTAGGTTACCAGCCAACACTTGCAACAGAAATGGGTCAATTACAAGAGCGTATTACATCTACAAATAAAGGGTCTATCACGTCTATCCAAGCGGTATACGTACCAGCCGATGACTATACGGATCCAGCACCAGCTACAACGTTCGCTCACTTAGATGCAACAACAAACTTAGAGCGTCGTTTAACACAAATGGGTATTTACCCAGCCGTAGATCCATTAGCATCTACATCTCGTGCGCTTTCTCCAGAAATCGTAGGAGAAGAGCATTATGGAGTAGCTCGTCAAGTACAGCAAACTTTACAGCGTTATAAAGAGCTTCAAGATATCATCGCTATCTTAGGTATGGATGAGTTATCTGAAGAAGATAAGTTAGTTGTACATCGTGCTCGTCGTATTCAATTCTTCTTATCACAAAACTTCCACGTAGCTGAACAGTTTACAGGTCAAAAAGGTTCTTACGTACCTGTAAAAAATACAGTTAGTGGTTTCAAAGAAATTCTAGAAGGAAAATATGATGACCTTCCAGAAGATGCGTTCCGTCTTGTTGGTAGCATTGAAGAAGTTATTGAAAACGCGAAGAAAATGATGGCGTAAGGCCTTAGGAGGGACGAATTATGAAGACATTTCCAGTCAGTATTGTAACTCCTGATGGACCGGTTTACGAAAAAGAAGTAGAAATGGTAAGCGTAAAAGCAGAGAGTGGGGAAATGGGGATCTTACCAGGTCACATTCCAACTGTTGCACCTTTAAAAATTAGTGCGGTCCGTCTGAAAAATGGTGGGCACACTGATTATGTAGCAGTAAGCGGTGGCTTTATCGAAGTTCGTCCAGATAAAGTAACTGTGTTATCATCATCTGCTGAAGAAGCAAACCATATCGATATCCATCGTGCAAATGAATCGAAACGTCGCGCTGAGCAACGTATGCAAGATAAACAAGCGCATGTTGACTTTAGACGTGCAGAAATGGCCTTGCAGCGTGCTGTGAACCGTTTAAACGTTTCTGATATGAAGTAAAAAAATCCGTAAGGGCTCTTGCCTTTACGGATTTTTTGTTATGGATATAAATTAAAAGAGGAAAAAACGCCTCTCTTTAGGTAGGAGAGAGCATCTAGCCATGCATAGATGTGTTTTATTTAAATGTCGAAACTGAAACTCAATTTAATAGATAGAATAAACTTACAAAATTGGTATAATTATATTGTTGTTTGTATAAGTAGAGAATATATAACAATTTATATTTCATAAAGGAGATGAACAAATGATCGGTGAAATGAAACGAGAAGCATTGTACTCTTTAAAAGGAAAATGGGGACTAGGTGTTGGATCAACGATTTTACATATTATTTTAAGTTATGTTGTTTCAATGGCTGCAATGCTTATACTTTTAATTCCAGGAATTATTATATTTTTCTTAGTTGTTGGTTTAGCGGGTTCAATTGAAGAGGAAGCAATATCAGTCGGGGCAGGTATTACATTTGGAATTTTTTATTGCATAATGATCATTTTGAGTAATGCATCTTATGGTATTACATCATACGGTTATACGAATGTGTTGCTACAAATTAGTAAACGAGAAGATGCTAGAGTAGATTATTTATTTGAAGGATTTCGTGGCTTTAAAAGAATGATGAAAACAATGTGGGCTATGCTTGCGATTTTGTTATATACAGGTACGTGGATTCCGATGTTGTTACTAGGTGTATTCGCGTTTTTTGGTGAGGAAGGGAATGTATCGTTAACAATTGCTTTCTTTGTACTATTAGCTATTTCGATTGTTGTAATGATTGTGATGTATTTTTCTTATGCGATGACGTATTATGTTATGGTTGAAAATCCAGATTATAGCGTTTCACAGGCGATGAAAGAAAGTAAGAACTTTATGAAGGGGCATAAACTAGATTTATTTCTTTTATGGCTTAGCTTCATAGGATGGGCTATTTTAGCAATTCTTACTCTTGGAATAGGATTTCTTTGGCTTAGTCCATATGTAGGTACAACGACAGCACATTTTTATCGCTATATTGCAAAAGGTGAATTGCAGTAGGGACGTGCTATACTAATAGAATTATTACGTATAGGAGGTTAAGTATGATTAGTGATTTAAAAGGAGAAGCGCTAGATTCACTGGAAGGAAAATGGGGCTTAGCTGTTGGGGCAACATTACTTATTTCGATTCTTACTTCAGCTTTTAGTTTTAGTATTCAGTTCCTTCTCTCTCAGGTTTGGGAGTGGAAAGAAGTGAATAGCTCACTTTCAATAGATGTTATTACAATATTGCTGGTGGGGCCTTTAACGCTAGGGGGTTATTGTTTAGCACTGCATATAATTCGTGAAAAAGAAGCGCGTATTGGGCATATATTTAGATGGTTTACAGAAGGAAGTAAGTTTATAAAGTCATTTTTATTATATATAGTAGTAAACATTTATATTTTCCTATGGTGTTTACTATTTATTATTCCAGGCATTATTAAATCATTTTCTTATGCGATGACGTATTTTATTATAAATGATCATCCTGAGTATTCAATAAATCAAGCTATTACAGAAAGTCGTCGTATGATGGCTGGACATAAGATGGAGTATTTCATTTTATGTTTAAGTTTTATTGGTTGGTTTATATTAAGTTGTATTACATTAGGAATTGGATTTTTATGGTTGATTCCATATTTTTATACAACGACAGCAGCTTTTTACGAAGAGATTGCAGAAGAATATTACGAAAAAAGAATTCCGACACTTTAAAAAACACCCAGTGTGAACTATTGGTTCATACTGGGTGTTTTTTGTAGGAATTTTATAAACTGTTTACTTGTTAGAGGTTTACTGAAATAGTAACCTTGCATGTATTTACAGTTGTTTTTTTGCAGAAACTTAAGCTGTTTTTCTGTTTCAATTCCTTCAGCAACGACAGAGAGATTTAAAGTATTTGCAAGGGAAAGGATAGTGGAGACGATGGCTCTTTCTTCAGGCCGATGATCGGCTAGTTGTGTAAATTCTTTTGGTACTTTTAATGTATCGATAGGGAAAATTGATAAATAAGCAAGAGAAGAGTAGCCGGTACCGAAGTCATCAATGGACGTTTGAATACCATATTCTTTTAATTGCTTTAGTCTCGATAATGTTTCTTTTTCATCAATCATCGCAATTCGTTCTGTTAGTTCAAGTGTTACATCTTTCGGGTCAATTTTAACGTCCTTTAGTATTTGTGAAATATTTTCGATTAATTGATTTTGTTGAAATTCTTTCGCTGATAAATTGACACTCATTTTTAAGTTTGTGTATCCAAAACTTTGCCATATTTTTAGTTGACGACAAGACTCTCGTAGCACCCAATGCCCAAGTGGGATGACCTGCGGAGTCTCTTCCACAATTGGAATGAACTCACATGGTGAAATGTCACCTAATAGTGGATGTTTCCAACGGATTAAAGCTTCGGCACCGATGATTTTATTCGTTGTAATGTCAACTTGTGGTTGATAGACGAGAAAGAATTCTTTATTTACTAAAGCAAGTGGTAAATCTTTTTCAATTCTAGCTTTTCGCTCCATTTTTTTATATAACTCTTTCGTATAAAGTGAGCTACCATTCTTTCCTTTATTTTTGGTTTCGTACATGGCCATATCAGCATGTTGTAAAATAGATAACGGATCTTCGCCTGCTTCTGGGTATATTGCAATCCCGATACTTGGCGAGATTTGTAAATGTTGATTTTCAATTTCGAATGGCTCATTCATAGATAGTACAATCATATCAGCTATTTTTTGTACATCTCTATCTTCTTTATAATCTTCTATAAGAATTGTGAACTCATCCCCAGCTAACCGAGCAAGTTTCATATTTGACGTCGATATTCGTTCTAGTCTTTTTGCTACAGCAATTAAAAGAAGATCTCCTACCCGGTGACCGAGAGTATCGTTAATAACTTTAAAACGGTCTAAATCGAGAAACATAACAGCAAAAGGTCTTTTCGATAGTTTTGCTCGTACAATTGCTTGTTCTAACTGCAGATGAAATGAACGGCGATTTGCAAGTTCCGTTAAAGTATCATGATATGCTAGGAAATTAATTTGCTCTTGTTGCTGCTTGCTTTCTGTAATATCTTTAATCATTAAATAGGCCCCAGAAATATGTTCCTTTAAAAAGATGGGAACAGCTGTAACATGTAAGTAGTAAATATCTCTATTTTTATGATATGCCCGTATTTCTAAAGAAATAGATTTCCCTTTTTTCACGTGATGAAAGGCAGTAATGATTTCTTCTAAATCTTCTTCATACATAAGTGAATAGTATGGTTGGTTTAATAATTCATTCGTTTGATAACCGAGTAAAGTAGTTCCAGCGTTGTTCACATTGAGAAAATTACCGTACAAATCTAATGTGAAAATTGGATCTGGATGATGCTCGTATAAAGATTTAAACATTTGTTGGTTATGATATAACTCATTTTTTTGTTCTACTAAATCTTCTGTACGTAGTTCGATTTGTTTCTCGAGTTCTAAGCTGAATTGCATTTGTGCTAGCAATAATATTTTATTTTGTCTTCGAACTAACATATGGCGTATGAGAACGAAGGCGAAAGTTACCATAATTCCAATTACTACGATAGGTGCAAAAACATTTTCGACCAATATAAAAACAATAAGCATCACGACAGAAATATACGGTAATGATAATCGGATTGATTCACCAAATTGAGGCGTTAGTAATATTTGTTCTTGTTTTTCGGGCTCTTTTGTGTGAAGTATACAAGCGATTGCTACCAATAATAAGGTTACTTGATATAATGGAGCAACTGTGAACATAGAGTGCTCAGGCTGGAAGTATTTTATATAAGCATAAATAGAATCCGTAGTAGCATACAAAATTAAAGCACTGCCAAGAAGAGCACCAACTTGCTTTGGTAGTAAGGATAATGGTCTGAATAAAAGGTTGATTCCTATTAAAAGAAAGAGTAGATCAGCCATTGGATACGTGAGTTGAACAAACATGTCGATATATGATGTTGTAAAAATATGAATGGTTCTTTCAATAAGTAAATAGTAGCTTAAAGTAAATTGAGCAGTAACAATAATACAAATATCACATATCGTAAAAAGCTGTTCCAATAAATCTCGGCCATAAATAATTTCATATAGAAAGGCAAATGCAAAGCTAATTAAAAATAATAAGTAAAAAAAGTCTGATGGATCAACGAATGTATAGTAGTCATGCAGAATTAAGCGTTGATAAGCAACTACTATATCGCCGATGAAATAAGAGAAGGATCCGATAGTTAATGTTATCCAAAACAAACGAGATAACCCTTGTTTTATATTTGAAAAATAAAATATATAACTGCAAATTGTAATATCAATTAATATGGTACTTATTCCAGTTAATATTTGAAATGGGAGTGCGTACTCATATAAAAAGGACATTGATACGTAATGAATAGCTATATACAACAATGAAATGCTTATAAGAATACTTACATGTGTTTGTTTTTTCATTTATATCACCCACTGTATATACATAAGAACCACCTTTTTGTAGTTTATGTTTTTTATGATTGCTTGAAAACATATAGAATTTCTATATTTATTTTACACATTTATAATGAGTTGTAAAAATAGATTTGCTTAGCAAGTATTAATTGTTGTTTCTGTTCCCAATATATCGACATAGGAATTTGAAGTTTGCTATAATGAATTAAATAGTTGAATTATTTAGAAAAATTTAAAAATAATAAATGATGCAAGTAAGACATATTGTTTACTATGTGAACTTGTTCTTAATTCAGGGGGGAGGGTTTCACAATGGCAAGTGTATATGAAAATAGTTATATGATCGTTTTGATTTTCTTGCTATTAGGTATATTGCTGCCGGTAGTGGCTCTTACATTAGGGAAAATGCTGCGTCCAAACAAACCGAGTGCAGCGAAAGCGACGACGTATGAGAGTGGAATTGAGCCTTTTCATGATGCAAATATTCGGTTTCATGCTCGTTATTACATTTTCGCTTTATTGTTCGTCATCTTTGATGTAGAAACTTTATTTTTATACCCATGGGCTGTTGCATATGACAAGCTTGGTTTATTTGCACTGATTGAAATGCTCATTTTTGTTGTGATGTTGCTAGTTGGATTAGCGTATGCTTGGAAAAAGAAGGTGTTACAATGGTTATAAATTTTGAGGAATTAAACCCACAGGAGCGAGCGGAATTAGAAAGGAATATCTTTTTTTCTACATTGGAACAGTTGAAGGGATGGGCGCGGAGCAACTCTTTATGGCCGATGACATTTGGACTGGCATGCTGTGCGATTGAAATGATGGGAGTAGGCTCATCACATTACGATTTAGATCGATTTGGGTCATTTTTTCGGACTTCACCAAGACAATCGGACGTCATGATTGTGTCAGGAACGGTAACGAAGAAAATGGCACCTATTGTTCGGCGCCTATATGATCAAATGCCTGAACCGAAGTGGGTAATTGCGATGGGATCTTGTGCAACGGCCGGTGGTCCGTATGTGAATTCGTATGCTGTTGTGAAAGGTGTAGATCAAATTGTACCAGTTGATGTGTATATTCCTGGATGCCCTCCAAATCCTGCTGCTTTAATTTATGGAATTAATAAATTAAAAGAAAAAATTCGTTACGAGGCGAGGACCGGGAAGCAGGTGACGAATAAATGAGTGATCCAAATAAAGACTTAGAAAGCATGAAAAGAGAAGCAGCCCGTCATGCGAAAGAGGAAGCGCGAAAACGTCTTGCTGCGAAACATGGGGCGGAAATGTCTAAACTTGAAGGAGAACATCGAGAAAAAGAGAAAGCGCTACCAAAAGATAAGGGGATTAATGTAGAAGAAGCGAAGGCAAAGGCCGCAGCAGCTGCAAAAGCAAAAGCAGCGGCATTAGCGAAGCAAAAGCGAGAAGGATCAGAAGAAGTAACGGATGAAGAAAAAGCCAAAGCAAAGGCGAAAGCTGCAGCAGCTGCAAAAGCAAAAGCAGCGGCATTAGCGAAGCAAAAGCGAGAAGGATCAGAAGAAGTAACGGATGAAGAAAAAGCCAAAGCAAAGGCGAAAGCTGCAGCAGCTGCAAAAGCAAAAGCAGCGGCATTAGCGAAGCAAAAGCGAGAAGGATCAGAAGAAGTAACGGACGAGGAAAAAGTTAAAGCAAAGGCGAAAGCCGCAGCAGCTGCAAAAGCAAAAGCAGCGGCATTAGCGAAGCAAAAGCGAGAAGGGTCAGAAGAAGTAACGGACGAAGAAAAAGCCAAAGCAAAGGCGAAAGCTGCAGCAGCTGCAAAAGCAAAAGCAAAAGCAGCGGCATTAGCGAAGCAAAAGCGAGAAGGATCAGAAGAAGTAACGGACGAAGAAAAAGTTAAAGCGAAGGCAAAGGCTGTAGCAGCTGCAAAAGCAAAAGCAGCAGCGTTAGCGAAGCAGAAAGCCTCACAAGGTGAGGGGGATTCTGGAGATGAGAAAGCGAAGGCAATTGCAGCCGCGAAAGCGAAAGCCGCTGCTGCGGCAAGGGCAAAGGGATCTGTAAATAAGATAGAAGACGAACTGCAGCAGGAAGAACCATCAGTTAACCAACCATATTTAAATCGCTATGTGGAGGTTGTTAAGGAGAGGTTAGGAGAATATGCATTAGTAGATTCCTATATTAATAAGCTTTCAAAAGATGTTCCAACGCTTGTGGCGAAGCCTTCGAAATATTATGAAGTGATGGAATTGCTAAGATTCCATGAGGGACTTGCTTTTGATTATATGTCAGAGCTACATGCGACGGATTTTGTGACACATATGGAAGTATACGTTCATTTATTTTCATATGGAAAGAAACAGTCAGTAGCAGTGAAGGTAAAGCTGGATAGGGAAGCGCCGCAAGTACAATCGGTGACGCCGCTTTGGAAAGGGGCAGATTGGCCGGAGCGTGAAACGTATGATTTGCTCGGTATTGTATTTGAAGGTCATCCTAATTTATCTCGCATTTTAATGCCGGATGATTGGGTGGGGTATCCGCTTAGGAAGGATTATGAACCGTATGATGTGGAGGTGTAGCTTGTGATCCGTACGGAAGAGATGCTCTTAAATGTAGGGCCGCAGCATCCGAGTACACATGGTGTGTTTCGGCTTGTAATTAAGATTGACGGGGAAATTATTAAAGAGGCTACACCGGTTATCGGATATTTGCATCGCGGAACAGAAAAGATAGCTGAGAGCTTGCAATATACACAAATTATCCCGTATACAGATCGAATGGACTATTTATCAGCAATGACGAATAATTACGTCCTTTGCCACGCTGTAGAGACGATGATGGATCTTGAGATTCCAGAGCGTGCTGAATATTTACGGGTGCTTGCGATGGAGCTTGGGAGAGTTGCGAGCCATCTCGTCTGGTGGGGAACGAACCTGCTTGATATAGGAGCGGTTAGTCCATTTTTATATGCCTTTCGTGAACGAGAGATGATTATAAATTTATTAAGTGAATTGTGCGGTGCAAGGCTTACTTTCAACTATATGAGAGTCGGCGGCGTGAAGTGGGATGCGCCAGACGGCTGGATTGAAAAGGTGAAAGAGTTTGTTCCGTATATGAGAGAGCAGTTGGAAGGGTATCACGACCTTGTTAGCGGAAATGAAATTTTCTTAAATCGTGTGAAAGGCGTTGGCGTATATAGCGCGGAAGAGGCGATCTCGTATTCTTTAAGCGGCGCAAATTTACGGTGCACGGGAGTCCACTGGGATCTTCGCAAAGATGAGCCGTATTCTATTTATGATCGTTTTGACTTTGATATTCCTGTTGGGAGCACGGGAGATGCTTGGGATCGCTACGTTTGCCGGATGGAGGAAATTGAGGAGTCATTGAACATTATTGAGCAAGCAGCCGAGCAGTTCCCGAAAGACGGCGCTGTGCTGGCGAAAGTGCCGAAAATTATTAAAGCACCTAAGGGAGAAGCGTTCGTCCGTATAGAGTCACCGCGGGGAGAGATTGGCTGTTATATTGCTAGTGATGGAAAGAAAGAGCCGTACCGTTTGAAATTTCGCAGACCGTCTTTTTATAATTTGCAAATCTTACCGAAGTTATTGAAAGGTGAAAACATCGCCAACTTAATTACGATTTTAGGTGGGGTTGATATTGTACTTGGGGAGGTTGACGGCTAATGATTGAGACGCTCTTACAATCACCTTCAAGCTGGACGAATTTCTTCATTTTTTTCGGGTTAGCGGTGCTTCTATTATTTGCAGTCCTTGGCTTCGTTACATACGGTATTTTGGCAGAACGGAAAGTGATGGGATTTATGCAAGGACGGATTGGACCAAACCAAGTTGGGGGCCGGTTCGGTTTACTCCAAACGGTAGCTGATGTTTTGAAACTATTATTAAAAGAAGATAGCATTCCGAAAGCTGCTGATAAACCGTTGTTTATATTAGCACCTGTTATTGCATTCGCACCAGCATTTATGGTGCTTGCGGTTATCCCGTTTACTGATAAATTTCAGTTTGCGGATATTGGCGTAGGATTGCTGTATTACATTGCTGTTTCTGGGATTACGACGATCGGCGTCGTAACTGGGGGATGGGCATCAAATAATAAATATTCCCTTTTAGGAGGGATGCGTGCGGCAGCGCAAATGATTTCTTATGAGATTCCACTTGTGATGAGTGTAATTGGCGTCGTTTTGTTAGCTGGTAGTCTTAACTTGAATGAAATTGTAGCGGCGCAGGAAAAGGTATGGTACATTTTCGCACAGCCAATCGGTTTCGTCATTTTCTTAATCGCGGCAGTTGCAGAGCTAAATAGGACACCGTTTGATTTACCCGAAGCGGAGTCAGAACTTGTTTCAGGATACCATACGGAATACTCAGGTTTTCGCTGGGCGTTTTTCATGCTTTCAGAGTATGTGTATTTCTTCGGGATGTCATCTTTAATTACAGTACTCTTTTTAGGAGGCTGGAATCCAGTTATGTTTCTTGGGTTTATTCCAGGAGCCGTATGGTTTGCTTTGAAATTCAGCAGTGTGGTCTTTCTATTGATTTGGTTCCGCGTTACGTTCCCGCGCATAAGAGGTGACCAGTTAATGGAGTTTGGCTGGAAAGTATTATTACCAATCGCACTTGCAAATATTTTCTTAACGGCATTGATTAAGGAGCTATTCTTCTAATCTATAAAGGGGGTGCCAGTAAGAGATGAAAGGACTATTTAAAGGGTTAAAATATACGCTTAGTAATTTGAGTAAGAAAAAGGTGACGTATGATTATCCAAATCAACCGTTGCCATTACCAGACCGATTTCGAGGTATTCAAAAGTTTTATCCAGAGAAATGTATTGTTTGTAATCAGTGTTCCAACATTTGTCCGACAGATTGCATTCAATTAACAGGAAAAAAACATCCTGATCCTACGAAAAAAGGGAAAATTATCGACACGTATGATATTAATTTTGAAATTTGTATTCTTTGCGATTTATGTACAGAAGTTTGCCCGACAGAGGCGATTGTAATGACAAATAACTTTGAACTTGCAGAGTATTCACGTGATGATTTATTTAAAAATTTGCAGTGGCTTGACGAGAACGACGAGAACATCAGGAAGGAGAATAAAGCATGAACGGCGAGTTTGTAGCTTTCTTTATATTATCCTTGTCCGCGATTATCGGCGGCGTTCTTATGCTGAATTTAACGAAAGTAATGCATATGATGCTGGCCCTTGTGCTTACGTTCCTTAGCATTGCGGGTTTGTATTTTCTCTTATCAGCCGAATTTATCGGAGTGGCACAAATTTTACTTTACTCTGGTGCAATCACTATTATTATGATTTTTGGCATTATGTTAACGAAACATAACGCGGAAAATGAATCGCGCCTTACTCTTCGAAAATGGATTATCTTCTTTGCGGTTGTAGCATTTGGCGCAGTTATGTATTTCGCTGTTAATAGTATCGATTTTTCAAATCAAAGCACACAAGGAAGTTTACCTCTCCATGAAAATAACACACTTCAAATCGGTACACTTCTCTATTCAAAATATATTATTCCATTCGAATTAACCTCAGTTATTTTACTTGTAGCACTTGTAGGAGCGATTATCCTTGCGAAGAAGGATGAGGGAGAGGAGGATTCCCATGAGTAGCGTTCCGGCTTCTGCGTATTTAACACTTGCGATTATTTTGTTTTGCATCGGCTTATTTGGAGCTTTAACAAAGCGAAATACAGTAATTGTACTAGTTTGTATCGAATTGATGTTAAACGCCGCCAATTTAAATCTAGTAGCGTTTAGTAAATTAGGCTTGTTTCCGAATTTAACAGGACAAATTTTTTCGCTGTTTACGATGTCTGTAGCGGCAGCGGAGGCAGCGGTAGGTCTTGCAATTTTGATTGCTTTGTACCGTAATCGCCCGACAGTTCATGTAGATGAGATGGATACGCTCAAAGGATAGCATTGTGACCGAAAAGGGGGAAGGAAACAATGATCGATTATGCATGGCTCATACCGCTTTTCCCGCTTGTTTCATTTTTGTTACTTATTGTGTTCGGGAAGAAAATTAGAGAGGGAAGTAGTGTACTAGGTATTTTCTTTACCTTTCTCTCCTTTATATCCGCGGTAGTGGTACTAATAGAACGATTTTCATCCGAGGCAGTGAAGCATAAGTGGGTATGGCTTAGGGTAGGAGATATAGATATATCATTTGGTTTTGAAGTTACCGCATTAGGGGCTTTAATGTTGTTTATCGTTACACTTGTAAGTTTTCTTGTACATGTGTACTCAAAAGGTTATATGAAAGGTGACACCAGATTACCAACCTTTTATGCATATTTAGGGCTCTTTACCTTTGCGATGCTTGGGCTAGTTATATCGACGAATTTATTACAGCTTTATATATTTTGGGAGTTAGTCGGCCTTGGTTCGTTTTTACTTATCGGTTTTTATTTCTTTAAAGAAGAAGCGAAGGCTGCTGCGAAAAAGGCTTTTATTATGACACGCATTGGGGATGTTGGGCTATTTATTGGGATGATATTAATTTTTTGGCACGCAGGTAGTTTTGAATATGACGCGATTTTTAAAGCGATTCATACGGGCGACCTCTCTCCTTCTATGATTACAATAACGGCGATATTAATTTTTATCGGTGCGATGGGGAAATCGGGTCAGTTCCCGCTTCATACATGGTTGCCAGATGCAATGGAAGGACCGACGCCTGTTTCGGCGCTTATTCACGCGGCAACGATGGTTGCAGCCGGCGTATATTTAGTAGCGACGATGTTCCCGCTATTTTCAGCAAGTGCGGTAGCGATGCAAACTGTGGCAATCGTTGGGGCTTTCACCGCAATCTTTGCGGCCTCTATCGGTCTAGTGCAAACAGATATTAAGAGGGTTCTTGCTTATTCTACAGTTAGTCAGCTCGGATATATGATGCTTGCGCTAGGCTCGGCTGGTTATGTAGCTGGTATCTTTCACTTAACGACACACGCCTTTTTTAAAGCATTATTGTTCCTGGCAGCAGGAAGTGTAATTCATGCAGTCCATACGCAAAACATTAATAAAATGGGCGGTTTACAGAAAAAGATGAAAGTAACCGGTGCACTATTTTTAATAGGCACACTTGCAATTAGTGGTGTTCCTCTGCTTTCCGGATTTTTTAGTAAAGATGAAATTTTAGCGGCGGCTTGGATGAATGGCAATTACTTTCTATTCGTTTTAGCAGTAATTGCGGCATTTCTAACAGCATTTTATATGTTCCGTCTATATTTTCTTGTCTTTACGGGGGAAACGAAGACGAAGGAAGAGGTGCATGAATCGCCTCGCACCATGACGTATCCGATGATTGTCCTTGGTGTTCTTGCGGTAGTGGCCGGTTATATAAATACACCGTGGTTCGGAACGTTTCTTGGGGATTGGCTTACGAAAGATATAGGATTCCAGGTGAAGGAAGTGCATGGACCTGTTTGGATTATGGTTGTTGCGACGCTCGTTTCATTTGCGGGAATTGCCCTCGCATATTTCATATATGGCAAGAAATCTATCTCTAGAGATTGGGCCGGCGGAGAAGGGACGTCTTTTTATAACCTTTTGAAAGAAAAATATTATGTGGATGAACTATACAATGCGACAGTGCTTCCTATTACGAAAGGAATCGCTCATGTGCTTCGCTTATTTGAAGTATACGTTGTAGAAGGAATCGCAGTTTTAATTGCTGGACTCGTTAAAGGTATGAGTGGACTAGGATCGCGGCTTCAAAACGGGAATGTACAAGTGTATGGAACTGTAACAGCAGTTTCGCTCGCAGTGCTCCTAATTATTTTGTTATATACGGGAGGGGATTTACGGTGAATGGATTGCTATTAACGTTCTTCATTTTTTCCCCGCTTTTAGGAATTCTCTTGCTTTTATTAACGCCGAAACGAGAATCGCGTACAGTGCAGGCGCTTGGTTTATTCGGAACGGCGCTTCCATTTGGAATTGCTACCGTCCTTGCTTGTACATACGCTTCAGGAAAGAGCTTATCGATATTTGATGAAAAAGTGAAATGGATTAAATTTGGGGATTTCACAGCAGTGGACAAAAGGTGGTTTTCAATTTATTACGAGCTCGGCATTGATGGTTTATCGCTTGTAATGATGGTGCTCACAGCCCTTCTAGCGATGCTTGCAGCTATTGCGGCATTTTCTATTAAAAGAAATTTGAAAGCATTCTACATGCTGTTACTCATGTTAGAAATAGGTATGCTCGGTGTCTTCGCTGCTCAAAATTTAATGTTGTTCTTCATGTTCTTTGAGATTACGTTGCCACCAATGTTTTTATTAATTGGCAAGTGGGGGAAATTGTCGAGTGAAAAGGCTGCATATAGTTATTTAATATATAACGGTATTGGATCAGCTATTTTACTTATCGTTTTCTCGGTTTTATTTGCGAAAACAGGTACAACAAATATTGCGGAGCTTAAAGAGATATTAACGAGTGTAGGTGCTGGGGGAGGAATGGCTGTCTCAGGTAGCGTACAGTTCGGCTTGTTTCTTGCCATAATGATTGCTTTTGCGATTAAACTCCCTGTTTTCCCTTTGCATCGCTGGATGGTCAATGTACACATAGAAGCGCATCCCGCTGTAGTTATGCTTCACGCGGGGGTTTTGCTGAAGATTGGCGCGTACGGTATTGTTCGCTTCGGGAAAGGATTATTCCCAGAATATTTTCGTGATTTTGCAACGCTAATTGCGGTTTTAGGGGTAATTAATTTATTGTATGGGGCCTTTCTAGCACTCATCCAAACGGACTTTAGAAAGGTACTTGCTTACTCTAGTATTTCGCATATGGGCATTGTATTAATGGGGCTGGCGGCGTTAAATGCACCAGGTATACAAGGGGCATTGTTCCAAGTTGTGTCTCACGGTTTAATTGCGGCCTTGCTCTTCTTCTTGCTTGGCATTATTGAAGAGCGTTTCGGGACTTCGGATATTACAGCACTTGGTGGACTCGCAAAAAGTGTTCCAGTGCTTAGTGGTTTCTTCTTAGCGGGCGGTATGGCATCGCTTGGAATGCCAGGGATGTCCGGATTTATTAGCGAATTCCTTGCCTTTCTCGGTTTATTCCAAGGGAAACCGGTTATCGCCGCCGCAGGTGTACTTGGAATTATTTTAACCGCTGTATACGTATTAAGAGCGACACTTCAAGTGACATTTGGTAAGAAAGAATGGGAAGCGAAATCTGATATACACGGATGGGAGTACGTTCCTGTTATAGTGCTTATCGTTTGTATTATTGCAATTGGGGTAATGCCAGAACTACTAGGGGATCCACTTCAAACTACATTGAAAACATTGGGGGTGAAGTAGGATGGATATGAACACGTTACTTAGCTTATCATGGCATCTCATGGTACCAGAATTCATTATTCTCGGGGCAGCCATCCTTCTTTCCATATGTGATTTGTTTTTTAAGCTGAACCATAGGTACGTTGCGATTGGTGCAATTGCCGCTGCCTTGTTAGCGATAGTGTCATTAATGACGCTATATAGCGAACCGGCAGGAGATATTTTAAATGGATCGTTTGTACTAGATGGATTTTCAAAAGGATTTAAAACGTTGTTATTAGGCGGAGCAGCCCTCGTTTTATGTATGGCAATAAGCGATGATAAGAAGGAGCCTATTCAAGATAAAGGAGAATATTATTATTTGTTTTTAATGGCGCTTCTTGGAGCGATGTTCATGGCTTCTAGCGTCGATTTCATCACATTGTTCGTTGGTTTAGAGTTGCTTTCGCTTTCTTCCTATATTTTAGTAGGAATCCGAAAAAGAAACCGCGCATCGAATGAGGCTGCAATGAAATATGTCATTAACGGAGGAATTGGAACAGCAATTACACTCTTTGGAATGAGCTATTTATACGGTATTACAGGGTCGACCAACATAGTAGAAATGCAAAAGGCATTTACGCAAGGATTGGCCGGGGGCATTCAGTTATTGTTAGCTCTCGCATTTCTACTTTTGCTCGTTGGACTCTCATTCAAAATTGCAACAGTGCCATTTCATATGTGGGCACCAGATGTGTATGAGGGAGCGGCTACACCTGTCACTGCTTTTCTCGGAACGATTTCTAAAATTGCTGGTTTTCTACTCATTACGCGTTTGTTTCTTATGGTGTTTGCAGGTGTGGCAATCCAAGGAGACGCACAATCTTTGTACGGGCGTATGAGTATATACATTGCGGTACTAGCTAGTATTACGATGATTGTTGGGAACGTAGTAGCATTAAAGCAATACAACGTAAAACGTCTATTTGCCTATTCAGGTATCGCGCATGCTGGGTATTTGCTAGTCCCTCTTGTAGCGCTATCGCAGTTTACGATGGATAGTATGTGGTTTTATATGCTTGCATATATGCTTATGAATATAGGAGCATTTGCAATCATCCACGGATTAATCTTACAAAATGATAAGGAAAACATGACGATTTTTACAGGGTTATATAAGCGATCCCCCTTTACAGCTATAGTGATGACGGTCTTTATTTTATCCTTAGCTGGAATACCGGGGACAGCAGGTTTCATCGGAAAAATTAACATTTTTTTAGGGGCACTTCATGTTGAACCTGCTCATTACGTATTAGCTTCTATTATGATGGGGACGACGGTTATTTCATTCATATATTATTTCCGAATATTACAGCAAATGTTTTTCCGCAAGGGAGAGACGGAAGAAAAGCTCCGATTACCGTTAAATATAAAGATTGTCATGAGTCTTTGCGCAATTTCAATTGTAATACTAGGGATTATGCCGATGATTGGTTACAATTTCTTTTATGAAAATTTTCCATTAATGAAGGATTTCTTCTTCTTGGGGAACGTGGTACAATAGTGGAAATAAAAGGTGTAGAGTCCGTACTCTACGCTTTTTATTTTGGAGTAACAGCAAATGAAAACGCCTATAGGTATATGTTTTCCGAGAGAAAATTACGATGTAAGATGCTTATTTGCGTTTGAAAAAGTGTGGCTCCTACTTATTTATGGTATCGTTTTTTACATTTTGCGTAAGTAGTAGCCAAGCAAAAAAAGGGGTCGATTTTTTGGCACATCTTTTAGGGCAACAAGCACTGATTGCCATTGTTTCGCATTTATTGTTTATTACCATTACGTGGTGGGCCTTACAAGGTATTCACATTGAGCGCTTAATGAAGTCTGGAAAAGTGATGCAGACGAGAGTATTACTGATCCTAATTACAATTGCAATTGGGACATCTGTAAGTAACTTTTTCCTTGATTATTTAGGCTATTCAAAGAGTTTAACGTATTTAGTAAAGTAAGTGTATAGAACCTCATATCTCCGTTAACAATGGGGATAGGAGGGGATGAAATTGAAGTTTAAAGCCATTCTTATCGTTATCGTAAGTGTTGTTTTATTTTTGGTTGGATATAAAGAGATGAAACCTATAAGCGATGAACAGAAAATGGAGAGCATGATTGCAGCTTTAGAGAAGAACGATGCAAAAGTAGAGCGGTGGTCATGGTTAGCGCGAGAAACGAAAACAATTTCTAATATACATACGTTTCAAAAATTGTTAAACGATGTGAAGGAAGAGGCGAACATCGAAGGTTGGGAATTAGAACAATCTCCAGATGGATATAAGGCTACATCCTATAAAAAATCTTCTTCACATGAAGAACGAATAGTAGTAACTTGGAGTAAGGAAAATACTAAAGAAAACACTTTTATTATTTTTGAAGTGAGCGGGGCGAAATGGGACCCGAAGTACGTTCAGAACATGGATAAAATTTTTAGTGAAAAACCTATAATTTACACTTGTGTTCAAGGTGTACTGAATGATAAGATTGAAGGTGTTTTGCAAAATAAAACCAATCAGGTTTTGAAAGATCTTTCAGCAAGAGCGATCGAACAGATAGAAGAAAGAGCATTTGTATCAGTCTCCGCATATAATAAAAAGTGGAATGACGCTCTTTCAACAAATAGAGAGAAAATAAATGTGCAAATAGCAATACGTTCTACAAACAACAAAGATACAATTGTGGTTGGCACACCGATCATAACTTCTGAGTATTGAGTGAATAGATACTGAAAAAAGGACACGGAGGGGAATAATTTGGAAAAGATCATCGTCCGTGGCGGAAAGCGGTTAAGCGGCACAGTGCGTGTTGAGGGCGCAAAAAATGCTGTATTACCTATAATCGCTGCAGCCCTATTAGCGAGTGACGGAAAGAATGTACTATCTGAAGTACCAGTATTATCTGATGTATACACAATTAACGAGGTATTACGTCATTTAAATGCTGAAGTCGTATTTGAAAATAACCAAGTAACAATCGATTCTTCTAAAGAATTAAACATTGAAGCACCATTTGAGTATGTACGTAAGATGCGTGCATCTGTTCAAGTAATGGGACCATTATTAGCACGTAACGGTCGTGCTCGTATTGCACTTCCTGGTGGATGTGCAATTGGTTCACGTCCAATTGACCAACATTTAAAAGGCTTCGAAGCAATGGGAGCGAAAGTAAAAGTTGGTAACGGATTTGTTGAGGCACACGTAGAGGGCGAACTAAAAGGAGCTAAAATTTATTTAGACTTCCCAAGCGTAGGCGCGACAGAAAACATTATGTCTGCAGCTACATTAGCAAAAGGGACAACAGTCCTTGAAAACGCAGCGAAAGAGCCAGAAATCGTTGACTTAGCTAACTTCTTAAATGCAATGGGAGCGAAAGTACGCGGAGCTGGAACTGGAACGATTCGTATTGAAGGCGTTGAAAAATTATATGGTGCAAACCACCCTATTATTCCTGACCGTATTGAAGCAGGAACATTCATGGTTGCAGCGGCAATTACAGGTGGAGACATCTTAATTGAAAATGCTGTGCCTGAACATTTACGCTCAATTACAGCGAAAATGGAAGAAATGGGTGTTAAAATTATTGAGGAAAATGAAGGTGTACGTGTTATCGGCCCAGATAAGTTAAAAGCGGTTGATATTAAAACTATGCCTCATCCAGGTTTCCCAACAGACATGCAATCACAAATGATGGCATTATTACTACATGCTGATGGAACAAGTATGATTACAGAAACGGTATTCGAAAACCGCTTTATGCACGTTGAAGAATTCCGTCGTATGAATGCTGATATTAAAATCGAAGGTCGTTCTGTAATTATGAACGGTCCAAGTAGCTTGCAAGGAGCTGAAGTTGGCGCAACTGATTTACGTGCTGCAGCAGCATTAATCTTAGCTGGTTTAGTATCAGAAGGTTATACTCGTGTAACAGAGTTAAAACATCTTGACCGTGGTTATGTAGATTTCCATAAGAAATTAGCTGCATTAGGTGCAACTATTGAACGTGTAAACGAAAAAGTAGAAGAAGTGAAAGAACAAGAAGTTTCTGATCTTCACGCTTAATTGAAGTAGTCTCTATGTCTTTTGACATAGGGGCTATTTTTTTTGGGTTATTACTGTTATAGTCAATAAATTCCATACTTATGCACGTCTCAGTGAAAATATTTAGAAAATTTTTGTTTTATTCCACTATTTGCGGTCAGTAAAACCCCACTGATTATAGTTTCACTTTATATCGATACCCCCAAGTATGTTCTAAAAAATCCGTAGTTCCATAAGAATGAAAGGAATCCAACTTTATATTGGGGGAATAGGATGAAATTTTCAAAGCCACTTTTCATTACAGTAGCGCTCTTAATAGCGCTCGTTATCATTGTACCTGCTGCTCTTGTTATTCCGTTTGCGAAAGCAAAAGTAGGGGAAGAAGCAGCTTCTAAAACTCCTCCAGCGATAGAAAGTATACCAGCTCCAGGGAAAGTGGATACAGCGGTTCAAGTTGCTGTATATCGTGATCAGCAGAAGAAGGTAGAAACATTACCTATGGAGGAGTATGTGGCCGGTGTAGTAGCTTCTGAGATGAATGCCAGCTTTGAAATAGAGGCGCTAAAGGCGCAGGCATTAGCAGCGAGAACATTTGTAGTGCAGCGTATGCTAAGCGGAGGTAAGAAAAACAACGCGGATGTGATAGATACAGTGAAAGATCAAGTGTACAAAAGCAAAGAGGAATTGAAGAAACAATGGGGTAATAACTACGAAAATAATTTAAAGAAAATTGAGGAAGCCGTTTCGCAAACCGCAGGACAAGTTTTAACGTATGATGGAAAACCAATTTCAGCATCCTTCTTCTCAACGAGTAACGGACGAACAGAAAATGCAGCTGATTATTGGGGAAATGATTATCCGTACTTGAAAAGCGTAGATAGTCCGTGGGATCAAGCCTCTCCAAAATTTACGAGTGAGCAAAAATTCACAGTAGCTGATTTTCAAAAACGTCTCGGTGTGAAAGTACTAGCAAACGGAAAGGTTGGTAATATTAAAGACCTTACGGAAGGAAAGCGAGTAAAGGATGTAGAGTTCCAAGGGAAAACATTAACAGGAAAACAAGTTCGTGAAAAGTTAGATTTACGCTCCTCAGACTTTACGTGGAAACAAGAAGGGGATAACATCACCGTTACAACGAAAGGATTCGGTCACGGCGTCGGTATGAGCCAGTACGGTGCGAATGGTATGGCAGCGGAAGGCAAGAAATATACAGAGATAGTCGCTCATTACTATAAAGGCATTGAAATAAAGACGCTGAATGATTATGAAGGAAAATTGATGGTGAAGAAGTAGGTGTCAGGGGTTTCCTGATACCTACTTCTTTTTTGTTTAAAATATCATAATTTTCCATTAAATGTTTGGTATAATTAGAGAAAAATATTTGGGGGAGACAGAATGGCGTTATTGGAGTTGAAACAGTTAGGGAAGACGAACCAGTTACCGGCAATTGAGCTAGAGGTTGAGAAGGGACAATGTGTTGTTTTGCAGTGTAATAACCATACAGCTAAAGTGTTGCACCGCATCATTATCGGTGAAGAAGAAGCTTCAACTGGCAATGTACTATTTGAAGGCACAGCGATTGGAAAGAAGAATTATTCCCGCATCGGCTTTTGTTTTTTGAAAGATGAAGCATACGATCGTTTGAAGGTGAGGGAGTACTTTAAGTTTATATTAGGGCTTTATGAATCTAACATGAGTATGGAAGAAGCAGTACAATATGTCGGTCTCCTAGATAAGTTGAACGTTAAAATAGAAAAATTGTCATTTTCAGAGAAACGCCGTCTTCATCTTGGGCGAGTTATGATTCATAATCCGGATTTAGTTATTTTAGAAGAGCCAGAGCAAAATGTCGATACAGAGAGTACGATCATTATTCGAAAAGCGATTATGAAAATGAAAGAGCAAGGAAAGGCGATTTTTATTACGTCATCTTTTTTATCAGATGCGCTCTCGCTAACAGAAGATGTATACATATTAAATAACAATGGTGTGAAAAAGGTAGAAATTGAGCAAGAAGAAGTGAAAGAAGTTGACGAAGAAAAGGTCATTCAAATGATTCCGCAAATGAAACTTGAAAGAATTCCAGCGAAAGTGAACGATAAAATCATTTTACTGGATCCGATGGAGATCCATTTCATTGAAACACAAAATGGAGTGACACATATTCATGTGCGCGAAGGTGACTTCGTATGCACATTAACATTAAGTGAACTAGAAACGAGATTAACAGGATTCGGATTCTTTAGATGTCATCGCTCGTACCTCGTTAATTTACAAAGAGTACGAGAAGTCATTACGTGGACACGTAATAGCTTTAGTTTAATTTTGGATGACGAAAGAAAAAGTTCAATCCCGCTTTCAAAAGGACGAATGGATGAGTTAAAAGGTGTAATTGGGCTATAAAAATGCTCCAATAAGCTCAAAATACGATTCATTCACCGGTAAAAATACTCCTTTTACCGGTATTTTACTGCGCCTACCCTTTGTTTTTCATATGATTGAGTCAAGAAAAGCGAAACAAACAAACGAAAAGCGCTAAAGCGACTTTCATCTATAAAAAGAAAAACAAAGGGGATGACGAAATGACATTGGCAATTGAAATGAAAGATGTAATGAAAAGTTTCGATGGAAAAACGGCCCTTCGAAATGTAAATATTGAGGTGAAGCAAGGAGAAATCTTTGGATTCCTCGGACCGAGTGGATCTGGGAAAACAACAACAGTAAAGATTTTAACTTCTCAATTGCTTCATAGCGTTGGAACTGTAAGAGTGTTAGGTAAAGACATTACAGGTCCAAGTAGTATCGATTACAAGCGAATTGGTATTTTAACAGACAACAGCGGCCTATACGAAAGACTTAGCATCTATGATAACTTACTACTATTTTGTGACTTATACGATTGTAAAAAAGAACGAATCGATGAAGTGCTAGCACAAGTGAACTTATTGGATGATAAAAAAACACAAGTGAAAAAATTATCAAAAGGAATGAAGCAGCGCGTCACATTAGCGAGAGCAATTCTTCATAAACCAGATATCCTCTTCTTAGATGAACCAACATCCGCACTTGATCCAGTAAACGTGCAAAACATTCATAAAATCTTGAAAGATTTAAATAAAGAAGGAACAACGATTTTCTTAACGACGCACAACATGGACGAAGCAGAAACGCTTTGTAACCGCATTGCCTTTCTGTGCGGAGGAGAAATTGTAGCACTTGATACACCAGAAAACTTGCGATTAAAATACGCGAAAGATCAAATACAAGTTGTGTTAAAAGATAAACAAAAAGAAACGGTACAAAAAGATGAATTAGGAGCAAAACGCATTTCAGAATGGATGAAAAAAGGCGAATTACTATCTATTCATTCACACGAGCCAACGTTAGGCGATATCTTTATTGAAGTTACTGGGAGGGGATTATAATGACATTTTCAATGAGACGATTTTCAGCTATTTTTCGGAAAGAGGTACAGGATTTTAAAACGAATTCACAAACTTTAATTATGTTGGTAATGCCACTTGTCTTTTCGGTATTATTTAGTCGCTCAGATAATATGAGAGAAGTTGGAGCAAGTACGTTAACCGCGATGGCCTTAGTTATGGTCGGAGGCTTTGTACAGGCAATGCTCATCGCTGAAGAAAAGGAAAAAAATACGCTTCGTGTTCTTATGCTATCACCAGCATCATCTATTGAAGTATTAATTGGTAAAAGTTCATTAACAGGTATGATTACAGTTGCAATCTGTTTTATTAATCTACTTATTTTAGGTAAATTAGAAGGTAATTTTGCATTATTATTACTCATCTTTGTTCTTGGAATGCTAATATTTAACCTCATTGGTACTTGTATTGGATTATTAGCTCAAAATGTGCCGCAAACATCAACAATTGGATTACCAATATTAATGACATTCCTTTTCGGTGATTTAATTGGAATGTTTGTGAAGAATGAAGTCGTTACAAAGATAGTCGATTATTTGCCAACTCGTCATATCGGTCTTGCAGTTAGTAGTGTTATAAAAGGTGAAGGTTTTAGTGCAATTACTAGTAATTTATTGAATATAACTATTTGGTTAGTTGCAGTACTTGTTATTACGCTCTTCATTTATAGAAAGAAACAAATGGACTAAAAACTGAGCTGAAACGCTCAGTTTTTTCCTTTTTCTATCATTTCCTCGGAAATTTTGCAATTCCTATACATATTTTTACAGATTTTGTCGAAAAGTAATTAGTTATAGGTTGTATAGGATGAGTGAATATTGTTCAAAATGATTGCTGAGGTGATGATGGAATGCGAGGAAGAAATAGTAAAAAGTCGCAAAAAGTAGTACATTTATTTCAAAAAAGATGGGTGTTTCCGGCACTATACATTGCTTGTGCAGCGGTAATCTTAATGGTTGCGCTATGGTTCCAGGGAGCTAATCCAAAGAAAGCTCCGAACCAAGATCAAGCAACACCGTATACACAAACGGAAGATCCGGCAGTACCAGTAACAAAATCTTCAGAAGTAGTGAAAATGCCAACTGCAGCAAATGCAGAAGTAGTAGTACAGAAGAAATTCTATGAAGATGCAGCATCAGAGGCGGAACAAGAAAAAGCACTTGTCTTTTATAACAACACATATTCCCCGAATAAAGGAATTGACATTGCTGCGAAAAACGGAAAAGAATTTGATGTTACAGCTGCTTTAAGTGGTACAGTAACGAAAGCTGAAAAAGATTCACTTCTTGGTTATGTTGTAACAGTAGATAGTGGAAATGGTGTAGCAGCATCTTATCAAAGCTTAGGCAGTGTGAAAGTAGAAAAAGGTGCAAGAGTCGCGCAAGGTGAAGTGTTAGGAAAATCAGGTCTAAATGCAATGAATAAAGATGCAGGTTCTTACGTTCACTTTGAAGTACGTAAAGACAATGTGGCTGTGAACCCTGAGCGTTATTTAAATAAATCAGTAGCAGAAATTAAAGCTGATGCAGGTGCTGCAAAGGCGACAAATGCTTCTGGTAAAAAAGCTGATGACAAATCTCAAAAAGAAGAAAAGTCAACAAGCACGAAACCAGAAGATAAGTCTCAAAAAGAAGAGAAATCAACAAGCGGCTCGACTAGTGATAAAGAGACGAACGGCAAACAAGATGAGAAATCTCAAAAAGAAGAGAAATCGACAAGCGGTTCGACTAGTGATAAAGAGACGAACGGCAAACAAGATGACAAATCTCAAAAAGAAGAAAAATCAACGAATGGTTCTACAGAATCATCTAACGGTTCTTCTTCACAAGAATAATAAAGTGAAAAAATCAGTTCTCATTAGGAGAGCTGATTTTTTTATTTTCATATAAAAATAATCAATTTCGAGAAAAAAGTTGCAATAACAAGGAAAAATGACGAGATTCTCGAATATATATTACAAAAGGGAGGGGATACTGTGTCATTTTTATCTGTTCTGTCGATTGCTATCATTTTATTGTTTGTTTTATTCGCTTTATATTATTATATTGCCGGTAAGAAAGAAGTCCCCCACCATCAGTTGTTAGAAGAAGAATATGAAAGAGAAGAGTGACACCTTTTATAAAGAGGTGTCACTTTTTTTCGCCATAATTGTCATCGTTAACGTATTTCTCACAAAAAAACGTAATTTTTCTTAACTTAGTCCGCAAAAATAGTGAACATGTAGCATATATCAGTAGTGCGGGCAATACAATGGTATAAACCAATGCAAAGAGAGTGTTTGAGGTGAGAAATCGTGAATCATTTCATTATAAATCCAAGAATGTTTAACGCTTACAAACAGCACTCACATTTACTTCATAGTCGTATGCAGCGAGTCTCATTTCACACTTCTCACATCCAATTTAGGGAGGCGAGTGGTGTGCACGATTACATCAAAGAGAGAACTATCAAGATTGGCAAGTATATCGTGGAGACAAGAAAGACAGTGCGTGTAATCGCAAAGGAGTTTGGGGTATCAAAGAGTACAGTCCATAAAGATCTAACAGAACGTTTGCCAGAAATTAATCCAGAGCTCGCAAATGAGGTGAAAGAAATTCTTGATTATCATAAGTCTATTCGTCATTTAAGAGGTGGAGAAGCAACAAAGCAAAAGTACCGAAAAGAAGATACAGAAAACCCTGTGCGCCAATAAATCTAAAATAGCAAACATTCCTTGTGAATTCGGTAATATTTTTCAGAAGAATTCTTTTTGCGAATATTACGTTTCTGTTAAATTTATGATAAAATCAGAAATTAGGTGTAAAAGAATTCGGGTGTAACCTGATTTTGAATATCGAGGAGGAAATGACGGGAATGTTTGCGCGAGATATCGGAATTGACCTAGGTACGGCTAACGTATTAATTCATGTTAAAGGTAAGGGTATTGTATTAAATGAGCCATCTGTTGTGGCAATTGATCGTAATAGTGGAAAAGTATTAGCAGTAGGTGAAGAAGCAAGAAGTATGGTGGGACGTACACCTGGTAATATTGTGGCAATTCGCCCACTTAAAGATGGTGTAATCGCAGATTTCGAAATTACAGAAGCAATGTTAAAGTATTTCATTAACAAATTGGACGTGAAGAGCTTCTTTTCAAAACCTCGCATTTTAATTTGCTGTCCAACAAATATCACATCTGTAGAACAAAAAGCAATTCGTGAGGCTGCTGAACGTTCAGGTGGTAAAACAGTATTTTTAGAAGAAGAACCAAAAGTAGCCGCAGTTGGTGCTGGTATGGAAATCTTCCAGCCAAGCGGAAACATGGTTGTTGATATTGGTGGAGGTACAACAGATATTGCCGTACTTTCTATGGGTGATATTGTTACCTCTTCCTCTATCAAAATGGCTGGCGATAAGTTTGATATGGAAATCTTAAACTACGTTAAACGTAAGTATAAGCTATTAATTGGAGAACGTACTTCAGAAAATATTAAAATTAAAATTGGTACAGTATTCCCAGGTGCACGCAGTGAAGAGCTTGAAATTCGTGGACGTGACATGGTAACAGGTTTACCACGTACAATTACAGTATGCTCTGAAGAAATTACAGAAGCACTAAAAGAAGACGCAGCTATCATTGTACAAGCTGCAAAAGGCGTACTAGAGCGCACACCACCAGAACTATCTGCGGACATTATCGACCGCGGTGTTATTCTAACAGGCGGAGGAGCTTTATTACACGGTATCGACATGCTTCTAGCAGAAGAATTAAAGGTACCAGTATTAATCGCTGAAAACCCAATGCAATGTGTTGCTATTGGTACAGGTATTATGTTAGAGAATATTGATAAATTACCACGTCGTGCATTGAAATAAAGTGAGAAAGAGCTAAGGGAAAACCTTAGTTCTTTTTTTTTATTTTTTTAATTCTAATTTTTTACGAAAACGGAAGAATAATAGAGGAAAATAAAGAAATGAGGTGATATATCCGTATATACAGTTAAATTTAATGTTTTCTTATTTGAAAACGTATGTAATATAATGATTCGGAATACGACATTAAGGCAAAAAATGTTCAAATACATATTGCCTTTCCCTAATTTGGGCATACACTCTTTTCTACCTCCGTGTCAGTTGCTGGGAAGTGCAACTATTTTAATGGAATAGAGTGTGTGCATTTTTTTATATATAAAGCCGAATTGATTAAAGTTTCACTTTATAATGACAAATAATAAACAAAATGGGATAATAACAATATGTCCGAGTGGTAAGACCAATATTACAAAAGGGGCGATTGTTATATGCTAAATATAGAACAAATTAAAGAAATCATTCCTCACCGCTATCCATTTTTACTTGTTGATAAGATATTAGAAGTAGATGAAGGAAAAAGAGCGGTTGGAATTAAAAATGTATCTGCAAACGAGGAGTTCTTTAATGGGCACTTCCCAGACTATGCAGTTATGCCTGGTGTACTTATTGTAGAAGCATTAGCGCAAGTTGGTGCAGTTGCTGTATTAAAGAAAGAAGAAAACCGCGGGAGACTTGCTTTCTTCGCAGGCATCGACAACTGTCGTTTCAAAAAACAAGTGCGCCCAGGTGATCAACTTCGCCTAGAAGTAGAAATGACGCGCGTACGTGGTCCAATTGGAAAAGGAAAAGCAATCGCAACAGTAGATGGTGAAGTTGCGTGTGAAGCTGAAATTACATTTGCAATTGGTGATAAAAAAGAATAAAGAAAAATAAAAAAATCTCCTTGTGAAAAAAATTAAGGGAGATTTTTTTATTTTTGTTATATATTGATCAATCGTAAAAATGCAAACTAGTCAGAAAACAACTTGTAAATATATGGTTATTGGCATATGATTACTTTATTATTTATTTAGAAAATAGGATAAACGATAAAGGTATTAAAGAAGTAAAGTCATTGTCATATTGTTAAGGCATTTATATAAGACAAAGTAGAATGTTATTGATTATGATGAGGTGTGGGGAAGTTAGCGATATAAAATATTAATTAGACGTATGAAATCGAGCATAAGAGAGAGAAGAGGGGAAAGGCCGTATTTCACAAAAGGAGATTATGAATATGTTCGGGAAAAAGAAAAGAAAGCCATTACGACAATTAATTACACATAAAGAGCCTAAATCGCGTATTGCAGAGCAATACCGTAACATTCGTACAAACATTGAATTTACATCTGTAGATAATCGTATTCGTTCTATTATTGTCACTTCAGCAGATCCAGGCGATGGAAAAACAACGACAATCGCAAACTTAGCAGTTGTTTTCGGCCAACAAGGAAAGAAAGTTTTATTAATCGGAGCTGACTTACGTAAGCCGACGATTCAAAACTTATTTGCCATTCATAGTTCAAATGGGTTAACGAACTTATTATCAGGACAAGCAAAACTTATGCAATGTATTCAAAAAACAGATATAGAGAACGTATATGTAATGGCATCAGGCCCTATACCGCCAAACCCAGCTGAACTATTAGGGAGCCGGGCTATGGACGAGGCGTTGCTAGAAGCATATAACATGTTCGATATTATTTTAATCGATACCCCACCTGTCCTTGCGGTAACCGATGCACAAATACTTGCGAACAAATGTGATGGAATCGTACTCGTTGTACGCAGTGAAAAGACAGAAAAAGATGAGATCGTAAAAGCGAAACAAATATTAGATAAAGCATCTGGCAAAATACTCGGTGTCGTTTTAAACGATAAAAAGGAAGAAAAAGAGCAGTATGGTTATTACTAAAATATAAAAAGCCAACAAAATTTTTGTTGGCTTTTTATTGTTTTCTGAAAATTATTTATCAAGTTACACAGCATGAAAAACATGATAAAATAAAAATTTTGGAAAATGATTGGAATGTGTTGTCATATTTAAGATTATTTTGTAAGATTAAACTTGTTTCTTGTGAACGAATATAGAACTGAATTATTAAAAATGAAAAATGTAAGATTTATATGTTATAATTTTTCCTATGTGTAAATTTTAGAAATTTGGAGGAACTTATGGAAGAAACAATCAGTTTAAAAGAGTTATTTCATATCTTAAAAAAACGTTTAGCAATGATCCTCGTAATCGCCTTTGGTGCAGCTATAGTAAGTGCTATCATTAGCTTCTTCTTCATGACACCAATCTATCAATCTTCGACGCAAATTCTTGTGAATCAGAAGAAGCACGAAGGGACAGCACTTCAAATTGGTGAAGTGCAAACAAATATACAATTGGCAAATACATATAAAGTCATTATTAAGAGCCCAGTAATTTTAGAACAAGTAAAAGAGAAGTTAAAATTACAAGAGACGATTCAAGATTTAACAAAAAAAATTGATGTTACAAATGAAAAAGACTCCCAAGTTATTGCTGTTACGGTTCAGAATAAAAATCCGAAAACGGCAAGTGATATTGCAAATAAGGTTGCAGAAGTATTTCAAAGTGAAGTAGCAAAAATTATGAATGTTGATAACGTAACTGTACTATCAAAAGCGGAAGTTGCGGAAAATCAATCCCCAATTAAACCACGTCCAATGTTAAATGTAGCGATTGCTTGTATTGTTGGTTTGATAGCTTCAGTTGGACTTGCATTCTTACTAGAATACTTAGACAACACTGTAAAAAAAGAAGAAGATATAGAAAACTTACTTGGTTTACCAGTGTTAGGTATTGTAGCTCGTATGGATGAAGAAACAACAAATGTGAAATCACACGCTCCATCATCAAGAAAAGTGAGGGGACAAACAATTGGCTCTTAATTTATTTAAAAAGAAAAAAAATCACCGACAACGTCGTCAATTAATTGCTCATCAACAACCGAAATCACCCATTTCAGAACAATATCGTAATATTCGAACGAACATCGAATTTGCATCTGTTGATACAAATTTACATTCATTAATGGTAACATCTGCGAACCCAAGTGAAGGGAAAACAACAACGACAGCGAATATGGCAGTTGTGTTTGCTCAACAAGGGAAGAAAGTATTATTAATTGATGCAGATATGCGTAAACCAGCGATGCATCAAATGTTCCAAGTAGATAATATTTTCGGATTAACGAATGTATTAACGTACAGTGAACGTTTAGAGAAATGTGTACAAACGACAGCAGTTGAGAATTTGAGTTTTCTAGCTTGTGGTCCAATCCCACCAAATCCAGCTGAATTGTTAGGTTCAAAATCAATGCAAGAACTTCTTGCTCAAGCGTATAGTATGTACGATTTAGTTATTTTCGATTTACCACCTATTTTGGCTGTTACAGACGCGCAAATTATGGCGAATGTATGTGATGCATCCATTCTTGTCGTTCGTAGTGAAGCGACAGAAAAAGAATCCGCAGTAAAAGCAAAAGGATTATTGGAGTCTGCAAAAGGTAAATTGTTAGGTGTTGTTCTGAATGACCGTGAACGTGAACAAGGCTTATATTATTACTACGGTGCAAACTAATTAAAAAAGTGAGATATGGTAGAAACATATCTCCTTTTTTCCCTTGAATATGAGATGTCTCATATTCAAGGGAAAAAAGATTTAATATGAGGGCGGGAGGATGAAAAGAATGATTGATTTACATTGTCACATTTTATCTGGTATCGATGATGGTGCACAAACAGTAACAGATAGTTTAGCGATGGCGCAACAAGCTGTGGCAGAAGGAATACATACAATCGTCGCAACACCACATCATCAAAATGGAAAATACGTAAATGAGCGTACTTCCATTATTCATCAAGTGAAGAAATTAAATGATGAACTACAACAAAATGAAATTCCACTGAATGTTTTACCAGGGCAAGAGGTCAGATTATATGGTGATTTATTAGAAGACTATGAAGCTGGTAAAATCGTTACGTTAAATGAAACAAATAAATATATATTAATTGAATTCCCATCTAATCATGTACCCCGTTATGCAGAACATTTATTATACGAATTACGTGTAAAGGGAATGATTCCAATTATCGTTCATCCAGAACGTAATGCAGAGTTAATTGAGCGTCCAGATAAGTTATACAACCTTGTAAATAAAGGGGCATTAACGCAAGTGACGGCAGGTAGTTTACTTGGGAAGTTCGGTAAAAAAATTAAAAAGTTTTCATTACAACTCGTTGAACATAATTTAACGCATATGATCGCATCAGATGCACATAACACAACGTCAAGAGGATTTTATTTAGCAGAAAGCTACGAATTAATCGGAAAAGAATTTGGAATGAATGTTATGAGCGATTTAAAAGAAAATCCGTATTTATTAATTAGCGGGAAAGCAATTTATAAAGAAGATCCAGAACAAATTCGCCGTAAAAAATTGTTTGGTATTTTTTAATTGAAGAGCTTTGGTGATGTCTCCTAACCGTTATCAATGGGGGCACTCGGTCGTGCTGTGGGTAGAAATTTTTATTTCGAACCTACCTTAGACGCTTGTCGTCGGGAGTATGACGTGAGGTTGGGTTAGATGCCCATAGTTTATTAATATTTAGAAACTCTACCTATGGAGTTATAAATATGACTCTATAGGTAGGGTTTTTTGTTATTGCTACATAAAAATAAAGGGATATAGGGGGGCTACGATTGAAAAAAGTAAGAAAAGCGATTATCCCAGCAGCGGGTCTTGGAACGAGATTTTTACCAGCAACGAAAGCAATGCCAAAAGAAATGTTACCAATCGTCGATAAACCGACAATTCAATACATAGTAGAAGAAGCGATAGAATCAGGAATTGAAGATATTATTATTGTTACTGGTAAGGGAAAACGTGCAATTGAAGATCACTTTGATCATTCTTTTGAGTTAGAACAAAACTTACTTGAAAAAGGAAAGCATGAAGTACTTGAAAAAGTACAAGCTTCTTCAAAAATTAACATCCACTACATAAGACAAAAAGAACCAAAAGGTTTAGGACATGCAGTATGGTGCGCACGTAAATTTATTGGGAACGAGCCATTTGCGGTATTACTTGGTGATGATATTGTACAAGCCGAAACACCGTGTTTACGTCAGTTAATGAACGAATATGAAGATACACAATCATCCGTTATTGGTGTACAAACAGTACCAGAAAATGAAACACATCGTTACGGAATCATTGATCCAATTGAACAAAATGATCGCCGTTACCAAGTTCGTCAATTTGTTGAAAAACCAGCAGAAGGTACAGCACCATCTAATTTAGCGATTATGGGACGTTATGTATTGACACCAGAAATTTTTATGTTCCTTGAGGATCAACAAACGGGTGCTGGTGGAGAGGTTCAGTTAACAGATGCGATTCAAAGATTAAATGAGATTCAACGTGTGTTTGCTTATGATTTTGAAGGAACTCGTTATGATGTTGGAGAGAAGCTTGGGTTTATTAAGACCACAATTGATATGGCTTTACAGCATGATGAATTGAAATATGAACTATTGGAATATATGAATAAACTTGTTAAAAAAGAAAATATACATAGATAGAGGAGAGTGGATATATTTGGATAATCGAGAAATGGTAGGTACTCCGATTGAGTCAGAAGCACAGATGATAAAACAAACTAGTATGACTTATTTATGCTCAAAAAGAATAATGGATGTAATAGGGGCTATAGTAGGGTTAATAGTTTTTTCTCCAATTTTTGTCCTAATTTCAATTTTGTATATGTGGGGAGATAATAAAGGGCCTGTGTTTTTCAAACAAGTAAGAATGGGTAAAAACGGTAAACCATTTCATATTTATAAATTCCGTTCAATGATTGTAAATGCTGAAGGGAAATTAAAAGAAAATGAACTATTATATAAAAAATATGTAGCTAATAATTATAAGTTAGAACCTAATGAAGATCCCCGTATTACGAAGCTAGGTCAATTTTTAAGAAAAACAAGTTTAGATGAACTTCCGCAATTTATTAATGTTTTAAAAGGTGATATGAGCCTTGTGGGTCCAAGACCGGTGGTAAAAGAAGAATTAAAAGAGTACGGTCATAGAGAATGTGAATTTTTATCTGTTAAACCGGGTATTACAGGCTATTGGCAAGTGAGTGGAAGAAGTAATGTTGGCTACCCGGAAAGAGTGGATTTAGAACTTCATTACGTGTATAATGCTTCTTTATATTTTGATATCAAGATTATATTTTTTACAGTTATAAACGTAATTTTACGTAAAGGTGCTTATTAATTTAACATAATAGAAGGAGAGTTGTTTTTATGAAAGGAATTATTTTAGCCGGAGGAAGTGGAACGCGTTTGTACCCACTTACTACAGCTGTTTCAAAACAATTGTTACCAGTATACGATAAACCAATGATTTACTATCCATTATCAGTATTAATGTTGGCTGGAATCCAGGATATTTTAATTATATCTACGCCACAGGATACACCACGTTTCGAGGAGCTCCTAGGGAATGGTTCTCAGTTTGGAATTAACCTTGAATACGCAGTACAAGAATCACCGGATGGATTGGCACAGGCATTTATTATTGGAGAAGATTTTATTGGTGATGATTCAGTCGCTCTAATATTAGGGGACAATATGTTTTATGGACATGGCTTAACTCAATTACTACAAAATGCTGTAGAGCGTCAAAATGCGGCAACTGTTTTCGGTTATTATGTAAATGATCCAGAACGTTTTGGAGTAGTTGAGTTTGATGAGAACGGAAAAGCTATATCTATTGAAGAAAAACCAGAAAATCCTAAATCTCATTATGCAGTAACAGGGCTTTATTTTTATGATAATAGAGTCATAGAGATTGCTAAAAATATTAAACCATCAGCTCGTGGTGAGTTAGAGATTACAGATATCAATAAAGTATATCTAGAAGCAAATGAATTAAATGTAGAGATTCTTGGACGTGGTTTCTCATGGCTGGATTCAGGTACGCATGAATCATTATTAGAGGCATCACAATTTATTGAAACAATTGAAAAACGTCAAAGTTTAAAGGTAGCTTGTTTAGAGGAAATTGCTTTTAGAAGAGGATATATTAATCGAGAGCAATTATTAGTTCTGGCAGAGCCCATGAAAAAGAATCAATATGGTCAATATTTAATGAAATTGGCAGAGCAAAGTAAGCAGAAGCAACCAATTTATCAATAAAGGAGTATTAAATATGAAGATTATTGAGACAAAAATTCCTGATGTACTTATTTTAGAGCCAAATGTATTTGGGGATCATCGTGGATATTTTATGGAAAGTTATAATAAAGATGCATTTGATAAGTTAGGTTTAAAATATGAATTTATTCAAGATAATCAATCATTATCAGTGCCTGTTGGAACATTACGTGGTTTGCATTTTCAATTAAATCCTAAAGCACAGACAAAAGTAGTTCGTTGTATTACTGGTGCCATTTATGATGTAGCGGTTGATATTCGTAAAGGTTCACCTACATATGGTCAATGGGTAGGTGTTATTTTAAGTGAACATAATAAGCGTCAGCTAGTTGTACCAAAAGGATTTGCGCACGGTTTTTGTACATTAGTACCTAATTCAACTGTCGCTTATAAAGTAGATGAATATTATTCCCCAGAACATGACTCTGGTATTTTATGGAATGATCCAGCGCTAGGCATAGACTGGCCAGTAAGTAATCCAATACTATCGGATAAAGATAACAAACATCCAATGTTGGAAGAAGCAAATATTAATTTTGTATATGAAAATTAAGGAGGAGCAACATGAAAGTATTAGTAACAGGTGGAGCAGGATTTATTGGAAGTAATTTTGTACGTTATATGGTAAAGAAATACCCTGAATATAATCTTGTCAATTTAGATGCATTGACGTATGCAGGTAATTTAGAGAATCTAAAAGAGATTGAGAGCTTACCGAATTATAAATTTGTTAAAGGTGATATAGCCGATCGCGAGTTTATCAATCAACTATTCGAAAAAGAAAAATTTGACTATGTATTAAATTTTGCAGCAGAATCACATGTGGATAGAAGTATTACTAATCCAGATATATTTATTCAAACAAATATTCAAGGAACTCAAGTGCTATTAGATGCAGCGAAAAATGCACAAGTGAAGAAATATTTGCAAGTTTCAACAGATGAGGTATATGGTACTTTAGGTGATACAGGTTATTTTTCAGAAGAAACACCTTTAGCTTCAAATAGTCCATATAGTTCAAGTAAAGCTGGGGCAGACTTACTAGTTCGTGCATATCATGAAACATTTGGCTTACCTGTTAATATTACACGTTGCTCAAATAACTATGGGCCATTCCATTTTCCAGAGAAATTAATTCCATTAATGATTATTAATGCATTAAATAATAAGCAGTTACCTGTATACGGCGATGGTTTAAATGTACGTGACTGGTTACATGTAGAAGATCATTGTCAAGCTATTGATTTGGTACTTCATAAGGGGAAAAATGGTGAAGTATATAATGTTGGTGGAAATAACGAGCGTACAAATATTGAAATTGTAAAAACAATTTTAAAAGCGTTAGATAAGCCGGAATCTTTAATTCAATATGTTACAGATCGTCTGGGACATGACCGCCGCTATGCAATTGATGCGACAAAACTTCGTGAGGAGTTAGGTTGGTCACCAAAGTATAACTTTGATACTGGAATTGAACAAACTATTAATTGGTACTTAGAAAACCAAGATTGGTGGAAGAATATTATTTCCGGAGAATACCAAGAATATTTCGAAAATCAGTATGGTAATAGATTAGAGGTTAAGTAAATGAAAGTTATTGTAACAGGAGCAAAAGGTCAACTTGCACAAGACGTTTTGAAACAATTAGAACATACAGATTTACAAGTATACGGTATTGATCGTGAAGAGTTAGATATAACAAATAATGAGGCTGTACAAGCTTATATAAATAAAATTAAGCCAGATGCAATTATGCATTGTGCAGCTTATACAAATGTTGATGCAGCAGAAGAAGATGCAGAAACTGCTTATAAAGTAAATGGACTAGGTACAAAGTATTTAGCACAAGCTGCAGGAGAAATAGGGGCGAAAATGTTGTATATTAGTACCGACTATGTTTTCGATGGTACAGCAAAAAGTCCTTATGAAACTAGTGAACCTACAAAACCATTGGGGGTTTATGGTGAAACAAAATTAGCAGGTGAAACATTTGTACAACAATATGTAGATAAATTCTTTATTGTACGTACAGCTTGGGTATTTGGGATATTTGGAAATAATTTTGTGAAAACAATGCTACGTTTAGGAAAAGAGCATGATGAAATTAGTGTTGTTCACGATCAGATAGGTTCACCTACATATACAGTAGATTTGGCACGTTTTATGATTGAATTAATTCGTTCTGAAAAGTACGGTATATATCATGCGACAAACACAG
Source organism: Bacillus cereus group sp. BfR-BA-01523 (assembly GCF_022662615.1). Lineage (NCBI taxonomy): Bacteria > Bacillati > Bacillota > Bacilli > Caryophanales > Bacillaceae > Bacillus > Bacillus cereus group sp. BfR-BA-01523. The sequence continues at coordinate 56,707 of NZ_JAKUDX010000005.1, forward strand.
GGGTTTGTTCTTGGTATGAATTTGCTGTAGAGATTTTCAATCAAGCAGGCATAGAAGTTAAGGTGAATTCGGTGACAACAGAGGAATTTCCTCGACCAGCAGCACGTCCACATTATTCAGTATTAAGTAAACAAAAAATTGAAGATGAAGGATTTAGCTCTTTACAAGATTGGAAAGAGGCTTTAAAAGCTTATCTTCTTGAAAATAAATAAAAAGATGCTACACAAAACATCTATACTAGATGTTTTGTGTAGTTATATAGGATTTTTTACTTTAGTGAATAAAATTAATTTATTTTTTAAATTAAGAAATTCTAAAATTACAACATGTGAAAGGATATTTATATGACTTCAAATTTAAATACTAGAATAGACATATTATTAGCTACCTATAATGGAGAAAGATTTATTCAAGAGCAATTAGATTCATTAATGGCACAAAGCTATGAAAATTGGAAAGTTATTATACGTGATGATGGTTCTTCAGATAATACATTAGGAATAGTTGAGGAATTTATAAAAAAACATGGAGACCGTATTGAATTAATAGATGATGGTGACAAAGGGTTGGGTCCTAGTGGAAACTTTGCACGACTACTAGAAAATTCAACTGCTAAATATATAATGTTTTGCGATCAAGATGATGTTTGGAAAGAAGATAAAATTAAAGTAACATTTGAAAAAATGAAGGAAATAGAAAATAACGGTTATAAGGATAAACCGATATTAGTACATACCGATTTAGAGGTGGTCAATAAAGAATTAGAGACTGTAGCTGATTCAATGTTTCAATATCAAAATTTAAATTCAAACTTTGTGAATTTAAATAATCTATTAACACAAAATAATGTAACTGGTTGTACTACTATGATTAATGAGAGCTTGAAAGAAAAAGCCCTTCCTATATCAAAAAATGCAATGATGCATGATTGGTGGTTAGCATTAGTTGCTTCAGCTTTTGGAAAGATAGGATTCGTTCAATATTCTACGATAAAATATCGTCAACATGGAGGAAATGATACAGGAGCAAAACAATATTCATTTAGCTATTTTTATCAAAGAGTAAAAGGATATAATAAATTATTTGAAATGGTAAACAAAAACTTTAAACAAGCAGAAAATTTTTATTTAACATATCAAAGTGAATTTACAGCAGAAATGTTGAGAGATATTGAACATTACATCAACTTGAAAAATATCAACAAGTTTAAAAGAGTGCAAGTTATTAATAAGTATGGATTTTTGAAACAAGGGATAATTAGGAATATAGGTTTCTTTATAATTGTATTTATGATGAACAAGGAGAAAAAAATATAATGCAGAAAAAAAAAGTTTCAGTGCTTATCCCATTATATAATGCAGAGGTATTTATACGCGATTTAATGAGAAAGTTAGAGATACAATCATTGCCAAAAGACGCTAGTATGGAAATTATTACAGTAGACTCCTCTTCTAGTGACAATACAGTTGCGATTTTAAATAAGGAGTTTCCAAAAGTAAAGTGTACGGTCATAAAAAATAAGGAATTTGATCATGGAGGAACAAGAAATCTCTTAATGAAGCAGTCAGAAGGAGATTATTTATTGTATATGACACAAGATGCTATTCCGTTTGATAATTACTTAATAGCAAATCTTTTAGCACAGTTTGAAGATGAAAATGTGAAGATTGTTACAGCTAGACAAATTCCTAGGGATAATGTAAGTCCTTTAGAAAAATTTGCTCGTAATTTTAATTATCCGGCTGAAAGCAAAATAAAGACTAAAGAATCTATTGATGAGCTAGGGATTAAAACGTTTTTTAATTCTAACGTTTGTAGCATGTATCATCGAACTTTATTTAGAGAACCATTTAAAGGATTTCCTGAAAAAATTATTTTAAATGAGGATATGATCCTAGCTTATGAGACAATTATGTCTGGGTATAAAGTAGTATATGAAGCGGAAGCAAAGGTATATCATTCGCATGACTATTCTTTGAAACAACAATTTAAAAGGTATTTTGACATTGGAATGGCTTTTGATGAAACTAGTTATATTCTAGAAAATGTATCTAATGAAAAAGAAGGATTAAAGATGATTAAACATCAGCAGAAATATTTATTAGGTAAAAGGCACTTTAGATACATGTTTTACAGCCTTTTAGAAAATATCGCCAAATTTTCAGGATATAAAATGGGAAAAAAGCATCATTTATTTAATGACAACGTAAAACGTAAATTTTCGGCATATATGAAATAATTAAATAGGAGTTTTTGAGCGTGATTAATCCGTATTTTATGTATATTGTAGCATTTATGATAGCGATAATAGTATATCAATTTGGATGGTCATATGTCTTTCCAGAAATAAGTGTGTCCTTACTGCTATTTCTTATATTCACTATTGTAAGTGCATTTTTTGTTGGATTTTATGTATATAATAAAAAGATTATAAAGTATTCAAATATTAAATTTGAAAAAAAAATAAATCGGATTACCATTTTTATTGTAGGATGCTATTTGTTAGAATTTATATATGAAGGTGGATTTCCTTTATTATCTTTACTGACAAAGTCTAATTTAATCTATATGGAATTTGGGATTCCGGTCTTCCACGTATTTGTGGTTACTTTTAATTCTTTTTATGCAACGTACTTATTTCATATGTTAATTTCAAATAAATACGAAATAAAGAAGATATTAATAAACTTTCTTATACTTCTTTCATTACCTTTATTATTAGTTAATAGAGGAATGATTATGATGATTTTAATTAGCTGTTTGTTTATATATCTTTTAAAGATTAAAAAGAAGATGAATTTTAAAATTATTATAGGTCTAGGTGTTGTTGCAATTCTGGTCTTATATATATTTGGATTATCAGGTAATGCCCGCGTAAATCATTCTTATCAAAATGATAAAACTATGTGGGAGAGTGATGTAATATTACGGGTTGGAGGTGCTAAGGAGGAATTTGTTAATTCCTCTATACCGGATGCATTCTTTTGGTCGTATATATATATATCGTCCCCATTAGCTAATCTTCAACATACAATTAATGCAATAGAAGTAAAAGATTTAGAGTTTGTAGATGTATTTTATATGGTTAACAATGAAATATTACCAGATTTTATAAACAAAAGAATTAATAACATGTATGGAGTAACAAAACCAGCCATTGCACAAATCTCTACAGAATTAACTGTTGCTACGGCTTTTGCTGGGAGTTATGTTACTTTGGGGTGGCTAGGATTAGTAATATACTTTATTACACTCTTATCTATTTCGTTAGTATATATTATGATTTTAAAAAGGTTAAATAGTAAATATTTTTTAACTGGTGTTAGTATATTTAGCTCTATTTTGTTATTTAGTACCTTTGATAATATGTTAGAGTTTAGTGGATTGAGCTTTCAACTAGTATATCCATTATTATTTTCAGTATTGGCAAAAATTAAGCGTTAATATTGATCAATAGACGGAGGAGAAAAATGACTTTAAAGGTTGTCTTTGCTAACCGGAAGGATTGTTTTGAGAGATTAGGTGGAGACACCGTCCAAATGATGAAAACAAAAGAGCATTTAGAAAAACAGTATGATATTGAGGTAATATATTGTACGTCTCCACAAGAGATAGAGAAGCATAAAGATGTATCAATAGTACACATCTTTAATATACAGACTATTGAACAAACACTTGAATATATAGAGGTATGCAAAAAAAATGGAAAAAAAGTCGCATTATCCACTATATATTGGGATTTATCACATGCGTACTATATTGATTTGTTAAGTAAATTAAAAGTGTTTAATATGGATAACTTAAGCAAATATAAAAATATCTGCAACAAGGTTCGGATGAATGTTAGTAAGGTAATTGGAAAAACAAAGACATATGGAACAGATACTTACAAAGAGTTGAGAAGAAAAGCCCTAATAGATGCAGATGTATTGTTGCCGAATTCAGCCGAAGAATTAGGAATAGTAGCTAATGAGTTTGGTATACCAAAGGAGATTTTGGATAAAAAGGCTTTTCTTGTTCCTAATGCAATAGAAAATAAAGAAAAAGTAAACATTAGGAATAGTAGTTCGATAAATGTTGAAGGCTATATCCTACAAGTGGGGCGAATAGAACCTATCAAAAATCAACTTAATGTTGTAAAAGCTATGTTTGAGGATAAGGAAATACCAATTGTGTTTATTGGAAGAATTGGTAATGAAGCTTATTATCAAGAGGTTATAAAGTTAGCAGAGAAGAGGGGGAACGTATTCTTTTTAGGTGAGTTAAGCCACGATGATTTAATAGACTATTATCAAAAAGCGAAGGTTCACATCTTACCATCTTTCCGAGAATCACCAGGCTTATCAACTTTGGAGGCTTTATGGTGTGGAACTGAGATAGTGGTTGCTACCCCGGAATATTGTCCTGTTAATTTTTATAAGTTTGACAAGTATGGTCATCAATGTAATCCTTATGATGTGAAATCAATAAGGGAAAGTATCTTAACTGCTATGAAAAATCCAAAAAACGTTGAATTACCAGATGCATATAAGCATTATATTAGTTACGAAAATGCAGCAAATATTACGTATAGTTCTTACCAGTCTATTTTAATTTAACATGATTATAAGAAGTTTAAATTGAGAACAAAGAAGGTATATAAAATGAAAAAGAAAATATTAATTTGGATTTTAGGGATTGTTGGATTCTTTATCGTAGCTGGTGGTGGATACGCTTATTATCTATATTCATCCGTATCAAGTACATTAGATGCTGTGCATAAACCGTTGGAGCGCGAGAAATCAGAGAAACGTAATGAAAGTGTTGATATTGGAGATAAAAAGCCAATTTCTATTTTATTAATGGGAAGTGATCAACGAAAAGATGAAGTCGGCAGATCAGACTCCTTAATGTTGTTTACTTTAAACCCTAAACAAGAATCTATGAAAATTGTGAGTATTCCTCGTGATACTTATACTGAAATCGTTGGCAAAGGTAAAAAAGATAAAATCAATCACGCCTATGCATTTGGTGGAATTGATATGTCTGTTAAAACAGTAGAAAACTTTCTTGATATTCCGGTAGATCATTATATTGAAGTGAATATGGAAGGGTTTAAAGATGTTGTTGATGCAGTTGGTGGAGTGGAAGTAAACAATGATTTAGCTTTTTCATATGAGGGTAGTCAATTTATGAAGGGCGATATTCATTTGAATGGAACAGAGGCTTTACGATATTCTCGTATGAGATACGAAGATCCACGTGGGGATTTTGGGCGCCAAATGCGTCAACGTCAAGTGATTCAAGCTGTAATAAAAAAAGGGGCAAATGTATCTTCTTTAGCGAATTATGGAAGTGTACTGAAGTCAATTGAGAAGAATGTAAAGACAAGTTTAACTCAAGAGCAAATGTTTGATATTCAAAAAGATTATAAAAATGCTATGAAAAATATAGAAGAAGTTCAAATTGCAGGTGACGGACATAAAGCTGCTGATGGTATTTGGTATTATTATGTACCGGATCAAGTAAAACAAGATGTAACAAATAAATTAAGACAACATCTTGAAGTAAATAAAAAATGATCTGAATGATCCCCAATTACTTTCAAAGTAGTTGGGGGTATTTCAATTTTGTTAGATGAGGTGAATAAATGAATAAGAAAAATATATTTGTGTTTATTATCTTTATAGTATTTGTGATTTCGATTGTAGTTGGTAATTCATATTGGAATAAGAAGGTTATGAGCGCCACGAAACAAACTGAGGCAGTAAAGACAGAGGTAGTGAAAAAAGAAAAAGAGGAAAAACTTAATCTTAATGAGAATTACATAAAAAATCTACCTGAAGCAATAAAAGAAAGGTTAAAGAAAGCAGCAAGTGGAGGAGAACCAGTACATCTTGTTATTATTGGTGATCAAGCATCTTTCTCTGAAAAGGACGCTTGGCCGGAAAAATTAAAGTCTAATTTAGAAGAGGCATATGGAAAAAAATTGTGGAAAGTCACAGTTAAGGAATATAAAGATGAAAGTTCAGAAGAATTAGTGGTAAAAAATCGAGATAAAGAAATTATAGCATTAAAGCCGGATGTGATTTTATTTCAAGCTCCATTTATTACAGATAACAACAAGATAGGTAATGGAAACTCTGTAGAAAATACGCAGAAATTTATACGATCGATTAGTAATAGTATGAAAGATGTTACTGTTATGATTCAACCGCCAAATCCGGTTTATAATGCAAAGAACTATCCGAAGGCTGTTGAAGCATTGAAACAATTTACAATACAAAATGATTATACATATATCAATCATTGGGAAGCGTGGCCTAATTCGAACACTAAGGATATTTTATCGTATCTACAAGATGAATTCGGTTTTCCAAATGCTAAAGGTCAAGAAGTGTGGGCGCAGTATATTGTTAATTATTTTATTGCAAAAGAATAATTAATAAGGAGTCGATTTGGATGTAACTACACAAATCGACTTTTATTTGTATATATTAGAAACAGGTAGGAGATTATAGTATGCTAAAGAATAAGTTGGCAAAGAATGCATTCTCTTTATTACTATTAAAGGGGTTCGAGTATTTACTACCGTTACTTACGGTTCCTTATTTAGTAAGAATTTTAGGGAATGAGAAGTTTGGAGAGATGTCATATGCAATTGCAATTTCATACTTCTTTGTAATGGTTACAAATTATGGGTTTGATTTGACGGCTACTAGACAGATTTCAATTCATAAGGAAGATATGGAAAAAGTTAAGAGTATATTTTCCTCCGTGTTAACTGTAAAGATACTACTGATGTTAATTAGTTTTGGATTATTATTTACAGCATTAAGCGTGATCCCTCAGTTGCAAGGAAATAATGTAGTATACTATATAGCCTTTTTTAATGTTATTGGAAATGCATTGTTCCCGATTTGGCTATTTCAAGGTATTGAGAAAATGGAGTATATTACGGGTATTAATATGTTTGCGAAAATTAGTACCACTTTACTTATTTTTATAATTGTAAAAGAGCCCGGTGACTATGTACTTGCTACATTGTTACAATCAATTCCATTCGTAATTTGTGCTGTTGTTAGTTTTATAATTATTTCACGTAAATTAACTATTGCTTATGTATTTCCCGATGTAGAAGAAATTGTTTATTGTTTTAAAGATGGTTGGAATGTTTTTACTAGTGCTTTCATGAGCTTTATTTTAACATCTGGTGGTATTTTAATATTGGGCGTATTTGCTAATAAAGAGGTTGTTGGAATTTATTCAGCGATAGAAAAATTAGCAAAAGCAATTATTAATTTATTTACACCAATTACACAAGCTTTATTCCCATACATTAGCGAGAAATTTGGAGTGAGCTATAATAGTGGAAAACAAGCAGTTTTTAAATTTGGTAAATGGATTATTATATTAGCCGCATTTATTTCTATGGTTATGATGATTGGAGCAAAATGGATTTTATTAATTTTTTATGGTGATAACTATGTGCAATATAATCTTGTAGTACAATTATTTGCCATTTGGTTACTTACAAGTATTTTTAATAATATCATTGGAATTCAATATTTAGTGGCCTCAGGGAAATCTAATTTATATAGTAAAAGTTTCTTGTTTTCTACAATCATCACTCTTACACTATTTCTTGTATTAACGCCGAATATGCATATGTATGGGATCCTAATTGGAATCAATGTTGGTGAGTTGATACTAACAGTAGTCATGCTGTTTTATGCAATAAAAAATGATAGGATATTTAATACTAATCACTTAAGTCATAGTAAAGAATAAGTAGGAAAAATAATTTTTATTATGTTTCAAAAAAGGATTACTTCATAGATTGTGAGGTAATCCTTTTTGATGAATTAGATAGTTAGGGATCATAAATAACTGCAGATAGCTGAATAATTAGTTAAACTTCGGTAATAGTATTATTAATAAGCTGAATGGCATTATTAGTAGTTTCAATATGAATTGCTTTTTTAGCGGTAATTATATTATTAGAAATTGTTAATGTCTTATTCGATTTAATATGATCGAGAGCTATGAAAACTCCAATATTGTCAGCATTAATATGATTTTTACTTAGTACAATATTCTCGGTGCTTTGCATTAGTATTACATGGGCAGTAGTTTTGGATAAAGTATTCGCAGATATCTTTGTATTCTTTACCATATTGTTAATCCAAATAGAGTTATTATGAGGGTTAATATTATTAACATTTTGTATTGAATTTTTTTCAATTAATATATTTTCCCCCCGTTCAATTGCTATAGCGTTACAAGGATTATTTCCTAAATTAGTGTTGATTTTATTATTCTTTATGGTGATTTTCTTTGGAGGTGGACTTGAAAGATCCTTGAGATGGAGTACACCAATTCCATATCCATCTGTAAAATTATTGATGATATTATCAGTAATTGTTATTTCGGAAGGTCCATTTTCAATACCAATTCCTCCACTTTTGGTGTCAGATACTGTATTGTTTTTAAAAACAATATCTTGAGCACCAGTACTATTCGCAACAAGTGCCACATCATCTAGTTTGATAGAGGTATTATTTGTTGCTTCACTATGTTTTCCTTGAAAAAAAACAGCTCCCCCACCAGAATTTGTAACTGTATTTCCTAGAGCCTTTCCGTAATGTGAATTCCCAATGAAACCGAAAGCTGTATTAAGGTTTTCTCCCCCACCATTTAAACTAGTAACACTACAGTTTTCGATAGTAACATGAGAGGTGTTTTCAAACCAAGTAACAAAATTATTTATTGGATCTTTTAATAAATTTGATTTGTTTCCATCAAAATTAAGTTTATTAATCGTAATGTTATCTATAGAATTTGCATAAAAAAAGCCTTGCCCCATCTTATTTGATTTAAATTGTGGGCTAAGTTTCAATGTGGCATTTTCACCAATGATTGTTATTGGTCTTGTAATCACAATTGGTGCTGAAATAATATAGGTTCCTTTTGGAAAGCGAACAGTTGCATTATCAGTATTTATCGTGTCAAAAAGGGTTTGGATAGCCTGAGTGTTATCAGTATTACCATCACCAATAATATCGTACTTCTGGATGTTGTACGTTTTTGAATGTTTTAAGTTTAAAGAAAATATAGCTAGTATTATTAATATGAGTGGTATAAAAAAACGGTAGCGCAATTATATAATCCTCGTTTCTAAAAGTTTATTTAATAATAAAATTAAGTATAGCGCAAAAATAATTGATGTGGGGTGATAATGTACTAAAGTTAATATATTGTATAACAAGATGTACATTTATAGAGATAAATTTAATGTTTTATTATAACTTATATTCATGAAGTTTGGGCGCAATATGTAACGGATTATTTTGTGGCTAAATAAAACCCATAAGAAGGAAATCATTTGTTTTAATAGAAGATAAATGATTTTCTTTTTTTATTAAGATTTAATAATATTGGAGGTATATTTATGGTAATACTTGTAACAGGTGGAGCAGGATATATTGGTAGTCATACATGTGTAGAATTACTGAATAGCGGTTATGAAATTATTGTAGTAGATAATCTATCAAACAGTTCAGTAGAGTCTATCAATCGGGTGAAAGAAATAACAGGAAAACAATTTAAATTTTATCAAGAAGACGTTTTAAATCGCGAAGCACTTGATATGATTTTTGAAGAAAATACAATTGAAGCTGTCATTCATTTCGCAGGCTTTAAGGCTGTAGGAGAATCAGTGGCAATCCCATTAACATATTATCATAACAACATTACAAGCACATTAGTGTTATGTGATGTAATGCAGAAGCATAATGTGAAGAAGATGATCTTCAGTTCGTCTGCAACGGTATATGGTATTCCAGAAACATCACCAATTGCGGAGGAGTTTCCGTTAAGTGCAACAAATCCATACGGTCAAACGAAATTAATGATTGAACAAATTATGCGTGATGTAGCATTTGCGGATGCAGAATGGAGTATCGTATTACTTCGTTATTTCAATCCATTTGGTGCACATGAAAGTGGGCGTATTGGAGAAGATCCAAATGGAATTCCAAATAACTTAATGCCGTATGTAACACAAGTAACGGTAGGCAAGCTAAAGGAATTAAGCGTATTTGGAAATGACTACTCAACTAAAGATGGAACAGGCGTCCGTGATTATATTCATGTTGTAGACTTAGCAAATGGTCACGTAAAAGCACTTGAGAAAGTACTTAACACAACGGGGAGTAGATGCTTATAATCTGGGCACAGGTACGGGTTACAGTGTGTTAGAGATGGTTGAAGCATTTGAAAAAGTTCCAGGCAAGAAAGTTCCTTATAAAATTATGGAGCGTCGTCCTGGTGATGTGGCCGTATGTTTTGCTGATGCATCGAAAGCAAAGCGTGAATTAGGATGGGAAGCCGCCCATGGATTAGAAGAAATGTGTACAGATTCTTGGAGATGGCAGTCTGAGAATAAGAATGGGTATCAAAAAGTTATTAACTAGAAGATTCGTTAAATGGTGCTGAATTTTTAATCAAGTTATCAATATCGTTTGGCTTCAAAATTCAGTTACATGTATAATGTATTTTGACATTATAATAATTTGATAGCAGCGCCTGAAGAAGAAAGGTTAAAACTATGAAAAAAGAAAATCCTATTATGGACACTAGGAATTATAGGAGTAATGATTATAGGCGGTGGAGTATTTTGACGCTGGTAAAAATGCCAAGTGAAGATATAGAGAGCGAGAATAGTTTAGTAGTTGACCTCGAAAAATTAAATAAACGTAAAAGATATTGGATAGTTAAACGTTGTCTAGATTGTATTGGGGCCTTATAATGAATATATACGTTTTTATTAATAAACAGGTTATGTTGGTGCAATAATATTATTAGGAACTTTTATTTTTACCTTTTGGCTTATTTATAGAGAGCTTGATAAAAAAATACGTCTGTACTACATCTCCTTTGTTATAGGGACATTAATTTATTCTTTCTCAGATAATACGTTTTCAACAGTACAGTACACTGTACCGTTCTGTTGGTATTTAAGTGTAATGTATTCAGCGTCTATAAAGCGCCCGGTATCTAACAAGAACAATTAGTAATTTTTATATAGCATATCATTTTGGAGGGAAATACAATGAAATTATTTCTGGTAGGGCCAGACTTTTATGATTATAATACTTCTTTAGCATCAGCTTTTTCTAATAATAAATTTCAAACAAAGGTTATGTCCTATCAAGATCGTAACAAGAATGTGAAAGAGACATTAGAAAATAGGATATTTCCTAAAATTGGAATATATAAATATCAACAGGATAATTTACAACGTTTTAATGATGAATTTGTTGAAGAAGTATTAAAATATAGACCAACAGTATTAGTTGTTATAAAAGGAGATTGCATTTTAAAAGACTCACTCCTAAAAATTAAGAGGGCTATTCCAGAAATAAAATGTGTTTTATGGATGATGGACTCATTATCAAGATTTCCTAAAGCATTAGAATCGCTGGAAATATATTACAAAGTAGTGTATTTTGAAGAAGATGACAAGAAGTACTTTGAGGATGTTACTAAGGGGATATATATACCGATGGGGTATAACTCAAATATTTACCAACAAAGCGAAGAAGATAAGGATATAGACATATGTTTTGCAGGATATGGATATCCAAAAAGGAAAGAAATACTAAATGAACTCGCTAAGCAACTGTGTGATGAAAATTTAAAAATCATTATCATTGGTGAATATGGAAATAAAAGAAGGCCATTGACACATATGTGTCAAAAGATCAAGTATAGATATTTATATAAGGTTTTAAAAAATCATACTGTTACGCCTGAGGAGTTAAATAGACTTTATAATAGAAGTAAAATCTGTCTTAATATAAATTTTGAAGGTCATCATGGGATAAATCCTAGAACTTTTGAAATTGCAGCAACAAATTCTTTCCAGTTAACTGATTTTAATAAAGGAGTAACTAGTTTTTATGATATACAAGAGGATATCATTGTATTTGAAGAAGTTAACGATTTAGTAAAAAAAGTACGATATTATTTAAAAAATGAGAAAGAAAGAAAACGTATTGCGAATAATGCATATGAAAAAACTGTAAATAAACAATCCATGGAAAATAGGGTGGAAGAATTTCTAAAACAGATGAATAACAGAGGCTGAAAATGAAAGAGAATTTTATAGGTGATATTAAGGTTACAATGACGGATGAAGTACATGTATTGAGTTATTTGGGTGAGAGAAAATAAAAGCAAAGGTATTTTTTTAAAATGCACATTGTTTTAATGTTGCTCAGAGGGATTCTAAGTATAAAGAAAATTTAAATAGTTCGGATTTAGTTCTAAATGATGGAATAGGAATAGACATAGCTGCAAAATTATTCGGTTTTCAATTTCCTCAAAATATGATCAAAAAGGATTCTTAAATAATTTAAGAATCCTTTTATGCTTTACAATATACATTTAGGCAGGGGAATTTTCTACATGCTTTTGTACTACAGGCGGCAAAAAACATATTCTTAGGTGATTTTCATGGCTATTTTATTTTGATTATAATGCAATTTTATATTTTGCATGCGGTATTCTTTAAATTTTTCAGGCGTGCAAGTGTAAGGAAAGTGCTATTAATTGCGTTTATTTTAAATGTAAGCTATTTGGCTATCTTTAATTTCATTCCAGTTCCTGATAATGCTATAGGAGAATATATTTGGTTACGGTTTTCATGGTTGCCTTTTGTTGGATGGCTATTTTATTTTTAGTGTTACTGTTATTAGTGGCTACGTTGTCTACCTCTTACAGAGGAGCACTTTACATTATTCCGTTGATGATTTTACCAATATATATACATGGTTTTAATTATTTTTCTGGATTTGGACCACAGCTTACAAGAAAGACCACATATTCACTATATCCATTAGTTGTTTCAATTACTATAAATTTAATCTTGAATCTATTATTTGTTAATAAACTTGGATTAATAGGAGTAATATTATTTAGTAATACGGGGATATTAATTTTATTAATTTGTAATACATTAATTTCAAATAAATTGATGACAAGGAATATCAAGATTAACTATGATTTGTTTAAGATTTTAGCAAATAATGTGATAGCTGTATATTTTTTTATAACGCATAATTTTCTTGCTTCTGCTTGTAGTATGATTTTATTAGTAGTTGTAGATTTATTTTTTAATCGGAAGGATTTGCAGGAGTATTTAGAAATGGGAAGTACGGTAATAAAAAATAAACTCAAGCAAAAATAAAACTAATAAGATATAAGCTTAGAGGTGAAAAATAGGTGAAAATAAACTTTAAGTAACTCAAATATAGCCGAAAGGCCTTTGAATATAGTAATGTTTATATTTGAAAGTATAATTTTTTTATGGAGGTAAGATGAATAATGAAAGGTATTATTTTAGCAGGAGGTAGTGGAACACGCTTATATCCACTAACACAAGCCGTATCGAAACAATTATTACCCGTATATGATAAGCCGATGATTTTTTATCCATTATCGGTATTAATGCTTGCTGGGATTCGAGAAATTTTAATTATTTCTACACCACAGGATACCCCTCGTTTTAAGGAGTTATTAGGAGATGGTTCACAGCTTGGAATAAACCTCGAATATGCTGTACAGCCTTCACCAGATGGCTTAGCTCAGGCATTTATTATTGGAGAAGAGTTTATTGGTGATGATTCTGTAGCTCTTGTTCTTGGTGATAATTTATTCTATGGGCATGGTTTAACAAAATTATTACAAAGTGCTGTAGAACGTCAAGAAGGGGCAACTGTTTTTGGATACTATGTAAATGATCCAGAGCGTTTTGGGGTAGTGGAATTCGATGAAGATGGGAAAGCTATTTCTATTGAAGAGAAACCTCAAGAGCCAAAATCGCATTATGCTGTAACAGGTTTATATTTCTATGACAATCGGGTTGTGGAAATTGCAAAGAATATTAAGCCATCACCTCGTGGAGAATTGGAAATTACTGATATAAATAAGGTTTATTTACAATTACAAGAGTTGCACGTTGAAATTCTTGGACGTGGTTTTTCTTGGTTAGACTCTGGTACGCACGAATCGTTATTAGAGGCATCTCAATTTATTGAAACAATTGAAAAACGTCAAAGTTTAAAGGTAGCTTGTTTAGAGGAAATAGCATTTAGTAAAGGCTATATTACACGTGAGCAGCTATGTGAATTAGCAGAACCAATGAAAAAAAATCAATACGGTCAATATTTGATTAGATTGGCAGAACAAAGTAAACAAAAACAACCAATGTATCAATAAAGGAGTAAGTATAATGAAGATTGTTGAAACAAAGATTTCTGATGTAGTTATTTTAGAGCCTAAAGTATTTGGTGATCATCGCGGCTATTTTATGGAAAGTTATAATAAAGAGATTTTTGATAAGCTTGGTTTAGATTATGAGTTTATTCAAGATAATCAATCTTTATCTGTACCGGCTGGAACGTTACGGGGATTACATTTTCAGTTGAACCCTAAAGCGCAGACAAAGATAGTACGTTGTATTACAGGTGCTATTTATGATGTAGCTGTGGATATTCGTAAAGGCTCACCTACATATGGTCAATGGGTTGGTGTTATTTTAAGTGAACACAATAAGCGCCAATTAGTCGTGCCAAAAGGATTTGCACACGGATTTTGTACATTAGTACCAAATTCGACTGTGGCGTATAAAGTAGATGAATACTATTCGCCTGATCATGATGCAGGTATTCTATGGAATGATCCAGCATTAGGAATTGATTGGCCTATAAGTGAACCGATTCTTTCGGAAAAGGATACTAAACATCCATTATTAGAAGAAGCAAATATTAATTTTGTGTACGAGAAATAAGGAGGAATAACATGAAGGTATTAGTAACAGGTGGCGCAGGGTTTATTGGAAGTAATTTTGTACGATATATGGTGAAGAAGTATCCTAAATATAATATTGTAAATTTAGATGCGTTAACATACGCAGGTAATTTAGAAAATCTAAAAGATATTGAGGAATTATCTAATTATAAATTTATCAAAGGTGATATAGCAGATCGCCAGTTTATTAATCAATTATTTAAAGAAGAAAACTTTGATTATATATTAAATTTTGCGGCAGAGTCGCATGTGGACAGAAGTATTACAAATCCTGACATTTTTATTCAAACAAATATTCAAGGTACACAAGTATTACTAGATGCTGCTAAAAATGCAGAAGTAAAAAAATACTTGCAAGTTTCAACGGATGAGGTATACGGAACTTTAGGTGAAACTGGTTACTTTACGGAAGAGACACCTTTGGCATCGAATAGTCCATATAGTTCAAGTAAAGCTGGTGCAGATCTATTAGTTCGTGCCTATCATGAAACGTTTGGATTGCCTGTAAATATTACGCGTTGTTCAAATAATTACGGACCTTTCCATTTCCCAGAGAAGTTGATTCCTCTAATGATTATTAATGCGTTGAATGATAAGCAATTACCTGTATACGGAGATGGTTTAAATGTACGTGATTGGCTACATGTGGAAGACCATTGTCAGGCAATTGATTTAGTACTTCATAAAGGTAAAAATGGTGAAGTATACAATGTTGGCGGAAACAATGAACGTACAAATATTGAAATTGTAAAAACAATCTTAAAAGCATTGGATAAACCAGAATCTCTAATTAAGTATGTTACAGATCGTCCAGGTCACGATCGACGTTACGCAATTGATGCGACAAAACTTCGTGAAGAGTTAGGTTGGTCGCCAAAGTATAACTTTGATACAGGTATTGAGCAAACTATTAAATGGTATTTAGAAAATCAAGATTGGTGGAAAAACATTATTTCTGGAGAATATCAAGAATACTTCAAGAATCAATATGCGAATAGATTAGAGGTATAACATATGAAAGTATTAGTAACGGGAGCTAAAGGCCAGTTAGGACAAGATGTATTATGTTTACTAGAAAACCAACCATGGGAAGTTTATGGGTTTGGTAGAGAAGAGCTAGATATTACAAATGAAGAACAAGTACGTGAAAAAGTACTATCTATAAAGCCTGATATTATTATTCATACAGCAGCATACACACAAGTAGATCAAGCTGAGAGTGATGAAGAAACTGCTTTCAAGGTTAATGCTGAAGGAACAAAATATTTAGCACAAGCTGCTGAAGCAGTGGAAGCAAAGTTTTGTTATGTAAGTACTGATTACGTTTTTGATGGAACGACAAATAAACCATATAAAGCGGATGATCAAACAAACCCTCAAACTGTATATGGTAGATCAAAATTAGTTGGGGAACAGTATACACAAGAGTATTGTTCAAAAAGTTATATTGTTAGAACTTCTTGGGTATTTGGTTTATACGGTAATAATTTTGTGAAGACGATGTTACGTTTGGCGGAGGAGAAGAAAGAATTAGGGGTTGTTCATGATCAAGTAGGTTCACCAACATATACAACTGATTTAGCGAGCTTTATTATTAATCTTGTACAAACTGATAAGTACGGGGTATATCATGGTTCTAACTCAGGAGTTTGTTCATGGTATGAGTTTGCAAAAGAGATATTCGAGCAATCTAATATTGAAATAGTGGTCAACCCACTAACAACAGAAGACTTTCCAAGGCCTGCTGCACGCCCTAAGTATTCGGTGCTGGATAAAGGAATGATTGAAGAATCTGGGTTTGAACCATTCCAAGATTGGAAAAAAGCTTTAAAAGATTTTCTCAAGAAGGTGTAAGATAGTGGCAGGATTAGTGGTTACAAATGATTTGTAAATCCGTATAGATTTATGTGGAATAATAGCTATTAAATATAAGATTACTGAATTTGTCATTTGAAAGAAGGAAAAGATTCTATTTTGGATCCTAGGTATCATTGGTGTTCTCGTTATTGCTGGTGGTGTATATGCATATACTGTTTACTCTAATGTATCTAATACGTTAAATACAGTGCATAAGCCTTTAGATCGTGATAAGTCTGACAAACGAGATAAGAAAGTAGAGATTTCGGATAATAAACCTATATCTATTTTACTGATGGGTGTAGATCAAGAAGATAATGGAACAGGTAGATCAGATTCACTTATGTTATTTACTTTAAATCCAAAAACAAAATCTATGAAAATTACGAGTATCTCACGAGACTCTTATACGGAGATTGTAGGAAAAGGTAAAAAAGATAAAATCAACCATGCCTATGCATTTGGCGGTGTTGATGTAAATAACGATTTGGAATTTACATCAAGGGATCAACATTTTGCTAAAGGTAATATCCATTTAAATGATGAAACAGCATTAAAATATACTCGTATGCGTTACGAAGACCCACGCGGTGATTTCGGTAGTCAAATGCGTCAACGCCAAGTTATTCAAGCTGTAATTAAAAAAGGTGCGAATGTATCTTCTCTAGCAAACTACGGTGATGTATTAAAAGCAATTGAGAAAAACGTAAAAACAAGTTTAACTCAGGAGCAAATGTTCGATATTCAAAAGAACTATAAAGATTGCATGGAGAATACTGAAGAAATCCAAATCCCAGGTGACGGACACAAAGCCGCTGATGGTATTTGGTGCTATTATGTTCCAGATGCAGCAAAGCAAGACTTAACGAATAAGTTAAGAGCACATCTTGAAGTGACTAAGTAATATGTAATAACCCAACTCCTTTGGAAGGAGTTGGGTTTATTTTTGCATGGATTTAAATTAGTATTATATGTTGTGAGATTAATAGATGCGGTGAATCGATGAATAAGAAAGCAGTACTTGTCCTTGTTATTTTTGTATTGTTTGTTGCTTCAATTGTGAGCGGTAAATTGTACTGGAATAAGAAAGTTGCGAATGCGACAGGACAGACGAGTGAAGTAACGAAAACAACGGCTGGAGCGAAAGATAGCGGAGCAAAGAAAGAAGAGAAAAAACAAGAAGCGAAGTCATCTTTTAATGAAGCATATGCGAAGAATTTACCAGATGCAGTGAAAGAGAAGTTAAAGAAAGCTGCTGCGGATAAAAAGGCTGTGAATCTTGTTATTGTTGGTGATGAAGCTTCATCATCTGAAAAAGATGCTTGGGCAGCTAAGTTAACAGTTAATTTAGAGACGGCTTACGGTAAAGGTTTATGGAATGTGACAGTAAAGGAATATAAGGGTGAGAGCACAGAAGAGTTAATCGCAAATAAGCGTGATAAAGAGATTGCGAAAGAAAACCCAGATGTGATTTTATTTGAGCCACCATTTATTACTGATAATAGTAAAACTGGTAATGGAAATTCTGTTGTGAATACACAGAAGTTTGTACAGGCACTGTCTACTAGTGCAAAAGGCGCTACAATTATGATTCAACCACCAAACCCAGTGTATGGTGCGAAGAATTATCCGAAATCGATTGAAGCGTTAAAACAATTTGCGACGCAAAATGGTTATACATATGTTGATCATTGGGGAGAATGGCCTGATGCAACAACGAAGGCTATTTTACCGTATTTACAAGAAGAATTTGGTTTCCCAAGTGCTAAAGGACATGAGGTTTGGGCACAATATGTAACGGATTATTTTGTGGCTAAGTAATGAAAGGTACACAAAAGGTATACGAGTAATCGTATACCTTTTATAATAAGAAAGTAAGAAATCCTAATATGTGTAGGAGGAAGACAATGAATTCAATCTTAATCTGCGGCGGAGCGGGCTATATCGGTTCTCACGCTGTGAAAAAATTAGTAGACGAAGGTTTATCGGTAGTAGTAGTAGATAACTTACAAACTGGTCATGAAGATGCAATTACGGAAGGTGCAAAATTTTATAATGGTGACCTTCGTGATAAAGCATTTTTAAGAGATGTTTTTAAGCAAGAAAATATCGAGGCGGTTATGCATTTTGCAGCTGATTCTTTAGTTGGAGTTAGTATGGAGAAGCCTCTTCAATATTATAATAATAATGTGTATGGTGCACTTTGCTTGCTAGAAGTAATGGATGAGTTTAAAGTAGATAAGTTTATTTTCTCTTCTACTGCGGCGACTTATGGTGAAGTAGATGTAGATCTTATTACTGAGGAAACAACGACAAATCCGACGAATACATATGGAGAGACGAAGCTAGCAATCGAAAAGATGCTTCATTGGTATAGCCAATCTTCAAATTTACGATATAAGATTTTCAGATACTTTAATGTGGCTGGTGCAACTCCAAGTGGTGTTATTGGGGAAGATCACCGTCCAGAGACACATTTAATTCCTCTTGTTTTACAAGTGGCGTTAGGTCAACGTGAGAAGATTATGATGTTTGGTGATGATTATAATACACCAGATGGTACTTGTATCCGTGATTATATTCATGTTGAGGATTTAGTGGCGGCTCATTTCTTAGGGCTGCAGGATCTGCAAAATGGTGGAGAAAGTGATTTCTATAACTTAGGAAATGGTAATGGTTTCAGTGTGAAAGAAATCGTTGATGCAGTTCGTGAAGTTACGAATCATGAGATTCCTGCGGAGATAGCGCCACGAAGAGCAGGAGATCCGGCGCGCTTAGTAGCTTCTTCTCAAAAGGCGAAAGAGAAGTTAGGATGGAATCCTGAGTATGTAAATGTGAAGACAATTATTGAGCATGCGTGGGATTGGCATCAGAAGAAACCTAATGGTTATGAGAAATAAGTTTAATAAATGAGAGAGGGTACTGTCGTTCAACATATGTTCGACAATACCCTCTCTTTTTTTGTATGATTTTTGCTATACTAAACTGTACTATAATACAGGATGGAAGGAGGAGAATGATGAAAATACTTGTAGTAGATGATGAATCGAGTATTCGTAATTTGATTCGGATGCAGTTAGAGATGGAAGGGTATGAAGTATTGACGGCGGCTGATGGGAGAGAAGCTTTAGAGAGATGGAATGAGCAGCCGGATGTACTTATTTTAGATGTGATGCTTCCTGATACGGATGGGTATGAGTTATTACGTTTATTCAGAGAGAAGGATCGTGATATTCCGGTGCTTATGCTGACAGCGAAGAGTCAGATGAATGATAAGTTACTTGGTCTTCAGCTTGGAGCAGATGATTATGTGACGAAGCCTTTTAATTATGCGGAGCTTATTCTTCGGGTGAAGAATATGGCGCGGCGCGTGACGAAGAAGGAGGTTCCTTTAAATCATGAGGTGATTGGGGCCGGTGATTTACTTATTTGTCCAAAGGAACGAAAGCTTCATGTGAGTGGGCAGGAGATTCAGTTAACGTACCGAGAGTTTAATTTATGTCAGTTGTTTGTTTCGAATCCGCAGCGTGTATTCATGAGAGATGAATTGCTTGAGAAGGTATGGGGGTTTGAGTATATTGGAAATACGAGAGCGGTTGATATTATGGTGCAAAGGCTTCGAAAGAAACTAGGTACGAGCGGGGAGTATATTAAGACAATTTATGGTGTGGGGTATAAGCTTGATTGCTAAAAGGTGATGATATGTCTTTAAAACGAAATATGGTGTTTGGAATAGTTGGGTTGTTGATTCCAATTCTTGTTCTTTTGTATGCGGTTGTTTATATTGCACTGGAGAAGAATGTGTATCATAATGCGGCAGATTCCTTAGAAAAGTTAAGTGTGGAAGCGCAAATTTATACGATGAATTATTTAGAGAAGGAAGCAGAGGTAGAGACGCTAGGTCCTAATTCACTTTTAATTGCTTCGTATTTAGCGAAGCGAATGGATGTCCGTGTGCAGATGATTGGGAAGAATGGAGATGTTGTTGCAGATACACAAAAAGGGGCATTACTTCATAGGAATATTGACATTGGGAGTTCTTTGAAGGGAAAGAAATCTTATGTTTTCGAGGAGGGAGATCCAGCTCCAATTCTTTTGTTTTCAAGTCCGGTTTATTATGGAAACGATGTCATTGGTAGTATTCGTTTTATAAATGAGTTAGCGGATGAGAAGGAAGTTTTAACAAATGTGAGTTGGACGTTTTTAATGACGTCTCTTTGTTTAGTAGCTGCTGGTATTTTCTTTGCGATTCGTTTGGCGAAGTCTCTTCATAAGCCAATTGATCAGTTAAGGCAAATGGCATATCGGCTTGCGAATGGAGATTATGAAAGTAAGATTGAGCTGAATGAGTATGTGGAAATTGCGCAGCTTTCAGCGTCCTTTAATGCGATGGCTGATGGGATTGAGCTGCATATTAAGCAGCTGAAGGAAGAGAAAGAGAAACAGAAAGATTTCTTGGACCGGATTACACATGAGCTGAAAACACCGCTAACAGCGATTATCGGGTATGTAGATTTAATTCCGAAGTTGCAGTCGAAGGAGGATGTGCAGGAGAGCCTCCGTTATGTGTCTGTAGAAAGTGAGCGTCTATTATCACTTGTAGAGGAATTACTTAAGTCTTCAAAGTACGGGAAGAGTACGTTTGAAGTGTCACCTACAGTCGTGAATATTAAAGAATTGGCAGAAGAAGCGGTTTCGATTGTGAAACTTAGGTTGCAGCAGTTTGAAATTGAAGTTATGAATGAGTTAACAGAAGTGCACGTCGTTGCGGATTTTGATAAGACGAAGCAAATTTTCTTGAATGTGCTTGATAATGCGATTAAATATAGTGATGCTACGCAAGTTCGTATGAATGTAATTATAAATGAGCAGGAAGCGAAAGTTTTTGTTCATGATGATGGTATTGGTATGGATGAAGGTGTGCTTGCAGAATGGAATGAGTCTCCGGAAGGTAAGGTGCTTCCTTCAAGTTACGGGAATGGCTATGGCTTATACATTTGTCAGGAGATTATGAAGAAGCAAGGCGGAAGTATGCGAATTGGGAGTAGTGAAGAAATGGGAACTACAATATGCATTACATTTTTACTTCCGAGACGGATGGAAGACATAAAAAACTTGAAAGCGGTTAAATGATACATTTATGAAACAATTATGCGGTATTTTCGAAACAACGTTTTTTTATCTTGGAGGTAGGCAGAAATGAAAAGGCTATCATTTCAAATTCTTATGTTTGTCTTTTGTATGATCGTTTCTCTTATTTTGTTTTATGTTATTGAGAAGCAAATATATAATCGAATCACAATTGTGGATGACAAACAAGCCGTTTTACAAAGAGTGAATGAATCCCTTCCTACTGAAGTGAAAGTAAGGCATGAGAAGTGGGGAGAAATTGTTGTAACGGATGAAGTTCGTTTGCATACGATTGTTTCATTCTTTGACCGAATTCGAATAGAACCG
Source organism: Bacillus cereus group sp. BfR-BA-01523 (assembly GCF_022662615.1). Lineage (NCBI taxonomy): Bacteria > Bacillati > Bacillota > Bacilli > Caryophanales > Bacillaceae > Bacillus > Bacillus cereus group sp. BfR-BA-01523. The sequence continues at coordinate 78,874 of NZ_JAKUDX010000005.1, forward strand.
AGAGAAGCGAGGAATCAAGAACAAGTATTTACTGGAGAAGTAACGTACTTGAATGGACATAAACGTACTTTTGCAGTAGGTGACTTGTTCCAGTACGAGGCTAATGTATACGGAAAGAATGGCACGGATCCGATGATCTCAGCATTTCAAACGTATTTGTTAAGCCTGTATTATACACCAGAGCGCATTAGTAATTTCTTTGCGGAGGCAAAGGAAGTTGTAGTGAGGCAAGGGGATGTAATACGTACTATAGATCTTACGCAAATATTTGATTCTATTCGATACGCAAAGCAAATTACAGATTACGGAGAAATTCAGAAATTATTACAATCACAGAATGAGCCGATTGCTTATATTACTGCCTATAAAACAGGCAAACGTGTAAAGAATGAGCGGGAGGATATTCTAACTATTTCTGTGTATCCATCGTACTTTGTTGTGCAATATCTCGGTGATAATAACGGGAATGTCATGTATATGAAGGGCTCCCTAGCAGAATTCCTTGTAAAGGAGAGTGTGTCATGAGAAAGATAGCCTTTTTCTTCTTTTTGCTAGTAATCGGAGGAGCGATGTCTAGTTGCTCTCGAGATACAACCTCTATTAAATATAATAAAAGTGGTCTCCCTATTTTGGATGATCGTCATCTCGTTGCGTATGTAGCAGCACGCGAGGAAGTTGGTGAAGCTTTGCTTTCGTCATTTTGTAAACAACGCGGGTGTACATATGAATTTATTCGTCTATCGACAGAAGAACTTCTTCGGAGAGTAGAAGAGGAAGCTGGAAATCCGAAGGCGGATATTATTATTGGCGGTACAGTAGATGCGCATCAAATGATGAAGCAAAAGAACCTTTCTATTCCTGTTACGACCCAGCATGCGAATCGTATTTCAAAGACTGTTAAAGATAAAGATGGTTATTGGTACGGTTATGAAGTGGAGAAACTGGCAATCGCGATTAATAAAGAGCGGTGGAATGAAGAAATAGCGCCGCTCGGTCTTCCCTATCCATCAAGGTGGCAAGATTTATTAGATCCGGTATATACGGGTAAGATTGCAATGCCTGATCCAAACGTTTCCGGCACAGCATATACTTTGTTTCAATCACTTATTGATACTTTAGGTGAAGAAGAAGCGAAAGAGTATGTTAAGAATCTTGCAAGGCAAGTTGGTGAAGTAACGGTGAATGGTTATATGCCCGCAGAACTGGTTGCGAGCGGTGAATATATGATAGGCATCAATTTTGCGGGAGATCAGAGAATGCTTCAGAAACAAGGCTTTCCTATTGTAAGTAATGAACCTGAGCAAACAGGCTTATCTGTTAATGCGATTTCGAAACTGAAGCGTGCACCGAGTGGTTTTATAGCGGACTTATTTATTGATTATTGTTTATCAGAAGAAGCGGGGCACATTTTAGAAAAAGTTTCGTTTGGCGTACCAACGATGTTTGCGAAGAATCAGAAAGAGATAGAAGGTCAGCCAGTTAGAAGGACGAACAAAAATATATCAAATAGTGGAATAATCGAGATATGGAATAGACAGCGTCTCTCTCAGCAGTGAGAAAAGGAGACGAAAGAATATGTTTAAATGGCTTAAGCCAGCACCTGCAATTGAGAGGTTGCCGGCAGATATGATTGACAGGGTATACAAATTATTACGTATTCGTGTGCTAATGGGAATTTCAGTTGGGTATGCTGCTTATTATTTAGTGCGCAGTAACTTTACGTTATCAAGTACGTATTTAGTACAAGAATATGGTTTTAGTACAGCTGAAATTGGATTGCTAGGTTCAGTAATGGCAATTGTTTATGGATTTAGTAAGTTCTTTATGGGGAATTTATCCGATAAAGCTTTCGCCCAGCGCTTTATCGCAGTCGGATTATTCTTATCAGGGCTTGTAAATATTTGCTTCGGTTTTGCATCTTCATTTGGGATGATTGTTACATTACTTGTCTTAAATGGTATTGTACAAGGTATGGGAGCACCACCTTGTAGTATCGTTATGACGAAATGGTTCTCGAAGAAAGAACGTGGTACGAAAACAGGTATTTGGAATATTTCACATAACGTTGGTGGAATGCTAGTGCCGCCCCTTGTCGGAATTGGTGTAGGTATTTTCGGTGAAAATCATTGGCAGGGCGGGGTATTTATTTTCCCAGCGATTATCGCAATGGTAATTGCAGTTCTTGTTTGGATTAATGCGAAGGATACACCAGAATCTGAAGGTCTTCCTCCAATTGATGAGTATCGTAATGACTATGAAAATCTTGAAAAAGCAGATAATGCTAATAAGATGTCACCAAAAGAAATTTTGATGAAATATGTAGTGACAAATAAGTTCGTTTGGTATTTATGTATTGCAAATGCATTTGTTTACTTAATTCGTTTCGGTGTTATTAACTGGGTTCCGCTTTATTTAACGACAGTTAAAGGTTTTTCAAAAGCAGAAGCGCATGCTGCATACGCGATTTTTGAAGGTATGGCAATTCCAAGTTCATTAATCGTTGGTCTTTTAAGTGATAAGTTATTTAAAGGAAAACGTATGCCATTATGTATTATGAGTATGGCCGGAGTTGTTGTTGGTACGGTTGTATATTGGCAAGCATCTAGCGTACTTGTTGTAAGTATTGCAGTTTCTATTATCGGTTGTTTAATTTACGTACCACAGTTTTTAATCGGTTTAAGTGCGATGGAATTAGTACCGAAATTTGCAGTAGGTACAACAGTTGGTATGTGTGGTCTGTTCGGTTATGTAGGCGGAAGTCTTGTAGCAAACGCAGCAATTGGTGTTATTGTTGATCGTTCTGGCTGGGATGGCTGTTTCATCTTACTATTAGCAGGCGGTATTTTATCAACAGTATTCTTATTTATCGTTCAACGTGGACATGAGAGAAAAGGTCCTAAAGTGGCGTAATAGTTTATTCAGAAAAGCGATCCAATCATTATTTTGGATCGCTTTTTTAATAATCGAAAGGACGACCATATGTAAAATTAAAGTTTTATGTGTAAATCGCTTATATATTAAATAGTACTTTCAGTTACTGAGGGGCTAGTTACTTAATATAATTTTTTTAGATTTAATAAAGCAATTACATACATGGATAGACCGAAAAAAGCCCCAGCACAGCCCCAAAGTACAACATCAAATAAAGAGACAGAGAGTTCTTCTGAACCTAAATAAGGAAGGATATAAGTCATAAATACAAACATTTGGAATCCCCAAAGTGCACCTGCTTTTAAGCCAGCTTTTTTTAATGTCTTTTTATGTTTTAAATACTCTTCTTCTGTTGCACACTCAGTATCATTTAGGCCCTTTTTTTTCAATTTAAAGATTAAATAATTAGCATAAATCATATTAATAAGAAAAATAAATATAGTACCTATAGATATTGTATGGTTCATAGTATCGACGAGTAACATAATAAGCATTACCAACATATTTAACCACCATAAACCAATTCCAGCTATAGCTAATTCTTTATTGATTTCTTGTTTTTGATACTCATCTCTTTCACTAATTGTTCCAATAAAATTATTATAAACTTTTTCTTTCCATTCAATTTTCATCATTTAATCTCCCTCCCAAAATAGGCTGTTTAAATCTGTTTTTAACGCTTTTGCTAATTCGATACATAAAGCTAAAGAAGGATTATATTTATTGTTTTCAATTAAGTTTATTGTCTGTCTAGCCACATTAACTTTTTTAGCTAATTCTAGCTGAGACAGGCCTTCAGATTTTCGATAGTTTTTAACGTTATTCAAATATAAACCTCCTATTAATAGTTGTAGGCTTCGTGTACCGAAGTGTCACATATATATGACACTCTACACTTGGATAAATAAAATGTCAAATATATATGACAAAAATGAGGGCGATACAATTGGGGAATTTAGTTTAATAATTCAAATTAGTAGGAAGTTCTTTAGTAAAGGAGGGAGCATGAAATTGATGTTGTGTAAGATGAAAATGTATCATCTAAATACAAAAAAACTAATTTAAATTGGATTTTTCTTTTCCTTAAAACTATCTTAAAAGATAGAATGTCATATTTCTAATCATTGGTATTTTTGTTACAATATAAATGATTGTGTAAAACTTTGTAAAATGAGTGTAACGATGTAAGTGGGGATGAAATTTTCCGAAAGTTTTATACAATTAAATATCTATTAAACTATTAAGATATAAAAGGAGAGAGAATATGTTACCAAATACGGTTCGTACTCCAAACAAGAAGAAGAAATGGATTATCATCGGAGTTATTGCACTAATTGTTATTGTAGCAGCAGTTAATATTTTTGTTATGCAAGGTAAGAAGAAAGGTACGGCGAAGACAGATGCTGTAAGCTTTGAGAAAGTGACAGAGCGTAAGCTTAATAATACGAAATTAATTTCTGGTCAAGTGAAGCCAGGAAATATTGAAAGTTTCTATGCGGATCCGACTAAAGGAAAAGTGAAAGATATTGCAGTGAAAGAAGGACAAGAGGTAGAAAAAGGAACGAAACTATTCTCTTATGATAATGAAGAAATTAATCTTCAAATGAAGCAAGCTGATCTTGATCAGAAGATGGCTGATATGCGTTACGATCAAGGGAAAAAGAAGATTGATTCATTGAAGAAAGAAATTAAGAAGGTAAAAGATGGCGGGGCTGGGAAAGAAGTAACAGACCCAATGGAAGAGCAAGTAAGTGAGTTAGAAATGGCTCAGAAAACAACTGACCTTGAGAAAGAAAAAGGGAAGTTACAAAAAGAAGAGTTAAGTAAAAAACAGAAAGAACTTACGATTTATAGTAATTTTACTGGTGTTGTACAGAAGTTAGATAAGGATGCAGCGCAAAGTTCATCTCAGGCATTAGGTGGTCAAGGGAAAGCATTTTTACAAGTTGCTTCTAAAGACCCGTTCCAAGTTCAAGGGACTTTAACAGAGCTTCAAAAGTCACAAATTCAAAAAGATCAAACGTTCACTGTAACTGCGAAAGCAAATAATAAGAAGAAGTGGACAGGTAAGATTACGGAAGTAAGTGAATTCCCAACGAGTGCAGAGATGGCTCAAGCTGCTGGTGAGGGAACTCAAAATATGTCTCAATATACATATAAAGCAAGTCTTGATAGCCAAGATGGTTTATCTCCAGGTTATCACGTTTCTCTGCAAGTAAATTTAGAGAATAAGACGATGATTGCTGTTCCAAGTAAGAGCATTGTAGAAAAAGGCGAAGATGCATTTGTTTATATCGAAGACAAAGGAAAACTTCGTAAGCAAAATGTGAAAAAAGGTGCGAATGATGGAGATTGGACAGAGGTTGTTGAAGGCGTAACAGTGGGGCAAAAGGTGGTTAAAAATCCTTCCGACAACGTGTATGACGGAATGGAAGTGAAAGAGAAATGATTACGTTAAATAATATTGCTAAAACATATTATCAAGGAAAATTGGCAGTGCCGATTTTACATGGTATTAGTTTAACAATTCAAAGCGGTGAGTTCGTTTCTATTATGGGACCGTCTGGTTCTGGTAAATCAACGCTTATGAATATTATCGGTTGTTTAGATCGTCCAACAGAGGGCGAATATATGTTGAATGATGTGAATATCTTAACAGCAGACGAGTCAAAACTAGCTTTAATTCGTAATGAATATATCGGCTTTGTGTTCCAGCACTTTAATTTGCTGCCGCGTCTTTCCGCAGTGGAAAACGTTGAACTTCCGCTCATCTATGGTGGGGTGAAGAAAGCAGAGCGTCGTCAGAGAGCCCTTGAAGCGCTTGGAAAAGTTGGATTATCAGATAGAGTCCATCATTTACCTAGTGAGTTATCAGGTGGACAGAAGCAACGTGTAGCGATTGCGAGATCGATTGCAAATAATCCAACGTTTATTATGGCCGATGAGCCGACAGGTGCACTTGATACGAAGTCTGGTGCACAAGTTATGGATATTTTCACGAAGCTCAATGCAGAAGGTACGACGATTGTTATGGTTACGCATGAAGAAGAGGTAGCAGCGTATTCTTCCCGCCGCATTGTACTGCGAGATGGGAAAGTTACAGAAGATAGAAGGTGTGCAGTATGAGTTTACTAGATAGTATGAAAATTGCCTTATCGTCTATTTTAGCTCATAAACTACGCTCAGCTTTGACGATGCTAGGGATTATTATCGGTGTAGGCTCTATTATTACCGTCGTTGCGATTGGGCAAGGCGGGGAAGCTGCACTGAAATCCCAATTTGTTGGATCAGGTAATCAAACGGTACCGATTCATTATAGTGCCGATATGAATGATCCTTTTGGTATGGCGATGGTAGAAGCACCGAAGATAACTGAAGAAGATATTTTTGAAATTAAAAAAATTCCAGATATCGCACATGTTGTAACAACAAATTCAAGTATGGAACCAATTGATATTGAAGATAAAATAGAAATGGTGAATATTACTGGATTAGACAGTGAGTACTTTGCAGTAAATAAAGTAAAGTTGTTAAAGGGACGTTCTTTACAAGAATCAGATGTGGATCAAGGTAATAATGTTGTCATGATTAGTAAACAAATGGAAGAAAAGGTGTTTAAGGATGCCAATCCAGTCGGTAAAATTATTGAAATGAAAGGTCAACCGATGCAAATTATTGGTGTCTACAAATCAGATAACGAGTTTATGGGAATGGGACCATCAGAAGCACTAGTTCCAATTTCATTATGGCCGACACTGTATGGAAAAGATGAAATTCAAAATATTTCTGTTCAAGCGAAAAATGTAGATAATTTAGAAAAAGCAGGTAAAAAAGCTGCAGATGTCTTAAATAGTCGTAAACCGACTGATGCAACTGGTAAATACGAGGTTATGAATTTAAAAGAACTTCAAGAAGGTATTTCAAAAATGACTAATATTATGACGATGATCATCGGCGGTATCGCTGGTATTTCATTAGTCGTTGGTGGTATTGGTGTAATGAACATCATGCTCGTATCTGTAACGGAGCGTACGCGTGAAATCGGAGTGCGTAAAGCGCTTGGAGCAACACGTAGTAAAATTTTATTACAGTTTTTAATTGAAGCAGTTATGCTAACGCTTCTAGGTGGTTTAATCGGAATTGGTCTTGGGTATGGCGGGGCATATATCGTTTCCACATTTGCGAAGTGGCCACCGCTCGTTTCATGGGAAGTTGTCGTTGGGGGCGTATTGTTCTCTATGACACTAGGTATTATCTTCGGATTAATTCCAGCAAACAAAGCTGCGAAGTTAGATCCGATCGAAGCACTTCGTTATGAGTAATTTACTAGTGTATTAGAGAGAAAACTCTCTAATGCACATTACCGTTCTAGTGGGCGGTTCGTAGCCTCTAAATGAGGATGTGAACCGCCCGTTAGAACGGGTTATATAAATAGAAGGAGGCGTTATAATGGAAGCGAATTTGAATACGCAAAAGGTTGAAGGAGAGAAGCCATCATTATTTGGAATGATTACTTCTCCTGGTTTACAGTTTGAGAGAATGAAGACGAACAGCCCGGTCTGGGGAGGATTTTTCTTATTTCTTTTAATGGGGACAATCTTATCAGCAGCGGTAGCTTATTTAGGATTACTTAATACTCCGGAGCTGGCGAAGTTGGTTAAGGATGATACGACGGGGATAATGAAATGGACTACACTTGGATTTGGGGCTTTTGGAGGTCTAGTTGGAACAGCTGTTGGTCTTTTTGTGGTAGCAGGATTTTATAAAGTTATTATGATGTTTATGAGCAATGATACTCCATATATGAAGATATTATCTATTTATATATATGCCAATGTTGTCTTTTATGTTGGTAGTCTTCTCAATGTAGCTTTAGGATATATTCTTGGTGGAAATGGCGCTGATAAATATACAAGTTTAGGGCCTTTATTTGAACAAGGAACAATTGCATATGGCATTGGTTCTGCATTTGAAGTCTTTAACATTTGGAGCCTAATTTTAACTGGCTTAGGCTTGCATATCGTTGCTGGTTTAAGTAAAAAACAAGCAATAATTTTAATTTCTATATTCTTTATCCTTACAATTGGCTTTAGTATGTTAGGCGGTATGTTCTCTGATTTTGGCGCATAACATGTTGTTTTGAAAAGGTGACTCTTCCGAGAGTCACCTTTTTTATTTTTCCCCCTATTTCAAATACCCCTATTAGAATTTCAAATACTGCCTAGTGTAATTTCAAATTACGGCAGCAGTATTTGAAATTACCCACAATGAAATTTCCTTTCTCATTTTATATTGTAGAGGTACCGCGGAATACTGAAGAGGTATACCTTTTAGAAACGGGCACTGTGTGAAGCCAGCGACTTTTGCAGATACGGTTGTTTTGTATGAAGGTATGATTGTAAATCAAATAAAGAGGTTAAATATTTACCAGGAGTATGAAGAGTATTATCAATGTGGTTTAATTGGTCTTTGGCATGCGTATGAAAGGTATGAGGAGGAGAAAGGGAGTTTTCCTGCTTATGCGGTTGTAACAGTACGTGGTTATATATTGGAGAGGTTGAAGAAAGAATGCGTAGTGCAAGAGCGCTATGTATGCACGGACGAGTATGAGGAACGATTTGAGTGTGAAGATGCTGGAACGAGGGCGAAGGACTTTATGAGTGTGTTAGATGAGAGGGAGAGGCATATCATTTCAGAGCGATTTTTTACAGGGAAAAATATGGGAGAGATAGCTTCTGAAATGGGGATGACGTACTATCAAGTGAGATGGGTATATCGACAAGCACTTGAGAAAATGAGAGATAGTGTAAGGGGATAAGAATAATAAGTAGAATGGAAGGCAAAGCAAAGGAAATATTGCGTTCCATTCTATTTACTTTAAGGTAGTAAATGTGGCAAGAGGTTTTTTAAGGTAATGAATCTTTCATGTTCATTCGGGATAATACATGTCCAGATTTGAAAAATTGTTGCTGTAACTTATGAGAACCTATTTGTATTGTTATGGTAGTTCCGTTAAAAAAATGAATGTTAGCTTTGTTAGTTTTTTTGGAAAACTCTATCTCATCTATATGGTTATAGAACAACCAAATGCAGCTTGGAGAAGAAGGAGATTCTGTTGGGAAAACGCAAATATATTCTTTGTGATTAATCGGAATTGGAACATTTTGTTTGAGCTTAAAGTTTATTTGGACTGCATGACGTCTACCTTGATAAGTAGAATGAACATGTGTTAGACAAGATTTCTTTATGAGTTGGATAGCTGTTTGGCAAGAGTACAGAGGGTTTCCGCTACTGTCGATAATTTTTGTCCGGTAATAAGGGTGTTTGCAAGGTTCGAGCATCATTGTAGAACTAGAAATAAAAATATCATTCTCATTATCCATGATTCTAAAATCCTCCCTTATAAAAATTATTATTCCGAATATAATTATATACGAATTATGTAAAATAATTATTAATCTTTTGTTTCGTATTGTAAATTTTTACGGTTCGTTTACAATCAATAGATGATAGTCTTTCTAATTTGCATCGCTTGTACATATATATGAAAATAGAAAAGAGTAGGCGGTGATATAGCATGAAGAAAAAGTATATTATTATGGCTCTAGCTGTTGTTCTCTTAGTTTATTTAGCAAACAGTAATCCGGGTAAGGGAGAATATACGGATTGGGCAGCAAAACAATTTATGAAGCGTAATGATGTGAGTAAGAAGCTAGAAGAGGTTGAGAAAGAAAACAAAGAGGGTATACTTGGCGACTTAGCATCGGCGGGAAAAAAATTGGCAAATAAGTATGTTGAACCACAAGTTGGATTATTAATTGAGCATTATACAAAGCGAAATGATTATATTTTCTTCTCAACATATACGACAGAGTTTGATTTAGGCGGAGAGAATTATAAGTATGTTTGTGTTGGTTTTTCAAACATCTTTATTCCAATTGAAATGCCGAAGAAAAAAGACGAATCTGCAAAATAATGCAGATTCGTCTTTTTGATTTACGGAGTAATCTGAACTTCAGATACGTTTTTTTCTATGAGGCGAGCCCCTTTTTTACGAGTATTTTCACTAATTGATGAAAATACAGATGAAGAAAGAATGGTATCCATTACTTGATTTACGACTAGTTCATTTACTGGTGTGATGGGATTTTCGATAGAAAAGGCAACTGTTTTTCCATCTTCTTTCACGAAAATTAACTCTAGTACTTGCATGTTTTATTCTCTCCTTTTAATTATAGATTAGAAAGATCTGACGTGCTTACAAGTTGTACAGCGTGAAGTGATGATTGTTGTAGTGAAGCAAGAGCACGTGCTACTTCATGTACTTTTCCTAAATCTGCATTTGTTTTCACACGTTTGAATTGTTTGTTCTTAAAAACTGTTTTACCGTTTTTGTCTAATCCTCCGTTTAATACAAGGCGTAAAGTTAAATCCATTACGATTGTTTCAACTGCCATGTTTATCACCCCCTTTCACTTTATAAATAGGGTGTAAATGTCATGTTTTGGCGTGAAATTTTTTCTTTTTTTTGGTACTCTTAAAAGACTAAGAGAGGGGTTTTCGGGAGAATGAATCGTAAATGGTTATTTTGGATTCCTGTATTACTATGGATGGGGATTATTTTCTATTCTTCAGCACAGCCATATAAAAAACAGGATATGCGCTCGGATATTGAGCAATATATAAATGTTGAGTTTGTGAAAGATCATTTTTCATGGGTATCTATCGATTATGGGGGAGGTACACCTGTTAGTATCGCAAATAAAGGTGTAGGTGGATTTGTTGAGTTTTTCCTTCGTAAAGGTGCTCATTTTATGGTGTTCTTTATGCTCGGTTCATTGACGTATTATGCTTTTCATCGATCGGGTTATTCGAGAAAAAGGTGCTTTGCATACGCCCTCCTTTTCGTTGCGGGGTATGCAACATTTGATGAAATTCATCAATGGTTTACGGGAGACCGTACACCGATGTGGCAAGATTCATTGCTTGATACGTGCGGCGGGTTAACAGGAATTATAATAAGCAATTGGTTTTGGAATAGAAAAAGGAGCTAATCTCAGTTAGAGATTTGCTCCTTTTTCATTTATCCCGCATTAACTGCCCGTAAAAGCCTTCACTTTATACGCCAAGTAATTCTTTTAGTTCGTCGGTTGATAGTTCGGTCATCCAACTATCGCTTGTAATGACGGCGTTGTTTAATGATTGTTTTCGTTCTAACATTTCATCAATCTTCTCTTCAAGTGTTCCCGTTGTAATAAGCTTATGAACGTGAACGAAGCGTTTTTGACCGATGCGATAAGCACGGTCTGTTGCTTGGTTTTCTACAGCTGGATTCCACCAACGGTCATAGTGAATAACATGGTTGGCGGCAGTTAAGTTTAATCCTGTTCCGCCGGCCTTTAACGATAAGATGAAGATGTCATACGTTCCGTTTTGGAACTGCTCAATCATCTTGTCACGCTCTTTCTTCGGTACGCTCCCGTTTAAGAAGAGGACGCGCTGACCGAATGTTTCTTCTAACATACTTTTTAGCATGTTCCCCATGCCAATGTACTGAGTGAAGATTAAGCAACTTTCATTTTGGTCTTTTATATTTTCGATGAGCTCCATTACCGTTTTTGTTTTCATAGAGCGCTCGACGATATTTTGTGGTTCTTCTTCTTTCAAATAAAGGGCTGGGTGATTACAAATTTGTTTTAGCTTGTTCAGCATAAGTAATATAAACCCGCGTCTTTCAATTCCGCTTAATCCTTCTACATTTTGTAATGTATCTTGAACAAGTTGTTCATATAAGGAAGCTTGTTCGCCAGTTAGTGGACAATAGGCTTTCTGTTCTTGTTTATCTGGTAAGTTTAATGCGACCGTTTGATCTTTCTTCGTACGACGCAGTAAAAATGGCGAGATAAACCGCTGAACTTGCTGGATTTTTCCTTCATCGCGGTCCTTTTCAATCGGTGTGACGAAGCGGCGCTGGAATTGTCCTAAGCTTCCGAGATACCCATGATTGATAAAGTCGAAAATAGACCAAAGCTCAGCAAGTCGGTTTTCCATCGGTGTACCGGTTAAAGCAATTTTGTGATTTGCTTGTAGGTTTCTTACTGCTTTCGACTGTTTCGTATGTGGGTTTTTTATATTTTGCGCTTCGTCTAAAATAACAGCGTCCCAGCATAACGTACTAAGTTCTTCTTCATCAAGCTGAGCTAATGCATAAGAAGTTAATATAACATCTGTTGATTGAAGAAAATCTTTAAATGACTCATCCTTAGATCGGTTACTCCCATAGTGTAACTGAACACGTAAGCTTGGTGCGAAACGCTCAAATTCTTTTTGCCAATTTCCAAGGACTGATGTTGGTGCCACAATTAATGCAGGACCTGTTTGGAGATTGTTTTCTTTAGCGTATAGTAAGTAAGTTATCGTTTGAATACTTTTTCCGAGTCCCATATCATCGGCTAATAACGCTCCAAATCCAAGCTTTCGTAAGTATAGTAACCACTCAACACCGTGTTGTTGATACGGGCGGAGTGTTGCTTGTAGCGAAGATGGTACATCTACTTTTGGAATATCTCCAATGTGTAGAAGTTTTTGGAAAAGCTCTTCGTAATATCCATCTAGCTCGATTTCAATATCGGTAAACGGACTATCGTCTTCTACAATTTCTGTTTCTGCCGTATTAGATAAATGTTGCTGCAACACATCTTTCATTTCAAGTCCATATTTATCGGCACGGTGCATTAGTTTTTTTACTTCTTCAATAAAGGCAGGATCAAGTCTCATCCATTGACCATTTAAATTGAAAAGACGTTTGTTCTGTTCAACGAGTTCGAAAAATTCGCTTTCTGATAAATCAATTCCGTCCGTTGAAATGCGCCAGTCGAAATTAACGAGCGTATTCATGCCGAAGAAAGACTGTGTTTGTGCTGTACTTTGCTTCAGCTGTACACGCAACCTCGGTTTTGTTGCTTTTAAATTTTGCCACCATGATGGTAGTAAAATTGTAATACCTGCTGCCAGTAATTCATTACTTGCTTCGGTTAAGAAGTTCCAAGCTTCCGTTTCAAAGAGTTCTTCTCGGAACTTGTCGTCCTCTTTTAGCCACGGTACGAGCTTACTGAATCCTTCTTGTGTTTCAAGGATACGTTCTTCGTAATCGTGCCATCGTTTTGGTAAGGAATCGATACTTTCATATACATATATGCGATGTGCACCACGTTTTGGTGTAACGATTGTTTCAAGCTTCCACATTTCAAGTTCTTCTTGCGGTTCTTGTAGTCTTAAGCCGACTGTAAATGGAAGGTCATCTTCAATGTAACCAATTTTTCGAAGCCAATCCTCTTCATGTAGTGCTGCTTCCAATTGCCTTTTCGTAAAGTCGTAATGTTCGTATAGTCTCTTTGCATCTTCCCATCCGTCATTTGAGCGAGCATCTTGCAAAATACTTTCGTTCACAGCGGCAGAGAAAAGAGATGCTAACATGTCATCTTCAATTGAGGTATTCTGAACTTTCCAAGATGGCTGCTGAGACCAATGCTTCATGTCAGGTGCGAAGCTGCCGCTGACGAAATCGTCCCATAATTCACTTGCGTCCTTTGTAAGTGCCGTAATAGGACCGTTCATTTGCATATTTGCAAATGAATTCATCGGTTTATTTGCGATGTATTCAAATGCCTGTGCATTCGTTAACATAACGCCTTGTTTTCCCTCATACGTTGCTTCTTTTAAAAACGTTCCGTAGAAAGAAGTAGAGTGCCATGCGAATGCATTTTTTTTCCAAGTTGCTACGGATAAGAGCGTACCGCTATCATCTTCTCCCCAAAGGAACCAACCTTGACTAACGTGCTGGAGCCTAATTGTTACTTCAGTTTGTATGATCATCGATTAATTTTCCTCTCCGTAATTCCTCTTGTAGTGCACGCAGACGTGAATGTAAGTTAGCGATATGAATAATGAAAGCATCCCATTCATCAGTTCGCTTCAGTCGTTTATAAAGCATACGTAATTTCTTTAAGTAACGAACGGCACGTTTATATGATTTGCGATTTCGCTCTTCAATTGCTTCCATTGCGGCATGGTGATAAAGAGGAAGTGCTGCTTCGGGCGCTTCTTTTTCAATATCTTTCAATGGTTCTTTCAAAAGTTCGATTACTTCGAATCCATATAAGAGCTGAAGTTCTGTCCATGCATGGTATTGTTTCTTCGCAAGTACATATTGTTCATAATTTGTGAAACTATACGGTAATAGTTCTTGTAAAATCATTTCTAATCCGGCTTGCTCATTCGTATGCGTTGCATATGTCTCATACATCATCACAAATAATCGAACGATATCTTGTATGAAGACGGTATTTTCTTGTTCCGTTATCGTTTCTTTTACTTGTTTATAAGTAAAGGAAAGCCAATCTTTCCCGCGGTCCCACTCCATCGCACTTAATAACTCTTCTAACCAATAGAAGTAAAGGCTCACAACAGAAGAAGGCTGTTTTTCCAGTAATTCCATTGCCGATACATCTTCACCGTTTAAAAAGAGCAGGTGAGAAGATGCTAATGCTTTGGAAAGTGGATTGATTTTAGTATCGATTCGCTTTTTTTCTTCTTGTAGCTGCTCCTCTGTTCTTAACAGTTCACCCCATACGTGACGATAAATGAAGAATCGCTCTTGTGTATAGGCATCGGTAGAGAAGAATGATTCATGTATGAGCCGCGCTGTTTCTTCTAAAATCGGTTTGGATTCTTCTGGAATCGCCTCTGTTTTTAGGTCCCTAACGGTAGATTCAACTTTATCAACGAATAGGCGAACGACGTTAACTGGTTGGTGATAAGAATATAGTTTGTTTGCTTCAAATTCTTGAATTTCTTCTAATAATTTTTGAAAGCAATAAAGTGCCGCGTGCAACTTAAATAATTCATGAATAGCAACGATGCGCGGAGCTTTCCGTTCTAATTTTGTATAGAAGTCTGTAAAAAGACTCATAAGAAAATACATTTGTTTATAAGTGAGCCGCGCTTGTTCTTTTTTAAATGATTCATATTCATTTTCAAAGTATGTTTGCCAACTTTTATAATCCATTTCTTCAAAAGCTGATGATTGCAATACTTGTCGTGCAGTTCGAATAGGAGGAAGAGAAGGTTTTGTATTATTTTTGAATAAAGTTAATACATCTCCTACTTGCCCAAAACTAGAAGCTGCAGATAGTAACACAGCAAGCATATGCTGACATTGCGTTGGCGCGAAGCAATCGCAATAGCTTTCAGTGACATTACGAATCGGAATGTGAACACTATATACACTGCCTTCAGCATTTACAGTTCCGGATAGCGTATAGCCATCAAAGTCAACGTTATAGACAACACCACTACGATATAGTTGCCGAGCTGTAGCGACATGCTCTTGATCAGCAACTTGCTGTGGATCAAGCCCTTGAACGAACTCATTCGCAATCATCATAATTTCATCTTTCGTAATTGAGTCTTGCAGCATAATATTCCTCCGTACACAGATTTCTTTCCTTTACCATTATAAACAAAAAATGCTCAAAACAGAAAAAATGAAATTTGGATTACAATAATCGGAAATCATGGTAATATATAAAATGTTTATAGGAAGAGAAATAGTCGGAATTAGGTAGTGAAATGAATAAGGAAAGCTGAAGTTACATATTGCGCAGTTGCAAAAAGGACTGCAAGTGTAATGTAGAAAAAACATAAGTTTTATTGTAGCGTATGCCGGAATGAAATTAGTGGGAAATTGGGGGAGAGCATATTGAAGTTTTGTGGAACTTGTAAGAAGCAGGTTGCAGGCCATTTGAACTTTTGTCCTAGGTGCCGCAGTAAATTAGAAGAAATATCGGGCGATACGGCTGCTTCTAGTGAGGAGGTACAATTAGAGACAAGACCAGTGCAAATTAATAAAAATGTATTTTTGATCATTGGTTTCATCGTAATTGTTGCTTTATTATTTGGGGCATATCAATTTGGGGCAAATAAGTTTTCAAAAGAAAAGCAAGTAAATGTAATGATCGAGGCATTACAAAATAAAGATGTTAGTGCAATCGATGAGTTTGTGAAAGTAGATGATCCAGGCCTAAAGGTTAAGCCAGAAGATATTAAAGCATACATACGTTATTTAAAAGATAATCCTTCGTATAATAAGACATTATTGTCCTATTTACAAAAAGAGGAAGTAGATGGAAATTCAGCAAGTGATAAAGCATCTTTTCAAGATGGGACAATTATAGAAGACGGGAAAGAGTGGTTCTTATATCCAAAGTATAAGTTCAGTATGAAATCTTATTACATGAATGTTAGCACAACTGCAAAGAATGCTGAAATATATGTAAATGATAAAAAAGAAACAGAGCTTTCTAGTGGTAAAACTTCGAAAGAATTAGGACCATACTTCCCAGGTGCTTATGTTGTAAAGGCAAAGGCGAAGTCAGAGCTTACTGAATTAGAGACAGAAAAAGAAGTGGATTTAGCAAACGAAAAGAATGGGACAGTAGAAGTGAATTTATCACTTGAAGGAAATTATGTAACCATTTCTTCTGATGAAAAAGAAGCGGCTGTTTTTGTGAACGGTCAAAAGCGTGGGAAATTAAGTAACGGAAGCTATAAACTTGGTCCTGTAGCGACAGATGAAACGATTGAAGTACATTTAGAGAAAAACAGCGACCTTGGTGTCATTAAATCTGAAAGCATCAAAATTGGGGAACAAAGCACATATTATTTAAAGTTCCCGAAAGAAACGTCAAGCTCAGCAGCTGGTGAATTTGTGCGAACACATATTTATGATAATGTGCGCGCGATTTCATTAAATGATTTTAGCATAATTGAAAGTAATTATGATAAGAGCGGGCCATCGTATAAGGAAGACCGTGAATACTTACAATATCTACACAAAAAAGGAATTAAAGAAGATGTATTAACGATGGATATTCGTAATGTAGAACGTCAAAGTGAAACGAAATATAAAGTAACGACATATGAAGAGTATCATATTCGTTACGGTGATGGATCTGTTAAGTTCAAAAGTTTTAATAATGAGCATATCGTTACGGTTAATGGAAATGGCAAGATATTGTACCATTCTCTTGGAGCCAATAATACGCTGAAATCAGAGGAAATATCTGGTCCGACTCGTTAATATAGGAAAGACTATCTCTTGTAATGGAGATAGTCTTTTTTTGTAATTAGGAATGTGTTTGCTTTAATATCGCTTGTACATATGGATCATTTAATATTTGTTCTATGAGCGGTAGCATTTCTTGCTCGAATGGAATATCAATAGGGAATGGCTTTTGAGAGCCTGGTTTTATTCCGTATTGTACGAGTTTGTAATGTGTATTTTCTTCAGACTTGAGCACAATTAATTTATAGCGATTGTCATCGTTTGTTAGTGAGAAGTCAATTGCGATTGCATCATATGTTACATCATCTTTATATATATACGGCTTTGGTGTACCGACCCAGTCTACCTTAGCTTGTAAATTCATGGACGTCACCTCCTTATATGTATTATATAAAAAATAAAAGCCAGCTCTCAATAAAGAGAACCGGCTGTAATTTAGCAGTCATTGGTTATTTTAAAATTTTCACTTTAACAGTTTTGCGTCCCCATTTTTGAGCAGCGCTATCTGATCCAAGTAGGATGTCGATACGGTTACCTTTAATTGCACCGCCAGTATCTCCAGCGATAGCTTCTCCGTAACCTTCTACCCATACTTTAGATCCTAATGGGATTACTTTCGGGTCAACAGCGATCATTTTCATGTTTGGGTTCGCTGTTAAGTCATGACCCATTGCAGTTAATACACGGCCGCCGTATGTGCCACCGTTTTCACTTGGGTGAGCTGTATATGCCGTAGCTACAACTGTTAACTCACGACCACCAGAAGGTGTGCTAGTCTCAGCAGCTTTCACAGCAGGCTTAGCAGCTGGTTTTGCTTGTGCTGCAGGTGCTTGAGCTTTAGCTGGTGCTACAGTTTTAGCAGGAGCAGGTTGTTCTTGTTTCTCGATAACAGGTGCTGTACCTGTTAAGAAAGGAACGTGAACATAAGCTGTTTTCCCGTTATATTCAAATTGTAACCACTCATTTTGTACTTGGTTCGTTGTTTCGATCATATCGTCTTTCTTAAGCGTTCCAAGAATTTCTGAGTTTGTGTTCGCTTCAGCACGTACATTTAATACGTTAGCTGTTACATAGTAAGAGTTCTTTGTAAACTCTGCACTTACGAATGCGTCTTTACCATCTAATTTGATTTGTGACCATCCGTTTTCTGTATTTAGAACATCTAATTTATGACCATTCTGTAATTTACCGACAACTTTTGATTCAGTAGTAGGGTTTTCTCGTACGTTTAGTACGTCTGTTGTTACAACAGTTTCTGCATTAGCAGATGCGGTGAAAATCCCAAGACCAAAAACTGCTGCTGTTGCTATTCCAATTAATTTTTTCATGATAGCCTCCATTGCGTTTGTTTTCGTGTCCTCATTATAGCAACAGATTTTTTCTGATTTTGGGAAAACACACAATTACAAACCATTCGTAATAAGTCGTTAACACTTTGTAATATAGCTAGAATGAGAGGAAAGCGTTTTTCATTCCATATAATTAGTAGGTTTCTAGTTATATTCAAAATATTTAATACAACATATTTTTTTCGGTGTAAATAAAAATATTACAGGGGTGTTACATAATGATTACTATACAGTTACATTCCTTGAGTATTTTCCCGTTTTATGGGTAATATAGTTATATAAACATAAACATCTCGTTTGTGAAGTTATAAACACGCGCTATATACTAGCAAAAAACCGCATAATTGTTACAAGAAGAAAGGGTTGTAAAGAATAAATCTGCCCTTTTTTAAAACTGTAACACATCCTTTTTTGGGAAAATCTCTTCCCATCCGCATTTTTCTCACACAATTTGACAGTAGTATTCCAATCTTGTAGCTCTTGCAGAGTGGAAAGGTTGTACGGAAGGTAAGGCTGTCCATAAGAACTCTAATTGGTGAAGGCAAACTTGAGAGAGCCGAAAAAAAATCACCACAAAAAACTATGGTTTTCTATCCGATTTAACATATCGGAATTTATGATTTTTACAAGAAATGAAACATACGAAGGGGGATTTGATGAGGAAACTGACGAAAACATTTATTGTCTCATTAACATTATGTATTGCATTTACACTTTGGGGGATTATTCCCGAATCTATTATTGGAAAAGGTAGCTTAGGAAATGTAACGACTGTAATTCAAGCTGCGTTAGTTAGTAAGTTTGGATGGTTCTATATTATTTCCGTTTCTATTTTCTTAGGAATTGCTATTTTCTTAATTGTTTCTAAGTACGGTTCGATTCGTTTAGGTAAAGATGATGATGAACCTGATTATAGTTATATGACATGGTTTGCTATGTTATTTAGTGCCGGTATGGGAATCGGTTTGGTTTTCTGGGGTGTCGCAGAACCGATGAACCATTTATACACACCTCCGTTTGGAGAGAGTGCGACTGAAGAGAGTGCACGCCTTGCACTTCGTTTCTCATTTTTCCATTGGGGATTACATCCGTGGGGATTATATGCACTTGTAGCATTATGTATTGCGTATTTTACATTTAGAAAAGGAAGAGCAAGTACAATTAGTGCGGCGGTCGGTCCGCTATTTAAAGGCGGTGAACATGGCCGTATTGCACATATGTTTGATGTTCTAGCTGTATTTGCGACAGTATTTGGTGTGGCGACATCATTAGGACTTGGGGCAAAGCAAATTGCGGGTGGTGTTAGTTATTTAACATCCATTCCAAACTCATTATCGACACAGCTAGTAATCATCGGAATTGTAACTGTTCTTTATATGCTATCTGCGCAAACGGGACTCGATAAAGGAATTAAATATTTAAGTAATGCGAATATTATTTTAGCGTTTGCACTTATGATAATTGTATTATTTGCAGGTCCAACAAACTTTATTATGAATTATTTCACTTCAACAATCGGTTCATACATTCAAGAATTGCCAAGTATGAGTTTCCGTTTAAGTCCATTAAATGAAGGCGGAAATCAATGGATTCAGTCATGGACAATTTTCTACTGGGCATGGTGGATTGCATGGTCACCATTCGTAGGTACGTTTATTGCTCGTGTGTCACGCGGGCGTACAATTCGTGAATTTGTTGTTGGTGTGTTACTCGTACCAACAGTAATTGGTGCGCTTTGGTTCTCTGTTTTCGGAGGAACAGGTATTCACATGGAGCTATTTGATGGTGCAAATATATATGGACAAATTAAAGAAATGGGCACAGAAGTAGGATTGTTTGCTATGTTAGACCAAATGGGTAGTATGGGACCGGCTTTATGTGTGTTAGCCATTTTACTTATTTCAACATTCTTTATTACATCGGCAGACTCTGCTACGTTTGTTCTAGCGATGTTAACGACACATGGTAGCTTAAACCCACCAAATCGTATTAAAATGGTTTGGGGTATTGTTCTAGCGGCGTTAGCTTCGATCTTATTGTATGTCGGAGGATTAGAGGCGCTGCAAACTGCGTCGATTATTGCGGCCTTCCCGTTCGTATTTGTTATTTTCTTTATGATTGCAGCACTATTTAAAGAGTTGCAAAAAGAAGGACGTATGAAACAACATTAATAATAGAAGAAAAAAATTCTGTATATATAAATAGTATTAGGACTGCCGACATTCGGCAGTCCTTTTTCACTGTTCTATACCATTGTAGGAAAAGCATTACTTTGTTGCGGAATACTATAGATATCGGTAATTTAAAAAGAAAAATCGATATAGTTCGACATTATCCGATATTTTACACGTTATATTCATATTTTTGACAAAAATATGTCGGAAATGTGTTGTCACTTTTATGTATATGTGCTATATTATTTCCTGTAAGCGATTTCAAATAGTTTTAAAGCGCATTCAAGGGGGACAACTAGAATAATGAAACGTTACGAAAGAAAGTGGAAGCATATTTGTTTGAAACGTGTGGCACATCGAAATGCCCAAGAAAGCACGGAACCAAAGACTGAAACTCGTAAAGAGCATCAAGAGAAGCAATTGGTTCTACAAAAATAGCAATCACTTTTTCGTATATAAATGAAGGTCGATCGTTCGTTGGGGGATGGACGTGAAATAACTTTCAGCTAAGGGGTATTGTCTGATATATATAGTATTACGGTAAAAAATAAGCATAGAGCATACGGCGCTCTGTGCTTATTTTTTAATGAAATCTATTTTTCTTTTTTAAATCGTACTGTTTTATCCCAACCAATTACTTGTTTCTTGCTCTTTGCACGTAAGTAAAGAATGAGACTGCGAATAAACAAATACGTAAAGAGCTGTGCGTACGTAAAGTACATAATGACGCTTATGAAAATATTGGTCGGTGTAAAGGTTCGTTCGACGCTCTGAGCACTAAATAATTGAGAAACATATGTAATATATGCGACATACCACATAAATAGTAATGGAATGCTATATTGAATTTGGAATATGCCGAGCAGTCCAATTATAAACCAAACGTTTGAAATGATTAGGAATAGCCAAAATACGACATACACTAAAACTTGTTGTAAGGAATGGACGAGAAGTTTCCCTTTAAAAAAGCTTAATGAAGAAAACATTTTTTCTAAAATGTATAAGTTTCCTTGAAGCCAACGTGTCCGCTGTTTTATAAGGATTTTTAAATGTTCAGGTTCTTGTTCCCATGTAATCGATTCTGGGACGATTGGTAAGAGATAGCCCTTTTGGGTAATTCTTAATGTTAATTCAGCATCCTCTGCAATTGCATAAGGATCATAGCCGCCAAGTTCTTCTAATGCGGAACGACGAAGAAGCATGTTTGTTCCGGTCAGTGAACCTGTTTGGAATAATAGCCAGCGTCCAGATTGCATAAGGAGCTGGAAAATCTGAAATTCTAATGAAATCATTCGTGTAAGCCAGTTTCTTTTCTCATTTACTGTACGAACGTGTCCAACTGCTCCAACGGCATCCTTTGTTGTTTCAGCATGTTCTACGAGCATTCGCAGTGCATGTGGTTCAGGTTGATTATCTGCATCGTAAACACAGAAATATTCACCATCCGAAATGCTAAGGCCGTAGTTTAATACACGCGATTTTCCTTTCGGTTCGCCAGGTGGTACACGAATGTGATGAATATGAGCATAAGCTTTGTCGAAATCATCGCCAATTTCAGGTGTTTCATCTTGAGAGTTATCGTTTAATAAATAAACGTTTAGTTTGCCTGGGTATTCAATCTTTGCCATTGCTTCTAATGTATCTTTAATAACAACCCCTTCATTATGGGCAGGTATTAAAATATCTACACTTGGATAATGTTCTAGCGTACGATCTTTTCGTTTACTATTTCGATGAATTAAGCCTGCGAGTGTTAAGAGAGAGTAGTAAACGAGTAGGCCTGAGAATAGAAAGGCCGTAAAAATAAGTACATATTTGATTGAAAATGTGATGCTAATCCAAAATACGAGTACGCAGAACAGAAGGAATAAAAGGAGTATAACGAGTGTCATCATAATAATGTCTGTCCTTTTGTCGTGATTTGTTCTCGTTTTATTTTAATGTCTTGAATTGCTTCAGCAGCAAGCCATTGCTCCATTTTTGGATGTAGACGGTTCATTACAATGTCAGCACCGGCTTCATTTGTATTTTGTAATAAAATGACTAATGTGTTGCTGTCATATTCAGCAGCAAGGTCAAAGTCGGCTCTGACTGTATCAACTAACAATGAAGCTACACGATCCATGACACTTTCCTTCGTATATTTACTAAAGGAAGTGAAATCAAAGAAAATGATAATGCCTGTTTCATTACGACGATTCATCGCAGTTGTTAATAAAGCTTGTCGTCTTTCGAATTCTTGTCTTGTTAATAATTTTGATTCTCCAATGTATTGCTCAAGCACTCTTACCCGTTCAGTTAACTCTTTATTTTTAAGGATAACCTTTTTTAATAGATGGGTTGAAATATAAACAATGAAGAAGTTAGCTGCCATCAGGAAGTGGGTAATAATATATTCCCATTGATCTGATGTACTCCATAAGTGAAGCCACGCTTGATAAAATAAATAGAATACTGAAATGATTGTTCCCAGTATGAAGAAAATAAATGCTGTTTTATCAGGTAAAAATAGGAATAATACATTTATGATGACATATATAATTGTAAAAATGAGCGCGTGCTCATATTTCGTCACATGTACAGTAGTAAAATAAAATAAAATTTGTAAAATCCACATAGAGAGGACTTTATAGGACTTATCTTTCACGAAACTTTCCTCCTTAAAAATAATTCGTGCTGGATATTTGTAGTATGCACAATTATTAAGAAATGACCATGTAGCTGGAAGTTTTTTGGGGCGAGATACATCAAGTAGTATCCCTCTTTTATAAGAAAAAATAAACAGACATACTAATTATTGTAACATATCATCTATACATCCAGACATGAAGGATTTAATATATATGAAAATTATATTTAAAGTATATAAAAAAACCTCCTCTTTAAAAAGAGGAGGTTTTATATAAAATTATAGGAACATCATACCTGCAACTGCTGCGTTTAAGAAGTTCGCTAGTGTACCAGCGATAACTGCTTTAATCCCTAATTGTGCAATTTGTTTACGGCGAGTAGGAGCTAACGTTCCTGTTACACCTAATTGAATTGCGATAGAAGAGAAGTTTGCAAAACCACAGATTGCGAATGTTAAAATCATATTTGTTTTTGCAGAGAACTCTGCCATGTGTGGTCCTAAGTTTGCGTATGCAACGAATTCGTTGATTGCAAGTTTTTGACCGATGAAACTTGCTGCTTGCACGGCTTCACCTGGAGAAACCCCGATTAAGATTGCAAATGGTGATAATAAGTAACCGAAGATTAAATCAAGGCTAAGTTTAATATCGAACCAAGAACCAACCCATCCTAATAAGCCATTTAATAAAGCGATTAATGCAATGAAGGCCATTAGCATTGCAGCTACGTTAATAACAAGTTGTATACCTTCAGATGCACCGCGTGCAGCTGCATCGATAACGTTTGCGTCTTCACGCTCTGTTGAAAGTTGAACATTATTATCTACTTTTTCTGTTTCTGGCATAATTAGTTTTGCAATTAATAAACTTGATGGAGCTGCCATAATTGCTGCTGCTAATAAATGTTCTAGTGGAATTCCCATTGCTGCATATCCGACAAGAACTGATCCGGCAACAGCTGTCATACCACTTACCATAATAGTGAAGAATTCACTGTTAGTTAAACGTGCTAAGTATGGTTTAATTAAAATTGGTGCTTCTGTTTGTCCTAAAAATACAGTTGTTACTGCATTTAAGCTTTCTGCCTTAGAAGTTCCAAGAAGTTTACTTAATGCACCACCAACGATACTAACAAATTTCTGCATAATACCTAAGTAATATAAGATTGCAACTAATGAACTAATAAATACAATTGGAAGTAGTGCTTGAATAACGAAAACAAATCCCCAAGGGCCTTTTGCGTTGACTAAATCCCCAGCAACGAACCTAATTCCCTCGTAAGAAAAATTAATTAATCCTTGAACGCCGTCAGCAGCAACTTTTAAGCCTGCTTTTCCAGCATCCCATCGCAATACGATAAATGAAAATGTCATTTGTAATGCTAGCGCGATTAAAATTGTGCGCCAATTAATAGCTTTGCGGTTAGAAGATAGTAAGAAAGCAATTGCTAATACTCCAATCACGCCGCCAATTCCCCATAAAACATTCATGCAGTGTATGCTCCTTCCTCATAGTAAAAAAGTGTATAAACCAGTTGTCTATACTTTTGCGAATATAACATCTTAAGTAACTTATCATAATGGACATCGGAGGTCAAACGTCTAACGAAAAGTTTAAATAAAAAGAAAATTCTTTGAAAAAACACATATAAAATGAATAGACATGAAATAGGTTATGTTTTTTGTTGAAATATATTCATTATGATAACGTTTTGGGCAATTTCAATAGAATATAGTGTATGAAATAGGAGAATGAACGCATAATTTTTTCGTAGAGAGAATGAAAGGGGATTACTATGTTGAGTCTTTTAAAAAGAGCCTTCTAGTAAACTAGAAGGCTCTGAAACTATAACTTAAGGTGCTTTCGTATACCCTAAGAAATGGCTTTTCCAATAAGAGTTGTTTAATGAAGCGATTGCTACACCTTTATCTCCGGATTGGATGAATGATCCCCCGCCAAGGTAGATACCCATGTGAGAAGGACCTGCTTTATAAGTATCTTTGAAATAAATCAAGTCTCCAGGTTGTGGACTTGAAGTTTGTGGTAAGCTGCTCCAATATCCAGCAACACTTTGGCGGCTAATGTTATGACCAAATTTCTTAAATACGTGGTAGATGTAACCACTGCAGTCAACACCATTAGCAGAAGTACCGCCCCAAACGTATGGTACGCCTTGCATAGATTTCGCGTATGCAAGTAGAGAAGAACTGTCACCGCTATTATTAGTATTATTATTGTTGTTATTATTTTGATTGTTATTTTGGTTGTCGTTAGGCTTATTATCTACTGCGCCACCAACTGGTGTTTTAGATAGGAAACGTGTTCCGATGTAACCAGTTTGACCGTTGTAGTTAATTTTGCTCCATCCAGAGTTTTCAGAGATTACTTGAACCTTCTGTCCTTGTGGAAGTGCGCCTATGATTCTATAATTTGTACCTTCGCCGCTACGTACATTTAGTGCAGAAGCATTAATGTAGTAGTCACCAATTGCACCTTGTTCAGGTTGTTTTGGCTGTTCTGGTTGTTTCGGTTGCTCAGGAGTAGCAGTGCCACCTTTAACGAATTTTACAAATTCGCTACTAACATAGCCTGTTTTTCCTTGGTAGTTTACTTTAAACCAGCCGTTTTCAGATCCAACTACGTTTAATGTTGTACCATTTAACACGCCGCCAATTACACTATGGTAAGCAGCAGGGCCTGTACGAACACGTAGAGATGTTGCGTTAACAACGTAAGTACCACCAGTTTGAATAGTTCCATTATTATTTTGCTCTTGGTTGTTACCTTGATTGACGTTTCCGTTAGAACCACCTTTTGTTACGTAGTCCTTGCTTAAGTAAGCTGTTTGTCCTGCGTAATTGATTTTGAACCAATCTTGAACTTCGCCTACAACTTGTACTACTTGTCCTTGTTTAACAGAACCTACAGTTGGATGAGAAGTGCTAGGACCTGTACGAACGCGAAGGGAAGATACATTTACTGTATAGTTTCCACTTGCTGGTTGAACAGTTGCTTCATTGTTACTATTGTTGTTATTGCTTGTAGAGCCAGTATTTGAAGAAGCGCCTGATACAAATTGGCTACTAACATAACCAGTTTGTCCGTTATGGTTGATTTTCACCCAACCATTTTCTTCTCCAATTACGTTTAAAGTTTGTCCTTCATATACACGTCCTGAAACAGAACTAGAAGTGTTAGGAGCTGTACGTACACGTAATACATCAGCAGTAACTTTATTGTTTCCACCTGTGCTTACATTGTTATTCGTTGCTCCGTTTTTTGATACAAACTCGCCACTAACAAAACCAGTTTGTCCATTAACGTTAATTTTGAACCAACCATTTTCTTCTCCAATTACGTTTAATGATTGACCATTATAAACGCGAGAGATGACGTCGTGAGAAGTACTTGATCCTGCACGAACGTGTAGTACGCTAGCATTCACCGTATATGATGAATTGTTTGATGCGGAAGCTTGGACAGTTTGTGTAGCAGCTTTTTGTGTATTTTGTTCAGGGGCAGCTTGAACACTATCAAGTGTAGGGGCTGCTCCTCCTGCTACAGACACTGCCGCAAGACCGGCAAGGTATTTTTTCATAATTTGTCGATTCCTTTCTGTCTGTAATGTAGTGAAGAAATATTTACCAACTGTTAAAAATTCTAAAGAGCATGTCGATTACTGTCAAGACTTATGTGGTAATCTGAATATGACAAAAAGGTTACAAAAAAAAAATCAAGGTATAAATCTGCACCTTGATTTCCATTTAAATACATATATTTGATGTGGAAAATGAGAAGATTATTCGTATTTAGGAAGATGTGCTGTTGGATTTTAAAAGGCTTTGAGAAAATGACCTTTGCAGTAATTTGGTGATAGGGCCAACTTGACCATCTTGAATCGCAGTTCCATCGAGATGGGTCATCGGTAAAATTTCAATAGTCGTTCCCGTAAAGAAGCATTCATCTGCTTGATAAACATCGCGAACGCTGAAAAGCTCTTCCTTTACAGGAAGTTGAAGAGTGTTAGCTAAAGAAAGGACGTACTGACGAATAATGCCGTTTAAAATAAGGTGATTGGCTGGATGCGTATACAGTGTTTCGTTTTTTATAAGAAAGAAGTTAGAGTGGCTACCTTCAGTTACAATACCATTTCGTACGAGAAGTGCTTCTTTACAACCTTTGCGTTCAGCTTTCGTATAAGCTAATACATTTGGTAATAAATTTAACGATTTAATATCACAGCGGAGCCAGCGTGTATCAGGTTCTGATATAGCACGTACACCGTATTCAATCCATAAAGATGGTCTTTCTTTTTTTGAAATATAAGCATAGATTGTCGGAGATATGTCATATGAAAATGCATGTGCTCGAGCTTGTACACCACGAGATACTTGTAAGTAAATTGTTCCGTCTTCGTGGAAATTATTGTTTTCAATTAATTTGTAAAGTAAGATGATGAGTTCGGCTTTTGAGAAAGGAAGTGATAATTCTATTTCTTCAAGGGATCGATATAATCTTGTTAAATGTGGGTCTAATAAGTGAAAGTTTCCGTTATAAAGGCGAATAACTTCATAGACGCCATCACCAAATTGTAAACCTCTTTCTTCAAGTTCTATGTACGCGCGATGTTTTGTTGTATCAATAACTGCATCATTCCATAGTACAAATCTTTCGTATGCCAATTTTCGTCCCATCCTTTCGTTAGTACATGAATAAAAATCACTATAGTAATTTTTATGTAAGCAATTCTCTACATATGACGTATATGTATTTGTAAATCACAGAGAAGTAGTGGTGATTTATACTGCATTAACTGCCCGTAAACGCCCGATTGGTGAGGGCTAATAATCAGTGGGGGATGAACAAAACACCCACTGATTAAAGTTTCACTTTATAGCATTTTGTATATACAAATTCGGAAATGAGAAATAAGAATCCTGCTTTTTGAAAAAAAAAAAGCAACATTCGTATGGAATGCTGCACAAGGAGGGTAGCTATCATTCATAGGGACATCGTCTTTAAAAGTTTCATTTATGCAAACAAAACACTTAGAAAGACAATTATAAGGAAGTTGAAAACAAAGGATGCACACATTTCTCTAAGGGATCCTATTGAAGATGAGAGATAAGAAATATGTGGAACCTTGTTTACATATTTTATTATAAAGATGTTTCGTTAATGTAGTGTAAATATTAGGTGAAGGTTATGTAATTTTAAAGTTAATGAATAGGAGAGGAAGGATAGCAGAAAATAAAAAAAAGAGGCTGAGATTACTCAGCGCTCTTCTTTTCTTCTTTAATAGCTGTCTTTACTTCACCAGTTTTGATCTTGTTACTTTCAGAGAAGCGAAGTAAGTCACCTTCAATGATTTTGTCAGACATGTTCAATTCATTTTGGGCACGATCAATTAGTGGTTGAGATTCTTCTTTCGGTAATTGCACAACTTCGCCAGTAGTACGGTCGTAGAATGTACTGTTCGTGTACATGTACTTATCTGTAACGAAGCTACCGTCACGAAGAACAACGAATCCTTTATTTTCTGGTGAGAATACATCATGACCGAATTGAATTTGATTCGTAGAATCTACACCAAGTAAGTTTAGAATTGTTGGCTTAATGTCAATTTCACCAGTTGGTTTTGAAATTGTTTTACCTTCTTTTTGACCTGGAACGTGAATAAACATCGGTGTTTTTTGTAAGTTCATATGGTCAAATGTAGTGATTTCTTCTTTTCCTAAGAACTGTGCCATTGCACGGTTATGGTTTTCAGAAATACCATAGTGATCACCGTAGAATACGATAACTGAGTTGTCGTAAATACCTTCTGCTTTTAGACGCTCAATAAAGTGTTTCATTGCTTCGTCTAAATAGCGAGCAGTTACCATGTAACGGTCAAATACGCCATCACCAGAATTGTATTCATCGATTAATTTCGTACTGTCATCATAAGTGAATGGGTAATGGTTTGTTAAAGTAAGGAAGCGAGTATAGAACGGTTGCTTCACTTCTTTTAACATATCGATAGATTGATCGAAGTATTCGATATCTTTTAATCCCCAATTTAATTTTGTTTCTGGCGTAATTTTGTAGTCAAGTTCGTTGTAGTAACGATCATAACCAAGTGCCGGATACATAATGTTACGGTTCCAGAACGTTGCGTTATTCGCGTGGAATACTGATGTGTGATATCCTTGCTGACGCAAAATTTCTGGAGTTGCTGTATATTCGTTATTACCGTGTGTGAAGAATACAGCACCACGGTCTAGTGGATACATTGAAGTATCTACTAAGAATTCAGCATCAGACGTTTTACCTTGCCCAGTTTGATGGAAGAAGTTATCGAAGTAATAACTTTCTTTCGCAAATTGGTTTAGGAATGGTGTAACTTCTTGTCCGTTAACTTGCGCACCAATTAAGAATGTTTGTAATGATTCAAGAGAGACAACAATTACGTTTTTCCCTTTTGCAGTACCAAACATATTTGGATCTGGTTTACTTTGTGTTGTTTTCACATAGTTTTCTGCTTCTTGCAATTTACTACTATCAGCAAACGCTTTTTGTGAACTTGATTTTGCTTGTAAGCCAAGATCGTATGCTTGGTGTACATATAATCCTAGGTTTTTAACAAGCATAACGCGGTCGAATGAACGTGTTAATAGTTCTGGACGCTCAGCTTCTGCAAATCCTAGGTTTACGCAGAAAATAGCAACCGTTGACACGAAGTATAGAGAACGCATCGGACGTGCTACACGTTCTGTCGGTGCAAAATCTTTCTTCTTCTTCAATAGAACGAAGAATACGATAATATCCGCAAATGCAAGGATGATTTTGTAGTTAAATAATTCTTTCACACTAGAACCTAAACTTCCGAAATTAGACGTTTGTCCTAGTACTGGTAAAGTAACGAAGTCATTGTAGAATCCGTAGAACATTACGTTACCAACAAGAATGAACGTTAAGATAAAGTTAATTCCTAGTGCTATATAGTTACGTTTTTTCCCTTTTGCAAATAATGCAAGACCCACAAACAGTAATGATGCTGCTAATGGACTAATGAATAAAATGAATTCTTGCATGAAAGATTCAAGTTTTAAATCGAAGCTAGTGCGTGTAATGATGTAGGTTTTTAGCCATACGGCCAAAGCTACGAATAAAGTGAAACGCACATTTTGAAATTGTGATTTCATGGTTTCTTTCATTCATTTCCACCCTTTCTCTATCAGGCTTGGTCGATTTTGGAGCGAAAAATGTTAAAATAAAAAATACATAGTTTTCTTGGTCATAATTAGAGTTTCTATATTCACCCATATACGACTTTAACTATGCATACCCTTTTTGGTTTCTTGTGCTGCTCATAAGCATAACGTCATTTCTGTATTATACAACAAAATTCATTTCTGAGAAACACTATAACATTTTACATTTTTTGTATGTGGTTTGTCACTACCAGAGAAAACTTTAACACTCGTTTATATGCCCGTCAACTAGAAAATATAACAAAAATAGAAAAGAATGTTAAGCGGAATTGAAAGTTTTTTGGTTGAGAAATATGGAATAGAAATCTTTAAGTGGTTGTCTAGAAAACTATTATATGAAGGAAAATATGAAAAAATTAACGAACACTTGTTCTTTTTGGTTTTGTTTGTTACAATGAAATTTCATTGATAGATTATGTGTAATTTTGATGAACTTTTACTGATAACATAACATATTGTAGCTTATTTCTTTTGAAAATAGGGAGGCTTTTGAATGAAACAAAAATTTTCAGCTGAAGCGTTTTGGAAGAAAATAAAACATGTTGCGAAGCAGGCAGGGCAGTCGGTAATCTATGCGAGTTTATTGTTGTTTTACGTGTTGCAAAGACCGGATGTTCCAAAACGAGTGAAAATTATTGTAATCGGAGCACTTGCTTATTTCATTGCACCGATTGATGCCATTCCAGATTTCATTGCTGGAGTCGGTTATACGGATGATTTAGGTGCGTTAATGGCCGCACTATTACAAGCATCGATATACGTAAATGAAGATGTGAAAGATAAGGCACGAGTGAAGTTGGCAGAATGGTTTGGTTCGGATATAGACACATCATTTATCGATCAAAAATTAGATCAATAGGTGAGAACTGTCATAGGATGACAGGGCGAACGTAAGCGAGGAAGTGCATTATGCCATCAGGAAGAACGCATACGAAAATAAACTTAATATCCCTTCCGGTTGTTTTGTTTATGCTCTTTTCGTATGGATTAACAAGTTTTGATTTTTTATTAACTTTTGCAATTGGCTTTTTAGTAGGTACTTCATTTTTAACACCGGATTTAGATACGTACAGTAATGCGTATAATAAATGGGGATTCCTCCGCATTTTTTGGTATCCATATAGGAGCGTAATGCCCCATCGTTCCTTCTTCACACATACGATTATAATTGGTGATATTATTCGTATTGCATACATGTTAATTGTGTTTTCTCCGTTTTTATTCCTATTAAATATAATCGCATTCGGTGGAAATTTAATAGAAATTGCGAAGGAACACGAGGTTGAAATTGTAACGTTTGTAATGGGGATTGTTGTGGCGAGTACGCTCCACATTATAGCGGATAAAGCGAATACGCGCCGCAAGAAAATGATGAGAAAAAAGAAGAAACGCAGAAGATAAAAAAACCGTCCCAAAAGGTATTTTGGGACGGTCTTTTCTTATTAATAGGTAGGTTATTCTTTTCGTATTTTGTAGTTAAGTCGATATTCCTTGTCGAATCGCCGATAAAATTTCATTTACGATCATGCGACATTAATTTTTGGACAGTTTCTTTTTAATCAAACGTTTGTTTAAAACTAAGCTTTCAGTATTTTAATACCTTTCACGATATTCCAAATGAAGTAGTATAAGCTAATGATTCCGCAAATGCATAAGACGATGATTGCTCCAATTCCAAGTGTTACGTCTGGTTGATCAGATCCGATGCCCATAATTCCTAAAATAACTAATCCAATAAATGAAGCGATGCTTGGAACGATATGTGTCCATAGAGCACGTTTCGCATGTGGTTTCGTTTCAGAATCGCCCACAATCCACACGATAATAGGGAATAAGATAGGTGCAAATAATACACTAAAGTATGATAAAGCTGCTAATATTTTGTTTCCGTTCATATATATCACCTCATAAGTAATGTCCGTTGTTATACTTTTAGTATGCGATAAATTTGGCAACCTTCCTATCGATTAACATTACAAAAACGTGACGCTTTTGTAAGATTTCCTTTTTAAATGATGAAATTTTCGAAAAAATCTTTTTAAATGAAAATTGTTGTGATAAAATTATTGAAAACGTTTTCTTAAACGTTTTGTATTTTTAGACTTAAAGGTATGATGACCTGGTAGTCTATTGATAAGGTTATATCTTATTTAAAAGGGGATTCTTTAGGGGGAGAGAACAATGAACACATGGACACAAGTTTACGATCCGTTCGGTAACATTTGGATTTCGGCAGCAGTCGCACTTATTCCAATCATCTTTTTTTTCTTAGCTTTAGCGGTTTTCCGCATGAAGGGGTATGTGGCAGGATTTATTACAGTTGTATTAACGATTTTGGTGGCGTTATTTGCGTATAAAATGCCATTCACAATGGCAATGGCAGCGACCGGATACGGTTTCTTATACGGATTATGGCCAATTACGTGGATTATCATTATGTCAGTATTTTTATATAAAATTTCTGTGAAAACAGGTCAATTTGATGTCATTCGTGCATCTGTATTATCCATTACGAATGACCATCGTTTACTCGTTATTTTAATTGGATTTTCAGTTGGAGCATTTTTGGAAGGGGCAGCAGGATTTGGTGCACCAGTAGCGATTACGGCAGCGCTTCTGGCAGGCCTTGGGCTAAATCCTTTATATGCAGCAGGTCTTTGTTTAATCGCAAATACTGCACCAGTAGCTTTCGGAGCGATGGGGATTCCGATTACAGTTGCTGGACAAGTGACAGGCATTGATCCGCATAAAATTGGACAAATGGCTGGGCATCAATTACCGTTCTTATCTTTATTTGTTCCGTTCTTTATCGTATTTTTAATGGATGGCTTTAAAGGAGTAAAACAAACGTGGCCTGCTTTATTTGTAGCGGGTAGTTCATTTGCAATTACACAGTTTATTACAGCGACATTTTTAGGACCAGAACTTCCGGATATTACGTCAGCGCTTGTAAGTTTAGTAAGTTTATCGCTATTCTTAAAAGTTTGGCAGCCGAAAGAAATTTATCAAACTAAGCAAGCGAATAGTGAAGTAGCCGCGGCGACGACAACGACATCTATGCCGAAACTAACGGTAGGAAAAGTAGTAAAAGCGTGGTCTCCGTTCATTATTTTGACTGTGATGGTAGTCATCTGGAGCCAAAGTTTCTTTAAAGCGTTATTCGCTCCGGGCGGCGCTTTAGAAAGTCTCGTATTTAAATTTGAAGTTCCAAGCTTGCACAATTTAGTAATGAAAGCAGAGCCTATTGTAAATAAACCAACACCTTAT
The DNA here is from genome assembly GCF_022662615.1 of Bacillus cereus group sp. BfR-BA-01523. Lineage (NCBI taxonomy): Bacteria > Bacillati > Bacillota > Bacilli > Caryophanales > Bacillaceae > Bacillus > Bacillus cereus group sp. BfR-BA-01523. The sequence continues at coordinate 112,606 of NZ_JAKUDX010000005.1, forward strand.
GAAGCAATCTTGAAATTAGATATTTTATCAGCGACTGGAACAGCAATTTTAATTGCTTGTATCATTGCTATCTTTATTTTGAAAATGAGTGCAAAAGATGCAGTAGCAACATTTAAAGAAACGTTAAATGAACTAAAAATGCCAATTCTATCTATTGGATTCGTATTAGGATTCGCATTTATCGCAAACTATTCTGGTCTATCTTCTACATTAGCGTTAGCACTTGCAGGAACTGGAGGACTATTCCCGTTCTTCTCACCATTCTTAGGATGGATTGGCGTATTCTTAACAGGATCAGATACGTCAGCGAACGCACTGTTCTCGAATTTACAAGCAATTACAGCGCAGCAAGTCGGTGTATCTGAAGTGCTTCTTGTTGCAGCAAATACAACGGGCGGTGTAACAGGTAAAATGATTTCTCCGCAATCAATTGCGATTGCTTGTGCGGCAGTTGGACTTGCTGGGAAAGAGTCAGATTTGTTCCGCTTTACATTGAAGCATAGTTTATTCTTTGTTACTATTGTTGGGATTATGACGTATGTGCAGGCTTATTATTTAACTTGGATGATTCCGTAAACAACAAAAGAAATAAACTTTGCATTTTTCAGATTATAGTGTATAATGGGAAAGTATTGAAAATTAAATCAGTGATAAACTAGGGGTGCCTAATGTATGCGTAGGCTGAGAGAGAAGCGTGTGAACTTCTTAACCCTTTGGACCTGATCTGGCTCGTACCAGCGTAGGGAAGTTAACGGCTTTACATAATTATGTCTTTATGAGCCAGGTCCTTATTCTTTTATGGACCTGGCTCTTTTTATTTTGGCATGCGCTGGCCATATCTCGTCCTTGTCACGAACAGGGGGGCAACAAAGGTTATGAAACAGTCTGTTTCAGCTGAGCAAATTGAATTGAAATCGAGTTTACCAGGAAGTAAGAAAGTGTATGTGGATGGAACACGTGAAGGTATGAAAGTACCAATGCGCGAGATTGAACAAAGCGATACGAACGGTGTTCAAAATCCACCAATCCGTGTGTATGATACGAGTGGACCTTATACAGATCCAGAGTATAAAGTGGAGCTGGAAAAAGGGTTGCAGGCGCCGCGCCACTCTTGGACCTTGGGGCGTGGTGATGTGGAAGCTTATGAAGGACGCGAAATTAAACCTGAGGATGACGGTGTGAAAGTGGCTTCAAAACATACACCTGTTTTCCCGCAAATGGATCGTAAGCCGCTTAGAGCGAAGCAAGGTGCAAATGTTTCGCAAATGCATTATGCGCGTAATGGCATTATTACGTCTGAGATGGAATATGTTGCGATTCGTGAAGGGGTAGAGCCTGAATTTGTTCGTAAGGAGATTGCAGAAGGTCGTGCGATTTTGCCGGCGAACATTAACCATCCTGAAGCGGAACCGATGATAATTGGACGTAATTTTCACGTGAAGGTAAATGCAAATATCGGAAACTCTGCTGTATCGTCTTCTATTGCAGAAGAAGTAGAGAAGATGACGTGGGCGACTCGCTGGGGTGCAGATACGATTATGGATTTATCTACAGGTAAAAACATTCATACAACACGTGAGTGGATTATTCGTAATGCTCCGGTACCAGTTGGAACTGTGCCAATTTATCAAGCGCTTGAAAAAGTAAACGGAATTGCAGAGGATTTAACGTGGGAAGTGTATCGTGATACGTTAATTGAGCAGGCGGAGCAAGGCGTTGATTACTTCACGATTCACGCTGGTGTATTACTTCGTTACATTCCAATTACTGCAAAGCGTATGACAGGTATTGTTTCGCGCGGTGGTTCGATTATGGCGCAGTGGTGTTTATTCCATCATAAAGAAAACTTCCTATATACTCACTTTGAAGAGATTTGTGAAATTATGAAGCAGTACGATGTTTCGTTTTCTCTTGGAGATGGATTACGTCCAGGTTCTATTGCAGATGCAAATGACGAAGCGCAGTTTTCTGAGCTTGAGACACTTGGTGAATTAACAAAAATCGCTTGGAAACATGATGTGCAAGTTATGATTGAAGGACCTGGGCATGTACCGATGCATTTAATTAAAGAAAATATGGAGAAAGAACTTGATATTTGTCAGGGTGCGCCGTTCTATACACTTGGGCCGTTAACGACAGATATTGCACCAGGTTATGATCATATTACTTCAGCGATTGGTGCTGCGATGATCGGCTGGTTTGGAACGGCGATGCTTTGTTATGTAACCCCGAAAGAACATTTAGGTTTACCAAACAAAGATGATGTTCGCGAAGGGGTTATTACGTACAAAATCGCTGCGCATGCAGCCGATCTTGCGAAAGGGCATAAAACGGCTCATCAGCGTGATGATGCACTTTCAAAAGCACGATTTGAATTCCGTTGGCGCGACCAATTTAATTTATCTTTAGATCCTGAACGCGCGATGGAGTACCATGATGAAACGTTACCAGCAGAAGGGGCGAAAACAGCGCATTTCTGTTCAATGTGTGGCCCAAAGTTTTGTAGTATGAGAATTTCACATGATATTCGTGAATATGCGAAAGAAAATGACTTAGAAACGACAGAAGCAATTGAAAAAGGAATGAAAGAGAAAGCGGTAGAATTCAAAGAAACTGGTAGTCACTTATATCAATAACACGTTACACCTCTTTACTTGATTGATCACACTGTACCTAACTTAAATATAGAAGAAGCCCCCTTTGCTAAGACGGTAGCAAAGGGGGCTTCTGTCGTCTATCCCGCTATTTGTGGGCAGTAAAACTCCCACCTCAAAATCCGGCTGGAGCAAAGAAGTTAGGTGGGAGATAAACTGCCCGTAAACGCCCGATTGGTGCGGGCTAATAATCAGTGGGGGATGAACACCCACCCACCTTATAAAGTTTCACTTTATAAGGTGAAGAATAATTGTACCCAGTAGTATAAGAGGAATAATGTGACGACTGTTGTGAGTGGGATTACGATGAGAGATACGCTTAAATAATCTTTCCATTTCACTTTAATTTTGTTTTGTCTTAAGATATACATCCAAATGAGGGAAGCTAGTGTACCTATTGGTAATAATAGTGAACCGATGTCACTACCGATGATATTTGCGAGATAGATAGTTTTTAATGTGACTGGATCTAGTCCCATTTCTGTTAATGTGATTGTACCAATCATAAGTGCAGGGTGATTATTGAAGACGTTAGAGAGGAGGGAAACGAGTCCGCCCATTGCAAAGCTGGCATAGAGTAGATGCTGACTTACAACTGGTTCGAGCCAACTTACAAGTGCCGCTGTTAACCCTGCGTTATGAAGCCCGTAAATAATTACATACATAGAGAAAGCGAAAATTAAAATGTGCCACGGTGTCTTTTTCAAAATATCGACTGGGTTTGTTCGTAAGTAGTACCATCTCCAGATGAGAAGAACGAGTGAACCGAGTACGGCAATAATTTCGATTGGAATCGATAAGAAGGATGCAACGAATAGAAGACAGCGCATAAGGAAGACGAAGCCTAATACTTTTAACATGAATTTCGTACGTTTTTGTTTCGTATTAACAGAATTTTGTCCTTTTAACGGATGGAAGTTTTTCGTGAAGAAAATTTCTTCAATATCATATGAAGAAACAGGTAATCTTTCTGGAAGTTTTTTCTTTAAAACTGTATACATGAGCCATGACATAAACAGTAGTCCTAGTGTTGCAGGTACAAACATCATAGCTGTATGCATATAAAGAGTCATGTGGACGATATTTAATGCAATTAAGTTTACAATATTACTTACACCGATTGGTGCACTAGATGCAGTGGCGATTAAAGCACCGCTTAATAAATAAGGGATTTGTTGATGAGGTTTTAATTGAAGGTTTTTCAGAAGTAAAATCAAAATCGGTGTTGTAATTAAAATACTACCGTCATTATTAAATAAAAGAGTCATAAGAAAACATAGTAATTGAATGTACCAGTATAGGCGTCGTCCGGAACCTTTCGCTAAATTTGCGAGCTTCGCTGCAGACCAGTGGAAGAAGCCGAAGCTTTCTAATATAACCGCCATAACGATGGTCGCTAATATCGTTATAGAGGCACCGCCGATTTTACTTATAATGTCCATGACGTCTGGTTTTGATACAAGTCCAGTAATGAGGATAATGCTAGCGCCGACTGCTGCCGGCCACGCCTCATTTAAACCGCGAGGTCGCCAAAAGATAACAATCATCGTTAAGAAGAATACAATAATAGTAATCCATATTTCAATGCTCATATTTAACCTACCTTTCTATTTTCCCTTGAACAAATATAGCTTGTCTTCAAGTTTATATAGCATTATATTCAAAAGAAAATAAGAAGAACTAGGCATCTACCTTAATCTAGTGAATATGTGTATTTTGAGCAACAAGGCAAGTATAAGGGGTAGTGTAATAACTATTAGGAGAGGAGTCTAATAAATTAGGGGCATTCTATGTGTGAATGCCCCTAATTTACTATTTTTCCTTTAAAAATGTTCGATCTTTTAAGAATAAATTCCAGAAGAAAATAAATCCTGGTAGTAAAATTGCAATCCCGATTGCGTAAAGAATAAGAAGTGCATAGAATGTTTCGACCGTCGTAAAGCTTGTAAATACAGTTACGTCCGGGTAAATGATATAAGGTAAATGGGCGACGCCGTAAGCGTAGCTTGCAAATGCATATTGAGCGACGACAGCTAAAACTGCAATGCGAGGAAAGCCTAGTGTGCCATATTTCTTATTTGTCCACCAAAGAGAAGAGTATCCGATAACAAATAAAATGATAGAGACTGTAAACCATGGGAATTGCTTTATTAGTCCTTGCATAAGCCAGTGTGTTTCAGGGTCCATTACAACGAGAGCGATAATAGCAGTCACGAGCGTTGCAGGACCAAGTATGATGGCATTTCTTCTATAAATTCGGTACGTATCTTCAGAACCTTGTTCCCTAGCAAAATCAGCAAGAAAGAGAGATGATAGAAATAGTTCCGAAGTTAGTCCGAAGAGCATATAACAATAAATAACGGGACTAGAAAGAAGTTTTCCGTAAAGGAGCACTTCTTTTCCTTCAGACATCGTAATATAGGCACCTTCTGTAACTGGTAGAACGGTAATTAATAGAGCTGGGATTAAGAGCCCGGTAATACCTGAAATAATCCGAAGAAGGTGTTGGTATTTTGGCAGGGAGTAAGCAAATACCATAAATGTACTACGAATCGCAACGAGTACTAAAATTAACATAACTGGTACAAACATAACGGTTGCAAGGGTAAAGGCCGCTTTTGGGAAGAAACCGAGAAAAGCAACGACGACAAAGACAAGAAACGTATTCGTTACTTCCCAAGTTGGTGATAAGTACCGATTAGCAAGCTTGGCAGCAAGCGTCGGGTGTTTAGCGTATACCATGCCCCAAAAACCAGCTCCAAAATCAATAGACCCTAGTATGCTATATACGAAAATAAGAGCCCATAAGATGATGATTGCAATGCTTTCCTCATGCACGAGAATCGCCTCCTTCGTGATGTAAATCATTCTTTAACGGATGTTTCTTAAAGAATGTCCGTAGTACAAAGACGGTTAAAATACCAAGTCCGATATATAAAATGATGAATAAAACAAATAAAGGACCGACGAAATCAGCGCGCGTAGAAGCATCTACCGTGCGTTGCATGCCATAAATTGTCCATGGCTGACGACCACTACAACTAAAAATCCATCCGAATTCAATACCGAGCAACATAACGGGTCCACAGGCGGCAGCTCCCCAAAGAAGCCACTTCGGTAACTCTACTCCTTTTTTTCGGTAAACAAAGTACCAATATAAGAGGGCAATAGCTGCAACTGCAAAGGTAAAGGCAGCGGTGCCGACCATTAAATTGAACAGTGTATGTGTGTAAAATGGTGGCCATGTTTCTTGCGGGAATTCCTTTAGACCTTTTACAACGGTGTTAGGGTCTAGTCCCACTAATAAGCTAAGCATGTTCGGAATTTCAAGGGCATAGTTTAGTTCAAGTGTGTTAGGGTCCACAACCCCGCCAATCGATAAAGGCGCGTGTGATGTCGTTTCAAACAAAGCTTCAGCAGATGCTAGTTTTTCAGGTGAATGTTTATGTAAGGCAATAGCAGATTCATGTCCTGAAAGCCACATCGTAGCACCTGTGATAAATGTAACGACAAGCCCTAACAGTAATCCTTTTTTATGGTAAGCAATTTCACGAGCACTTAAATTTTTCTTTAATAATTTAAATCCAGCGATAGAAGCAATAACAGCTGCTCCAGTTGTATAGGCCGTAATAACGACGTGGAATGCACTTGTGCCAAAGCTCGGATTAAAGAAAGCTTTCCACGGATCAACGTTAAAAACTGAGCCATCTGGATTCATTGAAAAGCCCGCAGGTGTATTCATCCATGTGTTTGCCGATGTAATAAGCACGGCAGATGCAGTGGCGCCAATCATAACGAAAAATAGCGAGATTAATCTCATAACTGGAGGCAGTTTATCAGCCGCATATACGTAAATAGACATGAATAAAGCCTCTAAAAAGAAGGCGAAAATCTCAATTTGAAACGGAACGGAAATAACTTGCCCAACAATTTTGGCGAAACCAGGCCAAAGAAGTGAAATTTGTACACCAACAATTGTTCCAGTTGGAATTGCTACACCGAGAAGGATAGCAAAAGCCTTTGTCCATCTTTTTGCCATAATGGCATAGTCGGAATCTTTCTTCCAGTGATAGAGTATTTCACTTATAAAAATCATTAAAGAAAGCCCGACTCCAAGCGTTGCAAAGATAATGTGGAATGCTAATGAAGAACCAAAAAATGCCCTTGCTAATGTTACGGTATCCATATGTATACTCCCCTTCTTTTTGCCATTATTTTCTGATTGAATTGGAAAATTTATTCAAAAAACTACCAAAAATATATATGTATTTAAAAAATGAGTACGGTAATATAGTATTTAAATATTCTAAAAAGAAAGAAATTTATATTTGGTAATATTTTATTTGTTTTTTAGGGCTGAATCTTTTATAATCTTTTATGCGAACGTAAGTTCTATTTCTGGGATGAAGAAGTTTATGTGAAATGGAGAGGGTGTTTTATGTATCCTGAAGTCATTAAAAAGATGGCATTTTCAAGAGAGCATAGAGATTTATTATTAAAGTTGTATAATAAAGAAATTACGCGTCGTGAATATGATCGACTTGTGGAATCGCTATATAGACCTTCTAAAGAGGCTTGCGAAGGATAAGGTGAGAGAGACAATCTAAAGGATTGTCTTTTTTATATTTGCGTATGTTCTGGTAAAATTAAGGTTAGCCTTAAAAGGAGGTGAAAAGCTTGCGAAAACGTTTATATATAGGGATTGGGGTTATTCTCTTAATCGCTTTAGGTGGAGTTGTATTTTGGTCAGCTTTACAAGGAAATCGTACCGAGCATTTTATTTTACGACATATGGTGAATGAAAATGGAACACTTGCAACGTATCGCTTAGAGGATACAAAGGCAGGTAAGGGTGAAGCGAAGGGCCGTGAAGCTTTATCAGAATCTGCAGGGTTATGGCTACAATATACACTTGATAAAGATGATCAAGCTTTATTTGATGAACAAGTGAAGGTTATTCAAAATAACTTTGTACACAAGGATCGCATCGTTATATGGAAAATCTCTGAAAAGGGAGAAATGCAGTCAGCTACTAATGCACTTATCGATGATCTTCGTATTATAGAACAATTATATCGTGCTTATGAAATGTACAAGGAAGATCGCTATAAAAACCTTGCAGATCAATTGAGTGATTCTGTACTTCGTTATAATAAAAAAGGTAATTATTACGTTGATTATTATGATGCAGATACAGGAAAACAAAATAACTTTGCAACAACATCTTACATAAATCCGCATGCATTCTCTTATATGAAAAAGTATGGGAAAATTTCTGCACAGCAGTATCAGGAAGTTGTTCAGTTTTTAGCGGATTATCCAAGGCAGGGCTGGTCATTCCCGAAAGAGTATAAAGATGATGGGACATTTACGTACGATAAAGAAGTGAATCTTATTGATCAATCATACGTCGCTTATCATCGTAGTTTAGGCGGTCTTTCATCAGATGCTTATTTGGAATTTATAAAGAAGAAATTTCGCGAAGACGGAAAGTTATATGGTCGTTATAACTTAGAAACGGGAAAACAAGCTGTGAACTATGAATCACCAGCATCTTACGGATTAACAATTTTGTACGTACTACAAACAGGTGATACAAAGTTTGCGAAGGAATTGTATGAGCGGATGACTACATTCCGAAATGATAATGTATTTAGTAGATATTATGGTGGATATGTAACAGGTGAGAATAATAATACACATATTTTCGATAACGTATTGCCGCTTTTAGCGGAAATGGAATTGGATAAGAGTAAAAAATAGAAGGTGCCACCCTATGGGGATGGTACCTTTTATTTGTGTCGTTATTTGTTTGTAAAGCGATATAATTTTACGCCCTAATATTGGAGAAGTAATCAATCACGAATTCACGAAATTGCTGGGCGGTGTTTGATAAATAGCGCTTCTTCGACCAACTTAAGCCGATAGTTCGTTCGCAATTAGGTTCAATAATACGTAACTTATTTGATGCTAAAGTAGAGTTTTTTAATAAAGTTAAACTTGGGACAAAGGCGATGCCAAGACCTTGCTTAATGAGATCGCTAATCACGGTTGGTTCATCTACTTCAAAAGCGATATGTGGAGTGAAACCAGCTTTTTTACAAAATTCATCTGTTAAGTGCCGAAATCCGTAACCAGTGTTCATACTAATAAACGATTCGTCTTTTACTTCATGCAAATAGATACTTTCGCGGTTTGATAACCGATGTCCTGAAGGAACAGCTAAGAAAATTTCTTCTGTGATAAGTGGTTCCCAAACCATTTCCTCGCCTTCAATTGGTATAGAGGAGATACAAAAATCAATTTCCATATTATCTAGTTGCCGTTTCATAGAAGGAGTAGATGCGAGAAATTGTTGGAATCGAACGTTAGGGTGTTCTAGTAAAAAAGAACCGAGTAACTCGGGTAATATTCTTGGAATAGAAACTGCAAGTGTAATAGAGCCTTGTTGTAATTCAGCTAAATCTTTAATTTCGCGTTCCCCTTCACTCAATTCATGAAAAATGCGTTCTACTCGTTTTAAGAATACTTTGCCGAAAGAGTTTAATGTAATCTGTCGACCTTGGCGATCAAATAAGGGGACGCCTAAGTCCTTTTCTAGTCTAGCGATTGTTTTACTGAGTGAAGGCTGCGCGATATGCAATTCTTCAGCTGCTTTTGTCATATGTTCTAGTCGTGCGACTGTCTGAAAGTATTTTAATTGAAGAAGTTCCACTTCGAATCTCCTTTCTATAGACCAAAAGGAATGAATTGATAATTAAAGATGTATTATACAGTATGGAAAGTGACGTGTATAGTAAATCTGTTAAACCATTCGAAGGGTGTTAAATTAGGAGAAGGAGTATGTTTCATGAAGGGAATTCAACTTATATTTAAAGATTGGAAGGCGATGTGGAACCATAAACATGGACGTATCGCTTTAATTTTTTTATTAATCGTTCCTTTAATTTATTCAGGATTCTTCTTAGCTGGATATTGGGATCCGTACGGAAAATTAGATAAATTACCTGTTGCAGTTGTTAATTTAGATAAGGGTGCTGTGATGGATGAAAAAACAATCCAGGCTGGAGACGATTTTGTTAAAAATTTAAAAGAGAATAAGGAATTGGCGTTTCATTTCGTATCAGAAAAAGATGCTGATGAAGGGCTAAAAGAAGATAAGTATTATATGGTGGTTACGATTCCGGAGGAGTTCTCTAAAAAGGTAAGTACACTAATGGATGAGAAACCAGAGCCGGCACAATTGCAGTATAAAGTAAATCCAGGTAAAAACTTTGTAGCAGCTCAAATTGGAACGACAGCTGTTGAAAATATGAAAACAAAAATTTCAAATAGTATTACGAAATCTTATACAGAAGGTGTCTTTTCAAAGTTTCAAGATTTGGCACAAGGGTTGAGTGATGCAAGTAATGGCGCTGAGAAGTTACATGAAGGAACGACGGATGCAAAAAATGGGGCGAATCAGCTTACAGATGGTATTCATCGTTTAAATGATGGAACAGTGAAGTTAAAAGAAGGAAGTGATAAGCTTGCCTCTAGTCAATCGGCCTTAACTGGGGGAGCAAATGAGCTTAGTCAAGGAGCGACATCACTTCATAATGGTATGGAGCTGCTAGCACAGGGTGAGAAGTCTTTACAATCAGGAGTTAGTGAATTAAGTGCTGGTACAAATGAATGGGTGAATGGAAGTGAGAAACTTGCTGAAGGGCAAGTGAAAGCGGACAATGCAGCAAATAGTGTAAAACAACAATTAGAAGAGTACGTGAAAAGTCATCCAGAAGTGCAGCAAGATCCTGCTTTTCAAAAGATCATTGCTACTTCTAACGGATTAGCTAAAGCAACAAAAATTTTAAATAATAGCCAACAACAATTGACACAAGGTGCGCGGAAGCTTACTGATGGTCAGCATAAGATTGAGGAAGGCATGAATACATTCGGAGTTAAGTTAAACGAAGCTACCGCTGGAACGAAAAAGATAGCAGATGGTGCTGAGAATGTAGCTGATGGATTTACGAAGTGGGGAAATGGATTTACATCATTACAAGAAGGTGTAAATCACCTTGCGAGTGGCGGAACAGAGCTGAATCATGGTGCTGATAAGTTAACGGACGGACTTTTTAAACTTGACGATGGTGCGAAAGAACTTTCTACGAAATTGGGAGAGGGCGCAGAGAAGATAGCGGATGTTCGCAATGATGATGCACGTAATAAGATGTTCTCAGAGCCGGTTCAATTAGTGAAGTCGACAGTTTCTGATGTGCCTAACTACGGTTCAGGTATTGCACCATACTTTTTATCACTGGCATTTTATGTTGGCGGAATTATGGCATCGAATATTTTACCTCTTGGCCGTAGACAAAATATGAAGGTAAGCGGAACAGTACATTTTATTAATAAACTAGGATTGGTATATTTAATCGGACTTATTCAAGCATTACTTGTGGATGTGGCTGTGCTAGGAGTTATGAAATTAGAAGTTGCAAGTGTGCCACTCTTTGTTTTATCAAGTATCGTTATTTCCTTTACGTTCATGACATTTATTCTTATGCTAGTAACGGTATTTGGTCTTGTTGGAAAGTTCTTAGCAGTAACGCTTCTCGTCCTGCAATTAGCGACGAGCGGGGGGACTTTCCCAGGAGAATTAAATATAGCTGTTCTTAGCAAAATTGGACAGTTTCTCCCAATGTCCCATTCTCTTAGAGGATTACAAGATGTTATCTCTTTAGGAGATTGGTCACAATTAAAAATGCAAATTTTAATATTGTTATGCTATCTCGTTGTTGCTGGCGGAATTGCTTGGATTACGAGTCATATACAACATAGGGAAACGAATGCAGAACAAGTTTCTTAAAATGAAAGAAGCTATCCGTTTTTTTAGGATAGCTTCTTTTTTATTTACGTTCCATTACCGCAAAGTAATTATTTTCATTATCAGCAAAGTTGAATGCTCTACCAGTAGGTAAATCTACAACTTGTCCAACTGTAACGTTTTTCTCAGAAAGATCTTTATACAGTTGATCTAAGTTATTAGAGAAGAACATAAGTGAAGGTGTATTTAAGTTTAATTCAGGTTGCATCTTCGCAATTAACGCCTTATCGTGAAGGACGATGCTTGTTCCGGCTTCTTTTGCCGGCGCAATTTCAATCCAGCGAAATCCTTGACCGTTATTTTCTTCCGCAACGATTTGGAATCCTACTGTTTCTGTCCAAAATTGTACTGATTCATCTTGGTTATTTACATATAACATGATTTGTCCAATTTGATTAATCATAGGTGTGTCCTACTTTCTTTTCTTGTATGGAATACTATTATATCAAATATATGGTTTAAATACTTTTTCATGATTTTTCCGAATGGCAATCTTCGCCCATTTCATATTTGTCGTAGGGGAAGGCCCTGTAATCCACGTATGAAATGGTAGTATGCTGCCAATGACCATTGCTAAAATAGAGATTGTGGCCGTTAGTATAAATAATAATAGGCTATATAATATTGTGTTTTCTTGCAATGTAAATAAAGAAAGAAATTTTGTACATAGTTGCAAGAAGAAAAAATGAGCTAAATAAGCGCCATACGTGTAATTCCCGATAAAACGTAAAGCTTTATATAAGAAACCACGCCGCTGTACAATTGTAATAGATAACACGTACAGTATCATAATTTCACAAACAATATATAAAAACATGGACGGCTTTAAATAAGTAGAAACCGTTAAATGAATAGAATTGGCGCCGTAAAAACTAAATAACTCATAATTGATGAATAAAAATAAGATGAAAAATAGTATTGTGATAAGCGGAATATGTTTCATGACAAATATACGCCAAGTTTTTAATGATACAGCAGCTATTCCTCCCATGACGAAATAGAATGAGTAGAAGAAGAAGGAACGATCTGTATAATGTAAAATGGTTGAACTAGTCAGTTTCTCTCCATTAAAAATGTAGTGAGAAGAGTACCACATTAAGAAGAAATATAGACAAGCGAAAATGGTCATATATTTATATATGTCTTTTTTATTTTCTGTTCGTTTTTGAAACCAATAAAATAGTGTGCATAGTAAAGGGAACAATAAGTGAATTTGGAACATCATAATAACGTACCAAAGATGAGGTGCAGCTGTTCCGAGTAATAAACTTTTTATTCCGCCTTGTAGTGTAATGACATTGTTTGTTGTTAATAGATAAAGAATAGACCAAAAGAAATAAGGGATGAGTAAATGTGTGGATTTTTCATAAATATACTCTGTATAAACGAGTTTCTTCGTATATTGCCGAATTAAATGGAAGCCGACGATAAATATGAATGCAGGTGCTGAAAATTTTGCAAGATTAAATAGCATGCCCATAATGAGGGATTGCTCGAGTAAGACATTTCCTTGATTCATTGTATATAATAAGGAACTTTGCAAAACGACAGCAAGAAATGCAATGCTTTGCAAAACTTTGAATTCTGGTGCGCTTTGAGTCATTGTATCCATCTCCTTTTCCATACATGATTATAGTACGGAGAATGGATAATGGATGTGGAATATTTGTGAAGATTATAACAAAATTGTGGCGGGATGGGATTATATCGACGTTTCGGCAAATAACAACAAAAAAGAGGATGCTCCACCGAGCATCCTCTTTCTATATATTAAGCAAATTTATTTTTGATCCAGTTTTTACCTTCTACAAGGCGAGCTGTCATTACGGCACAAGCGTTATCTCCTGTTACGTTTAACACTGTTGCAGGAGGATCGATGATTGTACTAATTGCTGCGATAATTGGCAATGCTTCTGGTGGGAATCCGTATAGAGAAACGATTAACATTTCACCAATCATACCCCCGCCCGGAATAGCACCCATTACTGTTCCTACTAATAGAGAAACAACAAGTGCAATTGCTAATGTTTTCGGTCCTTCGAATTCCATGTTGAAAATACCGAATAAGAAAGCAATTTTTAATACCCCGCCTAAAACAGATCCGTCTTTATGAAGTGTAGATCCAAGAAGGACAACTGTTTCACGAACGTCAGAAGAAATACCCATTTTCTTCGTTGCTTCTAAGTTCGATGGAATACTTGCGGCACTACTACAAGTTGCAAGTGATGTAACTGTAGGAGAGACCATGTTCTTCCAAAATATTTGTACACCTTGTTTGCGACCTGCAAGGTACGCATAGAATGTAAAGAATACAAAGAAGTAAATAAGAGAAGCTGGATAGTATACCATTGCTGCTCGGAAGTAAGTTCCAAGAAGTTGTGGTCCGAATTCACCAACTAATGCTGCGAAGTAGGCAGCTAGTCCGATTGGAGCGTAGTACATAATGAAAGATACGACTTTCATTGAAATTTCTGCACCAGCTTGTAGGAATGTAGCGAATGGTTTCCCTTTTTCACCAACTGCTGAAGTTGCAACCCCCATTAAGATAGAGAAGAAAATAAGAGCTAGCATGTTCTCGCGAGATAGTAACTTTGAAAAGTCTGATACTGTTATGATACCAACAATTTGATCAGCAACACTAACTGCTTTTTCAGCTTTATCAGGCTGCGTTAGTTCTAATACAACACCTTGTGCTGGCGGGAATACTTTCACGATAATAATCATAAAAATAGCAGCTAAAATACTTGTAAATAAGAAAGTTCCAGCCATACTAGACATAATTTTACCGAAACGTTTTAATCCATCCATATTAGCAATAGATGACGCGATGCTAAAGAATACTAAAGGTACAACAATCGTAAACATTAAGTTTAAGAAAATGTCACCAAGCGGCTTTAAAGCAACTGCATCGGCACCCATGAAATAACCAATGAAACCACCAATTAGGATAGAAGATAATAAAATAAGCGGAAAGCGATATGCCTTCATAAATATACCCTCCTATCGATTATAAAAAATCATACTGAATCATTATAGCGAGTTAGAGACTTCTTTACTAGGAAAATACGGATAGATGGAATAGCGTGAAAACCGAGAAATTTTTGTTTTTAAGCTCGGCATACAGTTAGAAATCTAGACATATATATTTGTAACCTAGTGGTGGCAAGGGCTACACCATAACTTAGGTTGGGAAAAAGGGGGAGGGGAGCGAGATGAATATTTTACTTTGCTGTGCAGCGGGAATGTCTTCCAGTTTGATTGTTACAAAAATGGAGAAAGCAGCAGAGGCAAGAGGGATACAGGTAAAGATTTGGGCAGTATCAGGTTCAGAAGTGCGAAATCATATTGATACTGCAGATGTACTTTTACTTGGACCGCAAGTACGTTATTTATTACCGAAAATGAAGGAATTATGTAAGGAGAAGGGAATACCTGTTGATGTCATTCAATCCGTCCATTACGGACTTTGTAATGGAGAGGCTATCTTACAAGCAGCTTTGTCCATGAAACCATGAGGAGAGTGGGATAGATGATAAAGTTTTTAGAGAAATATGTGATGCCAGTGGCAGGGAAGGTTGCAGAGCAGAGGCATTTGCAAGCGATTCGTGATGGAATTGTTTTAACGATGCCTTTCTTAATTATTGGATCATTTTTCCTTATTATTAGTGCATTACCAATACCAGGATATAATGATTTTATGGCAGGTTTATTTGGTGAGAATTGGCAGAGGGCTTTAGGGTATCCAGTTAGTGCAACTTTTAATATAATGGCTTTAATAGCCGTTTTTGGAATCGCTTACAGACTTGGGGAATATTATAAAGTGGACGCTTTAGCATCTGGAGCATTGTCGCTTGTGACGTTTTTACTTGCAACTCCATTTCAAGTTGCATATATTATACCAGGCACGAAGGAAAGTGTGATTGTAGATGGAGCAATCCCAGCGGCGCTAATGGGAAGCCAAGGTTTATTTGTAGCGATGATTATTGCAATTATATCTACTGAACTTTATCGGTTTATTGTACAAAAAAAGATGATTATAAAGATGCCGGAGACAGTTCCACCAGCTGTGACACGTTCATTTGCGGCACTTGTTCCAGGTTTTATTGTTGTAACGGTTATTTGGATTTTGCGCTTAATTATAGAAAATACTTCTTTTGGCAGTATCCATAATATTGTGGGGCAAATTTTACAGGAACCACTTAGTGTACTTGGTGCTAGTCTTTGGGGCGCAATAATAGCAGTTATTCTCGTTCATGTTCTTTGGTCGTGTGGAATTCATGGTGCTACTATTGTTGGTGGTGTAATGAGCCCCGTTTGGTTGTCGTTAATGGATCAAAACCGAGTTGCTTTCCAAGCAGGGCAAGATGTACCGAATACAATTACCGCACAGTTTTTTGATTTATGGATTTATATGGGTGGTTCTGGTGCAACACTCGCTTTAGTTGTAGGAATGTTACTATTTGCGCGAAGTCAGCAATTAAAAAGTTTAGGGCGATTGTCAATTGCGCCTGGTATATTTAATATTAATGAAATGGTA
This sequence comes from Bacillus cereus group sp. BfR-BA-01523, assembly GCF_022662615.1. NCBI lineage: Bacteria > Bacillati > Bacillota > Bacilli > Caryophanales > Bacillaceae > Bacillus > Bacillus cereus group sp. BfR-BA-01523. Next base: position 128,666 of record NZ_JAKUDX010000005.1, read on the forward strand.
ACTTTTGGTATGCCGATTGTAATGAATCCAATTTTACTTATTCCATTTATACTGGTTCCAGTTGTGTTAACGGTTGTTTCTTACTTTGCAATGGAATGGGGATGGGTCGCACGTCCGAGCGGAGCGGCTGTACCTTGGACGACACCTATTCTTTTTAGTGGATATTTAGGATCAGGCGGGAAAATTTCAGGTGTTGTTTTACAACTTGTTAACTTTGCACTTGCATTCTTTATTTACTTACCGTTCTTAAAAATATGGGATAAACAAAAAGTAGCGGAAGAAAAGGGGGAGTAAAGAACTAAAATGGATACGATAGAGACGAAAGCTTTTCACTTAATTTTGCATGGTGGTAATGCGAGAAGCTGCTCAATGGAAGCAATTGATTGTGCAAAGCGCGGTGAATTTCAGGAAGCAGAAGCGAAACTACAAGAAGCTTTAAATGAATTGCAAGAGGCGCATCGCTTACAAACAGAGCTCATACAGAAAGAGGCTGCCGGGGAAAAAACCGAAGTTACCCTTTTGATGGTGCATGCACAAGATCATTTAATGAACGCAATTACGGTGAAGGAATTGGCGAGTGAGTTTGTAGAATTATATAGGAAGATGTCGGTGGATGAATGAACCTTGCTTAGGCAAGGTTTTTTTATGTGTTAAAAAATAATTTAGTGTTTTTTTTGTTTAAACACAACTAGACAACTAAACACTAATCTATTTTCATACAGTTATGTGTTAAAAGTGAGGTGTTTTATAACACACTGTGTGTTTTCTGGGGGACACACTGATTGAAAGCGGTAACACACAAAGAAATCACTCGAAAAAACGCTGATTTTAGGCGTTTTGAAAAGTTGGCACGCTAATTGCAATAATAAATAGCGTAAAGAAAAATAAATAAAACATAAAATTTTTATACTACACAAGGGGGATTTATAAATGAATATTTTATTATGTTGTTCAGCAGGGATGTCTACAAGTTTACTAGTTACAAAAATGGAAGCGGCTGCAAAAGCTCGTGGTCTAGAAGGTAAAATTTGGGCTGTATCTGGGGATGCAGTAAAAAACAATATCGATCAAGCAGATGTATTATTACTAGGACCACAAGTTCGTTACATGCTTTCTACAATGAAAACGCTTGCCGATGAGAAAAATGTTGGAGTCGATGTTATTAACTCAATGCACTACGGCATGATGAATGGAGAAGCAGTTTTAGATCACGCATTAACACTTAAAAAATAATTAGGGGGGAAGCGAAATGCAAAAATTTATTGCATTTATGGAGAAGTATATTGTTCCTGTCGCTGGTAAAATCGGATCGCAACGTCACTTAGCTGCGATCCGTGATGGATTTATTGCAGTTATGCCACTTATTTTAGTTGGTGCATTGGCATCACTAATTAATGGTTTTCCGTCTGAAGCTTTCCAAGAGTTCATGAAAGGTTTGTTTGGTGAAACGTGGAAACAAGTAGGCGGTGGAATGTGGACTGGTTCTTTCGCAATTCTAGCACTAATCATAGCATTTACAACAAGTTATAACTTAGCAAAATCTTACGGCGTTGATGGTTTGTCAGCAGGTATTATTTCATTTGGTGCGTTAATTATTCTTACGCCAACAACACCGAAAGAAGGCGGATTGAACTTAGCTTGGACAGGGGCACAAGGGCTATTTGTAGCAATTATCGTGGCACTCCTTGTTACTGAGGTATTCCGTTTCTTTGTACAAAGAAACATTACTTTTAAAATGCCTGATGGAGTACCACCAGCAGTTTTAAGATCTTTCGCAGCTATAGTTCCAGCATTTGTTATCTTAACAGCAGTTGCAGGTATTCAATTAGCAGTGAAATTAGCTGGTACAAGTGTTCATGAATTTATCTTTAATACGATTCAATCACCACTGCAAAGTTTAGCAGGGACATTACCAAGTGCAATTGTCATTGTACTCCTTGTTCATCTTCTTTGGTTCTTCGGTTTACATGGGCCAAATATCGTTGGTGGTATTATTGAGCCATTATACTTACCGGCATTAGAGAAAAATATGAAGTTATTCCAAGGTGGTACATCTGCATTTGATGTTCCAAACATTATTACAAAACCATTCTTTGATACTTTTGTATATCTTGGTGGTTCTGGTGCAACATTAGCGTTCTTAGTGGTCGTATTACTTGTAGCAAAAAGTGCACAATTACGCGGTGTATCTCGCTTATCAATTGGACCAGGTGCATTCAATATTAACGAACCAGTAATCTTTGGTACACCAATTATTTTAAATCCAATTTTATTCTTACCGTTTATCCTAACACCAATTGTATTAGTAATTACTTCTTATACAGCTCTATCTATTGGTTGGGTACCAAAAACAGTTGTGATGATTCCATGGGCAACACCACCAATTATTAGTGGTTATCTTGTAACAGGTGGACATCTTTCAGGTGCAATTCTACAGTTATTCAACTTTGTAATTGCGATGGTAATCTACTATCCATTCGTTGTATTATCTGACCGTTCTGTTGTTCGTACTGAAAAAGCAGCAGCACAAGGAAATAACAACTCTGTACCTATGTAACATAGTAATTGTTCTCACAGGTAACATTATCTGTGAGAACAATCACCTTTATATCATGTTCAAAAAGATGAGACCCATCTACAAGAACACCAAACTATCATTCATAAAATAATAATTTAATAGCAATGTTCAAACTGAAGGGGTATTTAAATCGGTTGAACCATAATAGAGAGGGCGGTAATTATGATGACTACAGCAGAACAAATTCCATTCCAATTGATTTTAAATAGTGGTAATGCACGAAGCTTTGCAATGGAGGCACTGCAATTCGCCAAACAGGGGAAAATGGCAGAAGCTGATGAAGCGATGGTAAAGGCGAAAGAAGCGATTAATGAAGCGCATCATTTCCAAACAGAGCTCATACAATCAGAAGCAAGAGGGGAAAAAACAGAGATTAGTGTTCTTTTAATTCATGCGCAAGATCATTTAATGAATTCTATTACGGTAAAAGAATTAGCGGCAGAATTTATTGACCTTTATAAAAAGCTAGAAGCGAAAGGGGAATAAAGCATGACTGGAATTAAAATTGCTACAATCGGCGGTGGATCTAGTTATACACCAGAATTAATTGAAGGATTTATTAAACGTTATGACGAGCTTCCTGTTCGTGAAATTTGGTTAGTAGATATTGAGGCAGGAAAAGAGAAGCTAGAAATCGTTGGTGACTTAGCGAAACGTATGGTGAAAAAATCAGGTTTACCAATTGATATTCATCTAACACTTGATCGCCGTGAGGCATTAAAAGATGCTGACTTCGTAACAACGCAGCTTCGCGTTGGTTTGTTAGAAGCACGTGCAAAAGATGAAGCAATTCCATTAAAATATGATGTAATTGGTCAGGAAACGAATGGTCCTGGTGGTTTGTTCAAAGCGCTGAGAACGATTCCTGTTATTTTAGATATTTGTAAGGACATGGAGGAACTTTGTCCGAATGCATGGTTAATTAACTTTGCGAATCCGGCTGGTATGGTAACAGAAGCTGTCCTTCGTTATACAAACATTCAAAGAGTAGTTGGTCTGTGTAACGTTCCAATTGGAATTCGTATGGGTCTTGCGAGATTACTTGAAGTAGATGCAAGCCGGGTACACGTTGATTTCGCAGGTTTAAATCACATGGTATACGGATTAGATGTATACTTGGATGGCGTAAGCGTAATGGATCGTGTATTAGAACTTGTAACAGATCCAGAAAAGCAAATTACGATGGAAAACATTGCTGCGCTTAACTGGGAGCCAGACTTTATTCGCGGTCTTCGTGCAATTCCGTGTCCATATCATCGTTACTACTATAAAACACGTGAAATGTTGGAAGAAGAGAAAGCGGCTTCGATTGAAAAAGGTACACGTGCAGAAGTAGTAAAACAATTAGAAGATGATTTATTCGAGCTATATAAAGACCCGAATTTAGATATTAAGCCACCACAATTAGAAAAGCGCGGCGGAGCTTATTATAGTGACGCAGCATGTAGCTTAATTACGTCTATTTACAATAATAAAGGTGATATCCAGCCTGTTAATACACGAAACAACGGAACAATTGCAAGCTTGCCACATGATTCGGCTGTTGAAGTGAACTGTATTATTACGAAAGAAGGTCCAAAACCAATTGCGGTTGGAGACTTACCGGTACCAGTTCGCGGTTTAGTACAGCAAATTAAATCATTTGAGCGCACAACAATTGAAGCTGCTGTTACAGGGGATTATCATAAAGCGCTGCTTGCTATGACAATTAACCCACTTGTACCATCAGATAAAGTTGCAAAACAAATTTTAGATGAAATGTTGGAAGCACATAAAGAACATCTTCCACAATTCTTTAAGAAGATAGAGAAATAAAAAGCGGCGCTGTTTAGCCCGCTTTTTTTAATTCTAGTAGGAGGTATTGCGATGATTAAACTAATTGTAAATGCAGATGATTTCGGTCTTACGGAAGGTACAAATTACGGAATTATTGATGGACATAAAAACGGGATTGTAAATTCAACGACGATGATGATGAATATGCCAGGGACAGAGCATGCCGTACGCTTAGCGACAGAGTATAAAACGTTAGGAGTAGGAGTTCATCTCGTATTAACGGCAGGAGAACCGCTTCTTAAAGACGTTCCATCACTTGTAAGTAGCGATGGATTGTTTCATAAACAAAGTGTTGTATGGGAAGGAAATATAAATCCAGAAGAGGTAGAAAAAGAATGGACTGCTCAAATTGAGAAGTTTTTATCTTACGGATTAACACCAACTCATTTAGATAGTCATCATCACGTGCATGGATTACCGCTTTTACACGACGTTCTTGAGAGATTAGCAAGTAAATACAATGTTCCAATTCGTCGTTGTGAGGAAGAGCGAGCGGTGCACCCATTTTCAGATGTATTTTACAGTGACTTTTACGCTGACGGTGTGACGGAAGATTACTTTGTGCAGTTAAAAGAAAGAGTACAGGATGAGCAAACGGTAGAAATTATGGTGCATCCAGCTTATATTGACCCAGAGCTTGTGAAGCGTTCTTCTTATGTAATGGATCGCGTGAAAGAGTTGCGTATTTTAACGGAGAGTGAGCTGCCTGAGGGAATGGAGCTTGTGAAGTTTTAATAGGAAAACGACGGCTAGATGGGGCCGTCGTTTTTTGTGCTTACAAAATGGATAGAACATATCCACCGAAGGCCCCGAGTATAACGATAACCCAAGGTGGTGTTTTCCAAAAAGCGAGTAAGCAAAATAGAAGAGAAGCAAAAACGAAATCTACAGAATTCATAATTGTACTCGTCCAAATTGGATCATAAAAAGCTGCAAGTAAAATGCCGACAACGGCTGCGTTTACTCCAAGTAGTGCACCTTGTATGTAAGATACTCTCCTTACACTGTCCCAAAATGGTAAAACGCCAACAACGAGCAGGAAGGCAGGAAGAAAGATAGCGATCGTTGCAACAACTGCTCCGGCGGTTCCATTTAGCACTGCTCCTATATAAGAAGCGAATGTAAATAGTGGCCCTGGCACTGCTTGTGTTAATCCGTATCCAGCAAGAAATTGTTCTTTTGTCATCATCCCGTTTTGTACAAACTCACTTTCAAGAAGAGGAAGTACGACGTGCCCTCCGCCAAATACAAGTGCACCAGAGCGATAGAAGCTGTCAAATAAAGAGATGAAATAAGAGTATGGTCGTAACATCGGTAACAGTATTAATAGTCCGAAGAATAAGACGAGACAAGATATGGCTACCATTTTTGAAATAGGTACGTTTATTTTATGAGCTTGGCTAACTGGTTGATCGCGATATAAAAACCAACCGATGAAACCAGATACTATAATGAGAATTACTTGTGTCCAGCTACTTGGCCATAATAGGGCGATTGCGGCAGTTGCAATTGCGATTGTTGCACGGTTTCGGTCTGGTGTTAACTTTTGAGCCATTCCCCATATTGCATGAGCGACAATTGCGACCGCTACAAGTTTCAGTCCGTGAATCCAGCCAGTACTTCCAAGCTCGAATTGGTTAAGAAATGAAGCGAAGAAAACTAAAACGAGCACAGATGGGAGAGTGAATCCGATCCATGAAATAATGGCTCCTAATAATCCGCCGCGCAATAAGCCAACTCCCATACCGACTTGGCTGCTAGCAGGGCCAGGAAGGAATTGACATAGTGCTACTAAGTCTCCGTAACTTCGTTCATCCATCCATTTTCTTTTTTGCACGTATTCATGATGAAAATAACCAAGATGGGCGACGGGACCACCAAATGAAGTAAGTCCTAATTTAAATGATACGAGAAAAATCTCTATTAATGATTGGAAAGAGTAGTTATTATTTTTCAAAATTTCCTCCTAGACTGTTTTTCTAAGTGCATTATACAAGAGGGAGTAAAGCAAAAGAAACGATTTTAATGTAAAGATTGTGTGAATCTTTTCTTCGTAATTAAAATTTGAAAAAGTCATAAATGATTATGTCTAAACCATAAAGTAGTAGAAGTAGTGCTGGGAAATTTATATGAGGAGAATGCCCGTATGACAACACATTTCTTTGCTAGGTTAACAGGAAAGAGGGAAGTACCTCCTGTAAATACAGAAGCTTACGGTGTAACAGAGCTCATTTTTAGTGAAGATTTAAAGAAGTTGCAATATCGGGTCATATTAAAAAATATAAAAAAAATCACGTCATGCCAAATTCATTTAGGAAAAGCGAATCAAATTGGTCCAGTTATTTTAAGTTTGTTTGGTCCGTTAGAGCAAGGAATTAGTGTGAATGAAGGAGTCGTTACTGGTGTAGCTAGAGTAGAGGATTTTGAAGGGCCTTTACAGGGGAGAGCATTTGACAGCTTGTTTCAAGAGATAATGCAAGCAAATGTATATGTAAATGTTAATACGAAATCTAATAAAAAGGGAGAAATAAGGGGGAGAATAAGGGAAGTAAAGAAGTAAGCGAAAAGGCTGTCCAAAAAACATTTTGGAACAGCCTTTTCTGCTATAAGGTGCAAATTTTAGCGATTATTGTCAGTAAATCGATATATTTTGAAAATCGCTGATATAATCCGGGTTACGCCGATATATTTAAAAAATCGCTGATATAATTCGTGTTACGGTCGATATATTTAAAAAACTGCCTAGTTTAATTTTTTACAGGCTGATTTTTAATGAAGAAGTCCATTATATAAAATACTTCGTCATCTGGGATTTGTATCTCAAATGTATTTTCAATAGGTTGCAATGCTTTTTTCACTTTCATATACATCCAGTACTCATCTTGTCTTCGTTTCTCTTTATCAGGATGAGGGAGGAGACTTTCGCCTTTTTGAAGACGGTCAACCATGCAGCTCATATGCAAAATCACACCCATTAAACTGTCGGGAGTTAGCTGTAAAGAAATCAATTCTTGAATTGTATTTAATGCATAACGAATTGTTTTAATAAGTAATGCTCCATCGTTACGCTGCATTTGTTGTTCAAGAATATCAGCCATTTTTGCATAGGTTTCTTCATACGTAATCAATTCTTGAATTGGTTGAATAGCTGTGTAGTTCACAATATCTTGGAAATGATATGTTAAGCAAGGTATTTGTATATCGAAATTCGTGACGATACAAATGATATTACGCTCTTTTTTTATGTTCTCGATCATTTTCGTTAAATCTTTTTCATGAACGATGCTAATCGGAATAATTTCAATTAAGTCTTTATCAAAGCGTAAATAGTTCTCTAACATTTTTTGAATTGCTAAAGCACTTCCTTCGCCGGTTAAACAAGCTGTTAAAATCACGGATTTCATTGGCGATAGTGGCTTTTTCTTTTCTTCCTGTACGTTTAAATAGAACGGCGTTAAGTTCTTCACTGTTTCGTATAGTGCATCTAATGAATAGCCAAGTTGAGCTTTTCGAGCTGCTTCTAGTGCGTGTGGTGTACTCGTCATGGAAAGAACACGTACAGGGATTTTGAATTCAGTTTCTAATATATCACCAATATAAGCGAGAGACCCCATATCAACAAGTAAGAGAAGCCCGTTTACATTTTGAAGTGTTTTCATATACACTTTAACACGCTCTAAGAAGTCTTTTGGTGATTCATGCAAGGGCATATCGATACCAGTTACTTCATCAATACCGAGAAGTTCGTTTGCAACGTTTGCCATTTCTGTTGCGATACCATTACCGTGTGCTAATATTAATACTTTTACTTCTGTTTGTGAGGCAGGAATTGGATCAACAACGAAGAACATTGTTAAAAAGCCAGCTTCATCAATAGGTATTGTTATTTGTAATTCTGCTTCTAATAGCTGAATACATTGCATAGCTACGGAAAAAGCTTCTTTATATTTCGTACGAATTTGATTTAATTGTGGGTGGTGAATTTGTTTCCCGCCCTGTAAACGTTGTAAAGTTGTCTGTACATGTAAACTTAAAGCGAGAAATACTTTTTCATCGAAAGTTTTAGATAAATATTTTTCAGCTAGTTCCGCAATTTTTTCACATACGGAAACGATATTACGATCCACAATTTTAAAAACATTTTCATGACTTGTTTTTTTAGATATTTGGTTAAAGTATTGGACGAAAAAGCTTTGAATATCATTTTCTATTAGTAATTCTAATTCTTCCTCTTCAATGCCGCGTGCTTGAAGTTCTTCATATTTATAATCAATATAATCGTAAATAGAAGAGCGACTTCCTTCGGGTTTTATTGTATGTTTACTCCAACCTTCATCACCTGTAAATACAAATGTTTCATTTGGTATTTGATATAGATGACGGCTCTTTCTTTCAATAAATAATCCTTCTTTCATATACCAAGGTAAATCTGTACTTGAAACACAGACAGAATCACGTTTTTTTGTTACGAAATCAGAATAAGCTTTTGCACAGGCAATTTGTACGTCCGTTTTCAATTGGCCGATGTTATTTGGACAATTGTAAAAGACGAAAGCACGCATTGTATTTGGACTAACATGAATCTCTTTCCTTAGACGAATTGCTTCATTTGTGAAAAATAGCTGTAGTAAAGCAAACCGTTCTTTATGCGTTCGCTCACGAAGTGGTGGAAGCGTAACGGTCATCGGAATACGTCTTGTAAATGTTTTTAATAAAAATGAATTCGGTTCTTCGGTTGTTGCAGTAATAATCAACACTCGTGCCTTACGTTCATTTTCCGTTTCTCCAAGGCGGCGGTATACTCCGCGATCAATAAATGTGAAGAGCATCTCTTGTCCTTCTGGAGGAAGGCGATGTACTTCATCTAAGAAGAGGATTCCTTCATGTGCTTTTTCAATTAACCCTTTTTGATCACTGGCACCTGTGTAAGCTCCTTTTTTTATCCCAAATAACTGTCCAAGTAGTAGTTGTGGATTGTTTGCATAATCAGCACAGTTAAAGACGATAAAAGGTGCATCTTTTGGAAGTTGTTCCACTTCAATTGCGTATTCGTGCATTAAAGAAGCGAACATCGATTTTCCGACACCTGTTTCTCCAAGTAATAAAGTATGCATACCGTTTGGAGGATAGAGAATAGAAGCTTTTGCTTTTTCAATTGCAATTTTTAGGCTTGTATTTTCAATAGCAAATGTATCTAATGAAGTGCCCTTTTTTGAATGCGTTTCCAATGAAGAGTTCGTTTCTATATGAAAACGGACAGGGCGTGTACTCGTTTTTAATAAACGATTATCTTTCACAAGCTTGTTTAAATCGCTACTAACATTTGCACGGTCTAACTGTAGAAGTGTAGCGATTTCTGATGCTGTTATACCTTCTGTATAATTCCCTTTTTGTATTGCGTTAAAAATGAGATCTATTCGTTTCATTTCTATTCACCTCGAAACTTCATCACTATTTAAAATTTTACACAAAAATGAGAAGTGTGGGAAGAGAAAAATAAAGTGAAACTTTAATCAGTGGGGTTTTTGTTCATTCCCACTGATTATTAGCCTTCACCAATTGCCCGTTAACGCGGGGTAAAACAGCTTTAGTACATAGGCACTAAAGCTGTTACAATCTTGTGTCTTTCCAAAAATTCACTTCGAGATGTGAAGATGGATTGTAGGGAAGTAGTTTATATCCTTGTGAGTGTAAATAATCAATTACTTTTGGGAGTATTTGCACTGTGACACTAGAATCATGCATTAAAATAACCTCTACTTGTTCATCGCTTTGATTTCGTACTCTTTCTAGTATTGCGGAAGGATTATCATAGCTTTTCCAGTCATATGTATCAATTGTCCAATCCCACATTTTATACTGGGCCGATACGAGTGCGTCACGGTAATTCTTTTTTAAGTAAGGCATGCTACCGTATGGGACCCGAACGAGATGTGTATTTAAATGTGTAACTTGCTGGACAATGCTTTGGGTTTGCTCCATTTCTGCAATTAAAACAGATGGATCGCCAGTATAAAGACGTTTTACATCATGCGACATACTATGGAGACCGATATAATGTCCATCTTTAATCAATCGCTCCATCGTTTTTTTATAATGTGGCACCTTTCCGCCAATAACGAAGAAAGTTGCTTTTCCGTTCTTCTCTTTTAAAATATTTAAAATTTGTGGTGTGTATTTATTTGGTCCGTCATCAAATGTTAAGTACGCAATTTTTGTTGTAGGAGAGGTAGTTTGAGTACTTTGGTAATCTTTTACTTGAATGTCTGTAGTTGCTTTTGTATTCGATGATGCGTACATAGTAATAGTTAAAAATAAAATTATACATTGAAGTAATCGCTTGATCATAACATTCACCCTCAGTTTGACAATCAAGATGTAAAAATGAAAATTTGATACTTTTTTCGTTATACGTATATCTTTCTCCAATAGAGGCACTCTCAAACAATCTATATTTTGGAAATGGGGAATAAGGATTAAAAAATAAAAAATAGCATCCTCTTATGAAAAGAGGATGCTATTTGAATATTTCATAATAGTAAAGGCTATACTACAATTAGTCTTCGCGTTTTTTCACTTTTTTATAGAAGGAAATAATTGGTTTGTAACGTTCGTGTACAAGACCGATTACTTCAGCAATGATTTCTGTAAAGAAGATTAAAATGAAAAGAAGAATAATGGATAACCATAATGTTGCACTACTGAAAATAATTGCATTTACACTAAAGAAAATACCCAATGCGTAAATAATTAGTACCGTTTTACGATGAGAGAATCCCATTGCAAGCAAACGGTGATGTAAATGCGATTTATCAGGTGCTGAAATAGGCTTTTTATTTACGATACGGCGGATAATTGCAAATGTCGTATCAAATATAGGTACACCTAAAATAATGATTGGAACGATAAAACTGAATAACGTTACGCTTTTGTATAATCCAAGTAACGATATAACAGAAATACAGTATCCTAAAAATAGTGCTCCTGTATCTCCCATGAAAATTTTTGCTGGATGGAAGTTGTAGAATAAAAATCCAATTGTACTTGCTAATGTAATCAGTGCTAGAGGTAATATAATAGCTGCTCCAGTACCCCATGGGCTAGTGAAGGCCATATATGCTAGCGTTGCAAGTACGATAGATGAAATCCCTGCGGATAATCCATCTAATCCATCAATTAAGTTGATGGCATTTGTAATACCTACAATCCAAAATACAGTAATTGGATAAGCAAGCCATCCGAGTTCAGTATCTCCAAGAATTGGAATATATAATACTTGCACTAATAATCCACTTTTTACAATCATGATGGCAACTAATAGTTGTCCACCGAATTTTACCCTCGCAGATAGTTCGTACATATCATCTAAAATCCCGATGATAACAATGATGATAGCACCTAAAGTTATCGATAACATTCTTTGTTCGTACAATCCACCGACAACAAATCCTACGGCTACACCGATGAAAATTGCTAACCCGCCAAGACGAGGCATAATTCTTTGGTGTACTTTACGCGCATTTGGCTTGTCTGTTGCTCCTATTTTGAAAGCTAATTTAATAACTAAAGGAGTAACGACGAGTACAGTGATGAAAGATGCCAAAATGGCATAAATCACTTGTGAGTCCATTAATACCCCACCCTTTATAGTTTAACGTAATTTTTTCAATCGTATTTATCTGAAAATTATGATGTTTGTTTACAGGCTCATAACATATGGTATCACAAAAAGATTAGAATTCAATCTTTTTTTCTTTTGACTGTAAAGGGGAGTGAATAGAATATATGACAATTGGATATGGAATGTTGTGTCCTTTGAGAAGGTTGATTTCATATTGTGGCTTGTAATATGACATTGTACTCTCCTCTCATATAGCGATGACTTTTGTTTCAGTATTATAAGTGTTGCACGTAAAATGAGTAAGTTCCGTGTTAAATTGTGGGAATTTACATTTTGTATATATTGCATCATTTAACTTTACAAAATCTTAAAAAATAATAAAAAAACGATTCATATAATAAAGAAGTGAAAGAGTTTTCTCATTCTTAGTGTGAGAGGGGGAAGCACAGGGGAGTTCTATGTATTCGTATATTTTATTATGTATATTCCTGTGCGAAAAGAAAATGAAAATTACGATAATAGGTACCGGATATGTTGGATTGATTACAGGAGTAGGATTGGCGAGATTGGGACATTCAGTCACATGTTTCGATATAAATAGTGGGAAAATTGAACGGATTAAGCAAGGCGAGTTACCTATTTATGAATGTGGATTAAATGAATTAATAAATGAAGCATACGAGAATAATCATTTAACTTTTACAGCAAGTAAATCAGCGGCATTTAATGATGTAGAGTTTATATTTATTGCAGTTGGAACGCCATCTTTATTAGATGGAACAGCAGATTTAACGTATATTCGTAGCGCTTGTGATGATATTGGAACATATGTGAATAACGATATTATTGTTGTTACGAAAAGTACGGTTCCTGTAGGGACAAATGATGTAATGAGAGAATGGATTGAGGATAAACTACAAGGTAGACATGAATTATATATTGTATCGAATCCAGAGTTTTTAAGAGAAGGTTCTGGTATTTATGATTTTTTTCAGGGTGATCGTATCGTAATTGGAGCATGTAGTGAAGAAGCTGCAAGGAAAGTAGAGAATTTGTACAGTAAATTAAGCTTACAAACGTATATTACAGATATTCGAAGTGCTGAGATGATTAAATATGCATCTAATGCTTTTTTAGCTACGAAGATTAGTTTTATTAATGAAATTTCTAATATATGTGAGCAAGTGGGTGCAGATATAGTAGATGTAGCTACAGGGATGGGGATGGATAAGAGAATTGGTGCATCTTTTTTAAATGCAGGCATCGGATATGGAGGATCTTGTTTTCCAAAAGATACGAAAGCACTTGTGCAAATTGCAGGGAATGTTTCTCATGATTTTCGCTTGTTGAAAGCAGTCATTGAAGTGAATAATAAACAACAGTTGTTGTTAGTTGAAAAAGCGAAGAAAATTATAGATATGAAGAAGAAGCGAATTACGGTTCTTGGTGCAGCATTCAAACCGAATACTGACGATATTAGGGAAGCAGCATCACTTATTATAATAGAGGAATTAATTAATATAGGTGCGGATGTGGTTTTATATGACCCGCAAGCCATTCAAAATGTAAGAGGTTTATTTGGAAATACGATACGATACGCTGAGTGTATAGATGAATCGATTAGAGAGGCGCAGGCAGTTTTTATCGTAACAGAATGGGAATCAATTCGAAATTATCCGCTAGCAAAGTATGCACAGATTATGAGGGAACCTATTCTATTTGATGGGAGAAATTGTTATACTAATGAGGATGCCGAGAAGCATGGATTAGATTATTACTCAGTTGGGCGAAAAGACGTCTGTAATAGTAATGTTTCTCAGGCGCGTTAAAAAATGTATTTTCACATGCATATTTTTATATGCGATAATAGAAGTTTTAACTAGTGAAAGAAAAGAGGCAATGAAATGACTGAACGTTTAAAAGTAATGACAATTTTCGGGACACGACCAGAAGCAATTAAAATGGCACCTCTTGTATTAGAGTTGCAAAAGCACCCAGAAAAGATTGAATCAATTGTGACTGTAACAGCACAACACCGTCAAATGTTAGATCAAGTATTAAATATCTTTGGAATTACGCCAGATTTCGATTTGAATATCATGAAAGATCGTCAAACGTTAATCGATATTACAACACGTGGTTTAGAAGGTTTAGATAAAGTAATGAAAGAAGCGAAGCCTGATATCGTACTTGTGCATGGTGATACAACGACGACATTTATTGCAAGCTTAGCTGCTTTCTATAATCAAATTCCAGTAGGACATGTTGAAGCAGGACTTCGTACATGGGATAAGTATTCTCCATATCCAGAAGAGATGAATCGCCAACTAACAGGTGTAATGGCGGATCTTCATTTCTCACCTACAACAAAATCAGCAACGAACTTACAAAAAGAAAATAAAGATGAGTCACGCATTTTCGTAACAGGAAATACAGCGATCGATGCACTGAAGACAACTGTAAAAGAAACTTATAGCCATTCGGTGTTAGAGAAACTTGGAAATGATCGTCTTGTACTTATGACAGCACACCGTCGTGAAAATTTAGGAGAACCAATGCGCAATATGTTCCGTGCAATTAAGCGTCTTGTTGATAAGCACGAAGATGTACAAGTTGTATACCCTGTTCATATGAATCCTGTTGTTCGCGAAATAGCGAATGATATTTTAGGCGAGCATAGCCGTATTCATTTAATTGAGCCGTTAGATGTAATTGATTTCCATAACGTTGCAGCTCGTTCATACTTAATGTTAACTGATTCTGGTGGTGTACAAGAGGAAGCACCATCACTAGGTGTGCCAGTCCTTGTCCTTCGTGATACGACGGAACGCCCAGAAGGTATCGAAGCAGGTACGCTGAAATTAGCAGGAACAGATGAAGAGACAATCTTTGGTCTTGCTGATGAGTTGTTATCTGATAAAGAAGCTCATGATAAGATGACGAAAGCATCTAACCCTTACGGCGATGGTCGTGCATCAGAGCGTATTGTAGAAGCGATTTTACAACACTTTAAGAAGTAACAACAATTGCGTGAAATAAAAAGAGCCAAATCGTATACGATTTGGCTCTTTTTTTATTCATGATTCCTCATAATCCACTCTGCATGAGCATTTGTAGAAGGGGGAGGAGGCGGCGGTGGTGTTTTGTTCTCACTCGGCTCCTTCTTTGCTTTTGCGCTGGAGTTAGAATTTGAATCGGAATTTGTATTCTCATTTTTCGTAGTCTCTGTTGGAACTTTTGCTTTTTCTCCTATTTCCTTTTCAATTTCGTTACGTACAGTCTCTACACTGATTGGATCTGGAAGGAAGTAATAAATACCGCCAATTTTTCTGTCTTCTCCTTCAAGTTTTAACGTTTGTATTGTAGAAGGGTCGAATCCAGAGATTTTATTGTAAAGAGCAAGTCCGTCTGAAATAGGAATATCGGTTTTTATATATTTTCCAACTACCTTTGTTAAATCTTTAATTTTAAATACGGTAGAAGCAGAGTTTAGCTTTTGGGCAACAGCAGCCAGTACTTGTCTTTGTCTAGCAGCTCGACCATAATCACCGTTAGGATCTTGCTTTCGCATACGGACGTATGCGAGTGCTTCTTCACCATTTAAGTTCTGTTGACCTTGTTTAAATTGGATTTTTTTATAGTAATCCACGTCAGAGCGTTCCCAGAAATCGAAGGGGACATCAACGGTAATACCGTCAACAGCATCAACGATACCTTTAAATCCTTGGAAATCAATTTTAATATAATGATCAACAGGAACTTTTAAAAACTCTTCGACGGTGTCGATTGCCATTTTTTCTCCACCGTAAGCATGGGCAGCGTTAATTTTGTCTTCTTTATTTTTGCCAACAATCTTAACACGAGAATCGCGTGGGATACTCATAAGTGAAACCTTTTTTGAGTTTGGATTAACTGTCGCGAACATGAGTGAATCTGTTCGGCCGTTTTGACCATCTGTTGCGTAATCCTCAATACCCATAATTAGTATTGTGAAAGGTTTTTTTGTGATTTCCACATCTTCTGCTCGTAATTTAGATTTTTCACGGCTAAATCCACTGTACATCCCCATGAGAGAAGTGTAGGAATTTAACATATAAAGTCCTACGCTACCAAATAAAAATGCGAAAATAAGAAAGAAGAAAAGTTTTCTTCTACGTTTCTTTTTTATTCTGCTATTTTGGAGATGATTATAACGTTCTTCCATATATAATCTCCTTAGTTCATTTGTAGGGAATTAATTCACTACATTAATCTTTAAAGGCGAGACGTTAGCTATTCTTAGACAACGCCTTGTTCTAAGTACAACATATCTCCTTCTTTAATTGTACACTTCCCGTTTGTTAATTCAATCATCCAATCTGTGAATGGTTGTCTTTTGTCCTCTTCTACATACGCATCAAATGTGACATTTTCTAGATAATGTATATCTTTAATAGCATATTCTGAATTGCGTAATTCATTTTCAACTTTGCCAAGTAAAGTGTAATCAATTTCTGTTTGCATAACGCGCATTAGTTTTCGTTCAACAACGCCTACATGGTTAAGACCTTCACTTGTACATTTTCCATATGCGCGAATTAATCCGCCAGCACCAAGTTTAATGCCGCCAAAATAGCGCGTAACGACGACGACAGTATCTTTTAGACCTCGTTTTTTTAATACCTCTAACATAGGCACACCAGCTGTGCCGCTCGGTTCACCGTCATCGTTCGCTTTTTGAATTTGATCTTGTTCGCCGATTAAATATGCGGAACAATTATGTGTTGCATTCCAATGCTGTTTTTTTATTTTTTGTATAAATGTTTGAGCTTCCTCTTCCGTTGTGGCGCGATTCACATAGCAAATGAATCTTGATTTTTGAATCACAATTTCGTGCTCTCCATAGCCTTTTATTGTTAAATATTGTAATAACAATGGTATACGCCCCTATCTTTCAAAATAACTAGTACTTTACATTTTAAAAGCGAGCGTTTTTATATTCAAACATTTTTTACAAATATGTTGAAATTTTTGGTGAGTATTTTATCTTTTTGTTGTAATTTGTCGAGCGAGTGATTGTAGTTTCTAGCCGGCATTTTTATGTATGGATGCACCTTTTCTAGTTTTCGTGTAAAATTAGGGGATAAAAATTTTTTATAAGGCAGGTACGAAAATGAAAACAGCTATTGTTACCGATAGTACAGCATATATACCGAAGCATATTCGTGACGAACTCAATATATATATGATTCCATTAAACGTTGTGTTTGGAACGGAATCTTATCAAGAAGAGGCTGAAGTTTCAGCAAATGATTTTTATATAAAGGTACGTGAACAAGAGGAACTTCCGAAAACTTCGCAACCAGCAATTGGAAAGTTTTTAGAGTTATATGAAGAGTTATCTAAAGAATATGATGCAGTTATTAGCATTCACCTTTCCAGTGGAATTAGTGGTACATATCAAACAGCAACGGCAGCTGGACAGATGGTAGATGGTATTGATGTATATACGTACGACTCTGAAATTAGTTGTGAAGTACAAGGGTTTTACGTGCGTGAAGGGGCAAAATTAGTAAGTGAAGGGAAAGCCCCAGAAGAGATTATCGCTCGCTTTGATGAAATGAAGCAAACGATGGATGCTTATTTTGTAGTGGATGATTTACATCATTTACAACGTGGTGGAAGATTAAATAGTGCACAAGCTTTTATTGGTAGTTTGTTACAAGTAAAACCAGTATTATACTTTAGAGATAAAGTAATTATTCCATTCGAAAAAATTCGTACGCGTAAAAAAGCGTTAAAGCGTATCGTTGAAATCTTTGATGAGCAGGCAAATAAAGGTGTGCCTATGGAAGCTGTCATTATTCATGCGAATCGTGAAGAGGAAGCTAATGAATGGAAACAAGAATTAGAAGAGATATACCCTCATGTTACAATTCGTACGAGTTATTTCGGAGCTGTAATTGGGACGCATTTAGGTGAAGGTGCGCTTGGTTTAGGTTGGTATACGAAGTGATAAAGATATAAAAGCTCTCTTACTTGAAGAGGGTTTTTTTACGGGGATTTGACAAGTTAATATTTGGAAATGGTAAAATGTATGTAAAATTAAATAATGAGGAAAGTTTTATTACTTACTTTTTACAAGAAACTATATTATAATAGAAGAGAGGTGAAACATATGGAGCATAATTCTTGTTTATGTCCAAAGTTTGAGTCAGCTTTTACAATGCTTAGTAAGAAATGGACTGGCTTAATTATTAAATCTTTGCTCGAAGAGCCGAAACGTTTCAGAGAAATCGCAGATATTATACCGAATATGAGCGATCGTATGTTGTCAGAACGTTTAAAGGAATTAGAAGGCGAAGGTATTGTAGTTCGTAATGTTTATCCAGAAGTACCAGTTAGAATCGAGTACGGTGTAACTGATAAAGGGAAAGCGTTGGAAAGTGTTATGGATGAGGTCCAAAATTGGGCTGAAAAATGGATGAAGTAACGTTTCTATTTCATTCATATTGGAGTATTTTCAAAACGTAAGGGGTTCCCTTACGTTTTTTTTTCAATCCTATAAAAAACGGTGTAAGGCTCTTGAAATTCTACATATATATACAAATTTAGATATACTTTGCTATAGAGATAAATGTAATATTACATTTATTTTACAAAACCGTAACATTAGCAAAAAAACTCCCGAATTATGGTATAAATTTTAATAGGTTATATACGGAAAATGAAAAAAAGAAAGCGGTGTAAAAAATAAAATGAAAAAGCTAAAAATGGCATCTTGCGCATTAGTTGCAGGGTTAATGTTTTCAGGGCTAACACCAAATGTATTTGCAGAAGATAAAATTTCTGACGTGAAATCACAAATTAACACACAAAATGATACTTTACATAAACAACAACAAGAACGTGATGAATTACAAAAACAAATGAATGACTTAAACAAAACAATCCAAGGTTTGGATAAGTCTGTTCAAGAGAACGCTTCAAAACTTGATGAAACAACAAAAAAAGTTTCTGATACTGAGCAATTAATCGAAAATAAAAATAAAGATATTGCAGAACTACAAACAAAGATTGCAAAACGTGAAGAGTTATTAAGAAAACGTTTAGTTGCACTACAAGAACAGCCAAATACGAACATTGTAACAGAAGTTCTTGTAAACTCTAAAAACGTTGCAGATTTAGTTGATCGTTTAGCTTCTGTGTCTAAAATTATGGAATCTGACGAAGATATCATGAAAACACAACAAGAAGATCAAACGAACGTGAAAAAAGATGTTGAGACAGTAAAAGAAAAACAAAAAGAATTAAAAGAAGCACAAGCTCAAATTGAAACTGCTAAGAAAGAACTTGACGTTGAAAAAGAGAAAAAAGCAACAGCAGTAAACGATTTAAGCGGTAAAATGGATACAGTTGTAACTACAATGACAAGTACGGAAGGTCAATTGAAAGAGCTTGAACAACAGGCATTAAAATTACAACAAATCGCTGAAAAAGAAGCGCAAGAACAAGCTGCTGCTCAAAAACAAGCAGAACAAGCTGCTAAAGAAGCACAAGCTCAACAAGCTGCACCAGCGCAAGCGCCTGCAGAACAAGCTGCACCAGCAAACAATGCTGGACAAGCTCAAAAAGAAGAACCTAAAAAAGAAGAACCTAAAAAAGAAGAGCCTAAAAAAGAAGAGCCTAAAAAAGAGACACCTAAACAAGAAAATAAAAAACCAGAGCCAGTACCAGGTCCAACTCCGGCTCCTGGCGTAATTGGTAAAGCGCAACAATACTTAGGTAAGCCATATGTTTGGGGAAGTGCATCTCCATCAAACGGTGGTTTTGACTGTAGTGGATTTATTTCTTACATTTATGGTGTAGGTCGTCAAGACGTTGCAGGTTACTGGAACTCAGTTTCGAAAGTAAGTAGCCCACAACCTGGAGATTTAGTATTCTTCCAAGGTACTTATAAAGCAGGTCCATCCCACATCGGTATTTACGTTGGTAACGACCAGATGATTCATGCAGGTGATAAAGGGATTGCTTACGCTAGCTTAAGCAGTAGCTACAACCAAAAACATTTCTTAGGTTACGGTAGATTATAGGATTTATAATTGAATAAAAAACGTGTATAAAGTCGATAGCTTACTATTTTATAAGTAGGTTATCGGCTTTTTTGAGTTTTTACGAGATAAAGAGAAGGATTTATAGTAGTGCTGGAGGTGGCTATTGATGATGTTAGCTGGTAGACAGTTACTGTTAGAAGAACTCTCTTCAGATTTGCAGAATAAATTGGATCATCTGAAAAGGAATCGAGACGTCGTTTGTGTACAAGGGGTAATTAAGAAGTCTTCAAAATATATGTGTCAGCGCTGCGGAAATATAGAGCAGCGACTATTTGTATCATTGCTATGTAAAAGGTGCAATGAAGTATGTACGTATTGCCGGAAATGTATAACGATGGGCAGGGTAAGTGAATGTACTGTACTTGTTCGCGGGATTGCTGAAATAAGCGGAGAAAGTTATTTGAATCCGTTACAGTGGGAAGGCGTTTTGTCTGACGGTCAGGAGTTAGCTGCGCAAAGTGTCGTTGACGCTGTTAAGCAGAAAGAATCATTTTTTATTTGGGCGGTGTGCGGGGCTGGAAAAACAGAAATGTTGTTTCGCGGAATTGAAGAGGCACTACAAAAGGGAGAAAGAGTTTGTATTGCAACGCCGAGAACGGACGTTGTACTTGAATTAGCACCAAGATTACAAGAAGTGTTTCCAAATATAAATGTGGCTGCTTTATACGGAGGGAGTTTAGACCGAGAAAAAGATGCGGCGTTAATCGTTGCAACTACACATCAATTGTTACGTTATTATAGGGCGTTCCATGTCATGATTGTAGATGAGATAGATGCTTTTCCGTATCATGCAGATAAGATGTTGCAGTATGCAGTAAACGAAGCGATGAAAGAGAAGGCAGCACGTATTTATTTAACTGCAACTCCAGATGAAAAGTGGAAGCGTAAGTTGCGAAGTGGTAAGCAAAAAGGGGTTATTATTTCAGGGCGATACCATCGTCATCCATTGCCAGTTCCGATATTTCAGTGGTGCGGAAATTGGAAAAAGGGTCTTATACGTAAAAAAATTCCTCGTGCTTTATTACAATGGTTAAATCTGTACTTATCGAAACGATACCCCATTTTTTTATTTGTTCCTCATGTGCGATATGTAGAAGAAATTAGCCAGTTATTAAAATCATTAAACAATCAAATTGACGGTGTGCATGCAGAAGATCCGGCGAGAAAAGAGAAGGTAGCAGCTTTCAGAAAAGGAGAAATCCCTTTATTAGTTACAACGACGATTTTGGAACGAGGAGTAACTGTTAAAAATTTGCAAGTTGCAGTTTTAGGAGCTGAGGAAGAAATATTTTCAGAAAGTGCTCTCGTTCAAATTGCAGGGCGTGCTGGCAGAAGCTCTGATGAACCGCATGGAGATGTTATTTATTTTCATTATGGAAAGACAGAGGCGATGGTTCGTGCGAAAAAACATATTCAAAGTATGAATAAGAATGCTAAAGAACAAGGACTGATAGATTGATGCATTGTCTACTTTGTGATGAGTATATTTCATATGCGATTAGTTGGTACACTTTTTTTGTTAAGCTTCATAAAAAGTATATATGTGATAGATGTGAGCAAAAACTTTCCTATATTATAGGAGATATTTGCAAGGAGTGTGGTCGGCCTTTAGAATTTGTACCAGCTGAATATAAAAATGGGGATATTTGTATGGACTGCATAAGGTGGACGAAAGAGCAGGGGTTTCCGTCTCTCATAAATCGTTCGTTGCATGTGTATGATGATGGGATGAAAGAAATATTAGCACAGTTTAAATTTCGAGGAGATGCTGAATTAGTGCATATTTTTCATCAGCCTTTTCGAAGTCTCTTTCAAAAATATTTTGCGAATGTTTCAGTTGCCATTCCGGTTCCTCTTAGTGAAGAGCGAGAATACGAGCGTGGTTTTAATCAAGCGGAGTTACTAGCTTCTTGTTTGCCTATCAAAATGTTTTGTACATCATTAAGAAGAATAGAAACAGAAAAACAAAGTAAGAAGAAGCGTAAAGAAAGGATATCGGGAGTTAATCCTTTTTATTTTCAGGGAGAAGAGATGTTTCATGAGCAACACGTTTTAATCGTGGATGATGTGTATACGACAGGAATTACCGTTAGGCAAATTGGAAGCCTTTTGTATGATCGAGGAGCGAGAGAGGTTTCTTGTTTGACGCTTTGTAGAGGTTAATATGTGAATGTCGAAAGGAGTAATAAAAAGACGACAGGTCTTCTTTGACTTACAGTCTTGTCATTCGCTATAGTCAGAATATGGGGCGAATGCCCTGATTTTAAGAGTGAAGGGAATGGAATGAACATGCAAGGACGAGTAAAATGGTTCAATGCAGAAAAGGGATTTGGGTTTATTGAGCGTGAAGATGGTGACGATGTGTTTGTTCATTTTTCTGCTATTCAACAAGATGGGTATAAGTCGTTAGAAGAAGGTCAACAAGTGGAGTTTGATATTGTTGATGGAGCACGTGGGCCACAAGCGGCTAATGTTGTGAAACTGTAAAAATTAAGTTTTTGGAAAAGATAGAGCTGTATTTTTAGCAGCATTATATAGATGGCGAAAGCTCTTGCTCGTAACAAGGGCTTTTTTGTTTTAGATGAGTTGTCAAAAAGTTGTTTCTTTTCTGTAACTAATTGTCCACAGTTACATTCGTTATTCACGATGTTAATAGGATAAAATAAAGATAGAAACGATGCATCTTTTCATTTCAACAAAAAACGATAAAAAAATCGCAATTCCACTAATTTTTTAAAAAAATTAGAAGGAGTTTTTAAGCCAATGTCGAAATTATAGTACATAGGCTTGAAAGGAGGAATTCATCTATGAAATTCAACATTCGTGGTGAAAATATTGAAGTAACTCCAGCATTAAAGGAATATGTAGAGAAAAAGCTAAGTAAATTAGAGCGTTATTTTGATACATTCCCAGAGATTAAGGTTAATTTAAAAGTATACTCTGACAAGCAACGTATCGAGGTAACAATTCCATTTACAGATTTATTACTTCGTGCAGAAGAAACAAATAGCGATATGTACGCTGCGATTGATTTAGTAGTTGATAAAATTGAGCGACAAATTCGTAAACATAAAACAAAAGTAAACCGTAAATTACGTGAGAAAGGTTCTATGAAAACTAACTTTATCCTTCCGGAAGCAGTAGCTGTTCTGGATGCGGTAGAAGAGGATGAATTAGAACTTGTACGTACAAAACGATTCGATTTAAAACCGATGGACGTTGAAGAAGCGATCTTGCAAATGGATATGCTAGGACATAGTTTCTTCGTCTTCACAAATGCTGATACAAATGAAACTAATGTTGTATATGGCCGTAAAGATGGGAAATATGGTTTAATCGAAACTAAATAATCATTCAAAAGCGCAGCCGAAATGGTTGCGCTTTTTTTATATGTTTTTGCCTTCCTATCTTGTAATATTGATATGAATTTAAATGGCTTATTCGTAATAAAATTTAGAAGTCATGTTTTGTAACGGTCAATTGTATTACCATTCCAAAAGGATCTCGCACAATGGCGTAACCAGGGCTGAAGGAGTTTTTTTCAAAAGGTGTTAAAATATAAACCTCATCATGTTGAATTAGATTGTGATAAAGTGCTTCAATGGTTTGGAAGTCTTTAGATTGAATGCATAATGATGAGCTATTACTTAATTGCCAAGGGCGTGTGGAATCCACTGCCTGTTCTGCAATCATAATTTTATTAGTGCCAATTTGTAAAACGGAATGGGTAATATAATGTTCTTGGCTTTCTTTATACGTGAAATTCGGATCTATTTCTTTCATTTCATATCTAGCTAGTTTTGGTAAAACTATAAAAATAATTGAGCCATCTTCTTTAAAAGAGAACTGGAAAGAATACTACTTAGATTTAATACAAAATTTGTAACGAAGAGATAGTAGTTTGTTGGAAGAAATAAAATAAAATAAAAACTTTTTCTGAATCTACGGCTCGACATTTGGACGATTGTTGTCATAGTTATAAGACAAGTGTTACAATTATCATTAGGTTTATACATTTTAGCTTTTTAAATTAGGAGAAAAATTGGCATAACATAAATTTGATTTTTATAACGACTGATTGTAAAGAGAAAAAGAAAGCAATCGGAAGTTTTATTTTAATAAAAGAGGAGCGTATTTCCTATGATCGGTATTTTAAAAAAGGTATTTGATGTCAACCAACGCCAAATTAAACGTATGCAGAAGACAGTGGAGCAAATTGATGCATTAGAATCATCTATTAAGCCGCTAACTGATGAACAATTAAAAGGAAAGACGATTGAATTTAAAGAACGTCTAACAAAAGGTGAGACAGTAGATGATCTACTTCCTGAAGCTTTTGCGGTTGTTCGTGAAGCAGCGAATCGTGTTCTTGGAATGCGTCCATATGGCGTACAGCTAATGGGTGGTATCGCCTTACATGAAGGAAATATCTCTGAGATGAAAACAGGTGAAGGTAAAACGTTAACATCTACTTTACCTGTATATTTAAACGCATTAACAGGAAAAGGTGTTCACGTTGTTACAGTCAATGAATATTTAGCGCAACGTGATGCGAGCGAAATGGGACAACTTCATGAGTTCCTTGGCTTAACTGTAGGGATTAACTTAAATAGTATGTCACGTGAAGAGAAACAAGCTGCTTATGCTGCTGATATTACGTATAGCACAAATAACGAGCTTGGATTCGATTACTTACGTGACAACATGGTGTTATATAGAGAGCAGTGCGTTCAGCGTCCACTTAATTTTGCTATCATCGATGAAGTCGATTCTATTTTAGTCGATGAAGCACGTACGCCGCTTATTATTTCGGGACAAGCTCAAAAATCAGCAGAGCTATACATGTTTGCAAATGCATTCGTTCGTACATTAGAAAATGAAAAAGAATATTCATTTGATGTGAAAACGAAAAATGTAATGTTAACAGAAGATGGTATTACGAAAGCTGAGAAAGCTTTCCATATCGATAACTTATTCGATTTAAAACATGTAGCACTTCTTCACCATATTAATCAGGCGCTTCGTGCACACGTTGTTATGCACCTTGATACAGATTATGTTGTACAAGAAGGCGAAATCGTAATCGTAGACCAATTCACTGGTCGTCTTATGAAAGGTCGTCGTTATAGCGAAGGTTTACATCAAGCTATTGAAGCAAAAGAAGGCGTAGAAATTCAAAATGAAAGTATGACGCTTGCAACAATTACGTTCCAAAACTACTTCCGTATGTACGAAAAATTATCTGGTATGACTGGTACAGCGAAAACGGAAGAAGAAGAATTCCGTAGTATTTACAATATGAATGTTATCGTAATTCCAACGAATAAAGATATTATTCGTGATGATCGTGCTGATTTAATCTTCAAATCAATGGAAGGTAAATTCAATGCAGTTGTTGAGGATATTGTAAATCGTCATAAGCAAGGGCAACCTATTCTTGTTGGTACAGTTGCAATTGAAACGTCAGAGCTTATTTCAAAAATGTTAACACGTAAAGGTGTACGTCATAATATCTTAAATGCAAAAAACCATGCGCGTGAAGCAGATATCATTGCAGAAGCTGGTATGAAAGGCGCTGTAACAATCGCGACGAATATGGCTGGTCGTGGTACGGATATTAAGTTAGGCGAGGATATTAGAAACGTTGGCCTAGCAGTTATCGGTACAGAGCGTCACGAAAGTCGTCGTATTGATAATCAGTTACGTGGTCGTTCTGGTCGTCAAGGGGACCCTGGTGTAACACAGTTCTACTTATCAATGGAAGATGAACTAATGCGCCGCTTCGGTTCTGACAATATGAAAGCGATGATGGATCGCCTTGGTATGGATGATTCACAGCCAATCGAAAGTAAAATGGTTTCTCGTGCTGTAGAATCTGCACAAAAACGTGTGGAAGGAAATAACTATGATGCACGTAAGCAGCTATTGCAATACGACGATGTACTTCGTCAACAACGTGAAGTAATTTATAAACAGCGTCAAGAAGTAATGGATTCAGAGAACTTACGCAGTATTATTGAAGGTATGATGAAATCTACGATAGAACGTGCTGTTGCACTTCATACGCAAGAAGAAATCGAAGAAGATTGGAGCATTAAAGGTCTTGTCGATTACTTAAATACGAACCTTCTTGAAGAAGGAGATGTAAAAGAAGAAGAGTTACGTCGCCTTGCTCCAGAAGAAATGAGCGAATCAATTATCGCGAAATTGTTAGAGCGTTATAACGAAAGAGAGAAGCTTCTACCTGAAGAGCAGACGCGTGAATTCGAAAAGGTTGTTGTATTCCGTGTTGTAGATACGAAATGGACAGATCATATCGATGCAATGGATCATCTTCGTGAAGGTATTCATTTACGTGCTTACGGACAAATCGATCCACTTCGTGAATACCAAATGGAAGGATTCGCAATGTTCGAGTCGATGATCGCTTCTATTGAAGAGGAAATCTCTCGTTACATTATGAAAGCTGAAATTGAGCAAAACTTAGAGCGTCAAGAAGTTGTTCAAGGTGAAGCTGTTCATCCATCAAGCGATGGCGAAGACGCGAAGAAAAAACCGGTTGTAAAAGGTGACCAAATGGGACGTAACGATTTATGTAAATGTGGTAGTGGCAAGAAATATAAAAACTGTTGTGGCATTGGGCAGTAATAAGAAACTGTAATTTAGACTGTTTTGCAAATTTTTACATCAAAAATGTATAATGAAAAGGATTAAACTCTCTCCGTAATAAGCGGAGAGAGTTTCCCTTGTTTTCATATGAAAGTAACAGCAATTACATAGAGGTGAAGGAAATGGAATTAGTAGAAATTAGGCAAGAATTAGAAAAAATGGCTAAGAGATTAGCGGCTTTTAGGGGGTCTCTTTGACCTTCCTACTAAGGAAAAACAAATTGCAGAATTAGAAGAAACGATGATGGGCGCAGGATTTTGGGATGACCAACAAGGCGCACAAGCTGTAATTAATGAAGCGAATGCGCTGAAAGATATGGTTGGAAGGTTCCGTCAGTTAGATGAGACGTTCGAAAACTTAGAAATGACGCATGACTTACTTAAAGAAGAGTATGATGAAGATTTACATGAGGAACTAGAATCTGAAGTGAAAACTTTAATTCAAGAAATGAATGAGTACGAGCTGCAGTTACTATTAAGCGATCCTTATGATAAAAATAACGCTATTTTAGAATTACACCCAGGTGCAGGTGGAACAGAATCACAAGACTGGGGTTCTATGTTATTACGTATGTACACGCGCTGGGCTGAAAAACGTAGGTTTAAAGTAGAAACGGTTGACTACTTACCGGGCGATGAAGCTGGTATTAAGAGTGTTACATTATTAATTAAAGGTCATAACGCTTACGGTTACTTGAAAGCGGAGAAAGGTGTACATCGTCTTGTACGTATTTCACCGTTCGATTCTTCAGGTCGTCGTCATACATCGTTCGTATCTTGTGAAGTTGTACCTGAATTCAATGATGAAGTTGAAATTGAAGTGCGTACAGAAGATTTGAAAATAGATACGTATCGTGCAAGTGGTGCAGGTGGACAGCACGTTAATACGACAGATTCAGCAGTTCGTATAACTCATCTACCAACAAATACGGTTGTAACATGTCAGTCAGAGCGTTCTCAAATTAAAAACCGTGAGCATGCGATGAAAATGCTAAAAGCGAAATTATATCAAAAGAAATTAGAAGAGCAACAAGCACAATTAGATGAGATTCGCGGGGAGCAAAAAGAAATTGGATGGGGAAGCCAAATCCGTTCTTACGTATTCCACCCGTATTCTCTTGTGAAAGACCATCGTACAAATACAGAAGTTGGTAACGTACAAGCAGTTATGGATGGGGAAATTAATCCGTTTATTGATGCGTATTTACGTTCTCGTATTTAATAAGAGAAAAAGCCAACAGAATTGTTGGCACATGCTGAGGTCCAAGAGGATATAAAGAGGCTTATCTTATTTATATTGATGAAATAAAGAGGAAGAGAAGTTGGAAACGACAACTTCTCTTTTTGATGAGATTATATGTAGAATACAATGCCGTATATTGTTTTGTAAAAGGTAGAGAATAGTAAAACAAAGTGGTAATAGAGTAGGACTTTATACAGGATTTCTCAGTTTTGATTGGAGAAAAAGGCTCTTTATAGAACTTTTTAAGGTGTTCACAGAATTGAAACAATTTATGAAAGCTTATTTTATTAGGCTTCTCACTATATTTGTGAAAAATATGAAATACACCTTAGTTTTTCTATATAAAGATAATGCTTATAATGAATATTGAATGTGTTATGAAAACTATTGCCTAGTTATGAATGAAAAGAATATCAACAATGGGGAGCGATAGAAGTGAAAAAGAAATTGTTGGCTATTACGCTGGGGACATCAGTCGTTTTTGCTTTAGGAGCATGTGGAAATAAAGAAGAGAGTAAACCATCAAAACAATCTGCAAGCACAGATAGCGCAGAGCAAATTTACCAAAAAAGTTGTATAGGTTGTCACGCTAAAGATTTATCAGGAGCAACTGGACCAGATTTACGAAAAGTAGGACAGAAATATGACGCAGCAGAGATTGAAAAGATTATTGAAAAAGGCCGCGGTTCAATGTCACCAGGAATTATTCAAGGTGAAGATGCGAAAAAAGTAGCTGAATGGTTAGCGGAGCATAAATAAGAAACGTAATTAATAAACGAGCTGATTGTATAACTTGACCGAAAAGTGCTTCGAGTTAAGTAATTACATGAGCTCGTTTACCTTTTATTAGGATGTAACATAACTGTAACAAAATTGTATCCGAACTGGAAACCGATTGATGTTACAATGGGGTTTGTAGAATTTTGATGAAATATATTACATAGAGTAGCGTTGCTAATAAAAAGCATGTATGGAAGCTACCTTCAACAAGAATGGTCGAATGAAAATAAAGGTTTTTCTTTTATTTTCAAATGTACAGAAAAGTATTTCTAAAAAAATCATTAAGTATTGGGTGATAAATAATGATAAAAATGACGAATGTTTATAAGGAGTACCCAAATGGTATGAAAGCCATTGCTGGTCTCACAGTTAACATTAAACAAGGTGAATTCGTATACGTAGTTGGACCGAGTGGAGCCGGAAAATCTACATTTATTAAAATGATGTATCGTGAAGAGAAGCCATCTACAGGATCAATTAATGTAAATGGACTTGTAATTGAAACATTAGCAGAAAGAGATGTTCCATATTTCCGTCGTCAATTAGGCGTGATTTTCCAAGATTTTAAATTGCTACCTAAATTAACGGTATATGAGAATGTTGCGTTTGCTTTAGAAGTAATTGAAGAAGAGAAGGAAGCGATTCGTGAGCGCGTTACAGAAGTGTTAGGTCTTGTTGGTCTTGAAGAGCGTGCCGATGCACTTCCAAATGAGCTTTCGGGCGGAGAGCAACAACGTGTGGCGATTGCAAGAGCGATTGTAAATAAGCCAAAGGTTGTAATTGCCGATGAGCCAACAGGTAACTTAGATATTGAAACAGCTCTTGATATTATGAAGATTTTTAAACGTATTAATGAGCGTGGTACAACGATTGTTATGGCGACACATAACGCAGATATCGTAAATACAATTCGTCATCGTGTAATTGCAATTGAAGGCGGAAAAATTGTTCGAGACGAGATTGAGGGAGGATACGGATATGAAGGCTAAAACCCTTAGTCGACATTTGCGAGAAGGTGTGAAAAATCTATCCCGTAACGGATGGATGACATTTGCTTCTGTAAGTGCAGTAACAGTTACATTATTACTTGTAGGTGTCTTTTTGACAGCGATTATGAATATGAACCATTTTGCGACGAAAGTAGAGCAAGATGTAGAAATTCGTGTGCATGTTGATCCAGCAGCAAAAGAAGCTGATCAAAAGAAATTAGAAGAAGATATGAGTAAAATTGCGAAAGTAGATTCTATTAAATATTCTTCTAAAGAAGAAGAGTTGAAACGTTTAATTAAAAGCTTAGGCGATAGTGGAAAAACGTTCGAGTTATTTGAGCAAGATAACCCACTGAAAAACGTATTTGTTGTAAAGGCGAAAGAACCAACAGATACGGCAACAATTGCGAAAAAGATTGAGAAAATGCAGTTTGTAAGTAATGTTCAATACGGTAAAGGTCAAGTTGAAAAATTATTTGATACTGTAAAAACTGGTCGTAACATCGGGATTGCGTTAATTGCGGGTCTTCTATTCACAGCGATGTTCTTAATCTCTAACACAATTAAAATTACAATTTATGCTCGTAGTACTGAGATTGAAATTATGAAACTTGTTGGTGCAACAAACTGGTTTATTCGTTGGCCGTTCTTGTTAGAGGGATTATTCCTAGGAGTATTAGGATCAATTATTCCAATTGGCCTAATTTTAGTTATGTATAATTCGTTGCAAGGTGTGTTTAATGAAAAACTTGGCGGAACAATTTTCGAGCTTCTACCATACAACCCATTCGTATTCCAATTAGCTGGTTTATTAATGTTAATCGGTGCATTAATCGGTATGTGGGG
Organism: Bacillus cereus group sp. BfR-BA-01523; assembly: GCF_022662615.1. Classification (NCBI taxonomy): domain Bacteria; kingdom Bacillati; phylum Bacillota; class Bacilli; order Caryophanales; family Bacillaceae; genus Bacillus; species Bacillus cereus group sp. BfR-BA-01523. The sequence goes on from NZ_JAKUDX010000005.1 coordinate 159,320, forward strand.
AAGTGTAATGTCAATTCGTCGCTTCTTAAAAGTATAAAAAGTTGCAAACATAATTCGTACAAGCTTATCATATAGTAGAAATAGGTAAAGGCATCACACATCGTGTGATGCCTTTTGCTACACCACCTGTGTGTTCTGGAAAGGGGAATTCCGCATTGAAACGTAGAGTTGCAATTATTGGAATGGTTGTTGCATTTTTAATTGGTGCTGGCGGGATGTTTGGTGGTATGTACTGGTTTGGGATAAACCCAGCGTATGTAACGCAAACAGTATCGAATGGTAATGCTGGCACAGCGCAAGGGAATTTGGTAAAGATTAATGAGGCGTATGCACTAATTGATTCACGTTATGTGGAAGACGTGAAAGACGACAAATTAGTCGAAGGTGCGATACAGGGAATGTTGTCTACGCTGAAGGACCCTTATTCCACGTATATGGATAAAGAAACGGCAAAACAGTTTAGTCAGTCATTAGATCCTGAACTTGAAGGGATTGGAGCGGAAGTGAACAAGACGGACGGTAAGCTTATTATCGTATCGCCAATTAAAGGTTCACCAGCAGAAAAGATAGGAATTAAACCGAATGACCAAATTTTATCTGTAGATGGAAATAGTGTGAAAGATTTATCACGTGAAGAAGCAGTATTAAAAATTCGTGGTAAAAAAGGAACGACTGTTGCAATTGAAATTAAGCGCGCAGGAGTGGCTGATCCGATAGAATTTAAAATTAAGCGTGAAAAGATTCCGATTTTCACTGTATTTAGTTCCGTAAAGCAAGATAGCGGAAAAGATATCGGTTATATGCAAATTACTTCTTTCGCTGAAAATACTGCGAAAGAATTTAAGGATCAGTTAAAAGAGCTAGAGAAGAAAAACATAAAAGGCTTAGTTATTGATGTGCGTGGTAATCCTGGCGGTTATTTAAATAGTGTAGAAGATATACTAGGAGACATCATGACAGATAAAAAGCCAATGCTACAAGTAGAACAGCGAAATGGTGAGAAGAAGAAATTCTCTACGGAACTGAAAGAGAGAAAGTCATATCCAATTTCAGTATTAATTGATAACGGAAGTGCTTCTGCTTCAGAGATTTTAGCTGGTGCGCTAAAAGAAGGAGAAGGATACGATTTAATTGGTGAAAAAACGTTTGGTAAAGGTACTGTTCAACAGGCTGTTCCATTTAAAGATGGCAGCAATATTAAATTAACAATGTTTAAATGGTTAACACCAGATGGCAATTGGATTCATAAAAAAGGAATCGCGCCAACTGTAGAAGTGAAGCAACCAGATTATTATCATGCGACACCAATTCAAATTGAAAAGACACTTTCATACAATTCAAATGATGTACAAGTAAAACACGCGCAAGAAATGCTTAAGAGCTTAGGATATGTACCAGGACGTGAAGATGGATACTTTAGCAAAGAGACAGAATCAGCACTAAAAGCATTCCAAAATGCGAATGAGATGGAAGCGACAGGGCAACTTGATAAAAAGACAGCTGAAGCGATTCAAACTAAAATCATTGAAAAAATCCGTTCTGGAGAAAACGATTTACAATTACAGACGGCATTGAAATTAATAGCGAAATAAGAAAGAATACAGGCACTTCGATGCCTGTATTTTTTTATGTGTTAAATATGATAAAATAAAAAGAAAGAATGATATAAATGGTGGTGAATGAATTCGTGGAGGCATGGATTTTTGAAATACTACGAGCGGTTGGACGTTTTTTCTTACACCCTGCTGTCTATGTATTTTTAATTAGTAGTATCTTCGTTGGATACTTACGTATATTACGAGAACGAAAAGATTTTTCTTTTAAAGTATATGATATTTGGTTTGAACTACGAACAACTCTATTTGCAGGTATTGGGTACGGATTAATCGTATCTATTATTACGATTGGGCTTGGGCTTGTTGTTTCAAAAGCGAGTTTATGGGCAATTTTACTTTGGACGTTATTATTCGGATTAACTGCTATGTATCGATATTTATCTGTAGCTTATACTTTCGGAATCGCGATTGCACTCGTGTTGTTATCGTCTAAGATGCCAGTTTCCTTCTTACAGCTTGGAGAAGGTGAAGAGGGTACGATTGTATCCCTTGCTATTTTACTAGGCGTTATGCTCGTTGTAGAGGGTTTATTAATCTCTAAAAATGCAGTTCGTTATTCTACGCCAAAAATTAACAAAGGTAAGCGTGGGCTACGAATTGGACTACATGAATCCAATCGTTTATGGCTTGTACCAGTATTTATTCTTATACCAGGAGACGCGGTGACAGGATTTATTTCTTGGTGGCCTGTCGTTTCAATAGGTTCGACTACATACTCTTTATTCCTCGTTCCATTTTTAATTGGATTTATGAGAAAGGTTAGAAGTTATGAGCCGACGGAAGCTTTATTATTTACAGGAAGACGCGTCTATGGTTTAGCGGGGCTCGTACTCGTTTTAGGTATCGCAAGTTACTGGTGGCACGTACTTGCAATTATCGCGATGGGAGTCGCAATGCTTGGACGCTTTACAATCTCGATACAAGAGAAAATTGCAGACGAGAAAAGACCAGCATACTTTGCCGCACGTAATGATGGACTTGTTGTGTTAGATACAATTCCTAATACAATTGGGGCAGAGATGAATTTAAAGCCTGGAGAAGTTATTACGAAAGTAAATGGAATCATTCCAAGAAGTACCGAAGAGTTTTATGACGCGCTTCAAACGAAGACGACAGGAGCGTTTTGTAAATTAGAAGTAGTAGATACAAATGGTGAGCTTCGTCTTGCTCAAACGGCATTATACGCCGGGGGACATCATGAATTAGGTGTTGTATTTGTTCAGCAAGAGCACGAGTGGGATTCGGAAGCTATATAAAATAAAATGGAAACCTTCATCAAATATAGATGAAGGTTTTTTTAGTTTCATAGACGGATAACTTGAATAATTATTTGATAATGGTTATCATTTAGAGAGTCTTTTAATTTGGAAAAGGGAGGAAAGATATGCTACGTAAATTTTTTTCTTACTATAAACCGTACAAAGGTTTATTCGTACTCGATTTTTCCTGTGCAGTTATTGCAGGTTTACTCGAACTTGGTTTCCCGCTTATCGTAAATCAATTTATTGATAAGTTATTACCAGGACAAAATTGGACGCTTATTTTATGGGCTTGTTTCGGCTTGTTCGTAGTTTATGTGTTAAATGCAGGTTTGCAATATGTCGTTACATATTGGGGACATATGCTTGGGGTTAACATTGAAACAGATATGAGGCAGAAATTATTTGATCACATTCAAAAGCTATCATTCAGATTTTTTGATAATAATAAAACAGGTCATTTAATTTCACGTCTTACAAACGATTTAATGGAAATTGGGGAAATTGCTCACCATGGACCAGAAGATTTATTCATTGCCATTATGACTTTAGTTGGAGCATTTTCATTTATGATGATGATTAACTGGAAGTTAGCACTTCTAACATTCTTCGTAATCCCGTTCTTATTATGGTTGGCACTTTACTTCAATAAAAAAATGACAGGTACGTTTAGACGTTTATTCTCAGACGTTGCTGATTTCAATGCATGTATCGAGAACAATGTAGGTGGTATCCGTGTTGTACAAGCATTCGGAAATGAAAAGTTTGAGAAAGAGCAATTTGCTGTAAATAATGCTCGTTTCCGTACAACAAAATTAATGGCGTATAAAATTATGGCGTTAAATTCATCGATTAGTTATATGCTGATGCGTCTTGTAACACTCTTTGTATTAATATGTGGTACATGGTTTGTTCTGCAAGGTGAATTAACGTACGGTGGATTTATTGGATTCGTTTTATTAACGAATATTTTCTTCCGCCCAATTGAAAAAATTAATGCGGTTATTGAAAGTTATCCGAAAGGAATCGCTGGTTTTAAAAGATATGTAGAACTTCTGGAAACAGAGCCGGATATTGTAGATTCTAAAGGTGCAATAGAAGTTAAACATGTACACGGTGATATTCAATACAATAACATCACGTTCGGATATGAAAATAAAGAGCCGATTTTAAACGATATTAGTTTGAAAATACATGCAGGTGAAACAGTTGCTTTCGTTGGACCATCAGGGGCAGGGAAAACAACACTATGTAGTTTATTACCACGTTTTTATGAACAATCATCTGGATCGATTCAAATTGATGGCATTGACACTAAAGAGATGACTTTATCGTCACTTCGTAAGCAAATCGGAATTGTACAGCAAGATGTTTTCTTATTCTCAGGAACAATTCGTGAAAATATCGCTTACGGAAACTTAAAAGCTTCAGAATCTGAAATTTGGCAGGCGGTAAAACGTGCTCAGCTAGAGGACTTAATTTACTCGCAACCAGACGGTTTAGATACAGTTATCGGTGAGCGTGGTGTGAAACTTTCAGGAGGACAAAAGCAGCGCTTAGCAATTGCCCGTATGTTCTTGAAGAACCCGCCAATTTTAATTTTAGATGAAGCAACTTCTGCGCTAGATACAGAGACAGAACTTGCTATCCAAAAATCACTTGCAGAACTATCTGTCGGCCGTACAACATTAGTTATCGCTCACAGGCTTGCAACTATTAAAAATGCAGATCGCATCGTCGTTGTAAATAAAGACGGTATTGCAGAACAAGGTTCACATGAGGAACTAATCGAACGAGGCGAGGGTTACAGCCGATTGTATGAGGCGCAGTTTAGTTCGTAAATATAATTTCTGCTGAATTAGTGCACCATAAGTAAGTGAAAATCTTATATGGGAGGCTATAAAGCATGATTGTAACAACAACTTCTACAATTCAAGGGAAAGAAATTATTGAGTATATCGATATCGTTAATGGCGAAGCAATCATGGGTGCGAATATCGTTCGTGACCTTTTCGCTTCTGTTCGTGACGTTGTCGGTGGTCGCGCAGGCGCCTATGAAAGTAAATTACATTGCAATGGAAGAGATGAAAACTCTCGCAAGACAAAAAAATGCGAACGCCATTGTTGGTATCGACGTGGACTACGAAGTAGTTCGCGAAGGAATGCTAATGGTTGCGGTGAGTGGGACTGCTGTCCGTATATAAAGTGAAAAGCCGTGCTGGTGCACGGCTTTTTGTTGTTATTGTGTCTAACATGATAGGTAGGGTGATATTCTATGTCGAAGCCTCGATATTTCTTGGGAAATGTGGAAGGTCCCGTCGGTATATGGGGAAGACATTAGAGCGCTTCTTTACAATGCCGAATTCGAACTAATAATTTTTCGTATTCTTGTTCGAGAAATGTGATGTCATCATGCTGATTTGGAATAGAAATCCGGCTGATGATTTCTGTTAATTTTGTTTGTAATCGTAATAATTCTTGTTCAGTAACGTTTACAGAAGCTTGGGTGGTTCTTTTTGTGTATTGCTCGTAATTGCCGTGGAATATTCTTGGTTCGCTCTCATCTACTTGTAGAATATGGTTTGCAACAGAACGAATAAAGGCACGGTCATGGCTAATGAAAAGTATTGTACCAGGATACTCCTGTAACATGCTTTCTAATTCTTCTTGCGTTGCCAAGTCTAAATAGTTTGTCGGTTCGTCGAGCAGAAGCATATTATAGTTTCCTAAAAATACTTTTGCGAGTGCAACCTTCATTCGTTCTCCACCACTTAAGATGTGCACAGGTTTATGAACATCTTCACGGCGGAATAGGAGCCTTGCAAGTATTGTTCGAACGAACGATTCTGTATAGTTTGTTTCTTCTAGAACGTTCTCTAAAATTGTTTTATCTGTTTTTAAAATAGATAATGTTTGTTCAAAGTATCCAATTTTACAACTTTTCGAAAGCTGAATGCCACGCTCGTTCGCGAGAAGCATTTTGAACAAAGTTGTTTTTCCGCTTCCGTTTGCCCCTAAAATAGCAAGCTTTGCCCCAGGGACAATTGTTCCATTCATATTTTTAAATAATGTGCGATTCCCTATTTTCTTCGTTGTTTTATTAAACTGAACAACTGCTTTACTATGAATTGGTGTGTGGTATTGTACGTCAAACTGAGCTTGAGAAAAGTCTTTCGGTTTTTCTTTCTGTTCCAACTTTTCAAGGCGTGTTTCTAGTGCTTTCGCTACTTTGCTAACATTTTCTTGCCCATGAGCCCCGCTGCACTTATAAAGTTTAGATTCAGATGAACTGAACCGTGTTGGGATTTTTGTCATGCTAGAAGCACGTTGCTTTCTTTGTGAAATTGACTGTTCTAACCGATTTTTTTCTTGTATATATTGATCATATTCTGCCTGCTTTTGTATTCGCTCACGTTCTTTTTGCTTTCGATAGTTTGAATAATTACCTTTATATTCTTGAATAGTACCGTCTTCAACTTCGATGATTTTTGTACATATGGTATCTAAAAGATCACGATCATGCGATATTAAAACAAGTGCACCTTTATAAGATAAAAGTGTCTTTTCTAATTGCTCTGTACCGAACATATCTAAGTGACTTGTTGGCTCATCAGCAAATAGAATGCCTGCATCTTGTTCGAGGGCATGGGCGATCTTTAGGCGCATTCGTTCACCGCCGCTCATTGAATTTGCGACGTTTGAAATATTCCATTTGCCCTTAGCGAGGGAAGAAGCGGTTTCCGGTATCCCTTCGCTAAGCTGTGGAATGATGGCGATAGAACTATGATGAGTTACTGTGCCTTTGTCAGCTTCTATTTCTTTACTCAATATTTGTAATAACGTAGATTTTCCAGCTCCGTTGACTCCGACAATCCCTATACGATCGTTTGCTTGAATTTCTAGTGATGGTAACGTAAATATGGTGCGATCACCAAAGCTCTTTTCGATATTACGTGCGATTAAAATAGTCATAAAAAACCCTCCCTAGTTTCACTAGAGAGGATAAATGTCGCCCTTCAATGTAAAAATCGTACATAAATAAACGATTTTTTACATGATCGTATCGAAAGAAAGTATCGACAAATGGACAGACTAATCCTCTGCTAGTTTTCATCATTTTTGTTCACTATTTGTGATGGATGAAATAAATAAGAGAATTAGAACTTCATTGGTCAAAGTACCTTCCTTTCATAATATTATTTTTATTGTATGCGCATACAAATGGATTTGTCAAACTTATTTCTGTGTGCTATTTTTGAATTTATTATTATACAATTGTGCTTTTGCCAGTGCCTCAGCATCGTTCTTGATTTCACCTAGTCCATTCGCATCCCCAATAATATACCCTTCAAATGATGAACCAACAAAATCAAAGATATATTGAAACTGGGCGATAAGCGGCAATGCTTTCAGTTTTGGACTGTCTCCGCCAACGATGACAACGTACATTTTTTTGCCTTTCATTTTTTCTTTGAAATGAAGAGATTTATTACGCAAGCTTTGTGACCAGCGATCAACGAAGTTCTTCATGTGGCCGCTCATTCCGTACCAGTATAGCGGTGTAGCGAAGATAATCGTGTCGTGCTCTAGCATGCGTTTGGTTAACTGCTCGTAGTCATCATTTACAGGTTGAAATCCTTCTACATCATGGCGCTGATCTATGATTGGGTGGACGATATGATCACGCAAGTAAATTTGTTCTGTTTCAATCCCATCAATCACCATATGTGTTAAAGCTTCCGTATTTCCGTTTTGTCTTGAACTGCCATGTATAACAAACATGTAATCATCCCTTTTCTTTTGCTTGTTTTAGGAGTGAAACGTGTTTTTGTAAATTTGTTTGAATGTTGGAAAGTAATGTGATTTGCTTCGTTACCTCATCAAGTTTGTCTTCGTAAAGTGCAAGGATACTACTACACGGATTTTCGTAAAGATGGGGCTCGATTTCAAGGCAACGTAGCATTCGTTCTGTTTCTTCTAAATTTAAGCCGATTTGCAAGTACATTTGAATCAGCTCTACTTTTTCGATTGCACTTTCATCAAAATCACGGTAGCCATTTGCTAGGCGTTTCGAAGGGAGTAATCCCTTTTCTTCATAATGTCTTAGTGCCCTTTCGCTAACCCCAGTTTCTTTTGATAACTCTCCAATTCGCAATGCGTTTCACTCCTTTTACATGTATTGTAAACCTTCACATTAATGTGAAGGTCAACTCTGTTTTTTCGCAAAAGAATCTACGTGTTTTAAAAAGACTTGAATAGCTTTAGACGGGATAAAATATTTGCCGCGCACGATGGAGAATGGACGGATTAGCTCTTCGTTCGGAACAGGGATGTGGAATAGTTCTTTTGCTAATAGTTCTTTTCGAACAGTCCAATCTGAAAGGATGGCGATGCCAAGACCGGCTGCAACGGCTTCCTTCACGCTTTGAATACTGCTAAATGTAAAGAAGCGTTTCATTTTTAAATGATGTTGGTGTATAAATCGATCGCTATAGGCACGTGTGCCAGAGCCGCTCTCCCTTAATACCCAGACTTGGTCTTGCAATGCATTTTCGTTAATCCCCTTGATATGGAGCAATGGGTGGTTTGGCGGGACGACGAGTTTCATTTCATCTTGCATAAAAGTTTCCACATCTACGTCAGCGTACACGACTTGGCCTTCCACTAAGCCGATATCAATTTGATTAGAGCGGAGGCTTTGCAAGACTTCTTCCGTATTGGAGATAAATGTATGAACTTCGACGTGTGCATTTTCATTGGCAAAGCGCGCAAGTATTTTTGGAAGTAAGTATTCGCCAATTGTAAAGCTAGCGCCGATGCGAAGTGTTCCTGTTACGACGTTATGCAGCGCATTAATTTCCTGTTTTGCATCTTCATAAAGTGAGAGCATCTGCTTTGCGTGTATGTATAATATGTTTCCAGCTTCCGTAACTTGGACGTGCTTTGGGGAGCGCTGAATAAGTGTAGTCCCAAATTCATTTTCCAGGTTGCGAATGTGCATACTAACGCCAGGTTGTGAAAGGTTTAATAGTTCCGCAGCACGCGAAAAATGTTTTTGTTCAACGACAGTAACAAAGATCTTCAAAATGTCGACGTTCATTTGTTAGGCCCCTTTATTTTTGCTTTTATTTTATCATAAGTATTTCTGATGATAGGGATTCAATATTGATATTAAACTTATTATTAAAACTCTCTTATAATGTAACTAGAAAGAACATGCATGTTCCAATACGATTATTGGGGTGGTACAAAGTGGAACAAACACTTGTTATACAAAAGAAGAAGGGCTTTGGATTTTCGCAAGGTATTGGGATTACGTTATTAATCGCAATCGCCGCGAAATATTTAGCAGAGCTTCCATTTTTAAATATTATGGGACAATTAGTAATCGCTATTCTAATCGGGATGGTTTGGCGCGCGGCAATCGGGATTCCTCAAGAAGCGATAGTGGGAACGAACTTTGCGAGTAAGAAGTTGCTACGCTTTGGGATCATCTTACTCGGAATGCGGTTAAATCTTGTAGATATTGCGAAGGCGGGGCCGAAAGTATTGGTCATCGCAGCGGTTGTTATTACATTTACCATTTTCGTTGTATATGGATTAACGAAAGTATTTAAAGTAGAAAAGAAACTTGGGATTTTAACAGCATGCGGGACTGCAATTTGCGGAGCTGCAGCGGTCGTGGCAATTGCACCGCAAGTGAAAGCGAAAGATGAGGAAACGGCAGTTGGGGCAGCAATTATTGCAATTTTAGGTACAATATTTACACTTATTTATACGCTATTATACCCAGTGCTTGGCTTCTCACCCTACGGTTACGGGGTGTTCTCAGGGGCGACGCTGCACGAAATTGCTCACGTTATCGCTGCGGCGGCGCCAGGAGGTAGCACGGCTGTAGACATCGCAGTTATTGTGAAATTAACGCGCGTTGCGATGCTTGTGCCAGTAGCGATTTTAATTGGATTATGGTTTGGTAAGAGTGAGGACAGCAAGGAAAAAAGATCGTGGCGCGACCTTCCGATTCCTTGGTTCATCTTCGGATTTTTAGCAATGAGTGCGGTGCATTCGATTGGGATTATCCCAGAAGTTGTTGCCGGATACATTGTAGTAATTGCGTACATGCTTATCGCAATGGCGATGGCAGGGCTAGGTTTAAATGTAGAGTTTAAAACGTTCCGCAAATTAGGAAGCAGAGCATTTGTGGCAGGGTTGATTGGCTCGGTTTGCTTATCTGTTCTTGGGTATGTTCTTGTGTATGCGTTAGGATTTATGTAGCAAAAAAAGAGGCATCTTATAGATGTCTCTTTTTTTTACCTTTTTTTGTAAAGGTATCTTTACTTGGATTTGGAAAATATTTATAATTAAAGTAAAGATATCTTTACTTTCGAAGGTGGAGCCTATGAGTGTGAAAAATAAAATTAAAGAATTGCGAAAACAACATCATATAACGCAAATTGAAATGGCAAAGGCGATGCAAGTGACGCGGCAGACAATCGTGGCGATTGAGAACCACCACTATAACCCAAGTCTAGAGCTATCCCTAAAAATCGCCAAATATTTTGGGATGAAGGTAGAGGAAATATTTACGCTGGAGTAAGGGGAGAGAAAATGAACGACACTAAAAAGTTGTATATCGCTACTGTCTTAGGATTATGTGAGGGGACGTTTTAGTTCGTATTATGGACCCATCCATACCGATGTTATCGCTTATAGTTAGTAACATTTTAGCAATTGTATTTCTGATATTGTATACGAATTGCAAAAAGCGGAAGTACAAAAAAGAAGAACTTCCAGATATAGATGAGCGGGTAAATGAAAATATAAAAAAGTATGTAAATGTCTCATTTATATTCGCATTTCTTTTGCTTATTGTTTATATTGTTGCAAGCAAAGCGATAGGGCGAATTACTATACCGATTCCAGAAATATTCATTGTATGTAGTTTCTTATTTGCTGGTAGTCTCATCATAGGAGTAATGGCGGGAAAACGAGCATAACGATAGGAGGAATGAAAATGCAAGATGAATTTGAGAGATTTCAATCGGATAAAGCGTTTAAATATTTAGGGTTGTTTTTAACAATGAGTTTAGCGGTATGGAGTTTGTATAATTTAATTGTTTATGGAAATGCGGGCATGCCGTTTGTTTTATTTGTATTAGGACAGTTTGTTTATTTCTTTGTGAACTATTGGCCGAAATGGAAATATAGAAATTAAAAAGAGGCTGATCATGTATGAGTAAGTAAGATATTATACGGTTCATAGGAAGTTTGTTTTTAGCGGGTCTTGTTTTAAATGTGAGTTTAATGATTTTAAGTATTACGTGGGGAACGATCTTCATATCGAATGTAGCACTAGTCATTTTATATGGCATTTCGGAATATAGAGAACAGAAGCGTTTGAAAGAAGAGAGAGTACCGTCAATTGATGAGCGAGTTGTGAACAATATGAAGTCATATTTTACGATTTGTATTACAAGCTGCGTTTTTTTGTTCATTATGTATCTTTGTGTAAATAAGTATTTAGATAGGCAAGTAGTACATGTAAATGAGTTATTATATATTGCTATTTTTGGTTTATTAATAAGTATGGCATCGACGAGTGTGTTAGCAACAAGGAATAGATAGAAAAAGGGGAACTGGGATGGGATTACCGGTATTATGTGTCGCTACGGCTATTTTTGCTTTGTTTTGGGGAATACAAAACTTCTCTCGTAATCCAGTGCCAAGTGTATGTATTATGATTGGTGCTGTAGGTTTATCATACTATTTATTAATTTTAGCGCATTATCATAAAACAGCAACAAGTGTTGTTGTAGGGGCAATTATTTTATTTTGTGGGCGTGCTATACAAAAGGGGTTATTTCCATAAAAGCTGTTTATACAAAAGGTATAAATAGCTTTTTGTATTTTTTTTACAAACTACTTGAAAGTTACGTTACGTCACCTTTTATAATGAAGGAGAAGAGGTGATGGAGTTGATTTCAATTCAAGAACTAACGAGGGAAACAGGGGTTACAGTAAGGACGTTACGTTATTATGATCAAATTGATTTATTAAAGCCGAGTGGGAAAACTGATGGAGGACATCGGTTATATAGCGAGAGAGATGTTGTTCGTTTGCAGCAAATTTTATTTTTAAAAGAAATGGGTTTTTCATTAAAAGAGGCTGCGAATATGTTAGTAAAAGGTGAGCTTAACTTAAAGGATTCTCTTGAAAAACAACTTCGGTTTGTACAGGAAGAACAAAAGAAATTCAATCGAATGGAGCGTGTTTTACAAGCTGTTGTTTATTCGGTAGATGTGGAAGGAGAACTGGATTGGAAAGTTATGTTTGAACTCATTCAGCTTTCGAAACAGTCTCCGCGAATACGTGAGATGTTTCAAAATGAAGTTTTTTCTAAGGGAGAACAAAAGTTGCTTTATAATTTGCCGAACATGAGTGAAGAAGACCCGAATGTTTTAGAATGGGTAAATTTATTAAAGCAACTACGTAACTTTATGAAAGACGGTAAGGAAGCATCATGTGATGAGGTACAAGGCGCAACAAAGAAATTAATGCAGAAGTGTTTAGAGATGGCAAATGGTGATGAAGCATTTTTAGATAAATTGTGGGAAGTAAGAAAGTCAAAAGAAGATTCACAGAAAATGAGTATGTATCCAATTGAAGAAGAGCTTCTATTATATATGGATGAGGCTTTTCGTATATATGACGAAAGGGAGAGGGATAAATGAGTATACTTGCAGAATATCGTTGGTATTTTTTAATTGGGGCAGAGATTGTATTTTGGTTATCAGCTATCGGATTCTTTTTACTAAGGTATGGATTTCGCTTGAAAAAGGCAAGTTTTATTATGGGGATTGTGCTACTTGTAAATGAAGTGTTTATTTTAACTTTAGGAGTAGTGGACTACTATCAAACAGGGAAGTTCTCTAATTTTCAAATCATTACGGTAATCATTTTATTATATGCAGTTTTTTATGGGAAAAAGGATTTGAAGAAATTAGATATATATGTACAAAAATTAGTTGCGAAGTGGCGGAATGAACCGGCGCCTATTATCGAAGAACCACTTGAAGTAACAGGGATGGCGCATGCGAAGCAGGAAATAAAAAATTGGATTTTACATCTTATTTTGTTTATTGCTGTTCATATATTCTTTTTCTTCATGTATGGGCTTATTCCAGTAGAACAGTGGGGGAACTGGTTAGAGTCAGGAATCGTTTTAAATAAAGCAGCAAGCCGTGTAAGCCAAGTGTGGGCTATTATTCTTTTAGCGGATACTGCGATTTCATTTTCATATGTTATTTTTCCGAAGAAGGAGAAAGGAAATAAGAAGCTACTTTCATAGAGGAAAGTAGCTTTTTTCTAGTATACCAATAGTTTGTATAGGAGAGGATAACGATAGGAAAAAGAACAGGTTTTATATGCTTATTTCTCTTTAGTTTAGTAGCATGTTCACAACCTAACAGTGCAATTGATAAGAAGGATGATGTCGTTGCAAAGGGGGCGGAAATTTCTAATCTAGATAAATTCGAGAAGTTCGTTTGGAATGTGGAACAAGGGGAAGTTGATAAAATAAGAATTGTACAGTATACACATGAAGGTGACCCGATTTTTCAAACGTTAGAGCATAGTGAGAAAGATATACTTTATGTGTTAGATAATAGACAAGATCAATTTGCTGGTGACCATAAAGGGTTACATAAAGATAGTTGTAAAAGGATTGTTAAAGAGCAACGTGAATCAGAAACTTCATATAGGTTAATAGATTGTACGAGTGAAAATGGGCGCAATGGATATGACTTATTATATGTACTTAAAAAATAGAGTTAGTAGAGGAAGGAAGTATTTATTCCTTCCTTTTTCTATATATAACTTGTCGAAAACTTTACCGAATATCTGTTCGTTTTTTTAGGTTTTTTATGGGCATTCGTGGTAAAATAATAATACAGATTTTTATGAGGAGGTCGGTTTTTAGTTGGAACATCCATTTGAAATTATCTCAGAGTATTCCCCGCAAGGTGATCAGCCGGGAGCGATAGAGAAGCTTGTAGAGGGAATTAATAGTGGAAAGAAAAAGCAAGTGTTGCTTGGAGCGACAGGAACGGGTAAGACATTTACGATTTCAAATGTCATTAAAGAAGTGCAGAAGCCAACACTTGTAATGGCTCATAATAAAACGTTAGCAGGACAGTTATATAGTGAGCTGAAAGATTTCTTTCCTAACAATTCTGTGGAGTATTTTGTTAGTTATTACGATTATTATCAGCCAGAAGCGTACGTACCACATACGGATACGTTTATTGAAAAAGATGCGCAAATTAACGATGAAATTGATAAATTACGCCACTCGGCAACGTCTTCTTTATTTGAAAGAGATGATGTTATTATCGTTGCGAGTGTTTCGTGCATATACGGTTTAGGTTCTCCGGAAGAATACCGCGAGTTAGTTGTTTCGCTTCGAGTTGGTATGGAAAAGGACCGCAATCAATTGCTTCGTGAACTTGTTGATGTACAGTATGGACGTAATGATATTGATTTTAAGCGTGGTACATTCCGTGTGCGCGGAGATGTAGTTGAAATCTTCCCCGCATCACTTGATGAGCATTGTATTCGAATTGAATTTTTTGGGGATGAAATAGATCGTATTCGAGAAGTAAATGCATTAACGGGTGAAGTATTAGCAGAACGTGATCATGTAGCAATCTTCCCGGCATCTCACTTCGTTACACGTGAAGAAAAGCTGAAGGTCGCTATTGAAAATATCGAAAAAGAATTAGAAGAGCGTTTAAAAGAATTAAATGATAACGGTAAGTTGTTAGAGGCGCAGCGCATAGAACAGCGAACGCGTTATGATTTAGAAATGATGCGCGAGATGGGCTTTTGTTCAGGGATTGAAAACTATTCCCGTCATTTAACACTTCGTCCAGCAGGCTCAACGCCGTATACGCTTTTAGATTATTTTCCAGAGGATTTCTTAATCGTTATGGATGAGTCGCACGTATCGGTTCCGCAAGTAAGAGCGATGTATAACGGGGACCAAGCACGTAAGCAAGTGCTTGTTGATCATGGATTCCGTCTGCCATCAGCTTTAGATAATAGACCGCTCACGTTTGATGAGTTTGAAGAGAAAACGAATCAAGTTATTTACGTTTCGGCAACGCCAGGACCGTACGAGTTAGAGCAGTCACCGAAAGCAATAGAACAAATTATTCGTCCAACAGGGCTTTTAGATCCACCAATTGATATACGACCAATTGAAGGACAAATAGATGATTTATTAGGAGAAATCCATGACCGGATTGCGAAAAATGAACGTGTATTAATTACGACTTTAACGAAGAAAATGTCAGAGGATTTAACGGACTATTTAAAAGATGTAGGAATTAAAGTGAATTATCTTCACTCTGAAATTAAAACATTAGAGCGTATTGAAATTATCCGTGATCTTCGCCTTGGTAAGTTTGATGTACTTGTCGGTATTAACTTATTACGAGAAGGATTAGATATTCCAGAAGTATCACTTGTAGCTATTTTAGATGCTGATAAGGAAGGGTTCCTACGTTCAGAGCGTTCATTAATTCAAACAATTGGTCGTGCGGCGCGTAATGCAAACGGCCGCGTTATTATGTACGCAGATCGCATAACGAGATCAATGGGAATTGCAATTGAAGAAACACAGCGTCGTCGTAGTATACAAGAAGCTTACAATGAAAAGCATGGTATTACGCCGAAAACGATTCAAAAAGGAGTACGTGACGTTATTCGTGCGACAACAGCAGCTGAGGATACGGAAATATATGAAGCAACACCAGCTAAGAAGATGACGAAAAAAGAACGTGAAAATACAATTGCGAAGATGGAAGCAGAGATGAAAGAAGCAGCAAAGGCATTAGATTTCGAGCGTGCAGCTGAATTAAGAGATTTACTATTAGAATTAAAAGCGGAAGGGTGAAAAGAGTGAGTAAAGATTTTATTGTTGTAAAAGGTGCTAGAGCGCATAATTTAAAAAATATTGACGTAACCATTCCGAGAAATCAGCTTGTTGTTGTGACGGGATTGTCTGGTTCGGGGAAATCATCGTTAGCATTCGATACGATTTATGCAGAAGGACAGCGTAGATACGTGGAATCTTTATCTGCGTATGCGCGCCAGTTTTTAGGGCAAATGGATAAGCCGGATGTTGATATGATTGAAGGTTTATCTCCAGCGATTTCAATTGATCAAAAAACGACGAGTCGTAATCCTCGTTCAACGGTTGGAACGGTAACGGAGATTTATGATTATTTACGTTTATTATTCGCACGAATTGGTACGCCGATTTGTCCGAATCATGGAATTGAAATTACATCACAAACAGTGGAACAGATGGTAGACCGTGTTCTTGAATATCCTGAACGTACGAAGTTACAAGTGCTAGCGCCTATCGTGTCAGGGCGTAAAGGTGCGCATGCGAAAGTATTAGAAGATATTAAGAAGCAAGGTTATGTTCGTGTGCGCGTTGATGGAGAGATGCTGGATGTATCGGAAGAGATTACTTTAGAAAAAAATAAGAAGCATTCAATTGAAGTTGTTATTGACCGTATTGTTGTGAAAGAAGGAATTGCAAGCCGACTTGCAGATTCACTAGAAAGTGCTTTAAAGCTTGGCGGGGGCCGAGTTTTAATCGATGTAATGGGAGAGGAAGAACTTCTATTTAGTGAACATCATGCTTGTCCACATTGTGGTTTTTCAATCGGAGAATTAGAGCCGCGCATGTTCTCGTTTAATAGTCCGTTCGGCGCGTGTCCTTCTTGTGATGGACTTGGATCGAAGTTAGAGGTAGATTTAGAACTTGTTATTCCGAACTGGGATGTATCATTAAATGAACATGCGATTGCTCCTTGGGAACCGACAAGTTCACAATATTACCCGCAATTATTAAAATCTGTGTGTAATCATTACGGCATCGATATGGATATGCCGGTGAAAGATATACCGAAGGATTTATTTGATAAAGTGCTGTACGGAAGCGGGGAAGAGAAGCTTTATTTCCGCTATGTGAATGAATTTGGTCAAGTAAAGGAAAATGAGATTTTATTTGAAGGTGTTATTCCGAATATTGAGCGTCGTTATCGTGAGACGAGTTCTGATTATGTTCGTGAGCAAATGGAGAAATATATGGCAGAGCAAGCTTGTCCGAAGTGTAAAGGTGGACGCTTAAAGCCTGAGAGTTTAGCTGTTTTCGTTGGTGATAAAACGATTGCCGATGTAACGAAATATTCTGTTCAAGAAGTACAGGAGTTCTTCTCAACTGTTGAGTTAACGGAGAAACAACAAAAAATTGCTCATTTAATTTTAAGAGAAATTCAGGAACGTGTTGGGTTCTTAGTGAACGTCGGTTTAGATTATTTAACGTTAAGTCGTGCCGCAGGAACTTTATCAGGTGGTGAGGCGCAGCGTATTCGTTTAGCGACACAAATTGGTTCTCGCCTTACTGGCGTACTTTACATTCTTGATGAGCCTTCTATTGGTTTGCATCAGCGTGATAATGATCGTCTTATTCGTACATTGCAGGAAATGCGTGATTTAGGAAATACGTTAATTGTTGTTGAGCATGATGAAGATACGATGATGGCTGCTGATTATTTACTTGATATCGGACCTGGTGCAGGTATTCATGGTGGTCAAGTTGTATCAGCAGGTACACCAGCTGAAGTTATGCAAGACGAGAATTCATTAACTGGGAAATATTTAAGCGGTAAAGAGTTTATTCCGGTACCACTTGAAAGACGTAAAGGTGACGGACGTAAAGTGGAGATTGTCGGTGCGAAAGAAAATAACTTAAAGAATGCGAAAATGTCATTCCCTCTAGGAACATTTGTAGCAGTAACAGGCGTATCTGGCTCTGGAAAAAGTACGATAATTAATGAAGTACTATACAAATCATTAGCTCAAAAGCTATATAAGGCGAAAGCGAAGCCAGGGGCTCATAAAGAAATTAAAGGTCTTGAGCAGTTAGATAAAGTGATTGATATTGATCAATCACCAATCGGGCGTACACCACGTTCAAATCCGGCGACATACACTGGCGTATTTGATGATATTCGTGATGTATTTGCGCACACGAATGAAGCGAAAGTACGTGGGTATCAAAAAGGACGTTTCAGCTTTAACGTAAAAGGCGGCCGTTGTGAAGCGTGCCGTGGTGATGGAATTATTAAAATCGAAATGCATTTCTTACCAGACGTGTATGTTCCGTGTGAAGTTTGTCACGGTAAACGTTACAATCGTGAAACGTTAGAAGTGAAATATAAAGATAAGAATATTTCTGAAGTGTTAGGGATGACAATTGAAGATGGGGTAGAGTTCTTTGCTAATATCCCGAAAATTAAGCGTAAACTTCAAACGCTTGTAGATGTAGGGCTTGGTTATATGAAATTAGGACAACCAGCTACGACGTTATCAGGTGGTGAGGCGCAGCGTGTGAAATTAGCTTCTGAATTACATCGTCGTTCTACAGGGCGTACGTTATACATTTTAGATGAGCCAACGACTGGCTTACATGCACATGATATTGCACGCCTTCTAGAAGTGTTGCAACGTCTTGTTGAGAGTGGTGAGACGGTACTTGTAATTGAGCATAATTTAGATGTTATTAAAACAGCTGATTATATTATTGACCTTGGACCAGAAGGCGGAGACAAAGGCGGACAAATCGTTGCTTCCGGAACGCCAGAGCAAGTAGTGAAAGAAGAGCGCTCTTATACAGGTAAGTATTTAAAAGAGATTTTAGATCGTGATAAAGCAAGAATGAAAGAGAAAATAAAAGAAGTAGAGTTATCACAATAAGTTGTTAATAAAAACCGAGTGGGAATTGCACTCGGTTTTTATTTTATAGGGGGAGAAAATGGAGTTTTTAGATGTTTTGAGAAAGAAAAATATGAAGGTAAGAGAATTTCAAAAGTGGGGCGTATACTTTAGAAAACGCTGGGAGGATAACTTTGCGAATCATTTGAGTTATGAAGAGAAAGAAGAGATTCATTTATATGGGGATAAATATAGCTGTGGTTACTTGTGGCACATATTTAGTTATGAAAAGAAAAAGTGTTTAGAAGGTAAAGAAGCGGAGAATATGTTTCATAATGAAATGAAAAAGGAGTGTTACATCTTCTTTCAACATTGTGATGAAGTACTGCTAATAAAGGATGCGAGTTTATTACGTATGGATGATATATTACGTGAGACAGACGATGCGTATAAAGGCGATATCTATATTGTAGATGAAAATTTCACTTGGACCTTTGTGAAAACTCATGAACATAGATGGTGTGGACCTTATTTTACAAGGAAATGTTAATAGGTATACAAGCATGAAGGATAGAATAAGTTGATATAAGTGTATGTATGTTACTTGCGTTTATTATCTATTAGCGTATGATGAAATATATATGTTAAAAGGATGTGTAAGGAAATGAGATGGATTGTATCACTTCTTGTAAATAGCGTTGTATTAATCGCTGTATCCGGACTTTTAAAAGGGGTTGCACCAGACGCATTTTACATAGCGAATATACAAACTGCAATTATTGCGAGTATTATATTGGCGATTTTAAACGTATTTGTAAAGCCGCTTTTAATTTTAATTACGCTACCGATTACTCTTGTAACTTTCGGTTTCTTCTTAATTGTTATTAATGCGATTACGTTAAAGATGACGGATTCGTTATTAGGGGACGCCTTTAATATATCTGGATTTGGTGTAGCGATTGTTGCGGCAATTTGTATTTCTATTTTTAATATGATAATTGAAAAAGTAATTGTTGAACCATTACATGAAAAAAAGAGAAAATGACAAAAAGAAAAACATTTCATGATTCATATGAAATGTTTTTTTCTATTTATTAGAAACCGAGTTTCTTGTTTCCAGAAAAAAATGGTACAATATCCGATAGAATGGAATTTTACATCAAATGAGACTGAACCCGCAGCGGAGTGGAGGTTTATACATATGCCGAAAGTAAGGACAAAAGATTTAATTGAACAATTTCAATTGGAGTTAGTAAGTGGTGAAGAAGGGATTCATCGTCCGATTGATACGAGTGATTTATCGCGACCTGGAATTGAAATGGCAGGATTTTTTACATATTATCCAGCTGATCGCGTGCAGCTTCTTGGGAAAACGGAGCTTACATTCTTTGATACGTTAACGACAGAGCAAAAGCAAGAGAGAATGAAAGCGCTTTGTACTGAGGAGACGCCTTGTATTATTGTAACTCGTAATCAAGATGTACCGGATGAGTTATTACAAGCATCACGTGAATCAGGCGTGCCTTTATTACGTTCTGCTCAAACGACGACGAGATTATCAAGTCGTTTAACAAACTATTTAGAAGGTAAGTTAGCGCCAACAACAGCTGTTCATGGTGTGTTAGTAGATATTTATGGTGTTGGTGTTTTAATTACAGGTCAAAGTGGTGTCGGGAAAAGTGAGACAGCGCTTGAACTTGTAAAGCGTGGTCACCGCCTTGTTGCGGATGATAGCGTAGAAATTCGTCAAGAAGATGAAGATACATTAGTAGGGAGCTCACCTGATTTAATTGAGCACTTATTAGAAATTCGTGGTCTAGGTATCATTAACGTAATGACGTTATTCGGTGCAGGGGCAGTACGAAATTATAAACGTATTACACTTGTTATTAATCTTGAAATTTGGGATCAAAAGAAAAATTATGATCGCTTAGGTCTTGATGAAGAGAAGATGAAGATTATTGATACAGAACTTACGAAGATTACACTTCCAGTTCGTCCTGGTCGAAACTTGGCTGTTATTATTGAAGTAGCAGCGATGAACTTCAGATTAAAACGTATGGGAGTCAATGCGGCACAACAGTTCTCTGAACGATTAATGAGTGCGATTGAGTTAGGAAATCAAGAGTAGACTCTGGAGAGGGAGGTCATATATATGCTGTTAGGTTCTGTACCACAGCTTGACCGTATAGCAGTCCAACTTGGGCCGTTCCCTGTTTATTGGTATGGGGTTATTATCGGTACAGGTGTGCTATTAGGTCTTTGGCTAGCAACTCGCGAGGGAGAAAGGCTTGGTATTCACAAAGATACATTTATCGACCTTGTATTAATCGCAGTACCAATTGCCATTCTTTTTGCGAGAATGTATTATGTCATTTTTGAATGGGAATATTATTCGCAAAATCCGAGTCAAATTATTAATATTCGTCAAGGTGGTTTGGCGATTCATGGTGGTTTAATCGGGGCTGTTATTACAGGAATCCTTTTTGCGAAACGACGCGGGCTTTCATTCTGGAAGTTAGCGGATATTGCTGCGCCGAGTATTTTACTAGGACAAGCAATTGGCCGATGGGGAAACTTTATGAACCAAGAGGCACATGGTGATGAAGTGACGAGACAGTTTTTAGAAGGTCTTCATTTACCTGATTTCATTATTAATCAAATGTACATTGATGGTGTGTATTATCACCCAACGTTTTTATATGAATCATTATGGAACTTTGCAGGTGTTATTTTACTACTCGCGTTACGAAAAGTGAATTTACGCCGTGGTGAATTATTCTTCACATATTTAATTTGGTATTCAGTGGGACGCTTCTTCGTAGAAGGTTTGCGTACAGATAGTTTAATGCTAGGACCACTTCGTATTGCACAAGTAATGTCTATTGGAATTGTTGTTATTTCTATCATTTTCATTATTGTGAGACGAAAAATGGGGCAAGCTGATAAAAGATATTTAGAAAATTAGAGAAAAGTAGCATCTTATATAAGATGCTGCTTCTTTCATATTCAGGTAATGAAAGGATTAAGGACGATGAAAATAAATACAGTGTTATTTGATTTAGATGGAACGTTAATTAATACAAATGAACTTATTATCTCTTCTTTTTTACATACGTTAAATCACTATTATTCTAATCAGTATAAGCGTGAAGATGTATTGCCATTTATCGGTCCATCTTTGCATGATACTTTTAGTAAGATTGATGCAAGTAAGGTTGAAGAGATGATTACATGTTATCGTCAATTTAATCATGAGCATCATGATGAATTAGTGGAAGAGTATGAAACTGTATATGAAACGGTTCAAGAATTGAAGAAGCAAGGTTATAAGATCGGCATCGTTACAACGAAAGCGAGACAGACGGTTGAAATGGGATTAAAGCTTTCGAAACTTGATCAGTTTTTTGATGTTGTCGTGACGATTGATGATGTGGAACATGTGAAACCACATCCAGAACCACTTCAAAAAGCATTGAAATTATTAGATGCAAAGCCAGGAGAAACATTGATGGTTGGTGATAATCATCATGATATCGTCGGTGGACAAAATGCAGGTACGAAAACAGTAGCGGTTTCATGGACATTGAAAGGTAGAGCGTATTTAGAAGCGTATAAACCAGATTATGTGCTAGATAAAATGAGTGATTTACTACCGATTTTGTCCCGCATTAACGGGTAGTAAGATTCCTGCCGGTTAAAGTGTCACTTTATATAAGTAGAGGAGAGAGTTCAGTGCGACGGACAACGCGCTATCCTGTTTCAGGAGAAAATTCATTGTGGAATGTGTATAAAACAGTTTCTTTTTGGAAGGTAATGAAAAATTTTATTATCATCCAAATCGCACGTTACACGCCATTTTTATCCGTAAAGAATTGGTTATATCGCACGTTTTTACGGATGGAAGTAGGAAAGAAAACGTCGTTTGCACTTATGGTAATGCCAGATATTATGTTTCCAGAAAAGATTACTGTGGGAGACAATTCAATTATCGGCTATAATACAACGCTTTTAGCGCATGAATATTTAATTCGTGAGTATCGGCTCGGAGAAATCGTCATAGGGAATGAAGTTATGATTGGAGCGAATACGACAATTTTACCAGGTGTGAAAATTGGAGATGGAGCTATCGTTTCTGCAGGCACACTTGTCCATAAAGATGTACCAGGCGGCGCTTTCGTAGGCGGAAATCCGATGCGTATTATTTATACGAAAGAGGAAATGGCCACTAGAGAAGGTTGATGTTAAAAATGTAACATTTCCCTTCTCTTTTTATGAATAAAAAGGAAATAATTGATTATAATATACTGTTTTGTTTTTTACGGAATCGTTTATACTTATAGATAGAAGAATGTGTGAACGAAGAAAACAAAAAACTGGAGGATATATGGGGAAAAATCAAAGAATATATAAGGAGAACGGACAAGTTATCTCTTTTAATCAGTTAGCGGACTTCTTTTATAAAAAAGGGATGAGGGCTTATAAAGGGCAAAAATTGCAAGATGCAATTAAGTATTTTCGAAGAGCAGCACAAAGCGAGAAGGAGCCGTTTATTTTATGCCAACTAGCAATAGCATTATCTGAATCTGGTGAATATCAAGAGTCGAATCAGATATTTCTAAAGCTTGTTAGATCCAATCCTGAACTTGAG
Source organism: Bacillus cereus group sp. BfR-BA-01523 (assembly GCF_022662615.1). Lineage (NCBI taxonomy): Bacteria > Bacillati > Bacillota > Bacilli > Caryophanales > Bacillaceae > Bacillus > Bacillus cereus group sp. BfR-BA-01523. The sequence continues at coordinate 182,635 of NZ_JAKUDX010000005.1, forward strand.
CAATGCTATTATTTTATTTCAAATAATTATGCATATATGGGCTTGTTTCAACAGGCGAAGAAATATGCAGAGCAATATTTAGAAGTTGCGGAAGAGAAGGAATTTGTAGAAGATACATTAGAATTGCTTGAGATTATGGAAGAAGATGCAATGGGTGCGGAAGAGATTGAGGATGAAGATGAGCTAATTGTTATGCAAGAAGAAGCGAACCGCTACATTCGTAACGGACAATTAGAAGAGGCGATTGCTACACTAGAAGTTGTTACGAAAGAATATCCAGAATTTTGGTCAGGACATAATAATTTAGCGATTGCACATTTTCAATCAGGTAATGTAGATCAAGCGCTTAAGTTAACAGAAATGATTTTAGAGAAAAATCCTGGTAATATGCATGCACTTTGTAATACGCTTATTTTTCTATATTCAATTGGAGAGCATAAGCAAGTAGAGTCATTAGCGGGGCAGTTAGTTTCGGTATATCCAATTTCATTTGAGCATCGTTTGAAACTTGGAACAACGCTTGCAACAATTGGTCATTTTGAACCTGCATATAAATGGTTCAAAGTATTAAAGCGTCAAGGATACGAAGGAGACGTCAGTTTTTATTACTGGTTTGCATACTCTGCGTATATGGTGAAGGAACAGCAAGTAGCTGAAAAAATGTGGCAACATGTTGTAGAATTGCATCCTGATAAAAAAGGAAAAGAACCGTGGAATGCACTGAATTTAGCAGATGAAGGACAAAATCTTTTATTTGAAGAGTTACGAAAATCATTTCAGCAAAGTACGACGCTAGAAGAGAAAATGCTAGCTTTATATTTAATGAATGAATTGTCAACACCAGAGAAGGTTGGATTCTTCTTTGATGTAACGCAAGCGAAAAATGGTGTTCCAATCGTATCGCAACTTGCAAAATATTTCTTTTTACTTAATAGTCATAAAAGCATCCCAGCTGATTTACAGCAATTTGAACAGTGCGTACGAATCGCGGATGCATTATACAATTATACGAAAAAAGACGATGAATTAATCGAAGAGTGTTTAAATTTTTGGTTTTGCACGTTCATACGTTTATATACATCTGGAGCGACTTTTACAAATGTGTACGGTTGGTCAGCGGCAATTGAATACATTGTGCGCGGCGAACAAAGAAATAAGATGACACAGGCAGAGCTTGGTGATGTATATAATGTATCTGTAGCGACTGTACGAAAGTATGTGCAGGCTGTTAAGCGAACGCACACGTAGGGTAGGCAAATCATTGGGAAAAAAATGATGCTAACAGTATAATGAGGGTAACTTAATGTGTATGAATGAATGGGAGTGAATAGTGTGTCAGAAGAAAAAATTTATGATGTCATTATTATTGGTGCAGGGCCAGCTGGTATGACAGCTGCGGTATATACATCTCGTGCGAATTTAAGCACACTGATGCTTGAGCGTGGTATTCCAGGTGGACAAATGGCAAATACAGAAGATGTAGAGAACTATCCAGGTTATGAGTCTATTTTAGGACCAGACTTATCAAATAAAATGTTTGAGCATGCGAAGAAATTTGGTGCTGAATATGCATACGGTGATGTGAAAGCAATCATCGATGGTAAAGAGTACAAAACAATTATTGCTGGTAAAAAAGAATATAAAGCACGTGCAATTATCGTTGCAAGCGGTGCAGAGTATAAAAAAATTGGTGTGCCAGGTGAAACAGAACTTGGCGGCCGCGGTGTATCATATTGTGCAGTATGTGATGGTGCATTCTTTAAAGGGAAAGAACTTGTTGTTATTGGCGGCGGAGATTCTGCTGTTGAAGAGGGTGTGTTCTTAACACGCTTCGCATCAAAAGTAACGATCGTTCACCGTCGTGACACTCTTCGTGCACAGAAAATTTTACAAGATCGTGCTTTCCAAAATGAGAAAGTAGATTTCATTTGGAATCACACTATAAAAGAAATTAACGATGCAAATGGTAAAGTAGGAAGCGTAACACTTGTAGATGTAAACAGCGGAGAAGAACAAGAAGTTAAAACTGACGGCGTTTTCATATACATCGGTATGTTACCATTATCAAAACCGTTTGTTGAGCTAGGTATTACAAATGAAAATGGTTATGTTGAAACGAACGAGCGTATGGAAACGAAAGTTCCTGGTATTTTCGCAGCTGGTGATGTTCGTGAAAAAATGCTTCGTCAAATTGTAACGGCAACAGGCGATGGTAGTATTGCAGCGCAGAGTGCACAGCATTATATAGAAGAGTTAGTAGAGGAACTAAAGACTGTAACAGAAAAATAAGGTTATTTTTCCTTTTGAGAAGAAAGCTACCGATAGGTGGCTTTCTTTTTTTGTCCAAATGTCAAACTATTGTCAAAAACAATTAAGAATATAATGATTCTTATTGTTATACTAGAATTTACGGGAAAAATTACTATAAGAAATGAGGAATTTATTCAGTATGGAATGGCGTAATATATATCGTGGATTTTGTATGGGCGTTAGTGATTTAATTCCTGGTGTGAGCGGCGGAACAATCGCTGTTGTGTTGGGGATTTATGAACAATTGCTTGCAGCAATTAGCGGATTCTTTAGTCGTGAATGGAAAAAACATTTAGCGTTTTTAATCCCACTTGCAGCTGGTGTAGCGGCAGCTTTTCTAACGTTAAGTCACGTTATTAAATATTTATTAGCAAATCATTATGAACCGACTCAATTTTTCTTTCTCGGTTTAATTATTAGTATATTACCGATGTTAATGAGAGAAGCTGATGCAAAGGCAACGTTTAAAGGTAGTCATATTGTCTTATTAATAATTGCAGCAATTCTTGTTGCAATAACAGCATTCTTTAAACCAGATCAGGCAGCTGATCCGATTACGACGTTAACAATTTTAAATGCAATTGGTTTATTTTTCGCAGGATGGATGGCTAGTATGGCTATGCTTCTTCCTGGAATTAGTGGATCGTTTATTTTATTAATTATTGGTGTGTATCCAACAGCAATTAACGCTTTAACTACACTCAATTTACCGTTAATCGTGGTTATCGGTGCCGGCGTGATGGCCGGATTTGTTGTAAGTAGTAAAGGAATTAGTTATTTGTTAGATCGTTATAAAAGTATGACATTTGCGGCAATTATTGGGCTCGTTATCGGGTCAATTGTCATTGTGTTCCCTGGCATTCCGACTGGTGGAATTTCAATTGTAAGTTCAATTATTACTTTTATTTTAGGATTTGCGGTTGTTACTTATTTCGGTAAGAAATAAGTGTTTTAATCCCCTTAACGATAAAAATCGTTAAGGGGATTTTTATGTGCTATTCATGGGAAGTAAGGTATTTTGATTGCTTGTTACAGAAAGAATTTTTACAATTGCTTAGCGAAAGGGGACTGGCACCTTCGTTGTAGCAAACTGTTTTTGATAGTATAATGAAATGAGTATGCAGTGAGAAATTTTGCTGCAAGTAGCTGAGGTGAAGAAACATGCAAAGAGTGACAAACTGTGTGTTAATTAGAGATAATGAAGTACTCTTACTCCAAAAACCTCGCCGGAATTGGTGGGTTGCACCGGGCGGGAAAATGGAGCGTGGTGAGACAGTAAGAGATACCGTTGTTCGCGAGTATCGTGAAGAAACAGGTATTTATTTAAAGAATCCAGCATTAAAAGGGGTCTTCACTTTTGTCATCCAAGAAGGTGATAAAGTTGTTTCTGAATGGATGATGTTCTCCTTTTTAGCAACAGATTTTGCAGGAGAAAACAAATTAGAGAGCGAAGAAGGCATCATTGGTTGGCATACATTTGATAAAATTGATGATTTAGCAATGGCACCAGGAGATTATCACATTATTGATTATTTAATTAAAGGGAATGGTATAATCTACGGTACATTTGTATATACCCCAGATTTTGAGTTGCTTTCATATCGATTAGATCCGAGTTAAACCTGCAAGGAGAGGATACGATGACAGAGAATAATGATATAAAAATGGTAATTATTACAGGGATGTCTGGAGCTGGAAAGACGGTAGCGTTACAAAGTTTCGAAGATTTAGGATATTTTTGTGTAGATAATTTACCACCGATGTTATTGCCGAAGTTTATTGAACTTATGGCAGATTCAAAAGGTAAAATGAATAAAGTGGCACTCGGTATTGATTTACGTGGCCGAGAGTTTTTTGAATATTTATGGGGAGCGCTTGATGATTTATCAGAACGTACATGGATTATTCCTCATATTTTATTTTTAGATGCGAAAGATAGCACACTTGTAACTCGTTATAAAGAAACGAGACGTTCACATCCACTTGCGCCAACTGGCTTGCCGTTAAAGGGAATTGAAGCTGAGCGTGGTCTCTTAACTGATATGAAGGCACGAGCGAATATTGTGCTTGATACATCTGATTTGAAACCGAAAGAATTACGAGAAAAAATTGTTCACTTATTCTCAACAGAAACTGAGCAAGCATTTCGTGTAAATGTTATGTCATTTGGATTTAAGTACGGAATTCCAATTGATGCTGATTTAGTATTTGATGTTCGTTTTTTACCAAATCCATATTATATTCCACATATGAAGCCATTAACAGGACTGGATGAAGAAGTTTCGTCGTATGTGTTGAAATTTAATGAAACACATAAGTTTTTAGAGAAATTGACGGATCTTATCACTTTCATGCTGCCTCATTATAAAAGAGAAGGTAAGAGTCAACTTGTAATTGCGATTGGATGTACAGGTGGGCAACATCGTTCTGTTACGCTTACAGAGTACCTTGGGAAACATTTGAAACCAGAGTATAGCGTTCATGTATCTCATCGTGATGTAGAGAAGAGAAAGGGCCATTAAGGGATGAAAAAAGAGAGAAAACCTAAAATTGTTATCATGGGAGGTGGAACTGGACTTTCTGTTTTATTAAGGGGATTAAAACAATATCCTGTTGATATTACAGCAGTTGTAACAGTAGCCGACGATGGAGGCAGTTCAGGTAGACTACGTGATGAGCTAGAAATTCCACCTCCAGGTGATATTCGTAACGTACTTGTTGCGTTATCGGATGTAGAACCATTAGTGGAGGCTTTATTTCAGCACCGTTTTACAACTGGAGACGGACTGAAAGGGCATGCGTTAGGAAATTTACTATTGGCAGGTATGACTTCGATTACAGGAGACTTTTACCACGCGATTACGGAAACGAGTAAAGTATTAAATGTCAGAGGACGTGTATTACCAGCAGCGAATCAAAGTGCGGTACTTCATGCAGAATTAGAAGATGGAGAAATTGTAACAGGTGAATCAAAGATTCCTCATTTCGGGAAGAAGATTAATCGTGTCTTTTTAACTCCAGAAGATGTAGAACCGTTATGTGAAACGTTGACGGAAATTAAACGAGCTGATTTGCTTGTTTTCGGTCCAGGAAGTCTGTACACAAGTATATTACCAAATTTAGTTGTTAACAAAATTGGAGACGCTGTTCTTGCTGCAAAAGCGAAGAAGGTATATGTATGTAATGTTATGACGCAAGCGGGCGAAACGAAGGGTTATACTGCGTTTGATCATGTGCAGGCGTTACATGATCATTTAGGTAAACCATTTATCGATACTGCGATTGTAAATAATCGTGATATTCCTCGTGAATTACGTAAGTTATATGAGGAAGAGATGTCGGAACCAGTTGCACTGGATACAAATCGTTTTGCTGAACATAATATCGAAATCATTCAAGATCGATTAGCGAAATATGATGATCGTGTTGTAAGACATGATACATTAAAGTTAGCTTCTATTTTATATTCATTGTTATAAATGTGCGTTGCCTCATTTGAGGTAACGCTCCTCATTCATATAGGACAAGATTTTTGTTCCAAAGTAATAGTATAAGGAGGTGTTGACTGTGTCATTTGCATCAGAAACAAAGAAAGAGTTGACCAACCTTGAAATGAAGGAATGCTGCGAGAAATCAGAATTATCGGCGTTGCTTCGAATGAACGGATCGCTTTCTTTTTCAAACCGTCGCCTATCTATCGATATTCAAACGGAAAATGCAGCAATTGCAAGAAGGATTTATACGCTTTTGAAAAAAGGATATGATGTGACGGTAGAATTACTTGTTCGTAAAAAAATGCGATTGAAGAAAAATAATGTATATATCGTGCGGCTTGTTGAGAAGTCTCGCGAAATATTAGCAGATCTTCACATTGTTCGAGATGACTTTTCGTTTATTCGAAATATATCGCAGGAATTAATCGAGAAGAAATGTTGTAAACGATCGTATTTACGCGGTGCATTTTTAGCAGGTGGTTCAGTAAATAACCCAGAAACATCATCTTATCATTTAGAGATATTTTCGTTATATAAGGAACATAATGATTCTATATGTGAACTGATGAACGGATTTGATTTAAATAGTAAGACGTTGGAAAGAAGAAAAGGGTACATTACGTATTTGAAAGAAGCTGAAAAAATTACAGAGTTTTTAAATATTATAGGTGCTCATAATGCACTTTTAAGATTTGAAGATATTCGAATTGTTCGCGATATGCGTAATTCAGTAAATCGTTTAGTTAACTGTGAAACAGCTAATTTAAATAAAACAATTGGTGCAGCGCTAAGGCAAATTGAGAACATCCGCTATATTGATGAGACGGTTGGGCTTGATATTTTGCCAGATAAATTAAGAGAAATTGCACAGTTACGAAGAGATTATCAAGATGTAACATTGAAAGAGTTAGGTGAGATGGTATCCGGGGGGAAAATTAGTAAATCGGGTATTAATCATCGTTTGCGTAAAATCGATGAAATTGCAGAGAAATTACGCGCGGGGGAAACAGTAGCAAAAAAATAAAAGGTTAAAGGGGAAATGGAGCTGTGGTTCAAAAACTGGTTAAAGTGGCATTAAAAAACGGATTACAAGCACGTCCGGCTGCGTTGTTTGTACAAGAGGCAAATCGCTTTCATGCGGATATCTTCATCGAGAAAGATGGAAAGACAGTGAATGCAAAGAGCATAATGGGGATTATGAGCTTAGCAATCGGAACTGGTAGCATGATTACAATCACAACAGAAGGTTCAGATGCAGAAGAGGCTTTGGAAGCATTAACTGCATATGTACAATAAAGGGTTATCGCGAATGTGCGATAGCTTTTTTTATTTTTCTGTTTGTGGGGTGCGTGGTTGGTGTGATAACGAATGATCGGTGGGTATATAGCTGGTTCGCGCTTGTCGGGAATGGTCGGTAAGTCGATAAGTTGTGTCGAAACGCCGATATATTGGATTAGATACTAGGTGAGGTATGTGATACCCTTGTACATAATAAAAAAAGCGCCCTGTTGACGGGCGCTTCCGCTTTTAGTTGTATCCAGCTCCAGCGGCTAGAATCTCCGGTCGTTTCGCTTTTACATTCGAGGCAAAAAGCGCCTCGGATGTAAAAGCTCCAACGCCCTGCGATTCTGAACGAGCCACTTCCGCTTTTAATTCTATCCAGCTCCGGCGGCTAGAACAGTCGGTCGTTTCACCCCTTCATTCGAGGCAAAAGGCGCCTCGGAATCAGGGGTTCCAACTTCCTCCTGTTCTAAACGAGCCGCCTCCGCTTTTAAGTGTCTTAACGATTTGTAAAGATCTTATCGATTAAGCCGTATTCTAGAGCTCTTTCTGCTGTCATGAAGTTGTCGCGGTCTGTGTCGCGTTGTAGAACTTCAAGTGGTTGACCTGTGCGGTCAGCAAGAATTTGGTTTAATTTTTCACGTAAGAATAGGATACGTTTTGCAGCGATTTCGATTTCAGTCGCTTGACCTTGTGCTCCGCCAAGTGGTTGGTGAATCATAACTTCACTGTTTGGAAGTGCGTAACGTTTTCCTTTTTCACCTGCTGCAAGTAAGAATGCACCCATAGATGCAGCCATACCGATACAGATTGTTGATACTTGTGGTTTAATAAACTGCATTGTATCGTAAATTGCCATACCAGCTGTGATAGAACCACCAGGGCTGTTGATGTAAATGTGAATATCTTTTTCTGGATCTTGAGATTCCAAGAATAAAAGCTGGGAAACGATTGAGTTTGCTACATTGTCATCAATTGCGCTACCAAGCATAATGATGCGATCCTTTAATAGTCGAGAGTAAATATCGTAAGCGCGTTCTCCACGATTTGTTTGTTCAATTACTGTAGGAATTAAATTCATCTGTTATTTCCTCCTTTAAAAGCTTTCTTAGTCTTATAATACAATTATGGTCAATGAAGGTCAAACGAAACCACTTTAAATCAAAAAATATGTAGTTGTATCATGATTTATTCGCTATGTTTTTAAAATTACCTGCTTATGTATCTTCAACATCATAACCGAATTACATAAATTTAAACGTGATTAATGGTGTGGGAAAGGCAAAAGAACGCCTTTTGTATAGAAGCGTTCTTTCATTTTTTATTCTTTTAACAGATAGGTTACTTTATTTAAGATTTTCTCGATTTGTTTTGCGTTTTTACTGTACATATCACTCGCTGATTTTGATTTCGTTTCTAAAGAGAATAATTCAAGATCTGCATTGCATTTCTTTAAGGATGCCAATAGTAAAGGCTTGTTTTGAGGAGAAGGCATTTGGAGTTTATCATTATAGATGTCGATAGTAAGTTGTCCGTATGAATCAACTTGACCAAGAAAGACATTTTCAATGACAACACCGAGTTTTTCTAGCTCAGAATGTAACCAAGCGCGATTATGCCCGCTAGCAGAAAGAGGTTCATCTAATACATTTCCATCCATAATAACAGTTTGCGGTTCTTTTTCGTTTGGCACTTTTAAGCTGATATCTTTTGCTGTAAGTGGTTGGCGATCTTTCTTTAATAATACATTTAATTCACCGCTCGGTTCTAGTACAGCAAATTCAACATCAGCTACGCTGAACGCATTTTTTCCTCTGAGAAGCTCAAGTAATTCATCACTTGTATACTTTTCTTTCTTTAAATTATCTTCAAGTATTTTGCCATCTTTTATTAATACGGTAGATTTTCCTTCAAAAAAATCTCGAGCTGTTTTGTTCTTTAAAGAGAGGATTCCAGTGAAAAAAGGTACCACAGCGAAAATGAGTATCGCAAAGACGCCGTGGAAAAATTTTGAATCAAGCCCTGTAGATACTTGGGCAGCGATGTCACCGATTGTCATTCCGGCTATGTATTCAAAAAAGGAGAGCTGAGAGATTTGTCTTTTTCCTAACCATTTCGTAATAGCGAATAAAATAATTAATATGAATACAGAGCGAAGAATGACAAGTGTCCATTCCGGCAGGTGAGACATAGTCATTTCCTCCAGTCTACTTAAAACCCTTTATATTGAGGTTCTTCACGTTCTAATACTGAAACTCTATTCTGTAAATCGGTGATGATGCTGTCCATTTCTAACATACATTCATGAAATACACGTTTTGATTCCGCGTCCTGTGAATTTAGTGAAAGGGAGCTTAAACTTGCTTGAGCGCCCCTTACACTGGCAAGGCAGGTTTTAACGCTAGCGATAACTGTCATACGAACACCTTATCCTTTCGGTTTGAATAGCAATGCTCCAATGAAGCCGAAAATAATGGCAGCTGATACACCAGCACTCGTTACTTTAAACATGCCGGTAATAACGCCGACGATGCCATGTTTGGCTGCTTCCTCCATCGCGCCATGAACGAGGGCATTACCGAAACTTGTAATAGGTACAGTTGCCCCAGCGCCTGCAAAGTCGATTAATGGTTCATACAGATTGAATCCATCTAATATAGCTCCAGCAACAACGAGTGTTGCCATCGTATGAGCGGGGGTTAGTTTGCCGACATCAAACATAAGCTGTCCGATTACGCATATGAGTCCACCAATGACGAAAGCCCAGAAAAAAATCATTGCGTTGCACCTCCAAATTCAATCGAAACAGCGTGAGCGATACACGGAATCGTTTCTTCTTGTTGGAATGTAAGTGGAGATAGTAAAGCGCCTGTCGCAACGACAAGTATTTTCTTGAATTCTCCTCTTTTCATTCGGTTTAATAAATGTCCGTATACGACTGTTGCTGAACAGCCTGGACCACTTCCACCAGCTATGACAGGTTGACCTTCTCTATAAATGATGATTCCGCAATCTTGAAATTGCTCGCTCTTTACCTTTGTTCCATGTTTATGTAGTAGGTCGTAAGCGATTTCGCGACCGACATGTCCAAGGTCACCTGTTACGATTAAGTCGTAATAAGAGGCGTCAATTTGTCGTTCGCGTAAATGAGCTTCAATCGTATCGACAGCAGCTGGGGCCATCGCACCACCCATATTAAAAGGATCTGTTAGTCCCATATCAATAACTCGTCCAATGGTGGCCGATGTTACTTGTGGACCATATCCAGTGTCGCTTAAAATAGCCGCGCCTGCACCGGTCACTGTCCACTGAGCCGTAGGAGGTTTTTGACCACCATATTCAGTTGGATAGCGGAATTGTTTTTCTACCGCAGCGTTATGACTTGATGCCCCAGTTAATAAATACTTTGCACCTTTTGCATTTACGATACTTGCGCCGAGTGCTAAGCCTTCCATAGAGGTAGAACAGGCGCCGAATAAACCGAGATAAGGTGTTCCGAGTGTGCGGCATGCAAAGCTCGTTGGAGTTATTTGGTTAATTAAATCCCCTGCGAGTACGAATTGAATATCGTCTTTACGGAGCTTTGCCTTTTCGGTAGCGCGGCTACAAGCTTCTTCAAATAAAATTTTATGCGCCTTTTCGTAAGAATCTTGTCCGAGCCATAAATCTTCATGCAGGGTATCGAAGTCTTCAGGAATTTTTCCATTTGCCTCAAATGGGCCACCGACTACACCTGTTGAGATGATAACTGGTTTGTTTTCGAATACCCATGTTCGGTGTCCTTGTAACATTTACAGCCCTCCCCATTGAAAGAGAATCGTTTTAATAAGAGCGATGACAAAAGCTGAAAATACGCCAAATAAGATGACCGATCCTGCTAGTTTAAACATGTTACCACCAACGCCGAGAACGAATCCTTCTGTACGGTGTTCAATACACGCGGCAATAACAGAGTTACCAAATCCAGTAACGGGAACTGCGGTACCAGCACCAGCAAATTGTCCGAGGCGATCGTAGACGCCAAATCCCGTCAGTAGCATAGAAATAAAAATAAGAGTTGCAACGGTAGGGTTCCCGGCAGATCTTTCAGTGAAATCAAAGTACGTAATATAAAAGGTGGAAATCAGTTGGCCTATTAGACAAATTAATCCCCCGACGAAAAAAGCTTTTATACAATTTTTTAAAACGGGGCGCTTCGGCTCGCGCTGTTGTTCGAATTTTTTATATTCTTGTTGTACAGGTGTTAAATTTTTATCTTTACTAGACATTTGAATCCTTCCTTCTCTTTTAGAAAGCTTAAATATTAGATCCCATTTCTGATTGAATGAGTTTTAACTGTTCTTTAATGCCATCCTTACTCACTTTCTTTTTCTTAATTTTGTTTTCAAGTTCTTCTATGAGCATAAAGATCTTTTTGTCTGTACTTACACGAATATCGAAAGTAGGGTTTTCATCACTTAGCTTCTTTTTTAATTTACTTCTTAAAGGCTTTAAACCAAATCTTTCGTGATGTTCAGGTTTAACGGCTATGTAAAGATCTAAATTTGTATTAACTGCGGTAGCTTCTGTAATTCCCTCTATAGTGAGAGCCTTTTTCTTAGCTTCTTGCGATATAGATTGATTAAAGGATTCTGTACTCATTTTTGTTAACTTAGGGCCCTTGTCTTCTTTCGTTCGTTTAGCTTCTTCTTTCTTTACCTTTTTATCTAACGGGCTATTATCACATCCGGTAAGTGAACCGAATAGGAGCATAAATAACGCGGTTATGATTCCGAGTTTTCGCATTATAATCATTCCATTTCTATTGCATTATGTAATTTGAGAAAAAAGGATGATTGCATATCACCCTTTTTCTCAAATTGTGTACCATTAGATACAATGGCACCTTTGGTTATTGCTGTGTGTATTGTGGTTCTTCTTGCTGGACTTCTTCAACACGTGGGTTTAAAGAATCAATAATTGTTTGTGTTTGCTGCGCAGCTGTTTGGAAAAGTTGCTTTGCTTGTTGGTTATCCGTATCAAGAGCGAATCCCTCTAAGCTAGCTTGTGCACTTTTTAATCCAGAAACAGTTTGCTTTAATTTTGTAATTACAGTCATTGAATGAAGCCCCCTTTGGAATATCAATTCAAAGATTATAATTTGTGAGTTGGGGTGAATTTATGATTGGAAAATTTAGGTTTTGAAGTTGAAGCTTTGATTCAAGCGTCAATGAATTTTTTGTTATAGTGGCGCTTTATAAGATGGAAGAGGATGATATGTAATTCATGATGTAGGTATGTTACCTGTTGAAGATTAAAAAGTAACTGAAAATTACATGAGGTTAAATTTCTAATTATTCACAAAAAACACATCAATAAAATATATATATTTCTATTCTTGTAGTTATTTTCAATTTAAAATAAAATTTTCTTGTATAGTAAAAAAAGGATGTGTTCAGTTTTAAAAAATAATATCTTCATTATCTTATTCGTTCAATCGAAGTCATTCACGAAAGAAGAACGTTATTAAATCAACGTTTCTTTTAATACATAAAACATTTACGAATTGTTTTGTTCATCGAAAGTCTTGCGAATTCTTTTAAAACAACGTTTAGAAGAGAAAGTCGAAAGTAACAAAAGTCATTTATGTTGTATTCGTCATTCATCAAAATGAATACGCTATTCACCACAGGCCAACCCAAACGAAAATTTTCCGAACCCTCCAAGCCACCCCGCTGAGCCGAGTCCCTTAGAGATAGTATTTGTGATTTTTAAATCAGGGGGTTGATCTCTCGCGAAGTCCTGACGTAGCCCAGCGAATTGTCTTTTACCCAATCCTCGCCGAGTTTCTACTATCAAAGAAAATAACGTTTCTAATGCGATTGGGCAGCCGTTATCGGAACTTACCCCCGACAGTGTGTTAAAATTAATCTAAGCGGAAAACGAGGATCTCCAATTGACTGGACGTGTGATCGGTTGGACAGTTTAAGAGGGTTGTATAAAAAGGGAGATGGCGCAAAGATGGTGAGATCAAAAGAGAATGATTTAACGGAGAAATTGGCAGAAGGTCACCGAGAATATGGTGACGGCAACTTTACAGTACAGAACATAGGTGATGAAACTAACCCGAATTGGACTGTCGTAAAAAATGTGAGGAAGGGATCGGCAGGCATTCGTGAAGGGGAAGATATATTTAGCCTGCGATCAAAATATATAAAATAGTGCGGAGATGGGCGGGCATCACTTCGCCTGTCTTTTTTTTATAGACTATATGCGAAAAGTGCGATGCCGAGAGATGTAATTCTAGACGATTAGATTTAATATGATGAAGTTATGAGCCTATATGCGTTCTATTTCGATTTAAGTAGATTAAGGGGGAACGAAAGAAGGAAAACTGCGCGCTAAAGCTAGTGTAGAAGAGGTTTTTATGCTTGCGTATTAGGTTAGCGTCAGGATATAATATCCATATGTAAAGAAGCGAACGTCTACGTGTTGGTGTTCGTATCCTACGTTTAACTTTCGGTAAGAACAAATCGGAAGAAGACGGAAGCAAATCGTTGATATTATCATAATCTCATGCGCCCATAGCTCAGTCGGATAGAGCGGTGGTTTCCGGTACCACGTCTGCCGGGGGTTCGAATCCCTCTGGGCGCGTCAAAAGGTCCTAACTTACATTTGTAAGTTAGGACCTTTTTTTATTTCTCTCTTGTTATATCTGGTTATAAGATTTACTATTAGCATGTGGTAATAACTTTTGCGCATTATTATTTTCTTTCAATATTATTCAAATTTCGGTTGTAAGATGTAAATCTCATTAATACATATAAATTAATAATATTTTGGAATGGGTGTCTGCGATAGGATTCTCCTTTTACCAAACTTATTGTACAATAGAAACAAGGGGGAGATTAGTTTGAAGGCAAGTCTTTTACAAGAACAAAGCTTACGTTTGGCAATGACACAAGAGTTAAGGCAAGCGATTACAATGCTCCAGTATAATGTACAAGAATTATCGGAGTTTTTGTATGAGCAATCGTTAGAGAATCCCCTTATTGAGTTAGGTGGTTTTGAGAGGGAGAAGAAAAAGAGCTCTAACACAAGTAAAAGTACCCGCAAACAAGTCGAGAATCAAATGGAAATCTACAGTGTGGATTCTACAACGATTCAGCAACATTTATTAAATCAACTACAGTATTATAAAATAGATGAAGAAGAGCGAAAAGCAGCTTCTTTCATTATTATGAACATGGATGGAAATGGCTATTTACAAGAAACAAATGAAGAGTTATCAGAGCTTCTTTCTGCGCCAATTGATGTAGTGGACTGTTCCGTGGAGCTTGTTCAATCGTTAGAGCCAGCTGGGGTAGGTGCGCGTAATATTCAGGAATGTCTATCAATCCAATTGAAGCGCTTACAAAGAAGGAATGGGTTAGCGGAAGAAATTATAGATGATCATTTTAATTATTTCGTTAAGAAAGATTGGCGAAAGCTCGTTCAAGTGTTGAAGTGTACCAACGAGGAATTACAGGATGCGGTGAACTGTATTACATCATTGCAGCCGAAACCAGGTCTTGCATTTTCTTCTGATAAACCACTTTATATCGTGCCTGATATGGCGGTAAAAAAAGATGGCGATCATCTTGTTTTACAGATGAATGAGAGAAATATGCCAAGAATTGAAATTCACTCTGAGTATAGTGCGTTACTAAATAATAGTGAAAGTGAAGTGGCTTCTTACGTATCGGAGAAGTATCAGCATGTGCAATGGATTATGCGCAGTTTGAAACAGAGAAAACAAACACTCTTACAAGTGATGAATATTATTATGGAAAAACAGCATGATTTCTTCTGGGGAGGTCCAGAGTATTTAAAACCACTTGCTTTAAAAGAGGTGGCGGAAGAGTTAGGTGTGCATGAGTCTACAATTAGTCGTGCAACGCGTAATAAATATGTGCAAACGCCGCACGGTTTATTTGAGATGAAATCGTTCTTTAGTAATTCTATTTCTACGACGGAAGATGAGGCGGTTTCTACAAAGCGTGTGAAACAATTCATTCAAACTCTTGTTGGAGCAGAAAATAAGAAAAAGCCACTTTCGGATCAAAAGATTTCAAAATTATTAGAAGAAGAGCATGAAATAGTTATTTCTCGAAGAACGGTTGCGAAGTATAGAGAACAAATGCATATTCCTGCTTCATCTCTAAGAAAAACAATTGGATAGGTGAAGAAGATGAAGGTTGTACTATATACAAAAAAAGATTGTGGTCTTTGCGTGAAGGCGAAACAAGTTTTAAAAGAAGTACAATATGAATATTCTTTTCAAATTGAGGAAATAGATATATATGAAGATAATGACCTTTTAGAGAAATACCATCTAATGATTCCTGTTGTAGAAATAGGCGGAAGACAAGTGGAATATGGTAACATTCACAAAGGTGTCATAATAAACTATATAAAGAATGCAGTTAAGAGTTGAATAAGTTTCTGTCTCCTGTTACAATAATACACGTAGCAGGGATTATTTTTTTAACCTAAGTGGGACGCAAAATGTCACTACGGGACATAAATTGACCATGAAGGGAAATGAACCGATGCAGTGAGGAGAAAAGATATGCGCTCATGGATTCAGAACACAAAAAAATTATTACCTGATCTGCTACCTGTTATGCAAACGAGAATGCAAGTGCTTCAGTACATTAGGCTTATGCAGCCGATTGGAAGAAGAAACTTATCTGCAAGTCTCGGTATGACAGAACGAGTATTGCGAAGTGAAGTTCAAGTTTTGAAAGAACAAAACTTAGTTCACGTCGCTTCTTCTGGAATGACTTTGACAGAAGAAGGAACAGCTTTAGTTCTTGCTTTGGAAGACTTTATGAAAGAAATTTCCGGGTTAAAGGTTTTAGAAAAACAACTTAAGGAAACATTAGACTTGGATGAAGTTTTCGTTGTCCCTGGTGATAGTGATGAATCACCTTGGGTCAAACTGGAGATGGGCCGTGCTTGTGTGACTTGTATAAAAGACCGTCTGACAGTGAATAATATCGTTGCTGTGGCTGGAGGAAGTACGCTAGCTGCTGCTGCGGACATGATGCAACTTGATTGCAAAGATTTACATATGCTATTTGTCCCAGCACGTGGTGGAATTGGAGAAGGTGTCGAGTTAGAAGCCAATACCATTTGCGCCAAAATGGCACAAAATACGATGAGTAATTATCGCTTATTGTATGTTCCAGATCACGTTAGTAGCGAAGCATATGCGTCTATTGTAACAGAGCCCTCCGTGAAAGAAGTTCTTGAGTTGATTCGATCTTCCAATATCGTCATTCATGGAATTGGTGATGCGTTAACAATGGCACGTCGCAGAAATACTTCAGAAGCAGATTGGTTAAAGATTCAGGCAAGCGAAGCAGTTGGCGAAGCTTTCGGTTACTACTTTAATGAACAAGGAAATGTTGTTCATAAAGTAAGAACAGTTGGTATGCAACTTGAAGATTTACAACATGTATCTCACGTTGTCGCAGTCGCTGGAGGTTCTTCAAAAGCAAAAGCAATACAGGCTGTAATAAAGCAAGGGCACACTTCAATTCTAATTACAGATGAAGGTGCAGCAAAACAATTAACAAAGGGTATTACCCTTTAATATAATCCCCCAAGGAGGAAATTTAAATGACTAAAATTGGTATTAATGGATTTGGACGTATCGGACGTAACGTATTCCGCGCAGCTCTTAACAACTCTGAGGTAGAAGTAGTAGCAATCAACGACTTAACAGATGCTAAAACATTAGCTCACCTTTTAAAATATGATACAGTTCACGGAACTTTAAATGCAGAAGTATCTGCTAACGAAAACAGCATCGTTGTTAACGGTAAAGAAATTAAAGTTATCGCTGAGCGTGACCCAGCTCAATTACCATGGAGCGACTACGGAGTAGAAGTAGTAGTAGAATCTACTGGCCGTTTCACTAAAAAATCAGACGCTGAGAAACACTTAGGTGGATCAGTTAAGAAAGTTATCATCTCAGCTCCAGCTTCTGACGAAGATATCACTGTAGTTATGGGTGTTAACCACGAACAATACGATGCAGCTAACCACAACGTAGTATCTAATGCTTCTTGTACTACAAACTGTCTAGCTCCATTCGCTAAAGTATTAAACGAAAAATTCGGCGTAAAACGCGGAATGATGACAACAATTCACTCTTACACTAACGACCAACAAATCTTAGACTTACCACACAAAGATTTACGTCGTGCTCGTGCAGCAGCTGAAAACATGATCCCAACATCTACTGGTGCTGCTAAAGCTGTAGCATTAGTATTACCAGAACTTAAAGGTAAATTAAACGGCGGCGCTGTACGTGTTCCAACTGCTAACGTTTCTCTTGTTGACTTAGTTGTTGAACTTGACAAAGAAGTAACAGTTGAAGATGTAAACGCAGCATTCAAAGCAGCTTCTGAAGGCGAATTAAAAGGTATCCTTGGATACAGCGAAGAGCCATTAGTATCTATCGACTATAACGGATGTACAGCTTCTTCTACAATCGATGCATTATCTACAATGGTAATGGAAGGTAACATGGTTAAAGTACTTTCTTGGTACGATAACGAAACTGGTTACTCTAACCGCGTAGTAGACCTAGCTGCATACATGACTTCTAAAGGTCTTTAATTCTTAAGTATATAAGCAATCAATGACAAAACGAGGGAGAGGGTTTGTTCCCTCTCTCTCTTCTTTCGTTTTAGAAGCAAATGTGTTAAGCTTTTGAATGGGTTTTGTCAATCCTAACTAGTAGTCGGAGGGAAATCCAATGAACAAAAAATCAATTCGTGACGTAGATTTAAAAGGTAAGCGTGTATTTTGCCGCGTTGATTTCAACGTACCTATGAAAGAAGGCAAAATTACAGATGAAACTCGTATCCGTGCAGCTCTTCCTACAATTCAATATTTAATAGAGCAAGGTGCGAAAGTAATTTTAGCAAGTCATTTAGGCCGTCCAAAAGGTCAAGCAGTAGAAGAATTACGTCTTACTCCAGTAGCAGCACGTTTAGGCGAGCTTCTTGGTAAAGATGTTAAAAAAGCGGACGAAGCATTCGGACCAGTTGCACAAGAAATGGTTGCAGCAATGAACGAAGGCGACGTATTAGTTCTTGAAAACGTACGTTTCTATGCGGGCGAAGAAAAGAACGATGCAGAACTTGCGAAAGAATTTGCAGCTCTTGCTGATATCTTCGTAAACGATGCATTCGGTGCAGCTCACCGTGCTCACGCTTCTACAGCAGGAATCGCAGACTACCTACCAGCAGTATCTGGTTTATTAATGGAAAAAGAGTTAGATGTATTAGGTAAAGCACTTTCTAACCCAGAACGTCCATTCACAGCTATCATCGGTGGTGCGAAAGTAAAAGATAAAATCGGTGTAATTCGTCATCTATTAGACAAAGTAGATAACTTAATCATCGGTGGCGGACTTGCTTACACATTTGTTAAAGCTTTAGGTCATGAAATTGGTCTATCTCTATGTGAAAACGACAAGATCGAACTAGCTAAAGAATTTATGCAACTTGCAAAAGAAAAAGGCGTAAACTTCTACATGCCAGTTGATGTTGTAATCACAGAGGAATTCTCTGAAACTGCAACAACTCAAATCGTAGGTATCGACTCTATCCCTTCTACTTGGGAAGGCGTGGACATCGGTCCTAAAACACGTGAAATTTATGCAGATGTAATTAAAAATTCTAAGCTTGTTGTATGGAATGGACCAATGGGTGTATTCGAAATGACTCCATTCGCAGAAGGTACAAAAGCAGTAGGACAAGCATTAGCAGATGCAGAAGATACATACTCTGTTATCGGCGGTGGTGACTCTGCAGCAGCTGTTGAAAAATTCGGTATGGCTGATAAAATGAGCCACATTTCTACTGGCGGCGGTGCGTCATTAGAATTCATGGAAGGTAAAGAACTTCCAGGTGTAGTTTGTCTTAACGACAAATAAGTAGCAGCCAAAGAAAAAGGACGGTGCAAAGCATGCGTAAACCAATTATCGCAGGTAACTGGAAAATGAATAAAACTCTAGCTGAAGCAGTTAGCTTCGTAGAGGAAGTTAAAGGTCAAATCCCAGCAGCTTCAGCTGTTGATGCAGTAGTTTGTTCGCCAGCTCTATTCTTAGAGCGCTTAGTAGCAAAGGCTGAAGGAACTGACTTACAAGTAGGTGCACAAAACATGCACTTCGAAAAAAATGGTGCATTCACTGGCGAAATTAGCCCAGTAGCACTTAGCGACTTAAAAGTAGGCTACGTAGTACTTGGCCACTCTGAGCGTCGTGAAATGTTTGCTGAAACAGACGAGTCAGTAAATAAAAAGACTCTTGCAGCATTTGAACATGGTTTAACACCAATCGTTTGTTGTGGTGAGACTTTAGAAGAGCGCGAAAGCGGAAAAACATTTGATCTAGTAGCAGGTCAAGTAACAAAAGCACTTGCAGGTTTAACAGAAGAGCAAGTTAAAGTAACTGTTATCGCTTATGAGCCAATCTGGGCTATCGGTACAGGTAAATCTTCTTCTTCTGCAGATGCAAATGAAGTATGTGCGCACATCCGTAAAGTTGTTGCAGAAGCTGTTTCTCCAGAAGCTGCAGAAGCTGTTCGTATTCAATACGGCGGTAGCGTAAAACCAGAAAACATTAAAGAGTATATGGCACAATCTGACATCGACGGCGCTTTAGTTGGCGGTGCTAGCTTAGAGCCTGCTTCGTTCTTAGGTCTTCTGGGGGCGGTAAAATGAGAAAGCCAACAGCTTTAATCATTCTTGATGGTTTCGGACTACGTGAAGAAACTTACGGGAATGCTGTAGCACAAGCTAAGAAACCTAATTTTGATGGTTACTGGAACAAATTCCCTCACACAACGCTTACAGCTTCTGGTGAGGAAGTAGGTCTTCCAGCAGGTCAAATGGGTAACTCAGAGGTTGGTCACTTAAATATCGGTGCTGGCCGCATCGTATATCAAAGCTTAACACGCGTAAACGTTGCAATTCGTGAAGGTGAGTTCGATCAGAACGAAACTTTCCAAAATGCAATTAAAAGCGTGAAAGAAAAAGGTACTGCTCTTCATTTATTCGGTTTACTTTCTGATGGTGGTGTGCACAGTCACATGAACCATATGTTTGCTCTTCTTCGCTTAGCAGCAAAAGAAGGCGTGGAGAAAGTATATATCCATGCATTCTTAGATGGCCGCGATGTTGGACCACAAACAGCAAAAGGTTATATCGATGCAACAAATGAAGTAATTAAAGAAACAGGAGTAGGACAATTCGCGACTATCTCTGGTCGTTATTACTCCATGGACCGTGACAAGCGCTGGGATCGCGTAGAAAAATGTTACCGTGCTATGGTGAATGGTGAAGGCCCTACTTATAAATCAGCAGAAGAGTGTGTAGAAGACTCTTATGCAAATGGTATTCATGATGAATTCGTATTGCCGTCTGTAATTGTTAACGAAGATGACACGCCAGTTGCAACAATCAATAATGATGATGCAGTTATCTTCTATAACTTCCGTCCAGACCGTGCAATTCAAATTGCTCGTGTATTTACAAACGAAGACTTCCGTGAGTTCGATCGTGGTGAAAAAGTACCTCACATTCCTGAGTTCGTTTGTATGACACATTTCAGTGAAACTGTAGATGGTTACGTGGCATTCAAGCCAATGAACCTTGATAACACATTAGGTGAAGTTGTTGCGCAAGCGGGATTAAAGCAACTTCGCATCGCGGAAACTGAAAAGTATCCGCACGTTACATTCTTCTTTAGCGGTGGTCGTGAGGCTGAATTCCCAGGAGAAGAGCGTATTTTAATTAACTCACCGAAGGTTGCAACATATGACTTGAAACCTGAAATGAGCATTTATGAAGTAACGGACGCTTTAGTAAATGACATCGAAAATGATAAACATGATGTTATCATTCTTAACTTTGCAAACTGTGATATGGTTGGCCATTCTGGGATGATGGAACCAACAATTAAAGCAGTAGAAGCAACTGACGAATGTTTAGGAAAAGTTGTAGAAGCGATTCTTGCAAAAGATGGTGTAGCACTTATTACTGCTGACCATGGTAATGCCGATCAGGAGTTAACTGCTGAAGGTGGACCAATGACAGCTCATACAACTAACCCGGTTCCTTTCATCGTTACAAAAAATGATGTAGAGCTTCGTGAAGGTGGTATTTTAGGAGATATCGCCCCAACAATGCTTACACTTTTAAATGTGGAACAACCGAAAGAAATGACAGGTAAAACAATTATTAAATAATTTGCTTATATAAAAAGGAGAGAATTTATTATGTCAACAATTATTGATGTTTATGCTCGCGAAGTCCTTGACTCTCGTGGTAACCCAACTGTAGAAGTAGAAGTTTACACAGAAAGCGGCGCATTCGGACGCGCTATCGTACCAAGTGGTGCATCTACTGGTGAGCACGAAGCAGTAGAATTACGTGACGGTGACAAATCTCGTTACCTTGGTAAAGGTGTTCTTAACGCAGTAAACAACGTTAACGAAGCAATCGCTCCAGAAATCGTTGGTTTCGACGTAACTGACCAAGCTGGTATCGACCGTGCTATGATCGAATTAGATGGCACTCCAAACAAAGGTAAACTAGGCGCTAACGCTATCCTTGGTGTATCTATGGCAGTAGCTCACGCAGCAGCTGACTTCGTAGGTCTTCCATTATACCGTTACCTTGGTGGATTCAATGCAAAACAATTACCAACTCCAATGATGAACATCATCAACGGTGGTTCTCACGCTGATAACAACGTTGACTTCCAAGAGTTCATGATCTTACCAGTTGGTGCTCCAACATTCAAAGAATCAATCCGTATGGGTGCTGAAGTATTCCATGCACTTAAAGCTGTATTACATGACAAAGGTCTTAACACTGCAGTAGGTGACGAAGGTGGATTCGCTCCAAACCTTGGTTCTAACCGTGAAGCATTAGAAGTAATCATCGAAGCTATCGAAAAAGCTGGTTACAAAGCTGGCGAGAACGTATTCTTAGGAATGGACGTTGCTTCTTCTGAGTTCTACAACAAAGAAACTGGTAAATATGACCTTGCAGGCGAAGGCCGTACTGGCTTAACTTCTGCAGAAATGGTTGATTTCTACGAAGAGCTTTGCAAAGACTTCCCAATCATCTCTATTGAAGATGGTTTAGACGAAAACGACTGGGATGGTCACAAATTATTAACTGAGCGTATCGGTGATAAAGTACAATTAGTTGGTGACGACTTATTCGTAACTAACACGCAAAAACTTGCTGAAGGTATCGAAAAAGGTATCTCTAACTCAATCTTAAT
Source organism: Bacillus cereus group sp. BfR-BA-01523 (assembly GCF_022662615.1). Classification (NCBI taxonomy): domain Bacteria; kingdom Bacillati; phylum Bacillota; class Bacilli; order Caryophanales; family Bacillaceae; genus Bacillus; species Bacillus cereus group sp. BfR-BA-01523. The sequence goes on from NZ_JAKUDX010000005.1 coordinate 205,054, forward strand.
TAAAGTTAACCAAATCGGTACTTTAACTGAGACTTTCGAAGCTATCGAAATGGCTAAACGTGCTGGTTACACAGCAGTTGTATCTCACCGTTCTGGTGAAACTGAAGATGCTACAATCGCTGACATCGCAGTTGCAACTAACGCTGGCCAAATCAAAACTGGTTCTATGAGCCGTACTGACCGTATTGCTAAGTACAACCAATTACTACGCATCGAAGACGAACTAGGCGAAATCGCTGTTTACGATGGTATCAAATCTTTCTACAACATCAAACGATAATTGTAGAAAATAACGACAGACCGTGAGAAATCACGGTTTGTTTTTTTTTGCTAAAATTGTTCGTCTGTCATAAGTGACATGAAGTATTTAAAGAAGAGATTATAATCAAAATCGATAGCAATTTGCTGCGAGGGCCGATTGGTGAATGGGCTTGATCCTACTAAAGAGCGGAAATCACCGATGCTTGCTCCTTGAGCGTAAGATTCGGTCATGACGGTAATTGGTGATTTGTAGTAGGTAAACATAGAATTATCAAGTAAAGCTAATATCGGTATCGTGTCATGAAAAGGGCAGCCTTTTAATTGTGGTAAAATTTTTTCGTAATATCCATAGTAGTAATGATCGAATAGAGGTTTGACGAGAGAAGCCTTTCCTTTCGCCTCAATATATTCAGCCATATCAGGTGTAACGATGGAATACTGAGTTACATTTAACGGGTATATGTACATGTTGGATGCAGATTGTAATACAATGTTAGCCGCGATTGGATCGCCATAAAAATTCGCTTCTGATACGGGAGTTACATTACCTGGGTGCAGAAAGGAACCACCCATTACATAATAAGATTTAATTTGCTGCATTAAGTTTTTACATAAAATAAATAAAGTAGCTAGGGAAGTGAGTCGCCCTAAACTTACAATGATTAGTTCGTCTTTATACTGCTCGATAAGAGGGATAACTTCAAAAAAATTCTCCATTTCCCCGTTTTGTAACTTTTCATTTGGGATGATTGGCCCTAACCCTTCTTTACCGTCAATATTAGTAAAAAAAGCGGGTGGACCTCCATTGAGAGGACGGTCTGAACCACCAAATATTTTCATATCTCTATTTCTTGATTTTTGTTTAAGAAAATGAGCATTTTGTACGGCCATTTCTTTTGGAACATTGCCGTAATCAGCGACAATCCCAACAATTTCAATTTCATCGATAAGGAATGCGAGGAGGAGGGCTATCGCATCGTCGATTCCAGGATCACAAAAAATGAGAATTTTTTTAGACATGCGTTCACCACCTATCTTTATATATATATGTGTGCTAGAGAGAAGGCAGAATAAAAATGGAGTGAAGGATTTTGTTTTATTAAAATAATAACCATCAAAATTCAGAAAATATAAACTTTATATATTAGGTCAAGGTTTTTGACATAAATCACATTAGGAAACGCAGTCATATCAAGGGTGTAAGCGTATAATATAGTGGGTTTTCGTTGTCGATTTGATAAATTGCAGGTTTTTACAATTTATACTATGATAAGGATATTAACAGAAGATCGTATAAACATGAGGGATGATGAACATGAAACTTACAAAGATTCTTGTCCAAATTGCTGCTCTTTATGTATTTTATATCGTTGGAAATTGGGTGCAAGAAATGTTGAATCTTCCGATTCCAGGAAGTTTGATTGGGATGTTCCTCCTACTTGTTTTGCTTAGCCTAAAAGTACTTCCAGTGAAATGGTTTGATTTAGGAGCAGAAACACTCGTTGCTATTATGCCGTTTTTATTAATTCCGCCAACGCTTGGCTTAATGAATTACGGTGCTTTTTTTATGAGTAAAGGAATTTCCCTTTTCATTACAGTTGTAGCGAGTACGTTTTTAATTATTATTGTCGCAGGACATACAGGACAATATCTTGCGAATAGAAAGGAAAAAGAGACACAATGAGCCAAATATTAATCGGAATCGGTTGGGTTCTTTTTACGGTGCTATTATATCAATTATCTAAAAAAATCTACAAATTATTTCCAACACCATTTACCATTCCAATGCTTGTTGCAACAGGATTAATGGCTTTCTTATTTATAATGCTTGATATACCATATCAAAATTATATGGAAAGTGGTGGTGGTTGGATTGCGAAGCTACTAGGACCAGGTGTTGTAGCATTTGCAATCCCGCTTTATAAACAACGTCATGTTCTGCAAAAATATGTTGTACCAATTGCTGGTGGTGTATTAGTAGGTACAACAGTTGCTATTGCAAGTGATTTTGCTATCGCCACACTTATGGGAACAGATAAAAGCTTAATTTTATCTTCTTTACCAAAATCAGTGACAATGCCAGTTGCGATGAGTGTATCTGAACAAGTTGGTGGTGTCCCGTCCTTAACAGCAGCATTCGTCGTTATCGCAGGGATTACTGGAACGATTTCAGGACCAATTTTATTAAAATGGAGCCGTGTTACAAACTCAGTTGGTAAAGGGATTGGCTTTGGATGTGCGTCTCATATTATGGGTGTTATGAGAGCGATGAAAAATAATGAGCATGAAGGTGTTATTGGATCGGTAACAATGACATTAACAGCAATTTTGACATGTTTGCTTGGACCGTTATTCGCAATGATGTTCATGTAATAGAAGAAAAGCGAGAGCGATTCTATAGCTCTCGCTTTTCTATAGGATTTATGCTACATTTAAAATAACTGAATCTTTGTAGGAGGTACGCCAAGTGCATACGTTATTATCAGTTTTACTTATTATTGTATCGATTTTAATGATTGTTATGGTACTTATGCAGTCTAGTAATAGCTCAGGCCTTTCAGGCGCTATTTCAGGTGGTGCAGAGCAATTGTTTGGTAAGCAAAAAGCACGTGGAATTGAAGCGGTATTAAACCGTGTTACAGTTGTCTTAGCTGTACTATTCTTCGTACTAACAATTGGTGTTACGTACTTAAATTTATAAAATTAAAAGAAGAAGCGTTAGCGGATTATGCTAATGGTTCTTCTTTTTTTGATTTGTTATTCAAAAAAAGTTTCTAATTAGATTATAGAATTATAAATATGGTACACTAAGAATAGAAAGAATACGACTAGATTACAGAAGAGAAAGAGGAGAAGTACATGATGAAATTAGCATCTCCGAAACCATTTACATTTGAAGGTGGAGACCGCGCTGTTTTATTATTACATGGATTCACAGGGAACTCAGCTGACGTACGCATGCTAGGGCGTTTCTTAGAGAAGAAAGGCTATACTTGTCATGCGCCAATTTATAAAGGACACGGTGTACCACCAGAAGAGCTTGTTCATACAGGCCCTGAAGACTGGTGGAAAGATGTAATGAATGCCTACCAGCATTTAAAAGATCAAGGTTACGAGAAAATAGCTGCGGTTGGATTATCATTAGGCGGAGTATTCTCATTAAAACTTGCTTATACATTACCGATTTTAGGTGTTGTACCAATGTGTGCACCGATGTACATTAAAAGTGAAGAAATTATGTACCAAGGTATATTGGCATATGCCCGCGAATATAAAAAGCGTGAGCAAAAATCACCAGAACGAATTGAGCAGGAAATGTTTGAATTTAAACAGACACCAATGAATACATTAAAAGCATTACAGGAGTTGATTCGTGACGTACGCAATAATGTTGATATGATTTATGCTCCAACATTCGTTGTACAAGCACGTCATGATGAGATGATTAATACAGATAGTGCTAACATTATTTATAACGGTGTAGAATCTACGTTAAAAGACATTAAATGGTATGAAGACTCTACGCATGTCATTACACTTGATAAAGAACGTGATGTGCTACATGAGGATGTATATAACTTCTTGGAGCAACTAGATTGGTAAGGTCTAGTTGCCTCTTTTTTTCATAAGGGAATTTTTATCCCGCTATTTGTGGGCTAATAATCAGTGGGGACGGACAAAAAACCACTGGTTAAAGTTACACTTTATGAAAGCTGTAAAAAATCATTGGGAGATGATTAAAGTTTCACTTTATACATCCCCCATCTTTCGGATACACTAAATAATATAAGGGTTTAAAGGAGGTATTTCTGCTTGGAAGAAATCATGCAAGAACATATTGATAAGTTGTTATTATTTATGAGGGAAGAAGCGTATAAACCGTTAACGATACAAGAATTAGAATCGGCATTTGGAATCGAAGGCTCTGAGGGCTTTAAAGATTTTGTAAAGGCACTTGTAATGATGGAAGAGAAGGGGCTTGTTATCCGCACACGTAGTAACCGCTACGGTCTTCCAGAAAAAATGAATTTAGTACGCGGTAAATTAATTGGGCACGCACGTGGTTTTGCGTTCGTCGTTCCAGAAGAGAAGAAAACAGGAGATGATGATCTTTTCATCCCGCCGACAGAATTAAATGGTGCACTTCATGGTGATACAGTATTAGCACGTGTTAGCGCACAATCAAGTGGATCACGCCAAGAAGGCGCGATTGTTCGTATTTTAGAGCGTGGAACGAAGGAACTAGTTGGTACATATACAGAGTCAAAGAACTTTGGATTTGTTATACCTGATAATAAACGCTGGACAAGTGACATTTTTATCTTGAAAAGTGCATCTATGGGCGCTGTAGAAGGCCATAAAGTAGTTGTGAAAATTACGGGCTACCCAGAGAACCGTTTAAGCGCAGAAGGTGAAGTTATTCAAATTCTAGGTCATAAAAATGACCCAGGAGTAGATATTTTATCTGTCATTCATAAACATCATTTACCTTTAGCATTCCCTGAAGAAGTGATGGAGCATGCAAACAGTGTACCAGAAACGATTTCAGAAGAAGATATAAAAGATCGTCGTGATTTACGTGATCAAATGATTGTTACAATTGATGGTGCGGATGCGAAAGACTTAGATGACGCTGTTACAGTAACGAAGCTTGAGAACGGTAACTATAAGCTTGGCGTTCATATTGCAGATGTAAGTCATTACGTTCAAGAAGGTTCTCCAATTGATGTTGAAGCAGCAGAGAGAGCGACGAGTGTATATCTTGTAGACCGTGTAATTCCGATGATTCCGCATCGTTTATCAAACGGTATTTGTTCATTAAATCCGAAAGTAGACCGTCTGACACTATCTTGTGAAATGGAAATCAACAATCTAGGTGATGTTGTAAAACACGAGATTTTCCAAAGTGTAATTAAAACGACAGAGCGTATGACGTATGCTGACGTAAGAAGCATTTTAGAAGATGAAGACGAAGCACTAATTGAACGTTACGAGCCGCTAGTACCAATGTTTAAAGAAATGGGGCAGTTAGCACAAATTTTACGTGAAAAACGTATGCGCCGTGGTGCGATTGACTTTGACTTTAAAGAAGCGAAAGTACTAGTAGATGAAGAAGGAAAACCGACTGATGTTGTAATGCGTGATCGTTCTGTATCAGAGAAGTTAATTGAAGAGTTTATGCTTGTTGCGAACGAAACAGTAGCGGAGCATTTCCACTGGATGAACGTACCGTTTATGTACCGTGTCCATGAAGATCCGAAAGAAGATAAGCTTGAGCGTTTCTTCGAGTTTGTAACAAACTTCGGATATGCAGTAAAGGGACGTGCGAATGAAATACACCCTCGTGCATTGCAGCAAATTCTTGAAATGGTTCAAGGTCAGCCGGAAGAAATAGTCATTTCAACAGTTATGCTTCGTTCTATGAAGCAAGCACGTTACGATTCGAACAGCTTAGGACATTTTGGTTTATCAACTGAGTTCTACACGCATTTCACATCGCCAATTCGTCGTTACCCAGATACGATTGTTCATAGATTGATTCGTGAATACATCATTAATGGTAAAGTAGACAACGAAACGCAAGCGAAATGGCGTGAAAACTTACCTGAGATTGCAGAGCACTCTTCTAATATGGAACGCCGTGCTGTTGAAGCAGAGCGTGAAACAGACGAAATGAAAAAAGCAGAGTATATGGTCGATAAAATCGGTGAAGAGTATGACGGTATGATTAGTTCTGTAACAAACTTCGGTTTATTCGTAGAGCTTCCAAATACAATTGAAGGTCTTGTACACGTTAGCTATTTAACAGATGATTACTACCGTTATGACGAAAAACATTTTGCGATGATCGGAGAACGTACAGGTAACGTATTCCGCATCGGTGACGAAATTACAATTCGTGTTATTAACGTAAATAAAGACGAGCGTGCAATCGACTTTGAAATCGTTGGCATGAAAGGCACACCTCGTCGTAAGTTCAAAGATCGTCCAGTTGTGATTGAACAGCCAAGAACAGGCAGAAAGAAACGCGGTGGACGTAGCGAACGTAGTAATGAGCGCGGTGGTGAACGCGGCACAGGAAGAAAGTTTGATCGTGGTGGACAAGGAAAAGGAAAAGCATCTGCATCCACATCCGCTAGTCAGCCAGGGAAAAAAGATGGAAATAGTAATAGTAATGGTAATGGTAAGAAGAAAAAAGGATTCTTTGAAAATGTACCAGGATTCAAGAAGAAAAAGAAAAAGCGCAAGTAAGAGAAGAGTGGCTTCGCCTCACATTCTGAGCGAGCCACTTTCGCTTTTTGTTGAATCCAGCTACAGTGGCTAGAATCTATTGGCCATTTCGCGCCCTCGGACGAAGCAAAAAGCGCTTCTTTGTCGGGAGCTCCAATGTCCAAAGATTCTGAGCGAGCCACTTTCGCTTTTTATTAACATTTGTTACAATGGTAAAAATAGAGGAGGGACGTTATATGCCAAAGGGTACAGGTAAGGTTATTGCGCAAAATAAAAAGGCATTTCATGATTATTTCATCGAAGAAACATACGAAGTAGGGCTTGTCCTTCAAGGAACGGAAATTAAGTCGATTCGCGCTGGACGCGTGAACTTGAAAGATGCGTTTGCACGTATACATAACGGTGAAGTATGGGTTCATAATATGCATATTAATACATATGAACAAGGGAATCGTTTCAATCACGATCCGCTACGTACAAGGAAGTTACTTCTTCATAAAAAAGAAATTGATAAGCTAGCAGGTTACGCAAAAGAAACAGGATATGCATTAGTTCCAGTTAGAATCTATTTGAAAAATGGATTTGCGAAAATGGCACTTGGTTTAGCAAAAGGTAAGAAGCAATATGATAAGCGTCACGATTTAAAAGAGAAAGAAGCTAAACGTGAAATTGCACGCGTGTTCCGTGATCGTCAAAAGATGTAATACAGATATTTACATTTGTAAAACGGCGCGCGTATGATATAATAACTTATGTAAGATTGTTGCACATTGAAAAACAGCTCTTAGTAGCTATCACGATATTTCTTCGTATGCTCCATTTTTATCATGGGGACGTTACGGATTCGACAGGGATAGTTCGAGCTTAGGTTGCGAGTCGAGGGGATCGGCCTCGTTAAAACGTCAAAGCCTATAATTGGCAAACAAAACAATCTTTCTTTAGCTGCTTAATTGCACTAAAGGTTCCTCCCTCCATCGTCCATGTGGTAGGGTAAGGGACTCAAACTAAGTGGACTACGCCGGAGTTCGCCGTCTGAGGGCGAAGGAAGAGAATAATCAGACTAGCAACTTGGAAGCCTGTCGATAGGCCGAAGAGTTCGCGAAATGCTAATATATCGACTACACTCGTAGAAGCTTAAGTGCCGATATTTTTGGACGTGGGTTCGACTCCCACCGTCTCCACCAATACATAACTGTTTGGTGGTTTTTTTATGCTGTAATATGAACCATAAGTTTGCCGGAACGGCAAGCTTATGGTTCTTTTTGTTTGCGGCAAACTTATGCTTCTTTTATTCCAATGTGTATTAATATGATAATGTTCGGTAATAAATATTTTAGTGACATTGTTTTTCTTAGGAGACAATATTATAATTAATAAAGGAAGTTTTTTCTATTATTAATCGTATGGAGGGAGTGCATCAGATGCTGCAATTTAAGATTTTTGAACTTTTTAATTTTAGTGAAGAAGATCTAAAAATAGCTCAAAATGTATTTGCTGATAATAATTTGGTCCTTCTTAATAAAAAGTACATAGCCGTCACATACGATTACGCTACAAATAGCTATATCGACTTATTAAAGAAAGCTAAAAAAGTAGATAATATGCGGCAAGTAATTTTAACTTCAAAACACTTTTTCAATTTAATTAACTATGCTGTTAGTACAAATTCTTCCATTACGGAATTAAAATTTGTTTCGCAAATTCCTAGAGAAAGCACAGAGTTTGTACATGATTATATAGAATTGATAAACGCATCTAAAATGGAAGAAAAAGATACATATAAAGATAGATTGTTTAACGAGTTAGACTGGCTGATTCATGATGAATGTATTGATATAGAAAAGGTATCGATTTTGACGAAATTTAATAATTCACGTTTATATAAAAAGGTAGAATTATTTAATAACGGTGTTATTATAGTTAACAATCATAGTATGTCAGAGGAAATTAAAAACTTAGTCTTATCCATCATTAAGGGGATAGTTCATGCTTAGGTTATTAATAAAATTGAGGAATATCTCAGTGGAGTGGATTATCTTACTTAGCCCTATCATAGCAATTTTTATCATGTATATATTGAAGTTTGATGTAGCTACATACATATCGAACTTTATTCCTGCTCTTAAGGAAGCAATTAATGCCAAGCCAGGTGTAGGTTTTACTATTACTACGTCAATTATTGCGTTAGCTGTAAATCTTTTTATTAAAATTTTTAAACATCCAGGTAAACTAGAAATCGAAATGAAAAGTTTAAAAACCAGAAAAGATAATTCTGTTTTAGAAGTGGCTAATCCACATAAACGTGTCAGTATCGATTTAGCATGCGAAACAAACTTTAAATTTATGTGGTTAAAAAAGGTTATTCAAGCATTGGGTAAAACGAAATTAATTTTACATTTCCCACATTGGGTAGACTATAATATTGAAAATGAAAGTGATTTCAAATCCAATACAATAGAACAAAAACGAAATGAAGATAAATTAGAGGTTAATTTAGGACAAGCCCTACAAAAACATATGAAGAAGGGGAAATTTTCCTTGATTTTAAAAATAGGTCCTAATGTCGTGGATAAGAAAGAAGATTATATTGTTAGTAAATTTGTTGTTGAATCGGATGGTGTAATTAACAAATTTTTGATTTATTTGCTGATTATCTTGTTCCTAGATTTTAAAGAATCACAACATTTAGTCGAAGCAAGGAATGATGAATAGGGAAGGGAAGAAAAAACTTTGAATAAATTTTGTATCCTACGTTTACACCAGTTTGATAGATTAGAAGAATTTCAACAACTTTTACAAGGAAATCGAGATATTCAATATACACAAAGAAATTGTGAAGAGGATGAATTACACTGTAGGATAGAAGATGTACCGGGTTTTCCTCTTACAGATTTAAAAACCCTGGAGTTTGATGATGAAGTTGTGAATTATTTGTACTTTATAGGGCATATAGAAACTCAAAAGCGAGTAGCTCCCTATGACGGGAATGGACGATTAAAACCTAGAGACGAGCGTGTAGATCATTTTGCCCCGGGTGTATTGGTCTTTGAAAATCGGAATCGCGTATTTGCTATAGTCTTTTGTGGTGCTACAAATGGAAAGAGGGTAATGAAAAAGCTATTTCCTTCGGAGGTTTTTGGACTTATTGAGCCATGTGAAGATGGGTTAACAGAGGATTTGCTTTATTGGTTATTCAAACATTACATAGATGATCCTGATGATCCTTTGTCAGAAGACCATGAGATTTTTGTTATTGCATTGGAAAGCTATCGAGGGACTACAAGAGATAATGCAAATGCAGTAACAGGAGAGGGTTCAAGAATATCAACCATTTTAGGGACGTTAGCCTTTTTATTTAATAATGAAAAATTAAAATCCTTGAGACCACAAATTCAGTACATGGATGAAGCTGTTTCAGTAGAACTGAGGTTAACGGGGACTTTTATATTATGGCCAAACACATATAATGGTGAATATTTTAGAGGTTTAACAGGTATTGAAAAACAAAATGCTCTTGCGATATATGTTTTTCTTCAGATGCTACCTTCAATAGTTGAATGTTATAATACTAGTACTGAAAACCAAGAATGGTCACCGCAGCTAAAACTAGATTTTGTGAGACGTTTAGGATCTATGATTAGGCAAAGAGTTGATGCTGAATTGGTAAGGATTGAAGAAGAATCAAGAGGCACCGTGGATATCCCTCCTGTGGAAAATGATGAAGATGAGGGTATTGATGAATGGGCATTGAAAAATATTTCTTAACAGTAAAGGATAAAAAAGAGGATGCCTTCTTCGTTAGAAGAAGGCATCCTCTTTGGTATCAAGCATTGATTGGCCAATCTCTATATTTTTCCTTTGCCTCATCAACAATCGCGCTCATAAGAAATTGTAGTTGTTGACCAGAAACTTTTTCTTTAATAAGAACTTTTGTAACTGCAATACGTACTTTTGCTAAAATATCGGTACGATGAACCTCTGTCCAACCAGGACGAAATTCTCTCTTCATTTCTTTAATTACTTTGTGAACCAAATCGGCAATAAATTTATTTTCAAAGGTATGTTCCCCCATGTTAGCGATAATCTCATAGAAGGAAGCTTCTTCTTCGGTTAGCCCTAAATCTTTACGTTTTTGTTCCTCAGTCATCATTTCATTACGCATTTCCGTCATAATACGCACTACGTCTGCTGCATTAATAATGCGGTTATGATATTCATTTAATGTTTTTTCTAATAGCTCACTCATTTTTTGAGATTTTGCCTTGTTTTTAGAAAACGTTAATTTTACCTGGTCTTCTAATAATTGTTTGAATAATTTCAAACGTAAATCTTCATGTTTTTTATCTTTTACGTCTAATATAAATGCTTCATCTAGAATAGATACATCTGGCTTTTCTATACCTGCAACGGCAAATATATCAATTGTTTGGCGGGTTACGAGACTGTCATTTATTAATTTGTTTAATTTTTGTTCTAATTGCTCTTCTGCTTGAAAATCCTTCATACTAATTTTACGTATTTGGGTTTTTACAATTTCATAAAGCAATATTTCATCTACTACAGGTCTTACAATCATTTCATTAGAAACAAGTTTATAGGATTTAGATAATTTTAATTGAGCCTCTAAGAAATCTTTTTCTATATCCATACCTAAAAACTTTCCTAGTAGTGTTGCAAATAAATCTTCTTGCTCAATTTTGCTCAATTTGCGCCAATCTGTCGGACGTAAATGTGCTGGTACATATTGTCGTATAATCTCTAAATTCCCCCAAAATATCTCTAATGCTTCTTCCATATCAAAAAGTGCTTCTTTTGGTGGTTCGATACTATTTGTATATTGTTTTGTTGCCTGTTTTAATTGGTCTACAATACCGATAAAATCAATGATTTGACCGCCTTCTTTTTCTGGAAACACTCGATTAACACGTGCGATTGCTTGAATTAAGTTATGACCTTTCATAGGTTTGTCGACATATAGAAATGTCATTGGTGGGAAATCTGAACCTGTTAAGAACATATCTACAACTAGGCATAGTTTTAATGGGTCTTTTGGATCTGCTAATCTTTCTTTGATAACTTTCTTTTCTTCGTCATTTTTTATATGTGAGTATTGGCTCCCCTGTTGAACGTCTTTCCATTCTATTGGATCGTCTGTTCTTCCTCCTGTCATAACAATTTCCATTTGTGGGCAATTAGGTATTTTCTTTAGTTGGTCATACAAAGCTACGCAAATATGCCGACTCATCGTTACTATTAAGCCTTTTGCAAAAGGCTGCTCAATACTAGCAGTATTAAAGTGGTTTACAATTTCTTTTGCTAATTGCTCTAATCGTTTTGGTGTTCCAACGACCTTTTTTAATGCTGCATATTGACGCTTGTACTTTTCTAATGCATCATCATTTGAACCATAAGCAACGATGTTAGCTAATTCTTCATCAATATTTAGATTAGTTAAATCTAATGGAATTAAGCGAGAGTCATATGTTAATTTAACAGTTGCACCATCGTTTACCGATTGAACCATATCATATGTATGAATTATAGGCCCAAATTGTTCTGTAGTATCTCGTCCAATCATAGAAATTGGTGTACCTGAAAAGGCAACATGAGAAGCATTTGGTAAAGCTTGTCTTAAGTTCCCAGCAAATCCTTTTACACCATATTGAGTGCGGTGTGCTTCATCAGCGATAACAATAATATTGGAACGGTCAGATAATGTAGGGTGTTCATTTTCATCATCTTTTAAGCGGAATTTTTCAATTGTAGATAATACAATTTGTCCACCTTCATTTTGTAATAAATCACGTAAATCATCTGCTGACCTTGCTTGGAATACCTTTCCTATAAAACTTTCCGTATTAACAAATGTTTTATATAATTGTTCATCTAAATCTGTGCGATCTACCTGTAAAACAATTGTTGGGTTATTCAAATCTTTTGAACGACGTAGTAAATTTGCTAAAAATAGCATAGTAAAAGATTTACCTGAACCGGTACTATGGAATACCGTTCCAATCTTTTTATTTCCATTTGGACCAGAAGCCCGTAACGCTTCCTCGTATGCAATTGTCGCTCCGAAGTATTGATGGTATTTTGCACCAATTTTTACGCTAGCCTGTCCTTTTACTTTAAAGAAAATAAATCTTTGAATGTATTCTAATAAACGATCTTTTGAAAATAGCCCTTCAATTAATGTTTTCATAGATAATATAGGATTATTTTCAATTGTATGTCCATCTTTTGACTTCCATTCGGCAAAATATTCAAATGAAGCAAATGGCATCCCATGCATTGTTTGTACTCCATCTGATAGGACAACAAAAGCATTGTAATCAAATAGCTGTGGAATATCTTTTACATAATGCTGTAATTGTAAATGGGCACCTCGAACAGATGGATCTTCACGATAAGGGCTTTTTAACTCAAAAACAATTAATGGAATACCATTAATATAAATTATAATATCAGGTCTACGAGAAAAGCGGCCTTCAATGGCTAGTTGGTTCATCACAATGAAGTCATTATTTTTGGGGGTACCCCAATCTATTAAATTAACATCTGTATATTTTGTTTTTCCGTTTTCTTCATAAGAAAACGTATATCCTTTAACTAAGAGTTCATGAAAACGTTCATTTCTTTTTTCTACATCTACTCCATCTATTGTGGTTAATAGTGAGACTAAGCGTGGGATCTCATTAGATGGAATCATTTGATATTTATCAGAAAGGAACGTTGCTAAACGTTCCTTTATTATTACTTCATGCAAATCATTACGTGTCATCCATTCGTGTGCTGGTAAGTATGTGTAACCTTCTTGTTGTAGTCTCTCGATGGCTGTTTGTTCAAAATCTGATTCATACAAGCGACTAGCCATTTGTTAACACCTCTTTTGTTATTTTTGCGGCTTCTTTTAATGTTACTTCTCCTGAAATGAGGAGGGGTAGCAGATAATCCCGAGTTTGAATTAATGCTTTATTTTCTAAATGCAATGACTTCCTTAAATTAAATAAAGGAGTAAGTTTATGATTAAATCTAGAAAGTACATCTTCTTTAGGAACGAGTACAGGTAAGGACTTTATAATTTGTTGATTAATATTTTGTTGTGCTCCTCCATTGGCCAAATCAATGATTTTCTCTCTGTTATAACTTAAATATTCATATATATATTGAGGAGTAAAAGTATTATTTTGAGAAATAATAGCACAGCATGCTTGATTTGTAGAGGAATCGTTTGATAATATTCCTAATCTACCGACAGTTGCTCCGTACATGGCTATTATCACTGTATTAACTGGAAATATCTTAGCGGATGATTTTTGAATCGCTAACTCTGTTATTTTTTCCTCTGTTTCAAAGATAAAGTCATCGTTTAATTCTTTTGTTTTAAGCCAATTAATATTTCCATTTTCATAATAATCCTTCTTTTTTCTGCTTGGTGTTCCTCCAGAAGAAGTTTTATATAATGATCCTAGCTCTTTTATTTCCCAACCTTTAGGTATAATTCTTGAGTTGTTCTTTTCAAACTCCCCATCTTGAAATGGCCCGAAGTCTACAAACCAATGTTTATATAATTTTTGTGCCATTTCTTTAAGGGTTGAATTGATTTTATGATTTACTCTAATTTTATCGTCTAAAGATGATAGAATAGATGCTATTTGCCTCTGGATGGCTAATGAAGGTAACGGGATAAGAATATTATCGAATGTGCTTAGATTAATATTATCTTGTACAGTTCCATAAGCGTACTTTTGTATTTCTTGTTTATGGAATTTTAAAAAATAATAAACGTAATCTAGATGACATTTCTCTTCATTAGGAATAAAGCCCACTATACTATCTGGAAAACAAGCATCTATTCCTAAAATACCCGTTTCAGCGATATTTGCGGCAATAGTAATGCACAAGGTTCCCTTAGGCCAAAGTTTACTTTGTTTTAAGCCATGTTCATTATAGGTTTTCTCATAGTGTGTAATGTGTTTATTTGCTGCTTTAACATCACCAGTTTGAATAAAAGGATAGTTACCATCATATAAGATAGGGTCATGTCTTGGGCGATGTCTAGATTTCCCACGACCTAATTCTCCTAATTCTTTCAGAGGTACTAAAGAAAAAATGTCTTTTGTTTTCTTCACATTAATCCCTCCAAGTCACTTAAAATCTTCTCTTGAAGGTGGTTACTTTCTTCAAATTGCTCACGTAATGTTTCAATTAATGTCCCCATTCTTTCTTCAAATGGAATGCCATCATCGTCTTCCAATTCTGAGCCAACATAAATACCAGGAGTTAGTTTATAGTCTTTAATTTTTACTTCTTCTATTGTTGCAACTCTAGAGAAACCTGTTTTATTTTCATATTTTTCATCTGAGTTTCGATAGTGATGGTATGTGTCAGCAATTTTACTAATTACTTCTTCCGTTAATGTTTTTTGACGGCGTGACACTAATTTCCCCATCTTACGAGCATCAATAAATAAAATTTCTTCTTTACGTTGACGATAACCATTGTTACCATCTCTATTTTTACTTAAGAAGAATAAACAACATGGAATACCTGTTGTAAAGAACAGTTTTTCTGGTAACTGTACAATACAATCTATATATCCTTGGTTGATTAGCGCTTGGCGTACTTCTTTTTCACCAGTTGCATTCGATGTCATTGCACCATTTGCGATAACATATCCTGCGGTTCCCTCATCGTTTAAATGATATAAGAAATGCTGCATCCAGGCATAGTTGGCGTTACTATCTGTTACTTTTACTCCTTCTAACCCTAATACATTGAAACGTGGGTCATCGTTAGGAATACGGTCTGCACCCCAATCTTTCATATTAAAAGGTGGATTTGCAATAACATAGTCTGCTTTTAAATCGGGAAATTGGTCATTGAGTAAAGTGTCTCCCAAGCGAATATCAGCATTAATACCATGTAATAATACGTTCATTTTACCTAAGCGTACGTTATTCTCTTTGATTTCTTGTCCATAAAAAGACAAGTCACGATTATGTTGGGAATAGCCATCAGACTGAATAAACATCCCCCCGGAACCACATGCTGGATCAAAGACTTTCCCCTCTGTTGGTTCAAGCATAGCAACCAATAAATTTACAATAGAGGACGGTGTGAAGAATTCACCACCACGTTGCCCTTCTGTAGATGCAAAGTTCCCAATGAAGTATTCATATACTCGACCTAGTATATCAACGCTATTTTCGTTAGAAGCACTAAAAGTATCACGTGAAAAGATAGTGATAAGCTGAGCTACATTTTCAATAGGTAAAGAAATTGCACGTTGGAAAATTCGAGGTAAGGTTCCTTGTAGCTCTAGGTTTGTTTCCTCGATTAATTTCATAGCATTATCAATAATTTCTTTAATATTAGGTTGATTTGCATTAGCACGGATATAGTCCCAATGAGCTTTTTCTGGAATTATAAAGACGTTTTCAGATCTATATAGGTCATCCATGCTAAGGAAAGTTTCGCGTATTATTTCATCTCCGGCCGCGTAAAAATCGCTATCTGGATTATCAGTCATAGCCTCAATGTGTGCCTTGCGTTTATCATAACGTAACGATAAGTATCTCATGAAAATTAATGGTAATACATAATGTTTATAATCAGCCGGTGAAACCGGCCCACGTAATTGATTTGCTGCATCAAATAAATCTGTTTGAAAGTTTATATCTGCTTTAGGTTGAGTACTCATTATAATCCTCCTGCTAGTACATTCATTAGATTTAATTATATCATTCATCTGGTTTTTAGAATAAGGATTCATAAATGTTTTATTTGGAAGAATTAGTGGTTTATATACAAACATATATGTCCATATTTGTAATAGGATATTTTGCAAAGCGCGGTGTTGAAATTGCATTATGCATATTCAAAACGAAGTCAACTATATGAGGTTAAACCAATGGGAGTAGGGAGTCCTTATATGGAATGCTTAACAAGTTACTTAATTAGGTTATCAGAAGTACATAAAATTTATCCGTCCTCGTTACTTTCTTATATCGTTGCACCAGTACTTGATAAAGAATTCCTTATCAATAGTGTTAAAAGAGGAGGAAATAGATTTTACGATGGTGCCCGAACAATTAATACTTTTGAACAAAATGCTGTAGATATGGTAACTGTTTTAGAAAATCTAACAGGAGTACAGCATTTGGATCAATTGACATTAATGGGATTGAAGGAAGTAATTCCATCACGGTATTTATTGAAGGTCCATCTTTCTTGGTGTCCATCATGTTATGAAGAACAAATGAATAATGAAGAAAGTTATTATAATCCATTATTGTGGCACCTTGAGGTAGTTAAGGTATGCCTTAAGCATAAATGCAGATTAGAAATATATTGTCCTTCTTGCAATAAAAATCTCCCTATTTTACACAGGAAAAGTCAAAACGGATACTGTGTATATTGCAATACATGGCTAGGTATAGAAAAAGGTAACAATCAAGACCCACATAATCTAGAGCTTAATTACAAAATAACTCTAATGGCGGAACAATTTATAAATCACAAAGAAGAGATAGCGGTTTTAGGAAATAGACAACAAATCATTAGAAATTTAAATTACCTTGTTGAAACTTATGAACAGGGGAATCTACAAAGGTTTGCGAAGAACTTAAACTTAGCAAAAACGACTCTTTGGGATTGGTGTAAAGGAAAAGTTTTACCACCCCTTCCTAGGGTACTTGAAATATGTAGCTTATTTGATATTTCACCGGTTTATTTCTACACCCAAGATATCAGTATAAATAAAAATCTAATTATCTTGAATGTAGAGTTTCTTTTAAGGAATCAGGATACAAGAGAAATTAGATTTGATTGCAATAGGGCGTTGTCTATACTTGGGGAATATGCCAACAATTCAGAGCGCATTATATCTATGACTGAATTAGCTAAGTTGATAGGCTACCCCAAAAGAACACTTTATGAACATTTTCCAGACCTATGCAAGATTATTTCTGCAAAGAATAAAGAATATATTAAAAGACGAACAATACAGGCTTATGAAGATAATTGCTTAATAATTGATAAATGTGTTGAAATTCTAGGAAAGCATGGCGTATATCCGAGTAGAAGAAAGATAGAAGAAATTGCATATAAGCCGGGATTACTTAAAGAAAAGAAGTTAAGGGAGTATTTAAATAGATTAATGCAAAATGAATTTTCTAATGACGGGAGGTAAGTTATGTTCAGTGAACAGGAGTTTCAAAGCTGGTGTATTTTATTAGATTTTACCAAAGAGACAGTTAGTACAATTCAAAAAATCCGGACATCACCGCCTTCTCGTAATGTTAGGAGTTCGAAGAAAAACTTATCTGGGAAATACCCAAGTAAGAAAATGGGGATGTCTATTCAATACGAGAGTTATACAGTTGAACTAGTTGCTATGTACCTAATGGAATATGATGATGATGTACTCGAATATTATGATCAGCCTATTACCTTAAAGTTAGATTATTCTCGTGAAAATGGTAAGAGAATATCTTTTTATTACACCCCAGATTTTTTAGTATTAAGAAAAGATGGTGCACAGATTGAGGAATGGAAAACAGAAGAACAACTGGTTAAGCTCTCAGAAAAAGATCCAATAAGATATTTTAAAGATGAAGAGGGGAATTGGAGATGTCCACCTGCAGAAATTGCAGCCAGTCAATTAGGCTTGGACTTTGTTGTTCGATCATCGGCTGAAATAGATATAAAGGTGCATAGAAATCTTATATTTCTAGAGGCGTATCTCAAGAATGGACACTATACAGTATCAGAGGACAAGAAAAAAGAAATTATTAATATTCTTTCTTCGAATTTAGGGATGAAATTATCCGAACTGCTCGCTTCTTTAAAAACAACAAATGCTGATGATGTATATACATTGATTGTGAAGAATGAAATATATGTGGACCTGGTGAAATATATAATTGCCAATTCTAATGATGTACCAATTTTTTTGAGTGAACAGCATAATAAGGCATTTGAAAGTATTAATTCAACAAAAACTGAAAATATTCATCCTGTAACAGCTGTAACAATAGATGTTAATGCGACAGTTATGTGGGACGGAATTGTTTGGAGGATTGTAAATGTAGGCTTTCAATCAATCTCGCTTTATTCGGATGAAAATGGATTATTAGAACTACCTAAAATACATTTTATAGAGTTGCTGAATAACGGTAGGATAGATCTCAAAAATGAAGAAAAGGAGAGTAGAAAATATGCGCCCTTTATAGAAAATATATTAGAAATGGGGCCAGAAGAGTTGGCAAAGGCTAATAGAAAGATAAGTGTAGTTAAGCGAAAATTAAATAATGAAAAAATACCTAGCAGTGAAGTTTCTGAAAGAACTTTGAGACAGTGGGTAAAAGACTACAAAGAGGCTCAACAGATATATGGAAATGGATATATAGGTTTATTAACTAAAAATCAAAGCAAGGGTAATCGAGAGAAAAAGCTTCCAGCTGAAACAATATCTTTAATAGAAGAAGTAATTGAAAGGGAATACGAAAATCTTAAACAGAAGAATAAAACGATTGTATATGGACAGCTAGTCATTCTATGTGAAGATAAAAATATTCCTGTCCCAAGCTTTAAAACGTTTTGTAAGGCTATTAAGCATAGAAATCGGTATGAACAAGTCAAGAAAAGACAAGGAGAAAGGTCAGCTTATAAGTATGAGCCTTTTTATTGGAATTTAGAAAGAAGCGTTCCAAAACACGGGGATAGACCTTTTGAGATTACACATATAGATCATACACAGTTAGATATTCAGGTTGTATGTTCTAGAACGAGTAAAGTATTAGGAAGACCGTGGTTAACTTTATTAGTGGATGCTTACTCTAGGATGGTCCTTTCCCATTATATTACCTTCGAGTCACCTAGTTACAGATCAGTGATGATAGCATTGAGAGAATGTGTGCGTAAATATCATCGACTTCCACAATCTATTGTAGTGGACGGAGGAAAAGAATTTCACAGCATTTATTTCGAAACATTTACAGCTATGTACGAAATTAACAAAAAAGTAAGACCACCAGCAAAAGCTAGATTTGGAAGTGTAATTGAAAGATTGTTTGGCACTTCGAATTCTAATTTTCTTCATAATCTAAGGGGGAATACTCAAATTATGAAGAATGTTCGACAAGTTACTAAGGCTGTAAATCCTGTAAATCAAGCGATATGGACTTTGGAAAATTTGGAAGATGTATTTGGAAAATGGCTAGTGGAGGTATACAGCAATAATGTACATCCATCATTGGAAGGGCTTACGCCTAATGAAGCACTTAATGAAGGCATATATAGAACAGGAGAGCGGAAACTTGATTTCATCTCGTATGATGAAAATTTTATCGTTACTACTTTGCCGTCTACAAGGAATGGGGTAGCTAAAGTGAATTTACGTACAGGTATTAAAGTGAATTATATAAATTATTGGAGCCCTGCTTTAAATAATTCTAAACTTGAGGCGAAAAGTGTACCTGTGAGATATGATCCATTTAATATCGGAATTGCTTACGCGTATGTAAACAAAAAATGGATAACGTGTACCTCAGAATATTATCATGAATTAAAAGGGAAAACGGAACGAGAGTTAAAATTGGCTATGGAGGAGATTAAGAAAAGAAAACAAAATCATGTCAAAGGGTATAGCGTCACGGCTAAGAAAATTGCTGAATTTATTAATAATATTGAGGAAAAAGAGAAATTAATGGCAGAAAATATGAAGAGGCAATTGTCTTCTAAAGGGGATCAAAACGAATTTGAAGAAAAATATCCTTCTGCTATTTCATCAAAAGCTAAAGATTTATTGGAAAATATGGAATTCCAAGAGTTTAATATCTATAAGAAGGGAGGCTGAAATTAAGATGAATAAATATAAAGAGAGTGAGAATATACCTTCATTTGTTGAACAAGATAAGAAGTTAAAGCAATTTGAAAGTTTTGTGGTAGGACATACTATAATTGAACAAGTCAAAGAACAACTCATATCTTGTATCCTTAATCCGGCAGGAACCTTTATCTTTTTAGTTCTTGGACCAAGTGGGGTAGGAAAAACAACTTTAGCTCAAGTGTTAGAAGAATATTTCATTGAACAAATGAAGGAAGAATTAGTAAGGGATCGAGGGAGAATTCCTATAGTAAGAACTGAAGTTGTAGGATTTGATTCTGGAAAATTTACTTGGAAAGATTATTATTATCGAACTTTAGAGGCATTACAGGAACCCCTTATAAATCATAAGGTTATTATAGAAAACCAAACGGATAATGTGCAAAATTCTAAAATTAACTATCATAGCAGATCTACTTGGTATGCGTTAAGAGGCTCTCTTGAGAACGCATTTAAGTTTCGAAGACCTGTAGCCTGTATAGTGGATGAAGCGCAACATTTGCTAAAAGTATCAGGATCTAAAAGTTTACAAAATCAACTAGATACTATTAAGTCTTTAGCAAATCAAACAAAAGTACCTCACATATTAGTTGGTACATATGAATTAAAAGAATTTTTTAATTTAAGTGCTCAGCTTAGTCGTAGGACAATTAGTATACACTTCCCAAGATATAAAGCCAGTAACGTAGATGAATACCGTACATTTTTATCAGTGATTCATATGTTGCAAAAAAACATGCCTCTAGAAGAAGAACCAAATTTATTACAGCATGCAGATTTTATTTATGAGCGTACATTGGGCTGTATAGGTATATTAAAAGATTGGTTAACTCGTTGTCTCGGAGATGCTCTTCATAATCAAAAAAGCACTATTACAAAAGAAATTCTATATAAATATGCTATGCCAATCCAGGCTTTAGAAATGTTGTATGGGGAAATTGAACAAGGTGAAGCTTTATTTGCTGAAAATGAACAACATAGGATGAATTTCTTATATAAAATAGGATTAAAAGAGAGAGAGGAAAAGCAAGCGGAAAAAACAGTTGCAACTAGAGGCCGTAAGGTAGGAATGCGTAATCCAAAAAGAGACCCTGTAGGTAAACAAGATTATATGGAAGGCTGAAAATATGGATATATCTAAAAAGCCAACAGCTAGTTACTTCTATTATATAGAACCTATAAATATTGGTACTCCAATGGTTGAATGTTTAAATAGTTATCTTAAAAGACTTGCTGATGCACATAATGTTAAATTAAGAACCCTCGTTTCTCATATTATTTTTTTGCATCCAGAGAAGCGGCACTTACTTTCTAAAGAACCTCAACTAGGAAGTTTTACCAATCAGGCTTCTTATTATAGTATGGCAAAAAGTACATCAATAATTGCTGAATCCTTAGAACTGCTAACGTTACAAAAAGGTTTTAAGTACATGACGATGTTAACTTGGAAGGATGTCGTATATTCTCAGGAGTTATATAATTTTGATAAGAAATGGTGTCCCCACTGTTTTGATGAATGGAAGAAGGTTGATGAAGAAATATATGAGCCATTTATTTGGTATTTTGATTGTGTCACTGTATGTTTGAAGCATAAAAGGAAATTAGAAACTTTGTGTCCTAATCCAAAATGTAGGAGAGAACAAGCAGCTATTAGACAGTCTCGGGGGCATTGTTATGCATGTGGTAATTGGTTAGGACAAAGAGAATATGATTTTTCGGAAAAGCAATATGAGATAACTCAAAGAGATGAATGGATTAATAAAAGTATAGGAGAATTGTTACAAGTAGCTCCATACATTGTTCCTCCGACAATAGAAGAGCTCTCTTTAATGCTTGAACAGTATGTAACAGTTCTTTTTCAAAGTGACCATCGTCAGTTTTGTAAAGCGTTAGGAATACATCCTATGACTCTAAAAGCAATTATGCTTAGAAAAAAACGGATATCACTACAAGCACTTTTATCATTAAGCCTATATACTAAAATTCCATTGTTAAAGTTACTGAACCTGTCATATAAAAGTTCTAATGACTAAAATAGTAAGATTAAATACCTCATGCTGATAATAGGTATAGGTATTTTTATTTGTCTTGTTGTAACATTCACGGCAAGTTTATGGGTTAATAATTAATTCACGGCAAAGATATGCTTCTTTTTTCCTCGAATAATCAACTAAATCTCTTCAAAAACATGTGATTTCCGGCAAAGATATGCTTCCTTTAGTGGCAACTTTATGGGTAAAGTCACAATTTTGTATGATATGAACCATAACTTTGCCAGGTTGGCGGGGGTATGGTTCTTTTTGTTTTGTGGTTTGATAAAATGCTTAAGTTGAGGACGGTACCCTTGAAACAGAAACTGAATGAATGGTTATTGATGATAAGCAGGTAGATATTATAGCTGCCCCTTAATGATTAAAAAATATTTATTTAAATCTTCATATATTTTGTGTTTTCATCCATATCTATTGTAAGATTATATAGAGTTCTCCTAATAAGTCGTTATAACGGCTTTTTTTAGGGATTTAATATTTATAAGTCTTAAATTATTTTTTGGGGATAACTTTTTATCCAACTAAGTTATATTGAAGTAGAGGTGAACCATCGGTGAAGCAGGTGTTAGTAATTAAGAATGAACGGTCTTTTGCAAAGAAAATCGTAAGCGGTCTAACGCAAGAGGGCTATTTCATTTTAAAACTTCACAATGAAAACCAAGGTTTAAATATAGTATATGAACAAGATTGGGATATTATCATATTGGATTGGGATTCGTTAAGTATATCGGGACCAGAAATTTGTAGACAAATACGACTTGTTAAAACGACACCGATAATTATTGTGACCGACAATATTTCTAGCAAGGATTGCATAGCAGGGCTACAAGCGGGAGCAGATGATTATATTAGAAAACCATTTGTGAAAGAAGAATTAGTAGCAAGGGTTCAAGCTATTTTAAGGAGAAGTGACTGTATCCAGCAAAATGAGACAAACTTCTTTCAGTTTAAAGATCTCTTTGTTGATGCATCTAGCCATATTGTGAAAAAAGGTGGTAAAAATCTCACGCTTACTAAGCGCGAGTACGATTTACTCGTATTTTTAATCAAGAATAAAAATACAATATTGAGCCGTGAAATGCTTTTGAACCAGGTTTGGGGATATAACGTAGTAGTCAATCCCAATGTAGTGGATTTATATATTGGGTATGTAAGAAAAAAATTAAAGTGCGAGAAGAAAGGTAGATATATTCAAACGATACATGGCAGAGGCTATTCAATGGTTGAATGATAAAAATAAGATAATAGGTAAAGTACAGTTTGTCATAATAGCAAAAACGAGTAAAACTATTTCATACAGTTTTACTCGTTTTTTTCTATTAAACCTGATAATCAAATAGTTTCTGTGAAATATTAAAAGACGGAAACTATAAAAAGAAGATTGCTACCAGGCAATGGATTATGAAAAAATCAGCTATTAATGGGCATTTTTTTGCAGTAGAAATCATGGTTTATAAGGTGCCCAATCTATTGATTAGTACGTGTGGGGGAGGACTCTGGTGCGCATTAGATGAGACTGTATCTAATTTATGTTTAATTATATTAACTCATACCATTCACAAGATTTTCACATAATTAATGACTATACTTATTAACAGGATATTCAAATGAAAATGATTATCAATAGCAATTTAGATACATAAAGGTTACTATCTAATTTAATCTATGGACGTTATCATTTTCGAACTAAATTACATTATAAGGAGTATACGTATGAAAAAAACTATGCTTTTAAAATTAGTAAGTATTTTAGCAATTTTCACTTTAATGTTAGCAGCTTGCTCGGATTCAAGTAAGGAAACTTCGAAAGCTAATAAAGGTGATAGTAGTGATAAGCCAAAAACAGTTGAAATCACTGATGCACATGGAACTGTTAAAGTCCCTGTAAATCCAAAAAATGTAGTTGCTTTGGATAATAGAACTTTTGAAACTTTAGCTGATTGGGGAATTAAATTAGCGGCTGCTCCAAAGGATGTAATGCCTGCAGATTCAGCATATGTAAAGGATAGTAAAGTTCAAAATATTGGAAATCACCGCGAACCAAATCTTGAAATTATTGCAGCGGCAAACCCTGACCTTGTAATCGTTGGTCAAAGATTTGCTGGCCATTACGAAGAAATCAAAAAATTAGTGCCAAATGCAGCTGTTATTGATCTTAATGTTGATGTTTCTGAGAAAGCTACTAAGCCTGGAGAAAACTTAGTAAAAGGACTTAAAGATTCTACAATTTCTTTAGGAAAAATCTTTGATAAAGATAAAGAAGCTAAAAAATTAGTAGCTGATTTTGATAAATCTATTGAAAATGTAAAATCTGCTTATAATGGAAAAGATAAAGTTATGAGTGTTATCGTTACTGGTGGGAATATTGGTTTTGCTGCTCCTCACTCTGGTCGCGTTTGGGGACCAATGTATGAGATTTTCGGTTGGGCTCCAGCACTAGAAGTGTCTAATTCTACTGCAGGTCATAAAGGTGATGACGTTTCTGTTGAAGCTATTGCACAAACAAATCCTGATTGGCTTTTCGTATTAGATCGTGATGCTGCAACATCTGATGCTGCTACTTCAGCTCCTGCTCAAGATGTTATTTCTAAATCACCTGCTCTTCAAAACACAACTGCTGTTTCTAAAAAACAAATTGTTTATGCACCAGCAGATACTTACACAAATGAATCAATTGAGACTTATATAGAGTTATTTGGAAATATCGCAAAAACTTTAGCTAAGTAGTGTAAAGGAGTACGAAACAGTGTCAAAAAATATGATTTCTAGGGTTGAGAATATTTCTCAACCCCAGTTTTATAACCACAATAAAATATGGACAAAACCTTTTATAATAGCGATTATAGTTGTTATAATTTTAGGGATTATATCACTGTTTACTGGAGTTTATGATATACGTGGACAAGAGGACGGAATGGAGATGTTTTTCATCACTCGTGTTCCGAGAACAGTTGCATTAATGCTTACTGGAGCTGCAATGGCGATGGCAGGGCTCGTAATGCAATTAATTACACAGAATCGTTTTGTTGAACCTACTACAACGGGGACTATTGAATGGTCAGGCTTAGGCCTGCTTTTTGTATATTTATTATTTCCTGCCCCGACTTTAGTTCAAAGAATGACTGGTGCAATCATTTTTTCTTTTATAGGAACTATGATTTTCTTTCTGTTTTTAAGAAGAGTTAAACTTCGTTCGTCTTTAATTGTCCCTATTATTGGATTGATGCTTGGAGCAGTTATTTCTGCAGTGTCTACTTTTTTGGGACTCCTTTTTCAAATGACGCAAAGTATTGAAACTTGGTTCGTAGGTTCATTTGCTACCGTTCAGGTGGGAAGATATGAATATTTATGGCTGATTGTTATCGTTACTGTGCTTATTTTTATGTATGCTAATAGATTGACTCTAGCTGGACTAGGAGAAGATGTCGCAACAAGCCTTGGAGTTAATTACAATAGAATTGTTCTTTTTGGGACTGGCCTTATCTCTGTTGCAGTTGGAATTGTTGCAGCTGTTATTGGAAACTTACCTTTCTTGGGATTAATTGTTCCAAACATTGTTTCAATGTTTAGGGGAGATGATCTTAGGAGTAATTTACCTTGGGTATGTGTGATCGGAATGGGGACAATAACTGCCTGTGACATCATTTCTCGAACAATTATAAAGCCTTTTGAAGTACCTGTTTCTTTAATACTTGCAACAGTGGGAGCAGTCGTATTTATTACTATTTTATTGAGAAAAAGAAAACCAAGGAGGCTGCGATGATCACATTAGACTATAGAAATAAAGAAAATGTCGAAATCGATTCTAGCCTTCATAATGAAAGTAGATCAGCTAGCGCTTTTCGTTCTAAGAAGGAAGCAAGACGTTATTGGATTGTACTGATAACATTGATCGCTTTAGGTCTCCTTTCTTCATATGGACTTTTAGTTTATAACAATCCAGTTCCGATAGATTCACCTTCTTTTATCCCAGTTGTTAAGAGAAGGATAATAGCCATTGTTGCGATGATTATTGCTGCAGTTTGCCATAGCTTGTCGACAGTTGCTTTCCAATCTATTACGAACAATAAGATTATTACTCCTTCGCTTTTAGGTTTCGAATCACTTTATTCAGCAATTCATACGAGTACAATATTCTTCTTTGGTGCTAGTGCATTAATAAACTTTAATGGAATTGGATCGTTTGTATTCCAAGTTGTTGTTATGGTCTTCATGAGTTTGATACTTTATGGATGGTTACTTTCCGGTAAATACGGGAATTTACAACTTATGCTTTTAGTTGGAATTATTATTGGTACCGGACTAAATTCTGTGTCAACTTTTATGAGAAAGCTACTTGCGCCTTCAGAGTTTGATATTTTACAAGCGAAATTATTTGGTTCTGTTAATCACGCAGATCCTGCATATTTTCCTATTGTAATTCCTATGATCATAATTGTAGCAGTATTAATTTTTGCTCATTCTAAGAATTTGAATGTTTTGTCACTAGGAAAGGATGTTGCTACTTCTTTTGGAGTTAAATATCAACCTAGTGTAATTTATACGCTTGTATTAGTTGCTATTTTGATGTCCATTTCAACAGCTCTAATTGGGCCACTTACTTTCTACGGCTTTTTAGTAGCAACTTTGAGTTATCAGGCCGCGTCAACTTATGATCATAGATATATTTTTCCAATGGCTTTTGCAATAGGATTTTTGATAATGACGAGTGCATACTTTTTAATGTATCATGTATTCCATGCTCAAGGTGTAGTTTCAGTTATTATTGAATTATTTGGTGGAATAATATTCTTAACTATAGTTTTAAGGAAGAGGGCTTTATGATAAAAATTGATAATGTTAAAAAGTTCTATACTGATAAGGTGAAAATAGGACCTTTGGATATTGAAATACCAAAAGCGGGCTTTACTTCTTTAATTGGACCAAATGGCGCTGGAAAGTCAACGACACTATTGATGATTGGAAGACTTTTAGATATGGATGAAGGCCAAATTCAGGTAGCAAATATGGATGTTTCTGAATCCAAATCAAAAGACTTAGCAAAAGTTTTGACTATATTGCGACAAGAAAATCATTTTGTAACTAGGCTTACTGTTAGACAATTAGTTGGATTTGGGCGCTTTCCTTATTCAAAGGGAAGATTAACTAAAGAGGATGAAGCTATTATTTCTAAATATATCGATTTTCTAGATTTAACTAATTTAGAGAATAGATATTTAGATGAGCTTTCTGGTGGTCAAAGACAAAGGGCATATGTAGCAATGGTCTTGTGCCAAGAGACTGAATATGTACTTTTGGACGAGCCTCTGAACAATCTTGATGTTGCTCGTTCTGTTCAAATGATGGAGCATTTGAGACGTGCGGCTAATGAATTTGGAAGAACAATTTTGACTGTTATGCATGACATAAATTTTGCAGCCAAATATTCGGATAAAATTTGTGCTATGAAGGATGGACAAATTGCTGCTTTTGGAACAGTAGAAGAGGTTATGGACCCAACAATTTTAACAGATATTTTTGAAACAAAAATAGAAATTATCAATGGTCCTTATGGGCCAATCGCTGTTTATTAGTTACAAAATGTGAAAAATGAGTATGTCAAAAAAATACTGTAGCTTGTGTAAATCATGCCAGCTACTCTAGTTGAAGTTGCTGTCTGTATTTTATAGGCAGCAGCTTTTTTTATGCGGTTGCCCATGATAACTCTTAATATTTCTGGCTGCTCGTAACAGTCCTGCATGTATTTCATTACTTCCGGTTCTGCGATGCTTCCAACAATAAACTTGTAAATTACTCATGAAATGCAAAGGAACGCTTTGTGTTTTCAAGTATTTACCAAACGAAAAATTTATCTCTGTATAACTTTTTATAAGAATTCAGCTTGTTTTTTTTGTATGTAATATTGCATATAAGAGTGTATTGATAAAAGTGTAAGGGGTCACTATAATGAGGGCATAAAGATAAATCACATTTTCGTAGCAATAAAAAAGGAGGAAATAATATGGAAATCGCAATGGCAGTTTTGAAATTTGTAGGTGGCGTAATCCCGTTAATTCAAGAACTTTTGAAAGCATTTATGTAGGTTTATTAGTTAGCTATCATTTATCAATCATTATCATATCTTACTAAAAAAAGAACGGGGTGATTTTTCTGAATATTAAGAAAAACACTAAAAGAAGAAAGTTCCTTGCGTGTTTATTAGTTAGTCTATGCACTATTAATTATTCATCTATTTCCTTCGCAGAAACACAAGTAGGTAATGCAACTGATGTAACCAAAAATGCTAGTGGCATTGATACTGGTATAGCAAGCCTTAAATATAATAATCAAGAGGTTTTAGCTGTAAATGGTGATAAGGTAGAGAGTTTTGTTCCGAAAGAAAGTATCAATTCAAATGGTAAATTTGTAGTAGTGGAACGCGAGAAAAAATCACTTACAACTTCACCAGTCGATATTTCGATTATTGATTCTGTGGTGAATCGTACGTATCCAGGAGCGGTACAACTTGCAAATAAAGCTTTTGCAGACAATCAACCGAGTTTATTAGTGGCTAAGAGAAAGCCTTTAAATATTAGTATAGACTTACCTGGCATGAGAAAAGAAAATACAATTACTGTCCAAAATCCGACATATGGTAATGTGGCTGGAGCAGTAGATGATTTAGTATCTACTTGGAATGAAAAGTATTCTAAAACACATACGTTACCCGCAAGAATGCAGTATACAGAATCTATGGTTTATAGTAAATCACAAATCGCAAGTGCCCTTAACGTTAACGCCAAATATCTTGATAACAGTCTAAACATTGATTTTAATGCGGTTGCAAATGGAGAGAAAAAAGTGATGGTAGCGGCATATAAGCAAATATTTTATACCGTAAGTGCTGAACTACCTAACAATCCATCTGATCTTTTTGATAATAGTGTTACTTTTGGTGAGTTAACTCGTAAAGGTGTAAGTAATTCGGCTCCACCTGTTATGGTCTCAAATGTAGCTTATGGTAGAACTGTTTATGTAAAATTAGAAACAACATCTAAGAGTAAAGATGTACAAGCTGCTTTTAAAGCCTTACTTAAGAATAACAGCGTCGAAACGAATGGACAGTACAAAGATATTTTTGAAGAAAGTACCTTTACTGCTGTAGTATTAGGCGGAGATGCGAAAGAGCATAACAAGGTTGTTACTAAAGATTTCAATGAAATCCGAAATATCATTAAAGATAATGCTGAATTAAGTCTTAAAAATCCAGCATACCCAATTTCATATACAAGTACTTTTTTAAAAGATAATGCAACTGCTGCTGTTCATAACAATACAGATTATATTGAGACGACAACTACAGAATATTCAAGTGCTAAAATGACACTGGATCATTACGGTGCTTACGTTGCGCAATTTGATGTATCTTGGGATGAATTCACATTTGATCAAAATGGTAAAGAAGTACTAACACATAAAACATGGGATGGTAGCGGCAAAGACAAAACGGCTCATTACTCTACAGTTATCCCTCTTCCACCAAATTCAAAAAATATAAAAATCGTAGCTAGAGAATGTACTGGTCTTGCATGGGAATGGTGGAGAACAATTATTAATGAACAAAATGTTCCATTAACAAATGAAATAAAAGTTTCAATTGGAGGAACAACATTATACCCAACTGCTAGTATTAGTCATTAGGTATAAAAAGGCGCCCTGTAAGCAGGGCGCTTTTTTACTTAGTCACAAATTTTACTCTTTCCAAAACTGTTCCAATAGAATGACAAGCATGGTACCCACAAGTAATCCATTACTTAAAACATATTGTAAGGAAGAAGGAATTCCGCTAAATGCACTTTCTGGAAGAAACATTATTCCCAAACTGATTAATAATGAAATTCCTAATATAGTTAATCGGCGTTGATTTAATTCTTCACGTAAAATGGATTGGAATGAAATGCCTATTACTTGGACAAATGTTGCTAAAAGTGCGGCATTAGCAATAGGACCTGGTAGCAAGGATATAAAGTTTACAATTGAAGGAATAAAAGAAATTCCTGCTAATATAAGACTTGCTATAAGGAACGACTTCACTTTTCTTTGTCCTGTTAGTTGAATAAATCCTGCTGATGCAGGTAATGGTACAATTCCAATTGTAGAAAACACCGACGAGATAATATGCGATATACCTCCGGCCCACACGCCGCGGTTCAGTATTTGCTTTTCATTTTCTTTAGATAACGGAGCCACTTGTTTTACAGCCGAAATAGCAGCGATTGTATTTGCAACTAAAAGAAATGTAAATAAAGTTGCAGTTAGAGCCATTCCGATATCTAATCTAGGTGTGCCCCAAGAAAATAGCTCTGGTAACTTAACTAACGGTGTGTGTGAAGGTATATGAGATGATTTTCCTAATACAGCATACAAAAGCCAACCACATGAAATTCCAAGTAACACAGCGTAACTTTTCATCCATCCGTTCCCTTTAATTGATAAGAAAGTAATAAGGGCAAAAACAAAGAGCGCAATAGCAGCCGTTGTATAATCAGGATGAGTTACAGCTCCTTGTAATCCCATCATTCCTTTTAGTAACACACCACTAAGCTGAAGAGATAATATTAAAAGAAAAGTTCCTGTAACCAAGGGTGTAAATAAACGTAGAATTCGATGAACAAGCCCTGTTATACCAAGGAGGAAGAGTAATATACCTGCAATAATTAATCCACCTTCTAAAAGTTGTAATACATCCTTTGCACTTTGTCCCTGATGCATAGCGACTTGTCCCAATATGACAAATATACTTACCCATGAGCCGGCTGGCCCATCCGCTATGGGATAGCGATGCCCAAACCATGCTTGTATAAATGAACTTACTCCTACAACTAAAAAAGTTCGTTGCATTAATGTTGAGATATCTTCTATTGATAAATGGAATATGCCACCAATAATGATAGGCAATGCAATTGCATTTGCTAATAAAAACACAAACCACTGTAGAATACTAAAGCTCGTATCGACGTATTTTTTATTCATATTATTCTCCCTCGTATAAAAAGAATCTCATAGTAAAAATCCATCCTTTCTACACAGCTAGATTAAAAAGGATGGATTTTGTAAATCTATAAAATTACTTTAATTATATAAATAGATTTTTAATTAATTACCATGTACGGAACGGTAAGAATTTCCCGTTAAGTGTAATCACGATACGAGGGTCGCCACCTTTTGGATCTTCTTGTGTGTCCACACCTAGATTGAAGTTAATTGCACTCATTACACCTTCGCCAGCTTTTTCTAGAATTAATTCTCTAAGAGTTGGTGCGTATTGTAACATCATTTCATATAATCGATATAAGATTGGGTCAGTAGGAGGCATTTGCATTACTTGACCTCTAAGTGGAACTACTGTTAATGCTTGAACTACTTCTTCATCTAATTCTAATAGTTTACCGATTTTTTCTGCTTCTGGACGTGTCATTGTAGCTTGTCCTAATAACGCTGTTACAACCCAAGTCTCAGAGTTTTCACTTACTTTTGAAATTTCTTCCCATGTTAAACCTTTTGCAATTTTTGCTTCCATAATTTTTTGCGTAGCTTCTTGTCTATTCATATCTAATAACTTCCCTTCATTTAAGTAATAATTAATTTTTCATACCATTTAATGCTTTATATCCATCAACTATTAAATCTAATTTACCTGTGTGAGGATCAATAACTAAACCATGTACAGGAACATCTTTTGGAATAAGTGGATGATTTCTTACTAAATCAACATTAGCTTGAGTTGAACCGTTGACATCATCGAATCCAAATAACCATTTTTCAAGGTCAACACCAGCATATTCAATCGCTGATAAAATTTCTGGTGAAGCTACTCCACGATCTAATATTTTTTGAAGTGTTCCTTTTGGATTAGTTTGGCTCGCACCACATCTTTGGTGTCCGATAAGGAAGATTTCATCTGCATTTAGATCATATACTGATGCGACAACACTTTGCATAACACTATCGAAAGCAGAAGCAATTTTACCACCTGCATTTCTGATAACTTTTGCATCACCATCGTGTATATCTAAAGCTTTTGGAAGTAGCTCAATTAAACGAGCGTCCATGCAAGAAACAACAACCATACGTTTTTTAGGCATTTTTGTCGCTTCATGAGGAGCGTATTCTTTATTTTCTACAAATTGTTCATTGAACGATAAAATCTCTTGTAATAACATATTTGTAACCTCCTTTAAATCTAGATGTATTCTTTTGTTGCGTCCTCTGTGTTATAAGTAAATATAACTGATAAACAATGTGATGTAAGAGGATAAACTAAGTATAGTGAATTGTATCGACAAGCAGAATAAGTTGGCGAAACACTTTCTGGCTTTCTACTTTCACGATGAAAGGATTGGTTTATATCATTGATCAAACAGATTTTGAGATACTGAAATTATTAGGAGAAAACTCAAGAATACAATGGAAAGAACTTGGTCAAAAAATACATATGACGGGGCAGGCTGTAGGAAATCGAATTCGAAGATTAGAGGATTTAGGGATTATTGAACAATATACAATTGCAATAAACCGAATCAAATTAGGACAAGTAGTGACTGCATTTGTTACTTTGTTCGTAACAACAGCTAATCATCAAGAGTTTATGAATTTCTTTCAAAAAGAAGAAGGGATTTCTGAAGTAGACCGTATAAGTGGTGAGGGATGTTACTTATTAAAAACACATTTTGCTTCTAATGAAGAATTGGATAACTTTCTGGGGCGACTATTAAAGTATGGGAATTATCGTGTTAACTTATCAATAGGAAAGTTAAAATAAGATTTCTTTTCTTTGAGGGTTATAGTAACCTTATTTGCTGTTTTGTGGAATTCACGGCAAACTTATAAGTAGATTGACATTGTAGGATAAAAACCATAACTTTGCTGGAGGGGCGGGGGTATGGTTTTTTGTTTGTAGATTTTCAAGTTAGAACTAGAAGTTTGAAGGATACGTCGATGAGGTATGTAATGTTAACTTAATGATCCATCTGATCATATGTTTACTTAGATGAATCATTAAGTAACAAAAAGTCTCGGTATTTTCATGCATTGTTATCTGTGTTTAGTGATAGCTTTTGTTGTTCTTTTAATTTTTCAGGTGTCACATCGTTTCCTAAAGGGTCTAATATTTTTAATCCTGTAACAGTGGTGTTGATTTGACCTCGAATAATTTGAAGGTACTCCTCACGTAATGCTTTACGCTCATGTAATTCTGTTTTTGTTAAACCGTCTTCTTTTTGTTTTTTAGCTAGTTCATTGATTCGATTTAAAACTTCAAGCATTGTTTTCCCGCCTTTCTTTTTATAGAAGCTCTTTTGCAAGTAGTCCATAAGATTGTAGCTTTGCGTCATGATTATGACTGATTGTCCCAATCATTGCTTCGTTAACTCCGAATTTTTCTTCATGTTCGCGAAGTGTATTTGCAACTTCTTTAGCACTTCCAACAAGGAATTTTTTACGATTGTTCTGTATATGCATTTTGTCCATTTCAGTGTAATTGTAATTTAGTGCTTCTTCAGGAGAAGGTACGTGGAAGTACTTACCTTTATCTAAAAATAATAGAGATAAATCTAAAGAAGCTGCATGATATTCTGCTTCTTCAGCAGTTTCCGCTGCTAGTGCAAAATACCCAATGTTTATTTTAGGCTTAACCATAAACTCAGAAGGGACGAAATTTTTACGATAAGATTCTAACATTTCACTAGATAACTCCCCACTAATAAACTGAGCATAGGAATAACCAATACCGAATCTTCCTGCCTGTGCAGCGCTACTACCACTAGAACCTAATAGCCAAACTTCAGGTAATGGGGCACCTAATGGAGAAGCAAGTGTGCGATTGTATAAATGATCTGCAGGCATTGTTTCTGTCATAAACATCATCGTATCCATTAATTTATCGTACAGATTCAGCATATTTGGATGTTTTCCTTCATGTAATGCAAGTGTAGAAAATTGATTGCCACCTGGCGCTCGACCTACACCGAAATCAATTCTATCTGGATATAAAGATGTTAATGTTTTAAATACTTCTGCCATCTTTAATGGTGAATGGTGCATTAACATCATTCCACCAGAACCAACGCGAATTTGCTCTGTTACAGATGCGATATGAGAGATCATAATTTCTGGTGAAGCACTAGCAAAATTGGCTGAACCATGATGCTCAGAATACCATAGTCTGTGATAGCCTAGTTTATCTACTAACTGTGCTAATTCAATCGTATTTTTAAAAGTTTCTTGAGTAGTTACCCCGTTTGAAACTGGAGTTTGATCTAAAACACTTAATTTCATAAGAAAACCTCTTTTCTTCTTAGTAGTGTTTATCGTACTTTCATTCCAAAAGTACGATAAACACGGTGATTAAAACTCGCCATTCCAAGACGTTACTTCATCTACAGTTAATCGAACTGTTGGGAATCCTGGCTCTTTTGCTTTGCCTAATGCAATCATTAAGACGTCAGTTAAGTTTTCTGGAACGTTAAATGCTTTGCGGAATTCTTCAACGTTATAGCCAAGCATTGGGACTGTATCGTATCCTCTCGCTTTTGCAGCAAGCATAAATTGCATAGCTAGCAAACCACCGTCAAGCATTTGCCATTCTCTTTTTCCTTGTTCGCTTACAGGTGCATAAAACTCACGAATACTGTTGTTCAGTCTGTTTTTAATTTCTTCTGTCATGAATCCAGCAGCTACTGCACGTTCATTCACTTTATTGATATGTTCGAATTCATGGGCATTATTTTCGCTTAAAATTACGATCATAGCGGATGCTTCTAGCACTTGTGGTTGATTTAAAGCAATTGGATGAAGTTTCTTTTTTAAGTCTTGATCTGTAATTACCATGAAACGCCATGGGTTTAAGTTGGAACTACTTGGTGCTAGCATTGCTTCTTCTAAAAGTTCTTTAATTTCTTCATCAGAGATTGTAACTGAAGGATCATAAGAGCGAACGGAACGGCGCTCACGAATCACATCATAAAAATTTGCATTACGATTTTCTTTTTTCATTTTAAAATACCTCCACTAATTTAATGCTCTGTTATAAGTTGCTTACATGCATCATTATGGTATAGTACAGATATTATGAAAAGTACGCACTTTTCCGTGATATAGACACCATCTCGTGACATAGGCACGAGAAAGTGCCTATCAAAATACAGAAGGAGTTCAATATGAAAAAAGAGTATAACAATAGAATTGAAGTCGTTTTGGATGTGATCGGAGGTAAGTGGAAATCCCACATTTTATATCATTTAACAAGCGGACCGACAAGAACGGGTGAGTTAAAACGATTGGTAACTGGTATTACACAAAAAATGCTTACTGAGCAATTGAAAGAGCTTGAAAAAGATGGGCTTGTGTCTAGAAAAGTATATAATCAAGTACCACCGAAAGTTGAGTATTCTCTTACAGAACAGGGAGAATCATTAAAAAAGGGTTTGAAGGTGCTTTGTGATTGGGGAAGCGATTATATTAAGCATAAATATCCGAATGGTGAAGTAATCGTGAAAGAGGACGATCATATATGATTTAACATTTCTGTAAGTATAATTTTGCTATAATGAATAAGTACTTACACGAAGGGGAGCTAAAAGAGAAAATGAAGTCATTTAATATCGATCATTATATAGCTAGCGTTTTACAGTGGATATTAAATATAGCATTAATCATATTATCCATTGTTTTATCGATTTTTTTAATTAACGAAACAATTACTTTTATTCAATACATATTTTCAGCGAAGAAGTATACATCTTATAAATTAGTTGAGAGTATCATCGTCTATTTCCTATACTTCGAGTTCATCGCATTAATTATTAAGTATTTTAAGTCGAATTATCATTTTCCGTTACGTTATTTTATTTATATCGGAATTACGGCGTTAATTCGTTTAATTATTGTGTCTCATGAGGAACCGATGGAGACGTTATTATATGCGGGATCCATTCTTGTTTTAGTTATTGCTTTATACATATCGAATATGAGAGATTTGAGAAAAGAGTAGTGCAGACATAAGTTTGCACTACTTTTTGTACCTTGACCTTCAAGTTACTTGAAGGTTTACAATGTAATTAGGACGTTTGAAATCGAAAAAAATTGAGAAATTAAGTGAAGAGGTTATTTTACTTGGAGGTTATAGAAATGAGTCAGGAATTAAAGTTACGTCCTTTAGAACGGGAAGATTTAAAGTTCGTGCACGAACTTAATAATAACGCACATATTATGTCTTATTGGTTTGAAGAGCCTTATGAAGCATTTGTGGAGCTGCAGGATTTATACGATAAACATATACATGATCAAAGTGAGCGCCGATTTATCCTGGAGAAAGATAATGAGATGGTTGGATTGGTTGAGTTAGTGGAAATTGATTATATTCATCGAAGAACTGAATTCCAGATTATTATTGATCCGAATTATCAAGGACATGGTTATGCAGCGGAAGCGACGCGTTTAGCGATGGATTACGCTTTTTCTGTATTAAATATGCATAAACTCTATTTAGTTGTTGATAAAGAGAATGAAAAGGCTGTACATGTTTATAAAAAGGTTGGATTTATGGTAGAAGGAGAACTTCTCGACGAGTTTTTCGTTGATGGAAACTACCATAATGCGATAAGAATGTGCATGTTCCAGAAGGAATATTTTAGAACGAAATAATGGAGTGAAAAGGCTATAGACGATCATTGTCTATAGCCTTTTTTTATTATGTTTAACAACAACTTTTTATTGTAAAACAATAAAAAGTTGTTGACTTAAAATTTTAGTGGGCTTATTATGATGATATTGAGAATAGTAAAAAGGAATGCAGATAAATTAATTGTGAAATCAAAGGAGAATATATTATGAAAAAATATTTATTAGCTTCTAGCCCAATATTTTTAGGAGTGTTATGCATCATTATGTTTAATGTAATTGGTTCGGAAGTAAAACCAGACGGAACTTTAGTGGAGCCATTTTACTTAATTCCGTTAGCATATTTATTTACCTTCACTGGAATTGTTGCAATTTTGTTTGTGGCTCTTTTCTCGGTGCTTCGAAAAAAGACAGCGTAATAAAACACTTGCCATGAAATAGAAACATACGATAGGGAAGAAAAATAAAAAGAGAGCTGAATCATGGTGAATCATTATTGTTATCCTGAAAGACAAGTAGGATCGGCTATTACTTTGGCAGGAGCAAAGAAGTTAGGTGGGAGATCAACTGCCCGTAAACGCCCGATTGGTGAAGGCTAATAATCAGTGGGTAAGAACAAAACAACCACTGATTAAAGTTTCACTTTATTTTCCATTCCATATGGCGGGACATACTTCTTATGAAAGAAAGCGACTCAATAGAGTCGCTTTTTTATATTCCACCGAGCTTCATTCCAAGGAATGCGAATAGGATACCAATTATGTAAGTAGTACTTAAATATAAAAGGAATGTGTAAATTTTTTTGCGATTGAGAAGCTGAATGGACTCTAATTTAAGTGTCGAAAATGTGGTGAATGCGCCCAAAAATCCAGTTCCTAATAATAATTGCCATTCTGTAGAGACTCCGTTGCCAATTATATACCCGAGTAAAAATGCTCCTGTTATATTAATAAGGAATGTAGCAATTGGAAAGGGTGTTTTATTTCTTTTTTTAAACCAATTGCTAATTGCAAATCGTGTAATCGCACCGAAAAATCCTCCAGTTGCTACTAATAAAGCTTCCATCATAAGTGATCACCTTCCGTAAGTGATTTCTTAATTAAGAAATCACCTAGTGTATAGCCAAGTCCAGACATAATGAGACCGCCAAGTATGCTACATGATACATATAAGAAAGCCGTGCTCCATTCAGAATGATTGATTAATTGCACAGTTTCTACACTAAATGTTGAAAACGTCGTAAAGGAACCGATGAATCCAGTCCCGATGCCTGTGATAACCTCTGAAGGTAAGATGTTTAGCCGGGCGATATACGTAGTTAGCCATGCTAATAAGAAGCAGCCGGCTAAGTTAATGAGTAATGTAGCTAATGGAAAAGAATGATGCCAAAATACATGAATAGTAAGACCTAAATAATAGCGGGAAAGGGCTCCTAATATGCCGGCGATGCCAACGATAATATAAATCAATTTTCTCACCTCTTTAAATAGTTTGCTCAAAAAAATAGACTCCTACCAGTAGTTATACTGGTAGGAGTCATTAGCTAAGCAGCGGTTATGGCGAACTCCATCGCCTATGATTATTACATATAGTGTACTAAAAATTTCGTTTGATTTCCAGTAGAGAAGTTGGTGTATTTTGTATTTCTCTAATAGTTTAAGATAGGGAATTATTACTTATAAACTAAATATAGTGATATAAGGTTTTCAGTGTGATAAAATGTTTCGTATGTCTGTCATTTTTTTATTTAACTGAAAATAAAGAAAAGTAAAATCGTATGTTTTAGAAAAGGAGTCGTTTGTTTGAAAAAATTATTAAAAATAGTACTTATATGTATTTTAGTAGGGGTGGGAGTTGTAGGTGGGTTTTTAGCGTATATGACACTTACAAAAGAACAGCCGGCTGATGTTATAAGCTTGAAGGTTGAAAACAATAAGGAGCGCGTAATTGCGCCTGGAAATGAATTTAAAGTTACAACATTTAATATTGGATATGCTGGACTAGATAAGGATCAAGACTTCTTTATGGATGGGGGAAAAGGGTCTGGTTCAAGTAGTAAAGAACAAACGGAAACTAACTTAAAGAATATGCTTTCGTTTTTACAAAATGAGAATAGTGATTTTGCACTATTACAAGAAACAGATATAAAATCAATGCGATCATTTGATGTAAATGGGCATGAATTTTTGAAAAAAGGATTACCTGATTATGCTTCGTCATTCGGAAAGAACTACGATACGAAATGGGTTCCGGTGCCAATAACAAATCCAATGGGATATGCTGAAGCTGGATTAAGTACATTTTCTAAATATACGGTTCAAACAGCGAAGAGATTTCAGCTTCCTGGAATGGAGCCGTGGCCAAAGCGTTTATTTGATTTAGACCGAGCGATTGTTGAACATAAAATACCTGTTAATAATGGGAAATTTGTTAGACTCGTAAATCTACATTTGTCTGCTTATGATGAAGGCGGGAAAATTAGAAAACAGCAAGTAGAATATTTAAAAAAATATATGAACAAGCATTATGAAAATGGTGATTATGTCATAATGGGCGGAGACTGGAATCAATTACTTTCTAACGTTCAGTTAAGCGATCCTAAGTTTGTGAAAGAGCGTCCTGAGTGGTTAGTAGAATTACCGAAGGACTTTACTGATGGTGGCTTTAAGTGGGCTGTAGATCCGTCTGTTATGACTGTGAGAGATGATGTAAAGAAATACGTGGAAGGTGAAAACTTTGTCACGATTATTGATGGCTTTATCGTTTCACCGAATGTTGAAATTGTAAATGTACAAGGGAAAGATTTGAAGTTTGAAAATAGCGATCATAACCCAGTGAGTGCGGTATTCAAGCTGAAGTAATCGATACGTATGAGTAGAAGGTGGGGCTTCATATATGGAGTGGTTAAAGAGAACTTGTTTTTCTAACCTTGAGAAAGAATCACAGAAAAATCATTTATTGTTGTTTATCACGATTTGTAGTTTCTTCCTTGGGATAATCGCGATTGGGTATTACGGATATATTTTTACAGAGAGAGCAATAGCATTTTGGATGTGTGGTATTTCTATCGTAGTATTTGGAACGCTGCTTACTTTTATAGAAAGTATGGAAGCAATGTATAAATACATCATGACATGTATGCTACTTATTATGTCTTTCATTATGGTACAAGCATTTAATGAAAGCCCAGCTGTATTTCAAATGATCTATTTTACATTAGCGGTTTCACTTATTTATTTGAGTGAACGTCTTATTTTAATCCTTGGCGGGGTAGCAGTTGTTGTTACATTTATACTTTGTAGTTATTGGCCAAATCAATTTTTTGCTTATACAGCGTCATCTGAAGCCGCAAATTTCGCAAGCTTGTTAGCGATTGTAACGATCGCAATGTGGGGTGTCACAAAGATTGGTTCTAATCTTTTGGCTCGTTTAAGGGATGAGAAGCAAGCGGTGATGAAGAAAGCTCAGGAGTTAGAAGAAACGCAAAGGCTTATTGAGGAAACTGTTGTGAAGTTAGATAGTAATTTCAATCATTTAAGACAAAATATGAATACATCGATGGAGTCAATGAGTGAAATTAACTTTGCTTTTGAAGAAGTAGCAGTGGGAACTCAATCGCAATCAGAGATGATGTCACGTTCAGTAGAAGTATTGAATGATATGGAGGGAAATATTGACCAAATCATCTCTCAAGTAAGAAATGCGTCGATGCGTGTTGATAAAAGTTTGGAAATCTCAAAGGGTAGTGTAAATACTTTAAGAAATTTTGAAGCTAACATGAGAAGTTTAAATGATGTTGTTTCACAATCAGGAACGATATTTAGAGAATTGATGACACAATCGAAACAAATTAATGAAATTGTAGATGTAATCACGAATATTTCAAGTCAGACGAGTTTGCTAGCTTTAAATGCAAATATTGAAGCTGCAAGGGCAGGCGAGCATGGAAAAGGTTTTGCTATTGTAGCGAATGAAGTATTAAAGCTTGCTGAAGAATCGAATCGTTCTGCGGGGAGAATTCAAGGGATTTTGAAGGAGTTTAGTAATCAAGCAAGTAAAGTAGAAGTGCAGGTAGAGAAGTCAGAAAGAGTACAAGAAGAATGTAACGAAATGTTAGCAAGTGTTTTGACGAATGTAACGGATTTAGGGAAGTTTATTGATGCGATTAATGATGTAATGAGGGAGATTGTTGGTCATCAAGAAAGTTTCCAAGCTAAAACGACGAATATCGTAAAGGACGTTACACATGCTTCTAACGTAATTCAACAAACTTCTGCAGCTACGGAAGAAGTGTTAGCGAGTGTTGAAGAAGAAAAGCATCGAAATGATACATCGGTGAAGACGTTACATACTGTTAGCGAGCAAGTGAAGTTGCTAGAAGATATTTTAGAAAAGTAATATCTCTTAAAAGGGTACACCATGTGTGCTCTTTTTTCATTTAAATGAATACTTGATAGTAATTTAATTGCTTTTCTGCGCGTTTTCTGCCAAGCTTAAGGAGATAAACTGAGACTTTAATTAGTGGGGCTACACGCTACTGATTATTAGTTGAACCCCGCAAATAGCGGAATAAAATACTTCAAAGAAAGAATTATATAGGTGACGCATATGATCGAAGTTAAGACTTCTGAACTTAGTGATGGAGAATTTAATAGAGGGGTATTTGCAACTCGTGATATTAAAAAGGGTGAGTTGATACACTCAGCACCAGTTATCTCTTATCCGAATGAACAGCATGAACACATTGAGAAAACGTTACTTGCTGACTACGCATTTGAGTATGGGGTAAATCATACGGCATTCCTGTTAGGATACGGCATGTTATTTAATCATGCATATAATCCGAATGCAACGTATGATATTGTCTTCGAGAATCATACGTTTAACTTCTTTGCTTACAAAGATATAAAAGCGGGAGAAGAGATTCTAATCAATTATAATGGTGAAGTTGATGACGATGAGCTATTATGGTTTGATAAGGAAAAAGAAGAGAACGAAAAATAAGTTAAAAAGTATAGAAAGGGCACATTCTGTGGGATGTGCTCTTTTTTATTGATGAAAATAAAGTAAAGATTACAAAAAAATACCACTTTTCTTTCGTATGGTATAGTAAGATATTGAAGGGTATTACTTTGAAAAGCCTATATATTTTACAAATTGTTGTCTATATGGTTACATGTCAAGTTTAGTAGCCCATTTGGGTTGCTTTATTATGCGATATATATTTTAATATGAGTGGAACCTCTTATAATTTAAGAGGTTTATAGGTGTGCTTTATGTACACTGTATTCACCACGTTAGCTGTTGTTCTGTAATGCATTTTTACGTGGGGATATTATGGACCCGTATATAGCGGGATAAAAAGATTATAGAAATA
This sequence comes from Bacillus cereus group sp. BfR-BA-01523, assembly GCF_022662615.1. NCBI lineage: Bacteria > Bacillati > Bacillota > Bacilli > Caryophanales > Bacillaceae > Bacillus > Bacillus cereus group sp. BfR-BA-01523. Next base: position 247,523 of record NZ_JAKUDX010000005.1, read on the forward strand.
GAGGAATTGTAAAATGAATATGCACGAGGTTTATAAATATTTAAGTACAGTATTGCCTGAAGGTCATGTGAAGCAAGATGAAATGTTAAAGAATCATACGCATATTAAAGTGGGCGGGAAAGCGGATGTGTTCGTTTCTCCTACGAATTATGATGAAATTCAAGAAGTTATAAAGTATGCGAATCAATACAATATTCCAGTTACGTTTTTAGGAAACGGATCGAATGTTATTATTAAAGACGGTGGTCTTCGTGGAATCACAGTAAGTTTAATTCATATTACAGGTGTTACTGTAACAGGAACGACGATTGTAGCACAGTGTGGTGCAGCAATTATTGATGTATCACGTATTGCATTAGATCATAATTTAACGGGTCTTGAGTTTGCTTGTGGTATCCCAGGTTCAGTTGGCGGAGCGTTATATATGAATGCTGGTGCTTACGGCGGTGAAGTATCGTTTGTATTAACAGAAGCTGTCGTAATGACAGGTGATGGAGAGCTACGTACTTTAACGAAAGAAGCATTTGAATTTGGATATCGTAAGAGTGTATTTGCGAACAACCATTACATTATTCTTGAAGCGAGATTTGAGCTTGAAGAAGGTGTGCGTGAAGAAATTAAAGAAAAAATGGATGATTTAACGTTTAAACGTGAGTCAAAACAACCTTTAGAGTATCCTTCATGTGGCAGTGTATTTAAGCGTCCACCAAATAATTTCGCGGGTAGGCTTATTCAAGAATCAGGACTGCAAGGTAAGCGAATTGGCGGAGTTGAAGTTTCTTTAAAACACGCTGGATTTATGGTGAATGTTGATAACGGAACTGCACAAGATTATATCGATTTAATTCATTTTGTACAAAAGACAGTTGAAGAAAAATTCGGTGTGAAATTAGAGAGAGAAGTAAGGATTATTGGAGAAAATCTACAGTAATCTTTGAATAAAAAACGTATAAAAGTATGAATTATTTCGAAATAACATTTGGGTATTGTTGACAATTTGACTTTGATTCAATATAATGGCTAATAATTTAACAAATAAAATATACGTTGAAAGAGCCCAGTAGCAGTTTGTCACTGTTATTAAAGAGAGCTAGGGGTTGCTGGAACCTAGCACAAACAAACTTGTGAATTACACTCTGGAGTATCTTAGGTAACGCTAAGCGGACTAGCAATCGATATTATTGCTAAGAGTGGTATGAATAGCTATGCTATTTATGCAAACTGGGTGGTAACACGGTGAATAATCGTCCCTATGTCTATTGTAGACATAGGGGCTTTTTTGTTTTCAAAAAAATAAAGGGGATGACAAAAGATGAATATTATTGATGAATTAGAATGGCGCGGTGCTGTGAATCAGCATACTGATGAAGAAGGTTTACGTAAGTTAGTAGAAGAGAAAAAGATTTCACTATACTGCGGAGTTGATCCGACTGGTGATAGTATGCATATCGGACATTTGATTCCGTTCATGATGATGAAAAGATTTCAATTAGCTGGCCATCATCCCGTTATTTTAATTGGGGGAGCAACAGGAACAATTGGTGATCCAAGTGGTCGTCAATCAGAGCGTCAACTGCAAACTTTAGAAGTGGTGCAGCATAATGTAGATGCGTTAACAGCGCAAATGAAAAAGCTATTTGACTTTGGCGGGAATAGCGAAGTGAAGATGGTAAATAACTATGACTGGACACATAAAATAAACATTATTGAGTTTTTACGTGATTACGGAAAAAACTTTAGCATAAATAGCATGTTAGCGAAAGATATTGTCGCAAGTCGTTTAGATACAGGGATTTCTTTCACAGAATTCACGTACCAAATCTTGCAAGCGATGGATTTTCATCATTTATACACAAAAGAAGATGTTCAATTGCAAATTGGTGGTAGTGATCAATGGGGAAATATTACGAGTGGTTTAGATTTAATTCGTAAGTTAGAAGGTCATGAAGCGAAAGTATTCGGATTAACGATTCCATTATTATTAAAATCAGATGGTACGAAGTTTGGTAAATCAGCAGGTGGTGCTATTTGGCTTGATCCGGAAAAGACAACACCGTTTGAATTTTACCAGTTCTGGGTGAATACAGATGACCGTGATGTAATTAAATACTTGAAATACTTTACGTTCTTAACGAAAGAGCGAATTGATGAATTAGCAGCGAAGGTAGAAACAGAGCCTCATAAACGTGAAGCACAAAAAGTATTAGCGGAAGAAATGACGAAATTCGTTCATGGAGAAGAAGCATTTTTACAGGCAGTGAAAATTACAGCAGCGTTATTTAGCGGAGATATTAAGTCGTTAACAGCTGATGAAATTGAACAAGGCTTTAAAGAGATGCCGACATTCCAATCTTCAAAAGAGACGAAAAATATCGTAGAGTGGCTAGTTGATTTAGGAATTGAACCTTCTAGACGTCAAGCGCGTGAAGATATTAATAATGGAGCTATATCTATGAATGGTGAAAAAGTAACGGATGTCAGTAGGGATGTTACTGTAGAAAATTCATTTGATGGACGATTCATCATTATTCGTAAAGGGAAGAAGAACTACAGCTTAGTGGAATTAGGAGAATAGTTCTTGTGAAAGAGCGGAAGTAGGGAAGATATTTACTTCCGCTCTTTTCATGTACACAATTTCGACATAAAAAAGTCAGTATATTTTGATAATTAAAGAGGTTATATTGTTCTTTTGCCGAATAAATAAGTTAGAGAAAATTACGGATAAAGTGAAACTTTAATCAGTGGGGGGGTTTGTTCATCCCCGCTGATTATCAGCCCGCAAATAGCGGGATAAAAATAGCCCGAACCATGCAGGGCATGATTCGGGCTTATATTCAGATTAGTATGCTAAGCTGAATAGACCTTTAATGTGTGATAAGTAACGAACGTTACTTGCTTCTTTCATTAATGATGCTGGTAAACCTTTAAGCGGAGTATTGCTTGCTCCGATTGTAGCAACAGCATCTTTACGTCCTAGACTAGCAAGTGTTCCAGAGTTGATAGGTGCGAACTCTTCGAATGCTTTGCCTTCTAGTGCTGCGTATAAGTTGTATCCAATTAACTCACCCATTTGCCAAGCAATTTGTGCAGTTGGTGGGTATGGACGACCGTCTGGAGAGAAGACAACAGCGCTGTCTCCAGCAACGAATACGTCTTTGTGAGAAGTAGATTGTAGATGTGCATCAACAGTTGCACGACCGCGGTTTACTTCAAGACCTGATTCACCAATTAATGGGTTACCTTGTACGCCGCCTGTCCAAACGAATGTGTTAGCAACGATTTTTTGACCGTCTTTTAAGTCGATTTCATTACCAGCAACGTTTGTTACAGGAAGACCTGTTAAGAATGTAACACCGCGTGCTTCTAAGCTAGCAGTTGCACGTTCGATTAAGTGGTCTGGTAATACTGGAAGGATTTTTGGACCTGCTTCAACAAGAAGAAGTTTAACTTCTTTTGGATTTACGCCGTGGCTTTTTGCAAGTTTAGGCATAATGTCAGCAAGCTCACCAACTAGCTCAACGCCAGTTAATCCGCCACCACCGATTACGATTGTAGCATCAGCTTCGTTTTTCGTTTTAGCGTATTCACGAATACGGTCTTCAACGTGTTTGTAGATTTTGTTTGCATCAGCAGCAGATTTTAATACCATGCTGTTTTCTTCTAGTCCTGGAATACCGAAGTAAGCAGTTTTACTTCCTAAAGCAACTACAAGTGCATCGTAAGATAGCGTAGTGCCACCAGCTAGTTTGATTTCTTTGCTATCAACTGAGAATGACTCAACTGTTGCAATTTTAAGATCGATGTCTTTACCTTTGAAAAGCTTTGTAAGTGGCATTGCAATTGCTTGCTCAGCAACGTTACCAGCTGCAAGGCGGTGTAGTTCAGTGATGATTTGGTGCGTTGGGTATTGGTTAATCACTGTAACTTGTGCTTCTGATTTGCTGTAATATTTACGTACGTTTAAAGCGGCAAGAAGACCGCCATAACCAGCGCCTAAGATGACAATTTGTTTTGACATAGTATGATATCCCCCGTCTTTACTAATTGTTGTTATAAGTTAAATTATTTATTGTTACGTTCTGCACTAATTTGAAGGTATGCGTTCACAAAGCGGAACATTTTTTGTGCTTGTGGGTCTTTTAGTAATTTTAATAGACCGAACAGGCCGATAACTTCGTTGCTTTCATCAGCACGATCTTTCGCTTCGATAGCAGTTGCAGCCATGCTTTTCACTGTATCTTTTACAGGTTCTACAAGCTCTGTGATTGCACTAACAGTGTCGCTTTTTAATACTTCATCAGTAGCAACAGTTTGAGCGAAGTCATAAGACTTAGTTAAAATGTTAACAAGCTCAGTTAATTTTGGAAGCTGTTCTACTAGTGTTGTTAATGATTCTTGTACCTCAGGTTTTAACAACTGATCAAGTACATCAAGTTGTTCTTGGCTAGCAGAAATTTGTACAGTTTCTTGTTCTGGCTTTGTTTGAGTCATAGTTTCTGGCATCTCCAATTCTCCTTTACGATAGCAATACTCTTATTTTTTATAGGTAAGATAGTAAACGCTTATGAAACTTTATACAAAGTTTCACAAAGCACAATAAAATGCCTTTAAATTTATGACAGCAAGTAAGCTGAAATCATAAATCCAAAACCATAATGTCCTACCTATTATTTATGAACTGTCCGATACATGGCTTGTCCGCATAATGGAAAGTTCCCTTATCGGAAAGTGTATATAATATATATCCTATATTATATACTATATACACGTATGTTAACATAAAAATGATTCCTAATTATTTGATATTGATTCTGTAACCTAGTACTGACAAGGCATGAAAGCGCATAAATTATTTTATCTATCTTAAAAATGTACATATATATAAAGAAAAAAAGGAGGAAATGGACAAATTTATGTTCATTTTTTCCTTTTTTTATTGTTCACCTTCTGTAATTAGCATTGATGTGTTACCGCTTTTTTCAAGGTGGCATTCGCCCCAAGTACAAAGAGAGTCAAGAATCGATTCTAAAGACCAACCGTAGTCGGTAAGAGAATATTCTACTTTTGGTGGGACTTGATTGTATACCTTTCTTTGAATAACGCCGTCGTCTTCTAATTCACGTAATTGCTGTGTTAACATCTTTTGTGTAATACCAGGCATTAAACGTTTTAGTTCACTCGTTCTCCTTGTACCTTTCGTTAAGTGACAAAGAATAACAACTTTCCATTTTCCGCCGATAACCTCTAAAGTCGCCTCTACAGGAATATTGTATTTCTTCATATGAAAACCTCCTTTTGTGAGCAAAGTAAGCTAAATAATATAAATGTTACTTTTTAGTACCTATAGCACTTTAAAGTACGTACTTTTTATTATGTTAAATATGTTTCATAATAGCACATGTAAGAGGCAAGTGAGTAGTACGGCACGAAAAGGTTACTATGTTACTTTTTGGTGCCTATCGTACTTAAAAGTGCGTTCTTTCAAAAAAGAATGAAACCATTCATAATAGCATTTGTAGAGATTAAATATATTTTTTAGAAGATAAAAGGGCCTTTTTATCGCACTATTATGATTGGATTTCTTGTAATAAGGAGGAATTCAATTGAGTTCATATACAGTATCATCTTCAGAAGTTCAGACGAATCGAAGAAGTATGTTTGCTTTATTAGCACTAGCAATTAGTGCATTTGGAATTGGTACAACCGAGTTTATTAGTGTCGGTTTATTACCATCTATTTCGAAGGATTTAAATGTTTCGGTTACAACAGCTGGTTTAACTGTTTCCCTATATGCGTTAGGCGCAGCAGTAGGAGCTCCTGTTTTAACAGCGTTAACCGCTAGTATGTCGCGAAAGTCATTATTAATGTGGATTATGGTCATTTTCATTATTGGTAATGGCATTGCGGCAGTAGCAACAAGCTTCACTGTACTAATTATCGCAAGGATTGTATCTGCGTTTGCGCATGGTGTGTTTATGTCGATAGGATCTACAATTGCGGCTGCAATCGTACCAGAGAATAAACGTGCTAGCGCCATTGCCATTATGTTTACGGGATTAACAGTCGCGACTATTACAGGTGTGCCAATTGGAACATTTATTGGTCAAGAGTTTGGCTGGAGGGCGTCGTTTATGGTGATTGTGGTAATTGGAATTATTGCTTTCATCGCAAACAGTATATTAGTCCCATCTAATTTAAAAAATGGTGTACCTGTATCATTTCGTGATCAGTTCAAACTAATTAAGAATGGAAGACTGTTACTTGTTTTCATTATTACTGCACTTGGATACGGCGGAACATTCGTAACATTTACGTATTTATCACCGCTATTACAAGAAGTAACAGGATTTGAAGCAAGTACTGTTACCATCATTTTATTAGTGTATGGAATCGCAATTGCGATAGGGAATATGGTCGGCGGAAAATTATCGAATCATAATCCGATTCGAGCGCTATTTTACATGTTCTTTATTCAAGCGATTATATTATTTGTTTTAACATTTACGGCACCATTTAAAGTAGCTGGATTAATCACAATTATTTTCATGGGATTATTCGCATTTATGAATGTTCCAGGGCTACAAGTATATGTCGTTATATTGGCTGAGCGCTTTGTTCCAAGTGCGGTTGATGTTGCTTCAGCAATTAATATTGCCGCATTTAACGCAGGGATTGCTCTCGGTTCTTATATAGGTGGTCTTGTAACGAACTCGTTAGGGTTAATCCATACTGCTTGGGTAGGTGGCATTATGGTAGTAGGTGCTGTTATTTTAACAGCGTGGAGTATGACATTAGAAAAAAGAGATCAAGCAAAATAAAGGAGAGAAAATAAAATGAAAAATTTACAAAGTAAAACAACATTGCATAACGGTGTAGAAATGCCTTGGTTCGGTTTAGGTGTATTTAAAGTAGAAGAAGGACCAGAACTTGTAGAAGCTGTAAAATCGGCGATTAAAGCAGGATACCGCAGCATCGATACAGCTGCGATTTATGGAAATGAAAAAGCAGTAGGTGAAGGAATCCGTGCAGGTATCGAAGCAGCTGGTATTTCAAGAGAAGATTTATTCATCACTTCAAAAGTGTGGAATGCAGATCAAGGATATGAAGCAACAATTGCTGCATATGAAGAGAGCTTAAAAAAATTAGAACTAGATTATTTAGACCTATATCTTGTTCACTGGCCTGTAGAAGGAAAATATAAAGATTCTTGGAGAGCGTTAGAAACACTTTATAAAGAAGATCGCGTACGTGCAATTGGTGTAAGTAATTTCCAAATCCATCACTTGCAAGATGTGATGAAAGATGCAGAAATTAAACCGATGATCAACCAAGTAGAGTACCACCCTCGTTTAACACAAAAAGAATTACAAGCTTTCTGTAAAGAACAAGGTATTCAAATGGAAGCATGGTCACCACTTATGCAAGGTCAATTATTAGATAATGAAACATTACAAGCAATTGCTGAGAAACACGGTAAAACAACAGCACAAGTTATTTTACGTTGGGATCTACAAAATGGAGTGATCACAATTCCAAAATCAACGAAAGAACACCGCATTATTGCAAATGCTGATGTATTTAACTTTGAATTGACTAAAGAAGACATGGAAAAAATCGATGCATTAAACCAAAATCACCGCGTTGGTCCAGATCCTGATAACTTCGATTTCTAAGATTAAAGTAAGAAAGAAAAAGAGTGCTTTTATGCACTCTTTTTTTGTGCATAAAAATATTTTCTAATTAAATACTACTTAGTATTAAGTTTGTTATTAAGGGGCTGTAAACATGAATCTAAAGCAATCGTTCAAACTTTTAGTTATGTTTTTAAGTATTTTATTTGTGTTATTCCCACTTCAAAAAGCATTTGCAGAAGTTATGGACCATACAAAGTATCAAATGGATTGGAGTTATAGTAAGTCAAAGAAAAAACCAATTCGAACAGAGCTTATTAAAACGGCAGATGGAAAAATTGCCTTTTGCTTAAATGTAGATTTGAAATCTCCGGGCGGTCAAGATTTACCGGAAATGGGGAAAGTGGATATTAACGTGTACCGCGTACTATTGAATGGGTATCCACAAAAGAGTCCACAAGAATTAGGGGTTTCTGATTGGAGAGAAGCGCATTACGCAACGCAGCTTGCAGTATGGAATGCGTTAAAACAAATCGATATTAATGATTTAGATTTCCGTAATAAAAATGTAGAAAAGGTAACGAAAGACATTGTTGCAAAAGCAAGCGCTAGTGAGGAACTACAAGAAATTACGATGAGTGTAGTTCCATCAGAAGAACAAGAGGCAGTATTAAAAAATGAGTTTTTTGAAACAGGTTTATACACAGTGCAAACAAATGCAAAAAGTGGAACGTATAAAGTGCAAGCAACAGGTGCACCAGAAGGCGCAAAGTTCGTAAATGAAAAAGGCGAGGGAAAAACAGAATTTAATGTAGGAGAAAAATTCCGCATTTTAATTCCGAAACAAACACCATCGGGTGGATTTAGCTTTAAAGTATCAGGGAATTTAACAAAGTTACAAGGGATTGCACATAAAGGGACACCGACTATTCAAAATGCAGTTGTATTACTTGAGCGTAGTGAAGAAAAAACGAGCCCAGAGTTAGCGGTAAGTTGGAAGAAAGCAAATGGTCATGATAATAAACCAAATAAACCCTATACACCAAATGAACCGCATAAACCGAATCAAAATAAAAGGTAAGGATAAAAAGCATTGGTGGTAACCAATGCTTTTTATATATGAAATTTAAAGTTATGTCGAAATAATTATAGACCAAATAAAACACTGTTTTTACGTTTGGAAAGATATTTGAAAATAATGAAATACAACAAAATCTAAACGTTACAATTAATGGATTGTATTCACAAAATTGTAACATCATTCTGATTGAAAAGGCTATCAAACAAAATAGAAAGCGTGTAAAATTCAGTTGGAAAAACTACCTATAGATGGTCATATATGAAGAAAATGTAAGTTTCTATTGTTTTTCACATTTTTAGATGTATAGATGACAGGACTGAAAGGTGTCTTTTACTATTCTCTTTTTTTATGTAGCAAGAGAACTCATCACAAGTAGAAAGAAGTGATGAAGAAACAATACATAAAAATTTTATAATGTAAGAAATCGAATACATTGAGAGAAATACGGTAGTAATGGATACAGGTGCGCGAGGTGTTAGTCTATTTATTAAATGGTTTTATAAAAATAATAGGATTTTCAATTAAATGAATGTATAGAGTAGTTTGTCTAAAAAAAGGAATAGGAGACACAGATTATGTCAAAGAAGAAAAAGAGTAGGGTATTAGTAGCTGGAGTTTGTTTAGCTACGTTATTAACTCCGTATGGTCTTGAAGTGCCTAAGGTATATGCAGAGATGACGATTGAAGATAAGGAGAAACAGCAAGAAGAGCGAGTGTATCAATTGCTGCCAAAAGGTGATGTAGAAGAGATACGTGAGTTGCATCAGCGTCGAATGAGTTTTTCTCCCTATGAACCAACTGGCATTTATGTAAAGCCAGGTGAAGAAGTAGTTATTCAAGTAGACGGGAATCAACAGATTAAAGCTTATATTGGCACATATTCTTATGAAAAAGAAGAACCTAAACAATTCAATTTAAATCCTGGTGAGAATAGAATTTCTTCTCCGAATGGAGGGCTATTATACTTTTATAATTATCACAACACAGGAGAAGTAGTTGCTAAAGTGAAAAAAGGTGGTACACCAAATCCTTTATTTATTTTAGGTAAACATACGACAGAAGATTGGAAACGTATGTTGGCAGAGAATCCTGATCCATATGCAATAGAAATGAAGGGAGAAAATAGTTTATTAACTATGCATCCTGAAACTGTGGCGGAACATTTGAAGCAAGAAGATCCAGCTGCCTTATTAAAAAAACACGATGAAATAATTAATATAGAACATAAAATATCAGGTTTATCAAAAGATGGTGTGGGTGTTGCGAATCAAGGCAAACATTCTATTCATTTTGTTGAAGACTGGTATACGGACAATTATATGTATGCGACTTATTATCGAACAGCTTATAGCAAAGGGAATTTAGAGTCAGTACTAAATCTAGAAGAGTTAACTAATGATGGATGGGGACCTTGGCATGAAGTGGGACATCAACATCAACAGAACACTTGGTTATGGGAGGGGCTTGGAGAAGTAACCGTTAATATTTATTCTTTAGCAGTTCAAACTACATTGGGGCATAAAACAAGGTTAGAGCAAGAAGGGCGCTATGAAGCTGCATTTGCTTATTTAGGTAAACCGGATGCACAAGAGAAGATGAATGTATTTGAGAAATTAGTTATGTTTTGGCAGTTACATTTAGCTTACGGGGATCAATTTTACCCGAAATTACATCAAATGTATCGTGTGTTACATGATATAGAAATGCCTAAATCTGATGAAGAGAAAAAGCAGATGTTTATTTATATGACGTCAAAAGTGGCTGGGCAAAATTTAATCCCTTTCTTTGATAAATGGGGATTCATTCCAAATGATGATACTAGAGAGAAGATTGAAAAATTAAATTTACCAAAATTAGAAAAGGAAATTTGGTTATCTACAGATAGCAATCCAATTCGTGAAAAACAAACTGAGTTATATGAAATTCCATATGGCGAGCCAAATAATAAAAAAATACAAAATGTAGCAATCGGTACTACATATGATGAGAAAAAAGCAAAAGAACTTGTACAGAATTTAGGAAAAGGTGTAAAAACAACAGGTGTGATTATGCAAGATAAGCCTGAAGTTGGAGAAAAAACTATAAAAGTAGAAATTATAGATGAAAAAGGAAATAAAAATTTAATCCCTGTTGTAGTAAATGTTGGTTATGGTGATAGCTTAGTATTCAAAGGGCTCAATTATAGTACTGATATTAAATCGATTGTAACACTGCAACATGATCAGAAAAAGTTTAGTGCGACAGCTGATTCAAATCCAGTGCACTATTATTTTAAAGAAGATGCGTATTTTGAATTCACATTACTAGATCCAAATGGAAATGAGAAAAAGAAAGCAACTGTAAAAGGTGTTGAAAATGCGGAAGAATTTGCAAAATCGATTAATGGGTTAGAGTTCGAGTACGGAGATGTTGTTAAAGTGTATCACGCAGAATCAGATCGCTTTAATTGGTATCAAAATAATGACTTTATCGGCCAAGGTAAGGCAAAGGTAGAGAAAGAATTATTATTTAAAGTAACAGAAAAGGGCTTTGAGAGAATGGAAGCCCAGCAAGAAGTGACGGCAAAACCACAAACAGTAGTAGTCGGAACAGAAGTGGAAAAACTAGATGCGAAAAACTTTGTTGAAGTGAAAGATGGAGAAGTAATTGGGTTTGTAGAAAAGCCGAATACAACAAAAATCGGTGAACAAAAAGTAAAGCTGGAAACGAAAGATCGTTTTGGAAATAAGAAAGTGACGGAAGTTCCTCTAACAGTAACGTATGGAGATAGCCTACTTGTATATGGATTGAAATATAGTAGTGGGGACCTGAAGTCAGTTGTAACGTTACATCATGATACGAAAAAAATGAGTGCGACGGATACGAGTAATTTGATTCATGATTATTTTGGAGATGAGAAGTATTTTGCATTCACTCTGTACAACAGAGAGGGAAAAGAGAAGAAAAATATAGAGATAAAAGGCCTGGAGAGTACAGAAGCTTTTGCTAAGGAAGTAAACGGACTAGCGTTTGAATATGGAGATGTGGTGAAAGTATATCATGCTGAATCTTCACGCTTACACTGGTATCAAAAAGGTGTATATGTGGGAGAAGGGAAAAATAAAGAGATAAAGGAACTAGTCTTCAAAATTACTGAAAACGGATTTGAAAGATCGGAAGCTGAGCAAACAGTACAAGCAAATCCGCAAAAAGTAGTAATTGGAACAGAAGTTGAAAAATTAAATGCAAAAGACTTTGTTCAAGTAAAAGATGGAGAAGTAATTGGATTTGTAGAAAAACCAATTACAACAAAAATCGGTAAACAAACAGTGAAAGTAGAAACGAAAGATCGTTTTGGGAATAAGAAAGTGACAGAAGTTCCTGTAGAAGTGATTTACGGAGATAGTATTATGTTCTTCGGTACAAGTTATGGCGGAAGTAATATAAAGTCAGTTGTAACATTAAATCATGAAGAAAAGAAATTTAGTACAACTGGTGCAGAAGGTTCGGCGCATACGTCATTTAAAGACCAAAAATATATGGGAATGACTGTATATGATAAAGATGGAAAAGCAAAGAAAGAAGTATCAGTAAAGGGATCTGAAAACACAAAAGGATTCGCGGAACAATTCAATGGAATGACATTTGAATATGGGGATATGGTAAAGGTATATCAAAAAGAGTTTGATAGATTTAAAGTGTATAAAAAGAATGAGCTAGTAGATACGCAGTATGGTGTTCATGAGGTGATCTTTAAAGTGACAGAGCAAGGTTTCGAGAGAGTGGAAGCTCAACAAGAAGTAACGGCAAAACCACAAAAAGTAGTAATTGGAACAGATACTGAAAAATTAAATGCAAAAGACTTCGTTCAAGTGAAAGATGGAGAAGTAGTAGGTTTTGTAGAGAAGCTGAATACAACAAAAATCGGTGAACAAAAAGTGAAAGTAGAAACGAAAGATCGTTTCGGAAATAAGCAAGTGACGGAAGTACCTCTAACAGTAACGTATGGAGATAGCATTGTATATCAAGGGCTTAGTGATGTTGTTCGTTCTATTGTAACGTTAAATCATGGTGATAAGAAACTACATGTAACGTCTACAGATGAACAAATTCATAGTTACTTTAACAATGAATTATATATGGGAATTACGTTATATGATCAAAATGGAACTGAGAAAAAGCATGTAACGGCAGAAGGGCAAGAGACTTCAAAGAGTTTTGCTGAACAAGTAAATAATATGGCATTTGAGTATGGTGATGTAGTGAAAGTGTATCATGCCGAATCAGATCGTTTAAGTTGGTATAAAAATAGTGAGTTAGTTGGAAAAGGGGATAAGAAAAAGTTTAAAGAAATTTCCTTCAAGATTACTCCGAATGGCTTAGAGCAAGTACAATAATAAAAAAGGCTCGTAAAACATAATGTTTTACGAGCCTTTTTTATTATTCAGCTTCAGAAACTACTGTGAAGCGTTCGTTTACATGTTTTGGATTTTCGATTTCATCAAGTGCTGCAACTGCGAAGTCTTCGTAACTTACGTAGCTATCACCTTTTGCGTTAACAAGAAGATTGTCTTGTCCAGCTGTATAAGAACCAGTACGTTTTCCTAATGCGAATAGTGCAGAAGGGCTGATGAATGTCCAGGTAATATCGTTTGTTTGTTGCAGAATTTCTAAGTTTTTACCTTGGTTTTGAGCTGTTGCAAGGTATTCATTTGGGAAACTTGGCGTATCGAATACACGTGTTGTTTTTTCTTCGTCTACAAATAAGCTTCCAGCGCCGCCAACTACAAGTAATTTTGTGTTAGGTGCACCTTTCATAGCTTCAATTAGTACGTTTCCTGCATCTACGTGAAGATGTTCTTCTCCTGCTGGAGCGCCGAATGCATTTACAACTACATCAAATGCTTGTAGGTCATTAGATGTAAGAGCGAATACATCTTTCTCTAAAACTTTTATATTTTCTTCTGTAATTTTTGCAGCGTTTCTTACGATTGCAGTTACTTCATGTCCGCGATCTAATGCTTCTTTTAAAATACGACTTCCTGCTTTACCAGTTGCTCCGATGATTCCGATTTTCATAATAAATCCCTCCAAAGTGTTTTGTTAAAATGTATATCTGAAAGTAAATGAATTTGTTGTAATAAGGTTTGTTACAACTTGATGTAATCATTATAGTTACAGGTTGGTGTTTTTGTCAATGGGGTAGTTTGTAGATTTACTTTTTGTTTTAGTATGCACAGTTAGAGGGAGGAGAGTCATAAAGATATTGTTACTTCGTGTTTGGCTAATATTTGGAAATTGCAAATTGTCGAAAAATGTTGATTTTTAAATGTTTTTTAAATATAATTCGTTTTATGGAGAAAAGGAGGGGTTAATTGTATGAATATTTTAGAGCAATTTGTTTCATCAACGAATACAATTCTTTGGTCATATATTCTTATTGCAATGTTAATTGGTTTAGGTCTTTATTTTTCTATTAAATTGAAATTCGTACAAATTACTCATTTAGGGGAAATGGTTCGACTAATGAGTGATGGATTAACTGGAAAGACGCGTAAAAAAGGTAGTGTATCTTCTTTCCAAGCGTTCTGTATGAGTTCAGCAGCTCGTATTGGAATCGGGAACTTAGCCGGTGTAGCGTTAGCTATTTCTATGGGAGGACCTGGAGCGGTATTTTGGATGTGGGTTATCGCGATTGTCGGAGCGTCTTCAAGTTTCGTGGAAAGTACGCTTGCACAAATTTATAAAATAAAAGATGGCAGTGGCTTCCGTGGTGGTCCTGCTTATTATATGGAAAAAGGTTTAAATAAACGTTGGATGGGAATCTGGTTCTCTATTCTAATTACAATTAGTTACGGTTTAATTTTCAACTCCGTACAAGCAAATACAGTTACATTAGCATTTAAAAATGCATTTGGTATTGAGCGTTATGTTGTAGGGATTGTACTTGCGGTATTGGTTGGGGTTATTATTTTTGGCGGTGTGAAAAGTATTGCGCGTATGTCAGAAATGATTGTTCCGCCGATGGCGATTATTTATATTGCAGTAGCTATTTTCGTTGTTATTAAAAATTATTATTTAATACCGGATATGTTTACAGAAATCTTTAAAGGTGCATTCGGTTTAGATTCAGCTGTAGGTGGCGGTATTGGTGCTGCAATGAAGTTTGGTATTCAGCGCGGATTATTTGCGAATGAAGCAGGTATGGGTAGTGCGCCAAACGCGGCTGCAACAGCTGATGTAACGCATCCAGCGAAACAAGGATTTATTCAAACAATTGGAGTATTAGTGGATACATTCTTAGTATGTACATCAACAGCGTTTATCGTACTATGTTCTGGCGCATATAAGGCAACAAATTTAGAAGGTATTGAATTAACGCAAGTGGCGTTAAGTTCACAAATCGGTTCGTGGGCAAGCAGCTTCTTAGCGATTATTATTTTCTTATTTGCATTTAGTTCACTTCTAGGAAACTATTATTATGGTGAAACGAATATTGAGTTCATTAAACAAAGTAAGACTTGGTTAACAATTTACCGTATTGCGGTAGTTGGAATGGTATTATTCGGTTCTGTTGCGACGCTTCAAGTCGTATGGAATATGGCAGATTTATTTATGGGTCTAATGGTAATTACAAACTTAATTGCGATTACACTTCTTGGACGATTTGCGTATGCGGCATTAGCAGACTATGTGAAACAAAAGAAACAAGGAAAAGATCCAGTCTTCAGTGCAGATTCTATTCCTGGTTTAACGAATACAGAGTGTTGGGATAAGCCAGCGGTAACGGATAAAGAAAAAGCTGTATAATAAAAAGGCGAGCATCGAGATGAATTCGATGCTCGTTTTTGTTTGCTTATTTTTCTTGCATTTGTAGGGAATGAACGGTTAAAAATTGGATAAATGCACTCATTGATTTATAGTTTTACTTTCTAAAAAACAGAAATGTTATAAAATATAACACCAGCATGTAACTAAACCTAACATCTTTTTGTCGAAAATTCTTGATTACAAAAAGTTTTTAGAATATAATTTTCTTATTGTTAGGAAGAGGGGGCAATACAAGTATGGATTTTTTAACTAATGTAATTGGGGATATAAATAATGTCCTTTGGTCATATATCATTATTGCGATGTTAATTGGATTAGGACTTTACTTTTCGTTTCGTGTGAAATTTGTCCAAATTCGTTACTTCGGAGAAATGATTCGCCTACTTGGGGACGGGGCGAGTTCAAAGACAAGAAAAGCGCAAAAAGAAAAAAGTGGTGTGTCGTCGTTCCAAGCATTTTGTATGAGTACAGCATCTCGTGTAGGTACTGGTAACTTAGCTGGTGTAGCTATCGCAATCTCAGCAGGTGGACCAGGAGCGGTATTTTGGATGTGGTTAATCGCGGTAATTGGAGGTGCTTCTGCATTTGTAGAGAGCACATTAGCGCAAATTTATAAAGTAAAAGATGGGAATGCGTTCCGTGGTGGTCCAGCGTATTATATGGAAAAGGGTTTAAAGAAACGCTGGCTAGGAGTTGTCTTCTCTGTTCTAATAACAGTTAGTTTCGGATTAATTTTCAACGCCGTGCAGTCAAACACAGTAGCGGCGGCTTTTGATGGAGCATTTAACACAGATGGTAAGTTTGTAGGTCTGTTTATGGCTGGTTTACTTGCAATCATTATCTTCGGCGGAGTAAAACGTATTGCACGTGCGGTTGAAATGATTGTTCCAGTAATGGCAATTATATATGTAGCAGTGGCATTATTCGTTGTTGTAACAAACATTACGGCAATTCCATATGTATTTAAAGAAATTTTCTTACATGCTTTCGGAATTAAAGAAGTAGTGGGCGGGGGATTAGGAGCTGCGATTTTACTAGGGGTAAAACGTGGATTATTCTCAAATGAAGCAGGTATGGGTAGTGCGCCAAACGCAGCTGCGACTGCAAACGTAACACATCCAGTTAAACAAGGTTTCATTCAAACTTTAGGGGTATTTACAGATACATTATTAATTTGTAGTTGTACAGCATTTATCATTCTTTTATCAGATGTACCGGGTGCAGCGGATCTAAACGGAATTCAATTAACGCAGCAGGCTTTAAGTCAGCATATCGGGCCATGGGCATCTATATTTGTAGCAGTTGCAATCTTCTTGTTTGCATTTAGTTCATTAGTAGGTAACTACTACTATGGTGAAACAAATATTGAGTTTTTAAATGGAAGTAAAGTTTTACTAAATGTTTATCGAATCGCGGTACTTGGTATGGTTATGTTAGGTTCTGTAGCAACAATTCAAATTGTTTGGGACTTAGCAGATTTATTCATGGGTATCATGGCTATTATTAACTTAGTGGCGATTGTATTCCTTTCTAAGTATGCTTTCGCGGCATTATCAGATTACGTAAAACAAAAGAAACAAGGAAAAGATCCAGTCTTTTATGCAGAGTCTATTCCTGGTTTAAACAATACAGAGTGCTGGGATAAGCCAGCAGTAGCAGATAAAGAAAAAGCTGTATAATAAAAAGGAACGAGCATCAGAGAAATTTGATGCTCGTTTTTTTATGCTGATAAACTAAAGGAAGAGGGAAAATACGAACATTAATGAGTGTTTTATAATAAAATGTATTTTTTTAAGAAAAGTGCGGATGTGAGTTATAATTTGTGTTAGAATGGAAAATGGCTTTGAGACAAGAGATTTTATGGTTTTTCATATCCGATTGAAGATTTTGGAGGAGAAATGGAAAGTTCGGATTATTCCTTGTTTTGAGTAGTCAGACGTTCAACGTTAATGAAGAGTTAAATGGAGGATTTTATTAATGAAGTTTGTTATGTTTCTTGTAGGACTACTAGTTGTATTCGTACTCGGCTTTCTTATAAGTTCTGATCGTAAGAAAATCAAGTATAAACCAATCGCAATTATGCTTGTTATTCAGCTAGCGTTAACGTATTTCTTATTAAATACGCCAATTGGTTATATTTTAGTAAAAGGAATTTCAGATGGATTTGGAGCACTTCTTGGATATGCGGAATCTGGAATCGTTTTCGTATTTGGTGGTCTTGTTAATAAAGGAGAGGTTTCATTCTTCTTAACAGCTTTATTACCAATCGTATTCTTTGCAGTGTTAATCGGAATTCTGCAACACTTTAAAATTTTACCGATATTTATTCGTGCTATTGGTACTCTGCTAAGTAAAGTAAATGGTTTAGGAAAATTAGAATCATATAATGCAGTAGCGGCCGCAATTGTTGGGCAAGCAGAAGTATTTATTACAGTAAAAGATCAATTAAGTAAAATCCCAAAACATCGTTTATATACACTATGTGCATCTTCCATGTCGACAGTATCGATGTCGATCGTTGGTTCTTATATGAAAATGATTGAACCAAAATATGTAGTAACAGCACTTGTATTAAATTTATTTAGTGGTTTCATTATCATTCATATTATTAACCCGTACGATATTACAGAAGAAGAAGATACACTGAAGTTAGAAAATAAGAAAAAACAGTCATTCTTTGAAATGTTAAGCGAATATATTATGCTTGGTTTCACGATTGCGATTACGGTAGCAGCAATGTTACTTGGTTTCGTAGCATTAATTACAGCAATCAATAGCTTGTTTGATTCAGTGTTCGGTATTACATTCCAAGCTATTTTAGGATATATTTTCTCTCCATTAGCATTCGTAATGGGTATCCCGCAAGCAGAAATGGTAACAGCGGGACAAATTATGGCAACAAAATTAGTATCAAACGAGTTTGTTGCGATGCTTGATCTAGGAAAAGTAGCTGGTGATTTATCAGCTCGTACAGTTGGTATTCTTTCTGTATTCCTTGTATCATTCGCGAACTTCTCATCTATCGGAATTATTGCAGGTGCAACGAAAGGGATCGATGAAAACCAATCAAACGTTGTTTCATCATTCGGATTACGACTTGTATACGGTGCGACATTAGTAAGTCTTTTATCCGCGATTATCGTTGGTGTTATGTTATAAACAAAGATGGCCCTAGCTTATAGCTAGGGCTATTTTTTATGGTAAATTTGCATGAAAAAACCAATTAGTTAGGAATATATTAACATATAAAAATCTTTTAAAATTTATATTGCATTTCGATTAGATAACGCTTACAATTTGATTTGTAGGTGGTATCAATTTCAGACTTTCAAGTATGGTAGGAGAGAAGAAGCTACCTTTTATAAATTGCAATTTATGTAAACGCTTACTGATTTTAGTTAACAGTTGAATAGTATTTAGGGGTTTTAAATTTTTTTAACAACAATGGTCAGACGTCATTCGTTATACGTTATACGACCAATAACTCGTGAGAGAAGTGGAGGATTCACACATGAAGATAGTAATGTTTCTAGTCGGTTTACTTGTAGTATTTGTACTAGGGTTCCTTATAAGTTCAGATCGTAAGAAAATTAAATATAAACCAATTGCACTTATGCTTGTAATTCAATTGGTACTTGCGTATTTCTTACTAAATACAAAGGTCGGATTTGTATTAGTAAAAGGGATTGCAGATGGATTTGGTGCTATTTTAAAATTTGCGGAAGCAGGGGTTAATTTCGTATTTGGTGGTCTAGCGAACGATGGACAAGCACCATTCTTCTTAACAGTATTATTACCGATTATTTTCTTAGCGGTATTAATCGGGATCCTGCAACATATTAAAGTTTTACCGATTATCATTCGTGCAGTCGGTTTCGTATTAAGTAAAATTAACGGTTTAGGAAAACTTGAATCATATAACGCAGTAGCAGCTGCAATTGTTGGTCAAGGTGAAGTATTTATTACAGTAAAAGATCAACTAAGCAAATTACCGAGAAATCGTTTATACACACTTTGTGCATCATCAATGTCAACAGTATCAATGTCAATCGTTGGTTCTTATATGAAAATGATTGATCCGAAATATGTAGTAACAGCACTTGTACTAAACTTATTTAGTGGATTCATTATCGTTCATATCATTAATCCATATGACGTAAACGAAGAAGACGATATTTTAGAATTACAAGAAGATAAGAAACAAACATTCTTTGAAATGTTAGGCGAATATATTATGCTAGGTTTCTCTATCGCTGTAACAGTAGCGGCGATGTTAATCGGTTTCGTAGCATTAATTACAGCAATTAACGGTGTATTCGATTCGATTTTCGGAATCACATTCCAAAGCATTTTAGGATATATCTTCTCACCATTAGCATTTGTAATGGGTATTCCAACATCAGAGATGCTAGCAGCGGGACAAATTATGGCAACGAAATTAGTAACGAACGAATTTGTTGCGATGCTTGATCTAGGAAAAGTAGCTGGTGAGTTATCAGCCCGTACAGTAGGTATTTTATCAATCTTCCTTGTATCATTTGCGAACTTCTCATCTATCGGAATTATCGCAGGTGCAACGAAGAGTATTGATGGCAAACAAGCAAATGTTGTATCATCATTCGGACTAAAACTTGTATATGGTGCAACGTTAGTAAGTATATTATCAGCGATTATCGTTGGGGTTATGCTTTAATAAATAACAAAGAAGTCGTTTATCTCTCATTTAGAGGGATAAACGGCTTTTTTTATTTTGGTATGATAAATAATATAGAGAGGGGGAATTAGGGTGAAAGAAGCAGATAGTTTAAGGGAGTTTGATGAGATTATAGAGAACATTGATCAATTAACTGGTGAAGATGCTAGAACCTTTTTAAAATTCATACATGGATATTTAAGCATAGTAGAAGAAGGCGATGGGACTTTTACTCATAGTGATTTTGTTGAAAAGGTTTCAGAGTTTTATAAGAAGGATTTGGCGAAAGTTATTCAGCTGAGAGAGGAAATAAAAAAATCACCTTAATACATTCATTAAGGTGATTGGAATACTACTCAGCTGGAGGCGTAAATGTACGTTTCTCTAATTCAGCATCTAGCATAAATAATGCGTTTGAATCGCTTGTAATACGTTTTAATTTTTGGATGATGCTATCAAATGAAGCTTCTTCTTCTACTTGCTCGTCAACGAACCACTTTAAGAAGGTAATTGTTGCGTGTTCACGCTCATCCCAAGCGATATCAGATAAGTGATAAATGCGCTTCGTTACTTCACGCTCGTGCTCAAGTGCTACTTCAAAAGCATTCAATACAGAATCATATTCGTTATTAGGATGATCAAATCCAGTAATAATAGCGCGCTCGCCGCGGTCATTAATGTAGTTGTAAAGCTTCATTGCGTGGAAACGTTCTTCTTCAGCTTGTACAAGGAAAAAGTTAGCGAATCCATCATAGCTCTCAGCTGTACAGTAAGCAGCCATTGCCATATAAGCGTGGGCAGAGTAAAATTCAAAGTTCATTTGTTCATTTAATGCGTCGTGCAATTTTTTAGATAACATAAAATCCCCCTTATTATTGTGACAATAATATTATATCATAATTGATAACATTCTCATTTAGATGTTTCGAACCTTTTCGAAAGCTTTGTGACGTGTGCTTCCATAATGTCCTGCAAATCTAAATCATATTTTTGCGAAAGAATAATAAGATTAGATAGTACATCACCAAGTTCTTCTTTTAGTTCTTGTTTTAGCTCTTCTTCTGTTTTCGCATCTTCATCAGGACGATCGCGGCCGATTTCAATAGCGCGAACAACTCGTGAAACTTCCCCAACTTCTTCTGTTAAGAAATTTAAGCGAATAAAGGCATTATATTGTGACCAGCTTCGTTTTTCGTAAAATTCCTCAACCCATCTTTGAAATGCAACGATATCCATTTCTTCCTCATCCCTTCAATATGTTGTACAATGTCAATTGTATCATAACAATATATAGTTTCGGGGTGTAGGAATGAGAAAGATTTGTGTGTTTGCAGGTTCGAACTTAGGGAAGAGACCAGAATTTAAAGAGCAGGCAATAGCGTTAGGGAAAATGTTTGTTGAGAACGACTATGAGCTTGTATACGGTGGTTCATGCGTCGGATTAATGGGAGAAGTAGCAAACGAAGTTCTTCGTTTAGGCGGACGCGTAACAGGTGTTATGCCGCGTGGTTTATTCCGTGGTGAAATCGTTCATACAGGATTAACAGAATTAATTGAAGTAGAAACGATGCACGAACGTAAAGCAAAAATGGCAGAGCTTGCGGATGCTTTCATTGCATTACCAGGTGGATACGGAACGTTTGAGGAATTATTTGAAGTTGTATGTTGGTCACAAATTGGTATACATGATAAGCCAGTTGGTTTATTGAACATAAAAGACTTTTACGGAAAAATTTTGCAAATGGTTGAACGGGCAGCAGAAGAAGGCTTTATGAATCCATCGAATAAAGAGTTAATCGTTTCCGCTGAGACGGCAGATAAATTAATTCATGAAATACAAAATTATGAGCGTCCTGTTTTGGGGACGAAGTGGAAGCAGTTATCATAGTACATTTTTATAGTGGATTTTGGAAACACATGTCTTTTTATCGCAAAAAGACATGTGTTTTTAATTTAGTTAAATATATTAATGTTGAGATATAATGTTTTTTGGAAAAGGAGAAATAGATGGAGGAGTTTGTGTATTTACGGCCTGTTTTTAAAAATATTTTAGCAGCATCTATTCTTGTTATGCTAATTGTTTTAAGACAGAGGAAAGAGCTGATTAACGAGTTTTCGCTTTGGTTTATTTCGGTTATATGTATTGGTGTTTCTGCGATAACACTTGTTATGTTAGGATTTATTGCCGATGAATATAGTTTAGGCGGCGATGTGCAGTCTTCTAATATGTTTATTGGGATTGTTTTGATCAGTGGTCTGAATTTCGTTATTTACTATAGACGGAAATAAAAAGGAAGGCATTCCATATTACTTTGGAATGCCTTTATCATTTTGATTACTTTGTTTTTTATACAGGTACCAGCCACCCCAGCCGCCACCAATAGCTACAACAACGAGGAAAGCATAGTCTTTAACCTCGACACGTATATTGAAAATATTAGCTATGAGTAAGAGAATCCCAACTGTTATTAACGCAAAAAATGCTCTAATTAAGTAGTCTTTCAACTGAACCACTCCCGTCATTTAAGTAGTAAATGATGAACTTGGACAAGCTTTTTGGATCTAATTACTAAAGGGTGTTTCCTATATTTTAACATAAAAGAGATTGTAATATATTGATAAAAGTAGTGGAGGGGAGTGCTATTATTGTCGTGATTTGTTGGTAAAGCGATATTCTTTGTCGAATCGTTGATATATCGTGAGTTGCGATCGATATAATTTTATGTATTATCAAGTGAGACCAATCAATAGAAAAAAGCGACTCTGAGCGAGCCGCTTCCGCTTTTAGTAATATCCAGCTCCAGCGGCTAGAATGTTCGGTGGCTTCGCTTTTTCCTGCGAGGCAAAAAGCGCCTCTACGTCAAAAGCTCCATCCTCCTCACATTCTGAGCGAGCCGCCTCCGCTTTTAGTTGATATCCAGCTCCAGCGGCTAGAACAGTCGGTTGTTTCACTCCTGCATTCGAGGCAAAAAGCGCCTCGTAATCAGGAGTTCCAACACCCTCCTGTTCTGAACGAGCCACCTCCGCTTTAAATCTATCCAGCTCCGGTGATTAGAACAGTCGGTCATTTCGCGCCTTCCTGTGAGGCAAAAAGCGCCTCTTCGTCAGGAGCTCCAATGCCCTCTTGTTCTGAGCAAGTCACCTCCGCTTTAAAATCTATTATTGATTCAAGAACGCGCGTAGCATCCAAGCGTGTTTTTCTAGTTCTGTGTAGATGCCTAGTAGTAGGTCAGATGTCATTTCGTCGTCAGATTCTTGAGCGATTACCATGCCTTTTTTTAGTTCGACTAGCATCATTTCGTAGTCTTTCATGATTGCTTCGACCATCCCTTCTGCAGTTTCTCCGTAAGCTGCTTCTTGAATAGAAGATAGTTCTAAGTATTCTTTCATTGTTGCTACTGGTTTGCCGCCAATTGCTAAAATGCGTTCTGCGATTTCATCGATGTGAGTAGCTGATTCTGTGTAAAGCTCTTCAAATTTTTCATGTAGTGTGAAGAATTGAGGTCCTTTTACGTACCAATGGAAGTTGTGTAGTTTTGTAAATAAAACGCTCCAGTTTGCTACTTGTTTGTTTAATGCTTCGATTACTTGTGTATTCATTATGATCAATCTCCTCTTGAGTTATTATTTTATACGAATTACTAATTTATAATTATTATAATCTAGTAATTTGTATAAATCAACCCTTTTGCTGGAATTAATTTGAACAAATTATGAACTGTTGTAAATAAAAAATCCCTATTACTGTGAAGTAATAGGGATTTTTTATTTGATATATAGCTCCAGCGGCTAGAATGTTCGGTGGCTTCGCTTCTTCCTGCGAGGCAAAGAGCGCCTCTACGTCAAAAGCTCCATCCTCCTCACATTCTGAACGAGCCGCATCCGCTTTTAATTATTATATAGCTTGTTTCTTCTCTTCTAAATCTTGCCCATCCCAACACTCTGTATTTTTTAAGCCAGGGATAGAACTTGCAACGAAGACAGGATCTTTTCCTTGTTTCTTTTGTTTAATATAGTCTACTAATGCTGCGTAGGCGAACTTGCTAAGGAATGAGATGGCAATTAAGTTTGTGAATACCATTAGTCCCATAAAGAAATCAGCTAAACTCCAAACTGTTTGAAGGGCAGCGATAGATCCGAAGAATACCATTCCGACAACTGCAACACGATAAATCAGTAACCATGTTTTGCTTTCTTTAATGAATGCGATATTTGTTTCACCATAATAGTAGTTTCCTAGTAAAGAACTGAAAGCGAATAGGAAAATAATAATCGCTAAGAAAGTGCTTGCCCACGGTCCAATTTGTGAACTTAATGCTTGTTGTGTTAATTCAATACCTTCTAAATTCGATCCTTTGTAAAGTCCAGAACATAATACGATAAACGCTGTTGATGTACATACTAAGAATGTATCTACGAAAACACCTAATGCTTGAACAAGTCCTTGTTTTACAGGGTGAGATACATCTGATGTTGCTGCTGCATTAGGAGAGCTACCCATACCTGCTTCTGTCGCGAATAAACCGCGCTGAATTCCGAATTTGATTGCTGCTCCAATACCACCAGCGATAGCTTGGTCTAAACCAAATGCGCTGTTAAATATTTCTGTAAAAATGCTTGGTAACATAGTGAAGTTGTTAATTACGACAAAAACAGCTACGCCGATATAAATGATTGCCATTGGAGGAACAATCATTTCTGTAATACGTGAAATGCTCTTGATACCACCAAAAATAATAACTGCGACTAATAAAGCTAATAGAGCTCCTACAATCGTTCGTTCTAGTCCAAAAGCATTTTCAAACGCTATAGTTACTGTATTTGCTTGTACTGAGTTGAAGATTAATCCGTATGCAACTGTAATTAGAAGTGAAAACCAGATACCCATCCAGCGTTTATTTAATCCTTTTTCCATGTAATATGCTGGGCCCCCACGGAATCTGCTTCCATCTTTTACTTTATAAATTTGTGCAAGCGTACATTCTACAAAACTAGTAGCTGCTCCGAGAATCGCGATAAACCACATCCAAAATACTGCGCCAGGTCCACCCATAGAAATTGCTAATGCTACACCAGCTAAGTTCCCGATACCAATGCGGGCTGCCGCACTTAAGCAAAATGCTTGGAATGGAGAGATGCTATCTTTTTTCTTTTCTTTTCGATTGAATCCTTTACTAATTAAACTGACCATCTCACGGAAATGAGTAATTTGGACAAATTTCATTTTAAAAGAGAAATAAAGACCGAAGCCGATTAACATTGCAATAAGAATATATGACCACAGAATATTATTCGTTACCTCAAGGGATCTGCTAAAGATATCAACCATATAATACACTTCCTTTTTTTCATAATAAGAAAAGTATATGCAAAAAGTATATCAGAATCAAATTTTCTAAAAAAACATGTTACTTAATTGTTCTTTATGTTATGATTAAGTTACATCGTGATATTTTTAGAATTATTTACATTTTAAAAAACTAAATTTAAAGCGAAAAAGAGGGGATAATTTGAAAGAAGAATCTTTATTGAAAGTAAGTCTTAAGAGTTTGAAAATGAGAAGTAATTTATTTTTTATCATTACATCTTTAAGTATCTTTTTAGGAGCCACTTATTATTACAATAAAAGATTTCCAAATCACAGGTATCCTGAATGGTTAGAATTTCTAAAATTGATTTGATGAATAAAAGACGGAAAAACAGAAAATTCAAATAAAAATCGTTGTGGAGGAGCTAAATATGAATATTAGAGAAAGTGAACTTCCGGGTATTGGTTACAAATTTCAAATCGTTACGAAAGGTAACGAAAAGATGGTGATTGTCATTCATGACGATGGGCGTAGAGAAATGTATCATTTTGATTCAGACCATGAAGAAAGCATCTCAAGTATTTCATTACGTGACTCAGAGGCAAGACAAATTGCAGCAATATTAGGTGGAATGGTATACAAGCCTAGAGCATTAGAAAATGTTGAAATGGTCTTTGAAGGTTTAGCGATTGAGTGGTTTAAAGTAGAGAATACAGCTCCAGCAATCGGAAAAACAATCGGTGATCTTGAAATAAGAAAAACATATAGCGTAACGATCATTGCAGTTATGAAAAAGAATATGAAAAAGCTATTTAATCCAGGACCAGAAACAGTAATTGAAGAAGGAGATATGCTTGTAGTCTCGGGTGAGAGAGAAGAAATTAAAAAAATTATTAATGAGTTACTTTCGAATAGGGGGACTGACTAGATGGATACTTTAATTTTTGAAGTTGGTACAGCTTTAGTTTTAGTAGCAATTGCGGCAGTAATCGCTGGAAAGTTTAAATTCTCAGTAATACCTTTTCTAATTGTTCTTGGCATGTTAGTGGGACCGCATGCGCCGACAATAGGTGTTATCGATCTCAAATTTATTGAAAGTGCAAGTGTAATTTCCTTCCTTGGAAGGATTGGAGTTCTGTTCCTTCTGTTCTATCTAGGCCTAGAGTTTTCGATGAAAAAACTAATTAAATCTGGACGTTCTATTGCGATTGGCGGAACAATTTATATTTTAATTAACTTTTCACTTGGATTATTATATGGATTTATAATGGGCTTCCCTTTACTTGAAATCTTAATTATTGCGGGTATTATTACGATTTCTTCTAGTGCCATCGTTGCTAAAGTGTTAGTGGATTTAAGAAGAACTGGTAATAATGAGACCGAATTAATATTAGGAATTATTATGTTTGAAGATATATTCCTTGCTGTATATTTATCAGTAGTTTCAGGCTTAGTACTTGGGGATCATGCTTCCTTCTTAGGTGCCCTTACTTCAATTGGAATTGCTTTAGGATACATGCTTCTATTCTTTATTGTGGCTAGAAAGGCTACGCCGTTATTAAATAGATTGCTCAATATTAGTTCAGATGAAATTTTCATTATTGTAGTATTTGCTTCGTTATTCTTTATTGCAGGTTTCTCGGAAACAATTCACGTTGCAGAAGCAATCGGAGCACTTCTTTTAGGATTAGTTTTCTCTGAGACAGAGCATAGTGACAGAATTGAACATCTCGTTGTTCCATTTAGAGACTTTTTCGGAGCTATTTTCTTCTTCAGTTTCGGATTAAGTATCGATCCGTTTTCATTAGGCGGGGCGATATGGTTAACGTTAGGTGCTGTCCTTCTTACAATCGTCGGAAACTTTGTTGCAGGGATGATTGCAGGAAGACAAGCTGGATTATCTCATAAAGCATCAACAAATATTGGATTAACAATCGTTTCAAGAGGAGAGTTCTCCATCATTATGGCTAATATCGGTATCGCCGGTGGTTTAATGTCAGTATTGAAACCATTCTCAGCACTATACGTGCTTATACTATCGATTTTAGGTCCACTTCTTACGAAAGAGTCGAAAAATGTATATAAATTATTAAATAAAATATTTAAGTGGGATACGAAGGCAAACTAAATTTTAAAAAATAAAAGTACAAGATATTTACCGCTTGTACTTTTATTTTTGGTAATGAAAACAGTAAAGAGAGGTAAATGATGTTAGGAGAGTTGATTCATTCAGTTTTAGTTTTTCTAGAAGGACTTGGTTATTGGGGAATTATGCTGGGATTAATGCTAGAGGTTATCCCAAGTGAAATCGTATTATCTTATGCAGGTTATTTAGTATCAACAGGAAGCATTACATTTTGGGGGGCTGTCGCGTTCGGTACAATTGGTGGTGTAATCGCACAACTATTCATTTATTGGATCGGTCGATACGGAGGAAGACCTGTTCTTGAGCGATATGGAAAATATATTTTGATTCAGAAGAAACATATTGATTATGCTGAAGCGTGGTTTAATCGTTACGGAACTGGTGTTATTTTTACAGCGCGTTTTATTCCTGTTGTACGTCATGCTATTTCGATACCAGCGGGTATTGCGAAAATGTCACATGCTAAGTTTATTACGCTAACT
Organism: Bacillus cereus group sp. BfR-BA-01523; assembly: GCF_022662615.1. Lineage (NCBI taxonomy): Bacteria > Bacillati > Bacillota > Bacilli > Caryophanales > Bacillaceae > Bacillus > Bacillus cereus group sp. BfR-BA-01523. Next base: position 275,675 of record NZ_JAKUDX010000005.1, read on the forward strand.
ACACTAGCTGTTATTCCATGGTCAATTGTATTTGTATATTTAGGTTTTAAATTAGGAACAGAGTGGGAAAGTATTAATAAAGTAGCTGGGCCATATGTGAAATACTTTGCACTTGCTGCTATTGTTTGTGCAATTGGTTATTTTATATTAAAAAAAATGATGAAAAAAAAGTGATTACGGAAAAAGAATCTATGCTGACATAGATTCTTTTTTATCGTCATTTTTTAAAGGATGAAAGTGTATGTTTAATATTTACCATATTGTGGCATATATATAAGAAAAGGGAGTTTAGGAAGGGGATTATTGAGAAATGGAACTCCAGTTTCAAAATGTATATCAACAAGTTGAGAATTGGTATGTGTTGGATTCGGAGCTTCCTTGGGATGTCAAAAAGTTAAGAAATGATTTGTTTTCTCTTATTGAAGTAAGTGCAACGCCAGTTATTTTTTGTGATACGTGTGATGCGAATCATGTACTTTTATCATTAGGAGAAGAAGAAGAGGAGTTTTTATTCCCAGTAGGTGGTTTTTATCATAAAGAAAAACAATTAATTTTCGTTTGTATGTGGGAAGAATATGAGCAAGTGCTCAAAACGCTATTGCATGAATTCAGGCATGCGATGCAGCATAAGGACGATGTACTATATGTTGGAAATGAACTATACGAAGAAAGATGGATTGAGAAAGATGCGAGGCATTTCGCGGAGAGGAAGCTAGATGAATATAAAAATAGAAATTTAATCTGAAGCATAGTGGAGGAAAATCACTGTGCTTTTATTTGTTGCTAATTAAAAATAAGTAGTTGATCTTTAATAAGTTTGGTTCTAAACTAATAGTATCAAATGAGCGAGGTGATGGAATGAAAGCAGAGGAAAGACTTGGATTAATATTATGGTTTCGTTTATCACGCTTTTATAATAGAAGTATTCGTGAGACGAATCAGCATTTGAAAAAGTGGAATGTATCTGCCGCTCAGTTTGATGTATTAGTTCAAATTGGAGGAAACGATCGTTTAACGCAGCAAGAACTTGGAAATAAGTTGTTTGTTACGAAAGGAAATGTTACTCAACTTTTAAATAAGATGGAGCAACTAGATTGGATTCAGCGTGAACAAGAAGGTACTACGAAATATATTTCATTAACAAAAAAGGGAAAGGTTCTATATGAAGAAATAGTCCCGCCGCAAGAAACATTTCAAGCAGAGCAATTTGATAAGTTAAATAGAGAAGAACAAAAACAATTATTAGAATTACTGAAAAAGTTGCAGTGATAAAATTAAAAATAAATATCTCGATTTCGAGATAATATGAGGTGAAGGATATGTTTAGAAAAGTTGATCATAAAAATATGGGAAGAGCAAATCACGGTTGGTTAAATACACATTTTCATTTTTCCTTTGCAAATTATTATAATCCAAACAACATGAATTTTGGAGCAGTACGTGTTATGAATGATGATTTAATAGCGCCACAAACTGGTTTTGATATGCATCCGCACCGTGATATGGAGATTATCTCTTACGTTATAGATGGTGAATTAACACATGAAGATAGTATGGGGAACCGCGGGACAATTGAGCGTGGGAATGTTCAATACATGAGTGCAGGTACTGGTGTATTTCACAGTGAGCATAACTTAGGAAGTGAAACATTACGTTTATTGCAAATTTGGATTTTACCAGACCGCGACGGTCATAAACCAAACTATGGTGAGTTTAAATTTGATTGGAGTAAACGTGAAAATGAGTGGTTCCATATGGTATCTCCTTCTGATGGAGATGCACCAATTCATATTCACCAAGATGCAAATTTATATTCTTTATCATTAGAAGCTGGTAAAGAAATTCATTTTCCTGTTAAAGAAGGACGTCAATTGTACCTTGTACAAATTGAAGGTAGCAGCGTTGTAAACGGTGAAACACTTGTAATGCGTGATGCAGCGGAGGCTGTAGAAGAATATATTCGCATTCAAGCGAAAGAGAAGTCTCACTATTTAGCAATTGAAATGAAAATGCAATAAAGTGAGGCTTTAATCAGTGGTGGCTTTCCAGCATATAAATAGCGGAATGAAAAGTTATAGGAAAGAGGACATCGTTTTTCGATGTCCTCTTTTTGGTGAGTTTAATTATCAGAAAAAACTTTCTCAATTTTTGAGAGCAGGTATTAGAGAGATTATTCAGAATATTTATAAAGGTGTTAAAAACTTTTAGGGAAATGGGGAGTGTTAGATTGAAAAAGCAAGTAATTTCATCAGCATTAGCATTAACTGTTATCGCAAGTGGGTTTGGGGCATTTGGAGCAACTACGACGAAAGCAGAAGAGCAAAAAATCCAGTATCACCAAGAGTTTAAAACACCAGCTTACATAGGTGAAGAATGGAAAGCGCCGGAAGGACTAGATAAAAAAGAGACGGTCTTTCAATATTTAGAGAGTAAAAAGGATATGTTTAAACTAGCGGGAAATATTGACAAACATTTCAATATCGTTGGTGAAGAAAAAGATGCTGAGTCTGGTACAACACATGTGAAGTTAGTTGAGAAGCATAATAACATTCCTGTGTATGGTTCAGATCAAACGGTTACGCTTGATAAAGAGAACAATGTAAAAGCATTTTTCGGACAAGTTATTCCGAGTTTAGATGATAAAAATATTCCTACATCTGCAAGTATTAGTGCGGAACAAGCAGAAACGATTGCAAAAGCTAATATTGAGAAAGAAATTGGTAAAGTAAAGAATTATGATGGTGTGAAAAAAGATTTATATGTGTATGAAAAAGATGGTCAATACTATCTTGCATATCTTGTAAAAGCGTCGGTTTCGAAACCAGCTCCAGGATATTGGCATTACTTTGTTGATGCAACAAATGGAAATGTTATTGAGAAATATAATGCTGTAGATAACATTACTGGATTTGGTTACGGAGTATTAGGTGCTAGACAATCATTTGAAATTGCTCAAGATACGAAAACAGGAGCGTTCAACTTATTTGATGGTACACGAGGACAAGGTGTCCATACATTTGATGCAGAGAATATGAACGAAGACTGGTTTAATTTATTCTCACAAATTCTTGGATATACAGGAGAAGAAATTGGAAGTAAATCTAAGTTCTTCGAAGATAAAGCGGCAGTTGATGCGCATGTGAATGCAGGAAAAGTATATGATTATTATAAAAAGACATTTAACCGTAACTCTTTCGATGATAAAGGTGCAAAACTTATTTCTGCTGTTCACGTAGGTGAATCTTGGAATAACGCAGCGTGGAACGGTGTACAAATGATGTATGGTGATGGAGATGGTAAGACATTTATTCCATTATCAGCTGGCCTAGACGTTATTGGCCACGAATTAACGCATGCTGTAACTGAACATACAGCAAACCTTGTATATAAAAATGAATCAGGAGCGTTAAATGAATCGTTATCTGATATTATGGGCGTCATGGTTGAGAAGAAGAGCTGGGATTTAGGTGCTGATATTTATACACCTGGTAAACCTGGAGATGCACTTCGTTCTCTGAAGGATCCAGCATCTATTCCAAACCCATTAAAACCAGGTGAAGGTTACCCAGATCACTACAATAAACGTTATACTGGAACAGCTGATAATGGCGGCGTTCATATTAACAGTAGTATTAACAATAAGGCGGCGTATTTAGTTTCTGAGGGCGGCACGCATTACAATGTGAAAGTAACTGGAGTGGGCCGTGAAGCAACAGAAAAAATTTACTATCGTGCTCTTACAAAATATTTAACTGCAAACTCTGATTTCAAAATGATGCGTCAAGCTGCACTTCAATCAGCAGAAGATTTATTCGGTAAAAACTCTAAAGAGGTACAAGCTGTAACGAAAGCTTATGACGCTGTAGGAGTAAAATAATAAGAGAAAAAAGACCTGACTGGATTGTCAGGTCTTTTCCTTATTTAATCACGAATACCTAGTGCGATTTTCGCCATACGCGACATACGTTCTTTCGTCCATGGCGGATTCCATACAACGTTTACTTCTATTTCATTTACTTCAGGTACGTTCGTTGATAATACTTTTTTAACGTCTGATACGATTTGGCCAGCCATTGGACAACCGATAGAAGTCATCGTCATTGTAACGACAGCATTATTATTTTCATCTGCTGTAACGTCATAAACTAATCCGAGATTGATAATATCAACACCTAGCTCAGGGTCAATAACAGCTTCTAAGTTTGCATATAACTTTTCTTCAAATGCTTGTTGTGACATGTGTAGCACCCCCTAAATATTAATGATATCGGTTCTCATTATAACGGATATGCGGGATAAGTGCAGGAAATGAGCTCAAAAAAATATTCCTCTCTGAGAGAGGAATATTTTTTTGAAAAGCTATTCAGTTTTAAAATGAGATACAAGCTGATCTAATTCTTCAACTGTTTGTTTCATTTGTTTTGCAGTGAGAGTCATTTCATTCATCACGATGACTTTCTGTTCAGCAGATTGTGCCGTTGCGGCTGTTTCACTAGATACTTCATTTGAAATAGAAGCGATGTTATTAAGTGAAGCGTTCATTTCTTCAGCGCTTGCAGCCATTTCTTCAGCAGTTGCTGATATGTCTTGCATTTGAGTTGATACTTTATTTACTTGTTCAACAATTGTTGTGAAAGAAGTACCAGCCTCACGAACGACAGTAATGCCTTCAAATGCTTCAGAACGACCTTTAGACATCATAGAGCTAGCAGTTTCCGTATCATTTTGAATTTGATGAAGCAATTGGTTAATATCTTTTGCCGCTGTTTTTGATTGTTCCGCAAGTTTACGAACTTCATCAGCTACGACAGCAAATCCTTTTCCTTGTTCACCAGCACGAGCCGCTTCAATAGAAGCATTTAAAGCAAGTAGATTTGTTTGTTCAGCGATATTAGAAATAGATTGTACAGCTGTATCAATATATTTTGTATGAGTGATTAGACGTTCGACTACTTCTGATGTAGCATTTACAGCTTCATGTATCGTTGTCATTTGTGAAACAGATTTTTGGATAACAGTACTTCCGTCGTTAGCGTGTTCAGATGTAGCTACAGCAAGTTCGGCTACAGATGAAGCAGATTCAGCGATACGCTGAACACTTATTGCCATATCATCCATCGCAGTCGAGCTTTCTTCCATACTAGAAGTTTGCGATTGAATACTTGAATTTAAGTTGGACATCGAGCTTTGAACTCTTATTGTTGCCTCGCGTGATGTATTAGTCTTTTCTAGCATATTTTCAGAAGCTGTTTGTACTTCTACAGATGTTTTTTGAACACGATTAATGATATGTTGCAGGTTTTCTAACATTTTATTAAACGATGATGCAATTGCACCGATTTCATCATTGCTATTTACTTGTAGACGGGCTGTTAAGTCGCCTTCTTGAGAGGCTAATTCTTTTAGTTTAGTATCAATTTGTTGAATTGGTTTTACAAGCTTACCAGAGAACCACCATGCAAGAATAATTGCAGTTACAATACAAATAACAAGTGATAAGAAGACAACATATTCAATTCGTAGTGAAGATTGATCAATTTTTTCAATAGATTGTTCACGTAATTTAGCTTGTTCATTACTGTAATTTGTGAAATCACCGATTACTTTATAAACAGTGCCATTCTCTGTAGAAGCTACTTGTAAAGCTTCTTCCCATTTTTGTTCTTTTGCAAGAGTGAATACTTTCTCTTCAATGAACTTTCTCCAAGTGGATCCTAATTCCATTGTGCTTTTCACGGACTGAGAAGTGTTAGGGTTAGAAAGAAGTTGCCCTTTTGTATCTTCAAGACGTTTACTCATCTCATTAAACTTGTCTAATTCGACTTGATCATGTTGTAGTAAATAACCTCTTAAAGCAGAAAGTTGTACTTGATAAGCGTCTCCGCGCTCTTTCAATTCTGTTGCAAGAGGAGAAATTTCTTTTTGTAATGTTTCAGCTTTATGAGACTGATCCATGGTAAAGAATAAAATAAAAGCTAAGGCGATGCCGAATAAAGCGCAAATCATTCCCATCATGAACATTAGTTTTTTTCGAATGCTAATAAAATTCATATGATAAAAATCCTCCTTGTAAAATCTTAGTATTAGAATTAATTAATTAATGTAAAAAATTGAAAGAAAGCTTTACTCCATCTGGAATAAAGCTTTCTTCTTTCCTTTAGGAATTATAGCAGACAGAATGGGAGATAGAAAGAGATATTTTAGCGTGAAAAAAGAGAGACTCTAAATCGCTCTTTCTAACAATTTAGAGTTCGTAGAAGTATAAATGAAATTTTCATTTTAACTATTTGTTTTGAAATGAGAAACGAGCACTTCAAGTTCTTGCACAATTGTTTTCATTTCTGATGATTTTTTAGCAACGACACTCATTTTGTTTACTTGGTCACCAGCTGAAGTTGCTGTTTTCGATGTTTCGGCAGCAACTTCATTTGAAATAGAAGCGATATTATTTAAAGCTGCATTCATTTCTTCAGAACTTGCGGCCATTTCTTCAGCAGTTGCAGACATTTCTTGTATTTGTGTAGAGAAATTGTTAATGTGATTAACAATTTCTGAGAATGAAGATCCAGCGGTACGAATGACTGTAATTCCTTCAGAAGCTTCTGACTGACCTTGTGTCATCATGTCATTTGCTATTTTTGTGTCCGCTTGAATTTGATGAAGTAAATGGTTAATGTCATTTGCTGCTAGCTGAGATTGTTCAGCAAGTTTTCGTACTTCATCGGCAACAACAGCGAATCCTTTTCCGTGTTCACCAGCACGGGCCGCTTCAATAGAAGCATTTAAAGCGAGCAAATTCGTCTGCTCGGCAATATTAGAAATAGATTGAAGTGCAGTATCAATATGATTCGTATGTGTAATGAGTCGCTCTACCACTTGTGATGTAGCGTTAACAGCTTCGTTAATTGTATGCATTTGTGTAATAGATTTTTCAATGACTTTATTTCCATCATCTGCTTTTTCAGAAGTTGTAACAGCTAGGCTAGCGGCAGAAGAGGCAGCTTGTGCAATGCGCTGAACACTCGTTGCCATATCATCCATTGCGGTTGAACTTTCTTCAATGCTAGAAACTTGTGAACGAATATTGTGCTCAAGAGCATTCATAGTCTCTTTAGTTTTTGCGGTATTTTCCATAGAAGCAGTTGTTTCGATAAACACATTTTCAGAAGCTTCTTTTACACTTGTTGATGTTTGTTGAACTTGCTTTATTATACGCTGTAAGTTAGCAAGCATTTGATTAAAGGAATTTGCGATGTCACCAATTTCATCTTTACTCGTTACGTGTAATCTAGCGGTTAAATCGCCATCTTGAGAAGCTAATTCTTTTAACTTCGCATCAATTTGTCGAATCGGTTTAACGAGTTTACCAGAGAACCACCATGCCAATAGAATAGACGTTAATGTACATGTAATGAGTGAGAAGAAAATAATATATTGAATAAGGGATGAAGAAGACTCTACGTCAGCAATTAATACGTCCCGTTTGTCATTTTCTTCATTTGCATATTTAGTAAAACGACTTAAAAGATCATTTACATAATCTGTTTGAGCAAGAGCAATTTTGGATGCTTCATCCCATTTTCCTTCCCGTGCAAGAGGGAGGACTTCATTATCTACGACGCTGCGCCATTTTGCTCCCATTAAAATGGCCTCTTTCATTCCTTCTGGGAGTTTTTTATCACTTGTTACTTTCTCCCTAGTATCAGCTAGTTTTTTTCCTTCCCGGTTGAATTTATCCAATCCTTTTTGATCATGTGATAGTAAATATTCTTGTAAACCAGCGACCTGCGCTTGGAACCAATCGCCACGTTCTTTTAAAATCGTTGCTCTTTTCGATACATCATTCTTTAATGTTTCGATTTCACTTGCTTGATTCATCGCGAATGAAAGAATAACAATAAGAGCAATGCTAAATAAGGAAGAAATGCTTAAGAGTGTGAACAGTAGTTTTTTTCGAATGCTAACATATTTCATTGTTACCCCTACCTTTTTTAAAAAAACTATTTATTGTAATTTATAAATATTGAGAACGAAACTAATAAAAACATAATTAAGAAGTTATTAATCTGTTCAATGAAAATTATAGCAGATAATGGAATATGGCAGATTAATGTGAGTAAATGTTCTTAAAATGTATACATTTGTATATCAAAAAATTCATAAATAAAAATCAGAAATGGTATTGTAATTTGAAATAACATCCTGTATACTTCTAATTAGTTGATAACGATTATCACTATCAACTAAACATTACTCTTCGTTATGTTGGTCATACCCCTTTTTGACGACGTAAGTCAGAGACGAATGTTGAAATATCTTGTGTCCTATTCTACAGAATTATGGTAATCTCCAACCTCAACTTATATGCGTAAGCATGCAAAAAAAGGATCCTATCCGTGAAGGGATCCTTTTTTGCATGTTGTCGCAATTAATGTATATAGACCAGGTATACGCTCTTCAATGCCCTCTGGTGCAGTAGAAGGGAAAACCCACTTTTGATGAGATCCGTGTTCTTCAATCAATTTTTCAACCTTGAAATTTGTTTCTGCCATTGATGTAATGATTTCTCCTAGTATCCAGCGCCTAATTTTTGTTTTCGGTAAAGCGTATTTCTGTGATCCCGTAAGGAGAGTACTATAAGCTACGTCATCTTCAATAAGTTCCTCGTCGAAATAATTTCCATTTGCTCGAAATGATGGATGATCTACTCCTAATAATTTTGTATAAACGGGATGATAGTCACGTAGTATAAAGGTCCCATCTTGTTTTAGTAAGTGAGAGATTATATGAAAGAGTGGCTTTAAGTCTAAAAAGTAATGGAGCACGCCAAGTTCCAGTAACACGATATCAAATGATTGGGATAGATTTAAATCTAGTACATCGGAAATGATATATTGAATAGAGACACCAGCAGCTTCGGCTAGTTCGGTTGCATATTTTTCATTACTTGCTGAAATGTCTACAACTGTTACATCGGCTCCTAAAAGAGCAAGAGCAACTGCTTTATTTCCTTTTGATCCGAGTAAATTAATAATACGCTTTCCTTTTGGAGATTGTATGTAAGGTAAATAATGATTTACCTCGCGCACGGGATCTTCCATGAGCTTTTTCGCATAATCCTCTGGCGCCCCGTGGCGATTTGTCCAAGCTTCATAAGCAGCTGCGTTCCAGCTTTTTTCATTAATAGTACTTAGTTGTTTTTGATTCAATTTTTTCACTCCTTTTGTGAACGTATAGTTATTCGGTGAATGAGTAGGATTTCCTGTTTTTTTGAATAAAAGTTTGATTTTTCTGTTGTTAAGTCGTAAAATACGTTTTATACATAAAAGCGTTGAAAAGGAAAAGTAGAATGGAACCATTCTTTCCAGAGAGCTTCGGTAGCTGAGAAGAAGCAAGAATATTCATTTGAACAATGGCCTTTGAGCTTCGTCCTGAACTTATCAAATGATAATAGTAGGCGGCGACGAGAGTTGGTACTCGTTATCAAAACCACAGTATAAGAGCATATAGCTCCGTACTTGTTAAGGTTAGTTATGCGAATGACTGACGAAATAAGGTGGTACCGCGACTGTTTATACAGCCCCGCCCTTATCTTTTTTAAGATAAGGGCGGGGCTTTTTATATTTTAAAGGAGGAATATAAGATGAGTATTTTTATTGGAGGCGCTTGGCCGTATGCAAATGGTTCGTTACACCTTGGACACATTGCTAGTTTGTTACCAGGAGATATTTTAGCACGTTATTACAGGGCAAAAGGTGAGCATGTGTTGTATGTTTCAGGAAGTGATTGTAATGGAACACCGATTACAATTAGAGCAAAGCAAGACGGTGTGATGGTGAAAGAAATTGCTGATAAGTATCACGAAGAGTTTGAGCGATGTTTTCGTAGCCTTGGTTTTACTTATGATTGCTATACACGTACAGGTAGTGAGCATCATCATGAAACTGTTCAAAAAGTCTTTTTGCGTTTATTAGAAGAAGGCTATATTTATAAAAAAGTAGTTGAACAAGCTTATTGCGAAACGTGTACGCAATTTTTACCAGATCGTTATGTAGAAGGCCTTTGTCCACATTGTCATGAGGCAGCAAGAGGAGATCAATGCGATGCTTGTTCTGCCATCTTAGATCCACTCGATTTGTTAGAAAAGAAGTGTAAGTTATGTGGTAGTACGCCATCAGTACAGGAAACAGAGCATTTCTATTTTGCATTGCATAAATTTCAGCAGCAAATTAAAGAGGTCGTAGAAATTGCAAAGCAGAAAGGAACATGGCGCGACAATGCAATTCAATTAACAGAGAGATATTTAAAGGAAGGATTACAAGATAGGGCAGTGTCACGTGATTTACCAATTGGGGTACCAATTCCGGTGGCAGGATATGAAGATAAGAAAATTTACGTATGGATTGAAGCAGTGACAGGATATTATTCGGCGAGTAAAAATTGGGCTGAAGAAACAGGGAAAGATGATCAAGAGTTTTGGGATAAAGAAGCGAAAACATATTATGTACATGGTAAGGATAATATTCCGTTTCATTCAATCATTTGGCCAGCGGTATTACTTGGAATAGGAGAAGAAGCGATCCCGCGTCATATCGTTTCGAATGAGTATTTAACAGTAGAAAAAAGAAAATTATCGACAAGTAAAAACTGGGCAGTATGGGTACCTGATATATTGGAACGCTACAATCCCGATTCTATTCGTTACTTTTTAACAGTTAACGCACCAGAAAATCGTGATACTGATTTTTCATGGCGTGAATTCATTTACAGTCATAATAGTGAATTGTTAGGTGCATACGGGAACTTTGTGAACCGGACATTAAAGTTTATTGAAAAATATTATGGTGGTGCTGTACCGAAGGGAAGTATTGATTTAGAGCTGAAAGATAAAGTAGAAGGATTATATAAAAGTGTAGGAGAGGCGATTGAACAAACTAAATTTAAGGTGGCACTAGAAACAATATTTGATGCAGTACGCTTTGCAAATAAATACTTTGATGAAAAGCAGCCTTGGAAACAAAGAGAAGACGACCCAGTTTCATGTGAGGAAACAATTTATAATTGTGTTTACCTAATAGCAAACTTTGCACAACTGCTTGAACCGTTTTTACCGTTTTCAAGTGAAAGAGTTAGAAATACATTATCGAGTGTCAAAGTAAATTGGGAACCTCAAAATACGTTGCCAAACCGAATTGATAATGTACAGCCATTATTTGAGCGAATCGATGTAAAACAAATTGAACATGAGGTAGAGAAGTTATATGGAGCGGTAAAGTGAAATATAAGGAAAAGACCTTTCAAATAAATGAAAGGTCTTTTGTTATGCTGTATAACCCTCTTTCTTATCTTTCAAAAAGAAAAGCACAGCAAGGATTACGAGAATAATAGCCGCAATATCATATGTTATTTTGAGTAATAAAGTTTAACATATCGTAACTTTATTCACATTTATATACAAGTTGATGTTGTCACGCACTATGCACACGATTATGTTTTTTTTCTTTCCTAGCAGTAAGTAGTTGTGGTGTGAAAATACCGAGTAATATAACCACAATACCAATCCACTGCATTGGCGATACAACTTCATGAACAAGTGTAATAGAAGCGATAATTGCTGTTGGTAATTCAGCTGCACCTAATATTGTACCAAGTCCCGTTCCGACTTTTGGTACACCAATTGAAAAACAAATGACAGGTATAATAACCCCGAACAGTCCAAGGAAGAAAGCATATTTCCATAGGCCTGCTTGTAAAGCGCCGTCCGTTAAAAAGGTAGGCGGGAAAAATAAGCATACAATAAGAGTAGCACTCGTTGTCATAAGAAAGCTTTTCGTATAAGGCGGAACATCTGTAGCAACGCGCCCGCTTACAAATACATAGAATGAGAAAGAGACGGCAGCTAATAGTCCGAAAATAATACCTTTCGTAGAAAAGTTTTGTCCAAGACCTTCAAATACTCCACCAGCAAACAATGTACCAGTAAATAAAATAATAATAGATATAACTTTCTCACGGCTTGGGAATGTCCGGTTGGCAATTGCTTCGATGACTACACCAATCCAAGTGAACTGAAAGAGTAAAACGACAGCGATAGAGGCTGGCAATTCTTCTACGGAAGTAGCATAGAAAATACCTGTCATACTCATTGTTGTGCCGACTGTTAGTAACGAAAAGAATTGTTTTTTTGATACTTTATGACGTGAAAAGAACAGAACGAGTAAAAGGAGCCCAATCCATCCGAAGACATATTGCCCTCCTAGTAGTTGGTGTGCGGAAAATCCGTCAATGAATCCGAGTTTAAAAATAGTTGAAAGTACGCCGTAGCTACAAGCGCCGAATAAAACTAGTAATGAATACTTAAATTTCTCCATAAAAATCCTCCTTTTAAATAATAAAAAACGCCCGCTATCCAAATAAGGATAACGGGCGAACGAAACAGAGTAAGATACTCTACAAAATTCCGCCATTCATACGAAGTATGAATTTGGGGTATGAAATTAGAGTAGGTTTTACATTGCTTTTGGGAATACAATGGAGCATTTTACACCTTGAGGTGTGTTCTGTATTCCATAAGGAAACTGATGTTTATCTAATATTTGTTTTACAATATATAACCCAAGACCACTACCTTGTACTAAGCCATGTTTGTCAGGATTTGCGCGATAGAATGGTTCAAATAAATGGGCAAGTTTATCTTCATCAATTTGAGAACCTGTATTTAATACTTCTAATGCGTAACCGTTTGGCTTTTCATAAAGTTTTATATATACATGCTGATGGTCAATTGTATAATGAATTGCATTTGAAATAATGTTAAAAATAGCAGTTTGCATAAATTTAGGATCAGCTAAAATTTGTGCATCTTGTTTAATGTTAGATTGAACATTTAATTGTTTTACAGATACAAAATAATCTACTTTCTTTATAACGTCCTCAATAATATTAGTTAATGAGATAACTTTTAAATTTGGTTTAAATTGAGGGTTTTGTATTTTGGATAATTCTGACACTTTTTCCGTTAATATGTTAATATCTTGCATCATCTCATATGAACGTTTTAAATATTTATCTCTATCTTTATAAGCGCCAATTCCGTGAATCATGCCATCGAGTTGTCCCATAACGGCTGCGATTGGTGTTTTTAATTCATGGGATATCATAGACATAAATTCTTTACGAGATTGTTCTAACTGTTGTTCCTTCTTGAGTTCATTTCTTAAATCTTGATTGCTTTCATGTAAATTTTTCACAATAGTAGGTACTTGTGAGGCAGCTACTTGCAAATTAAAATCTGTTTGATCTGTATTTTTGTTAAGTAGCTTTTTATCTGAGAAATCAAGATTCATAATATCTTTTAAAGCATCGCTCATATATCGGAAAGGTTTGGCGATTATTTTTGCGTAGATTAAAGATCCAAGCAGAGATAATGCTAGCATTGTCGCCCCAATATGTGGAGCTAACTGCTGCAACACATCTGTTAACTTTGGATTATCATGTGTATCATTTGCTTTACTTGCTGCATTTTGTGTATGTAAGGCATCATTGTTAGTAACTTGCTTTTCCGCTTCTGTAAGTGAAGACGTTGTGTTACTTTTCCCCGGAATATTTTGTGCATGTTCTTTTGCTTTTGCAGTTTGGCTAGGCTGCAAAAGATGATTGATGGCTGTAGAGAGTGCTTTCATGTCTATTTGAGAAGATTGAAAATTAGAGATGCTACTCTCTGACACAGCTTTATTTTGCTTTGTTTTACTTTGGTCGTTTTGTTTGTCTGATTCCGCTTGTTCCGCAGTTTGCGTTCCAGAAGCTTTCAAACGATCTTTATCGTAATTCGAGGCTAGAAAATAAATAATTTGATAAAGACAAAGTGATAACAGAATACAAAATAATAAGGTTTTGATGAATATATTTTTGGTGATGTTGTCTTTGCTACGATTCGATTTTGTAGCCAATGCCTTTCACCGTTTTAATATAAGGAATTTCTAATTTTTTTCGTAAGTTTTTAATATGTGTATCTATAACCCTCACATCACCATAATGTTCATAGCCCCATACCTTATTCAACAAATCACTTCTTGATAGTACTTTTCCCCGATTTTGCAGTAAAGTATATATAATTTCAAATTCTTTTGTAGTCAATTCAATTTGATTACCATGAACATAAGCGGCATATGCTGTAGAATTTAACATCAATTCATGGAATTGTAGTATAGTTGCAGCTTCTGCTTCCTTTGTTGCTGCCCTTCTTAATACAGCTTCTACACGTTTTATAAATACGGTGTAATGGAACGGTTTTGTAATATAGTCATCAATACCTAACTCAAATCCTTTAATTTCACTTTCTTCATTATGTAAGCCTGTTAACATAATGATTGGTACATCAGATTGTCCTCTCATAATTTTACAAATACTATAGCCATCTATATCTGGTAACATTACATCGAGGAGGACAAGATCGTATGAATTTTTTTGGAAAAGAAGAATGCCTTCTGTTCCAGCACCAACTACATCAACAGTAAAGTTTTGTGCCATTAGAAATTCACGAATAAGTTCTTGTATATCTGGGTTGTCTTCAATCACCAGTATATGCGTCATAGTAACACCTCCTAAATAACGCTTTTTACTGCAATATTCGAATTCATCATTTTTTGGATGACTCAGATTGTTTATACATATAATAAGCCCCCGCTATAAAATAGTAATGAAAGTAGCAAGGGGGATTGTTTAGTGTCACTGAATAGTTCAGAATTACAGTAGTTCTATTATAGTATGTATTGTAAAATTTATAAAATATTATAACTGTATAATTTTAATATCTATGTTTATCAATGTTACGATGATGTTGAATGCAATCTATTTTTATTATATATGTAAATACAGTTGTTTTGCTACTGTAAATGAATAAATAAAATAAGCCAAGACATAAAATTCTTGGCTACACATAAATCTTGTTCTTAGGCTAATTTACAGTGACAGTAGCTTGTTGCTGAACGCGCTCAAATAACCAGTGAATATCATTGTTAAACATACGAATACAACCAAGTGTTGTTGCTTTCCCGATTGCTTGATTATTGTTAGTTCCATGAATCGCATACGTTGTTCCGTAAGTTCCTGCCATATTTAATCCGAGCCAGCGGTCCCCAAGTGGATTACGTGGATCGCCGCCTTTAATTTTTCCTGTATAGTAAGGACGGTTTTTAATTTTATTTACGATTTGAAAAGTACCCTTAGGTGTTGGTGTTGCTGCTTTTCCAGTAGCGACAGTGAAACTTTTTATGAATTTTCCATCTTGATAATAATCCATTTTATTTATTTGTGTGTTTACGATAAGCTGATCTTTCGTCGTAGCTGCTTCTGCAGTAGTGAATGGAAGAGTTAAAAATCCTAATGATAATAGCGCACTTAATAATAGTTTTTTCATTATATTCTCCTTTTACTTATTGTAGTAGTCTTACATACAATGAATTTGTAATCCTCGTAATGCTTGATTGACATTTTCATCTAATGTTTCAAAGAAGGTAGTAATCTTTGTATTACATTTGTTGTTTTTATCAATAAGTAATCTTTCATTTAATAAAAGCTCACCATGTAGTCCAAAACTTTGAACTCGAATATTTAGTTCATCTTCAGTTTCAGAAATAATCGGTAAGAAATAGTGAAAAGCTTTCGTTGGAATGATGTAGCTTTTGCCAATCATACTTTCTTGATTTGAATTAACCCATTTTCTCGTGACGATCTTAATGTTCTTTTTTGAAACGATAAAAGACAGCGTTGTAGATTTTGTTAAACTTACGTCAAATTCATTTGTTTCACATATTTGTAAATTAAAAACGGTTTCATTTTGATGAGATTCAATATTCGTATTAATAAAATCGTGCATTTTATAAGCTTCCATTTCTTATTCACCCTTTTTTCAATTTCGAAAAGCGACTTATATTTATTCAGTTTAATGTTTAGTCATATATTAGCTAAATTTTTCAACAAATTCCGATATAATCTTACAATACGTATATGAAGCTAATATGAAGTTCATATGAGTTTGTGGTGGTTTTTTATAGAGAACAAAATAAGGTGGTTTTCGAGAGTTAAAAACTGGATGAAAAATGTATATTAATGGATTTCCTTCGCGTGATATATAGTTGTTAGCTTGTTTTTTAATGCTAATAGATATAAGTAAATAGAGAACAAAAAACTTTAGAATGAGCCTTACAAAAATGTAATAAAAATGTAAGCTATTGTGATAGTTATTTCGACAATTTTTTTATACAATAATAGTAACAAGTTGTACGTGAATGAAAGGGGAGATGACATGGAATGGGTTCATGAATTATTTCAGCAATATGGGTATTATGTAGTACTTGTAGGCCTGCTGTTAGAATATATTGCACTTCCGTTTCCGGGAGAGCCAACATTAGCATATGCGGGGTTTTTAGCACAGAAGGGTGATCTAAGTTTACCTATTTTAATTATCCTATCCTTTATTGGGACAAGTGTAGGAATGACGATTCAATACTTTTTAGGGAATAAGCTTGGTATGCCTTTTGTTCAAAAATACGGGAAGTACGTATTTTTAACACAAAGAAAAATTGATTTAACGAGAATGTGGTTCGATAAATACGGATATTTCCTTATCTTTATTGGCTTCTTCATTCCTGGTTTACGTCATTTTACAGGATACTTTGCAGGTATCATTAACTTACCGTTTCGCCGCTTTGCAATTACAATTTATTCAGGTGCTTTATTCTGGGTATCGTTCTTCTTAATTGGCGGCTACTGGTTAGGTGGTAACTTACATGATATTTTCGGATTACTGGGAGATCATATCGGCAAAATCATTTTCGGAGCGATTGTCATTGTAGCAATTACGTTAAGCATTCGTTTCCGCAAGCAACTAAAACGAGTATTTTTACAAAACGCAAGTTAATATGGAATCCATTCTATGTCAGATTTTAGGGAGGCAGTGCAAAAGCACTGCCTTTTTTATTGTATTTTCCAGTTTGCTTTTATTTTTCCATCGATACCGTAACCGGTGGCTGGTATATAATACGTTTCTATTTTTTTTCCGTATGTGATTATTAAAATCTATTATCTAAGTTATATATTTAGGAGAATATAGATTTATTTTTGACATGTATCTACGTCAAAATGACAATTATAATTGACAAAGATAAGGATATTATTTACAATTTTAATTAAATAAATGAAAAAGAGGGAAGACATGAAGCTTCAAAATCGAGTGAGGGAATTTCGAGCAAAGCATCGTTTATCACAAGGGGATTTAGGAAAAGCGATTGGCTCATCACGGCAAACCATTAGTTTAATTGAGCGCGGGGATTATGCACCATCTATTGTGTTATCGCTAAAAATCGCACAAATTTTTGGAGCGCCGGTGGAGGAGATATTTATGTTGGTGGAGGGGGAAGAGGACGATGAAGATGAAGAGTAAACGAAGAAAACAATTTGATTTTGTGGGGAAAATAGCATTAAGTATGATGGGTGGCTTTTTAACATCTTATATAGCTTTAAATTTACTCTCGAATGAACCGAGAAAATTATCATCTAATACATTTATAGGTGTATGTACTATTTTTGGAATCTTAATGATGTACTACACTTGGAAGAATACACGTATGTTAGCGGAGGCACGCGATGAAGAAGAGAGCGTACAAGGCAGAAAATTAGGCATTATAAGTATATATTTACGTGTAGGTGATATAGTTACGCAGGCATGGTTTGTATATGCAGTTATTACATGTAGACGTGCACTGTTACAGGATACAAATGTGTCATTTGCAGTGTGGAATTTAGTAGCTTCTATTGTCTGTTTAACTATTGTAGTGGTTATCGGGCTCATAACAAAAAATCGTTATAACAAGCTATATCCTGAACAAGGTGTAACATATATGGAATCTATGAAAATGTGGACGAAAAACGCAGATGAAGGATTAAAGCACATTGTGCATGAGGCTGGATATAAAGCATATGAATTTACGAATACAATATTGGCATATGTATGGTGGGCTGCCGTTATATATACAGCGGCTAGTGATATCGATTTTGTATTAATTGGCTTAATCTCATTTATTTGGATATTGCATCTCGGAAAATTCATGTACGAAATGCAGAGAAAAATGATTTATTAAGGGGAGAAAAAGGTGGATATTTTAAGAAGGCCAGCTGGTTCCATGACGGCGGCGCTAGTTCTGTCCATTTTATACGGAGTAATTCGAACTGGGAAATTAGAAGTAATGTTGAATATATGGGCAGTATTTGGAATTGTATTATTAGTGTTAGCCATTCATGAGCTAGGGCATGTAATATCCGGTTTGATGTGCGGTTTGAAATTTAAGTTTATGACAGTAGGACCTATTACTGTTCAAAAAGAAAAAGGGAAAATACGAATTCGAGAAAATAAAATATGGATGTATGTAGGTGGCGTTGCAATGTTAGTGCCGCCTTCCACACACACACCGAACCTTTCAAAAAAATGGGCGTGGATGACTTTAGGTGGACCGATTACAAGTGTACTATTCGGTATTACTTCAGGTTACATATACATGGTTAGTTATTATCAATATCTTTTATATTTTTCCGTTTTACACTTTACGATTTTTGCCGTTACAATCGTGCCGATAAAAGGAACATTCCTGAGCGATGGCATGCAATTTCTCATTTTAATTAAAGATGATGAAAGGGCTAGAGGGCATTTATATAATATTCAAGTATCGGGTGAATTATTAAGCTACAAACGGCCGAAAGATTGGGATGAGAGATTAGTAGAAATTAGTGAAGAAAAAATAAAAGAGGATAAAAGTATAAGAGAAATAATGAGCGGACTTATGCTCGTATTTTATGCCCAAGCTGATCAAGAGGGAATGGAAAAAGCGATAGTACATTTAGAGAAAATTGTGCAGTTACCTGTGACAAAAGAAAATAAATATTTTGTTGGTAGTTTTCATAGTTGGTATCTTTTATATAGAGTACTTTATCAGCAGGAAAATCTTTACTTGCAAGAAGCGAAGAATCATGCGAAGGCAATTACAATGCTGGACTTACATGGGTATTACCGTACGCAAGGAATTATCAAATATTTAGAGCAAGATATGGAAGCATGCCATATTTATATGAAGAAAGCGGATAAAGAATTGAAGAGCGCTGAGAAGAGTGAAATAGGATATTTACAATTGGATAGAGAGTGGTTCGAGCAGTTGAAGGAGAGGGTATCTTACGATGGGTGAGGTATCCTCTTTTCTATATGTAATCTTATGCCGTTCCATAAAAAGATCGGGGCGAGTAAAATGAGGTAAGAAGAGCAAAGTTTGGAGGAGTTATATATGGAAATTTTAGCGATTATTTTGCTAGTCTTACTCATTTATGTAATTTTTAAAGTGGCATATGTAGCAGTAAAAATACTCGCAGTCCTATTAATTATCTTTTTAATTGTAGAGTTCGGCAGTAAGTTACTTGGGGGATAGGCATGTTGTGCGTTTTGAGTGTCGAACCGTCGATATAATGAAAAAATCGCTGATATAAGTGGAGAGACGATCGATATATTTTAAAAATCGTTGATATATTTAATTGAATACTAAGTGGGGTATATGGGAAAGAAGTTGCCGCGGAGGTAACTTCTTTTTATTTTGGTGATGGGGTATGAACAGGAAAGAACAGTAAACAAAAAAGCTGGAAGAATATCTTCCAGCTTACGAGTTACTTTCAATTTGACGACCATTTTCTTCTTCAGTGTCCTGTAATAGATTGAATACGTCTGCTAGGCAGAATGCGATAAACCAAGTCCATAGACCGTGGAAGAAAGCTGAGCTTAATTGAAGTGGTAATGTATAGTTTGTCATTGAGTAGGAAATACATCCACCAACGATTCCGATCATTGTTAATAACATTGTTTTTTGAGCATTTTCTTCTGGATTGAAGAGGAAGAAAATGTATCCGCCTAAAATTGAAGCGCTTACAAGGGTTTCGATTCCATTAAAAATGATATTCTCTCCAAGCTCTGTGTTTGTCCAGAAACAGATCACGCCGCCGACGATGGCAAATAGGACAGCTAGTGTGTATCGTATATATTGATTCATATGTTCATCTCCTTATGTAATAAGATGATTTGGAAGTCAAAAAGGTAGGTATAGTATATTGAAGTGAATTTTAGTTGTACGTATCTTTTATAAAAAGATCAGTGAAGAATAACTAAGATGATCGGTTTTTTTTAAACCGTTACGTGTATGGTGTCTGAAATATACCCGACTGCTCGTTTCTTTTTGCTTATAAAAATAAGAGAAACTTCCAAGTCTATATACTCTTTTTTGTAAGTCTAGTTTTATTATAACATATTTAGTGATACAATAATAGAATTATCTGATTTTGTAATAAGTGTAAAAAATAAAAAACGCAAGGAATTGTAGTTCCTTGCGCTTTTTTATATACGTTTGAAACGGCCGACAATTTCAACTGTTTCAGTAATGTTCATAAATGCTTTATTATCCACTTGGCGGATAATACGTTTCATTTCGCCCAACTCGTAGCGAGTTACGACAGTGTAAATCATTTTTTTCTTATGGTTTGTATAGCCGCCGACAGCATCTACCATTGTTACGCCACGTATGCCGTGATGTAATAGTGAGCTTTTTATTTCCTCACCTTTTTCTGTAATTGTCATTATCGTCAATTTAATATGTTTTGTATGCACGGCATCAATTACTTTGCTGACTACAAACCGACTAATTAACGTATAAAGCGTAATATCCCATCCGAAAATAAATCCTGCTGCAACAAGTAAGATTAAGTTGAATCCAAAGATGATTGCTCCAATTGAAACATCGCGATGTTTCGCTACAATCAATCCAACAACATCAAAACCACCTGTTGAAGAAGCAAATCGGAATATGATTCCTGAGGCAGCACCGCAGATGACACCACCGAATACAGAAGACAGTAAAATATCATCTGAAACTTGGTGTACTGGGATAATGTTCATCGCTAAAGATGATACAGCCACAAAGTATGCCGTTAAAAAGGTTGTCTTCTTTCCTAAGTAAAAGTGACTTAAAATAAGAAGCGGAATGTTTAGTAAAAAGATAAGTGCTCCGATATTGTAGTGCATTAAATAACCGATAATCATCCCTACACCAGCGAATCCACCGCTAATCATATTATGCGGGATAAAAAACATATTCATAGAAATTGCATACAAAATAGAAGCTATAAAAATAACAACTAACTGTATGATAAATTCTAAATGAAATGTTTTAGCTGCTGGGAAGGATAAAAAGGCGGTGTCGGGAACGTAATCGGCGTCTCCTAGTTGACCCATAGTATGTTTCATCTCCATATTCATTTTTGATTACAAGAAGAGAATAAAGCTTTTTTCAAAAACTGGCAATAGTTTTATTATAATGCAAAAATTTTATAAATTTCTAACAAATTAAACCTATTCAAAGATACGTTTGAATATACTAAAGAAAGCGAATACATTGGTTTTCTAGCATAATTTTTTGAGAAAATATGCAAAAAAACTTTTGAGAACAAAAGGAAATAGAGAATGTTTGCTGAATATGCTAAAATGACTTTATTAAGGATGTGAAGCGATGGAATTTTTATTGCAGGATGCAATTCTATATATATCGTTTGTAACGACAGCGCTTTGTGTATTAGAAGTCTTTTTTCTTGCTAACGTTTCTCGCTTTGTGCGTCAGCAAGCATCGAGCGGTAGACAGAGAGCTTTTAAACTAGTAGATACGTGTGAAGAGGGTACAAGAAATGTACCGCTATTTTCTATTTTTTATAAATATGGAATGATTCGTTCTGTCCGCAGACAAGAATCGAGTGGAGAGAGTGACGAGGTAGGTCCGTATACACCAATGTTTCGCTAATTAATTACGAAACATTGGAGGAATGAACATGTTAAAATCATACCGAGCTAGGCTCATTAGTTTATCATTATTACTTGTTTTTGTTTTATCTGGCTGCAGCAATGCAGGTACAATTGATTCACATAGTACGGGAATTTGGAACCATTATTTCGTATATCCAATCTCATTTATGATTCAATTTGTTGCTCATCATATACCTGGAGCTAGCTTCGGGATTGCCATCATTATCATGACGCTCGTTATTCGTTCAGCAATGATTCCATTAGCTGTTTCGCAATATCGTAGCCAAGCGAAAATGAAAAAAATGCAACCTGAATTACAGAAGCTGAAACAGAAATACGGTGATGTGGGTAAAGATCTTGAAAAACAAAAGCAGTATCAAAAAGAAATGTCAGAACTAATGAAATCAGGCGGTTGGAATCCGTTAGCTGGGTGCTGGCCAATCTTTATACAAATGCCGATTTTCTCTGCTTTGTATTATGCGATTAGCCGAACTGAAGAGATTCGTACATCTTCATTTTTATGGGTGAACCTAGGACATGCAGATCCATATCATGTATTACCGATTATCGCAGCGTTAACAACATTTATTCAAATGAAGGTGTTCCAATCAAATGTAACGCCTGGGGAACAAGCTCAAATGCTGAAAATACAGCAAATTATGATGCCTGCAATGATTCTATTTATGGGATTTGCGGCGCCATCAGGACTGGTGCTGTATTGGATTACAGGTAACTTATTTACAATGACACAAACAATTGTATTAAGAAAAGTAATGGAACGTGAAGAATTACAATTACAAAAAGCTTAGAAAAACGCCGCTCGTGATGAGCGGTGTTTTTTATTTAAATCGTTAAGGAAATTTTAAGAAATCAACATTACTATTGGCATTGTATACGAAAGTGTACATGCTTTAGAAATATGAAGGAGGAAATTTCCTATGAAGAAGAAAACAGTTGGGTATTTAGTAATTGCAGGTGCTCTATCATTTGGAATTGTAGGAGGAGCTGGTATACCAGCGTTTGCGGCAACTAATACTCCAGCGGCTGAGCAAGTTACAAAAACTGCGAAGAAGGATTTAGATGAAGCGACAAAACAAAAAGTAAAAACGATTATGGATGACACAAAGAAACAGTTAGAGGGATTAGGTGTGAAATTCCCAGAGAAGGGTAAGCACAAGGAAATGTTTGCAGGACTAGATGATCAGGCGAAAGAAAAAGCGAAGTCGATTTTAGAACAAGAGAAATCTGGAAAATTAACACGTGAGCAAGCAAAAGAGGAATTAACAAAACTAGGTGTGAAATTCCCAGAGAAAGGGAAGCACAAAGATATATTCGCGAATTTAGATGAGGCGACAAAAGAAAAAGCGAAGTCCATTTTTGAGCAAGAAAAGTCCGGAGCATTAACGCATGAGCAAGTGAAAGAGAAATTGAAAGAATTAGGCGTAACGCTTCCAGAGAAAGGGAAGCATGGTGACATGTTCGCGGATTTAGATGAGGCGACAAAAGAAAAAGCGGAAGCAATTTTGAAGCAAGAAAAGTCTGGAACACTAACTCGTGAGCAAGCGAAAGCGAAGTTGAAAGAACTAGGTGTGAAATTCCCAGAGAAAGGGAAGCACGGTGATATGTTCGCGAATCTAGATGAGGTGACAAAAGAAAAAGCGAAGTCTATTTTTGAGCAAGAAAAGTCCGGGAAATTAACTCGCGAGCAAGCGAAAGAAGAATTGACAAAACTAGGTGTGAATCTTCCAGAGAAAGGGAAGCATGAAGATATCTTTGCAAACTTAGATGAGGTGACAAAAGAAAAAGCGAAAGCGATTCTAGAAAAGGAAAAGAAACAATTAGCAGATTTAAATGTGGATCTTCCAAATCATAAATTTTTTATGAAAAAAGATGATAAATAATTGAACTATGTAGTATCTTTCGTGTGGGCAACCGAAAGGTACATACGACAAATGCGAGGACCGATTTCTGTAAGCAGAAATCGGTCCCTTTTAATGATTCATCCCGCATTAACGGGCAGTAAGACACCCACCTCAAAATTGGATTAGAGCAAAGAAGTTAGGTGGGAGATCAACTGCCCGTAAACGCCCGATTGGTTCAACTAATAATCAGTGGGAGATGGATAAAACCCCCATTGATTAAAGTTTCACTTTATCGAAATTCTTTTCATTGTTAGTATGTATCCAAAGATGCAGTAGAAGATTGCAAAACCGATAAACACTTCAGTATATCGGTATTTACCTAATACGTAGAAGGAAGCAGCTGGTATAATAGCTACCGCTAAAATGCTATAACCAGGATACTTATATCGATACATGATAGCGAATATAAAAGAAAGAACCGTAGCGATGATACAAAAAATAGCAATCATTATTAGTACACCTCCTACATGGATTGTACCATTTTTAGGGAATTAGAGAAGTGTCGGAACTTCTGTTATAATATAAGAAGAGAAATGTTTCTTATGTTGTATAAAAAAATATATTGATTTTTTCTAACAATTCAATATAATGGGAAACAACTACAAAATTCGACATCAAGAAGTGATGATGAGGATATGATCAGTTTTTTACGATTATCAGAGAGGGAGGCCTTTGGCTGTGAGCTTCCTAATACGGGAAAATCGATTACCACCTCTGAACTGCAGCAGTGAACGGATATCTAGTAATTGCATGCCGGCAAAAACCGTTATTTAGACTTGAGAAATTGGTGAAGTGTGTCACTTTACTAATTGAAACAAGGGTGGAACCACGAATACAACACTCGTCCCTTTTTTAGGGAGGAGTGTTTTTTTATTTCATTTTTGCATCACACTAGAATTGGAAGGAGGATACGCAGCATGCATCATGATGAGAAAAACAAAATTGGTTTAACAGTAGCACTTTCTATCGTAGTAGGAACTATTATTGGGTCTGGTGTGTTTATGAAACCAGGGAGCGTATTAGATTACTCAGGGAGTTCTAATATGGCTATTCTTGCTTGGGTAATTGGTGGTCTGTTGACGTTAGCAAGTGGTTTAACAGTAGCCGAAATTGGAGCGCAAATTCCGAAAAATGGTGGGTTGTATACGTATTTAGAGGAGATTTACGGAAGTTTTTGGGGGTATTTATCTGGCTGGATGCAAACAATTGTTTATGGACCAGCTATTATTGGAACGTTAGGTTTGTATTTTAGTTCTTTAATGATCAATTTTTTCTATTTAGATAAAGTCTGGAATTTACCAATCGCAATTGGAACAGTTGTGTTCCTAGGCGTTATAAATAGTTTGGGAACAAAATATGGGGGCATCGTCCAAACGGTTACGACAGTTGGGAAGATGATTCCAATTATATTAATTGTTGTGCTAGGGTTTTGGAAAGGGAATAGTGATATCTTCAACGTAGTTGTACCGATATCAGAAAATCAAAGTATCGGGATGGCAATTTTAGCAACTTTATTTGCCTATGATGGCTGGATTTTACTCGCTTCTATTGGCGGAGAAATGAAGAACCCAACAAAGTTATTACCGAAGGCAATGACAGTTGGGATTTTAATTGTAACAGCTGCTTACGTGTTAATTAATTTAGCGTTATTAAATGTATTACCAGCAGCGAAAATTGTAGACCTTGGAGAAAATGCAACGGCGACAGCTGCGGGTATGTTACTTGGAGAATATGGCGGGAAAATTATTAGTATCGGTATTATCATTTCTATTTTCGGTTGTTTAAATGGAAAGATTTTAACGTTCCCACGTATTCCGATGTCGATGGCAGAGCGTGGACACCTTCCGTTTTCTAAGTTTATTGCAAAAGAAAATTCGAGATTTAAAACACCAGCAAATGCGATTACTGTTGAAATCATTTTAGGAATTATTTTAATGCTTATTAGTGATCCGAATAAGCTATCTGAGATTTCCGTATTCATTATTTATATTTTCTACGTAATGACGTTTATTGGTGTCTTCATTTTACGAAGACGTAACAAGGATAAAGAGCGTGCATATAGTGTACCGTTATTCCCGATTGTACCAATCGTTGCGATTTTAGGGTCATTGTTTGTACTTGGAAGTGCGATTATTAACGATCCGGTAAGTTGTTTCTTATCAATTGGAATGGTATTTACTGGACTTCCGGTGTATTGGTACTTAAATAAGAAGAAAGAAACTGGAGTTTAATGATTGAAGGGCAGGCGTATAATACGCCTGCTTTTTTCGCTGTAAAAAAATTGTACTTGCGTCCACTTTCTCTTTTGGTTACTATAATGGTAGTAACCAAAGGAGAAAGTGTGGGGGAAGACTTGAATTTTCGTGTATATATTTTAGCTATTGCGGCTTTCGTAGTCGGAACGGTTGAGCTAATTATAGGAGGAACGCTTGATTTAGTTGCCAATGATTTAGGTGTGTCGATTAGTGCAGCTGGTCAGCTTATTACAATATTTTCAGTAGTATTCGCTCTATCAGGTCCAGTTTTATTAGCATTAACAGGCAAGTTTGAAAGAAAGAAATTGTATGTTGTGGCATTATCAATTTTCTTAATTGGAAATATCATTTCGGCATTTAGTGTGAATTACGAGATGTTAATGTTCTCGAGAGTAATTTGTGCAGCGAGTGGATCGCTTATTATTGCACTATCGGTTACACTTGCTTCTAGTGTAGTAGAGCCGCATTTTCGTGCGCGTGCAATTGGAATCATTTTTATGGGTATTAGTGGATCACTCGTACTTGGAGTACCGCTCGGTCTTGTGCTCGGAAATGCATATGGATGGCGTGCACCATTTGTATTAATTTCAATATTAACGGTTATGGCGATTGCTTGTATTTCATTATTCTTAACGAAAGTACCCCCGGCATCGGTATTATCAATAAGAGAACAAATTGCTACGTTAAAGGATAAAAAAATTGTAAGCGCACAGTTAACATCATTTTTATTTTTAACAGGTCATTTAACGCTATACGCATATTTAACACCATTTTTAAAAGATGTGATGCATGTTGAAGCAAATTGGATTAGTGTGTTTTACTTCATTTTCGGAATTGCAGCGGTACTTGGAGGTGGCCTTGGCGGCTGGCTTGCTGATAAATGGGGATCGAAGAAAAGTATTATTTCCATCATTATCGTATTTGCATGTGCAATCTTTATGTTGCCGATGATGACATTCTCATTCCCGCTTTTCATTATTATGATGGGGCTTTGGAGTATGCTGAGCTGGGCAATTTCGCCAGCACAGCAAAACTATTTAATTGAAATTGCGCCAGAATCAGCTGGTATTCAGCAAGGTTTAAATAACTCTGCACTTCATTTAGGAATTGCACTTGGCTCAACAGTGGGCGGAGTTGTTATTGAGAAATCATCTGTTATATATAACGCTTGGGTAGGCGGCGTTTTCATTATATTGGCACTGCTTTGTGCGATTTTCTCTATTACGAGAGGACGCTCGAATCAGCTTACGAAAGAAGAATCTATCATTTGATAGGTTCTTTTTTGTGTAAAAAATTGCAGGGGTTAGTAGAGAAATGGAGAAGGGAGTATATAGCGAGGTGATAGTATATGGAGTCCAATTTTTCAATTATTGGTTTTCTAATTTCTTTAGTCCCATTATTTCTTATTATTTTTGTATTTAGATGGATTCGTTTCATCTATCAAAATTCTGAGAAACAAGTAGAGCAAAATGAGAAGATTATTGAGCTTTTGATGGAGATAAAGGAGCAAAAGAAGTCGTGAAATGAACGTTCTGTATTTACAAATCAAAACCATCCGAAAAACCAACTACATAAAATTGAATTAGCGAAAGCGTAAAAAAGAGCTGTACCAAATGAGTATGTAAAACTCCGTTTGGTACAGCTTTTTTTGTATAAAAAATTATATTATCTATTCAAATGGTAGAATCGATTTTGGGATTTGTTAATACCTCAACTTCATCAACAATTCCTTAATTTCCTCATCCTGCATAAAGAGATCATGGTGCTTCTCTGTAATCTTCGCAAGTGCAACGTCATGATAGAAGAACTCCGTAAAGAACTTCACGAAAGGTTGTGACATTGTTTTCATCGCTTGCCATGATTCTTGCTCTACACCAGCAAATAAAATTTCACTATCGTCAATGATGAGTAGTAAATAACGCTCTAATGCGTTAGGTTCTTGAGCTGGGATTAAAAAATGCATGTTTTCTAAGTCAGTTTCCACTTTTCCAACTATGAGGGACTCGACTTGGACGCCTTGTTTTTCTTTTTGTTCTAGTAAAGGAAGATATTCTAAAAGGGTATCGTTCCATGCGGAGATGCGTATGGATTCTTTCGCATCTTCTATAAGTTGCCTACTTTGTACTTTAATAGAAGACTGCATTTTTAAACTCCAAACGCGGTCATCTGTAAATGATTTTTTAGAAATATTATTTTCAAGTTCTTTAATATTAGATTGGAATTCTGTCGTTAACTTTTCAATTGCTAGCTTGAGTGGTAATGCTGTATACAATTTTTTCTTTTCAGAAACAGAATCCATTACCATCCCTTTATCAATGAGTCGTGCTAACACTTCGTATATTTTTGCTTTTGGAACACCTGAATGTTTAACGATAGTTGTTGCATCTAATGGGTCATTGCTTGATACGACAACTTCATAAGCTTGGCTTTCATATTGTGAGAAACCGAATTTTTGTAGCATAGTTCCCTCCGAACGAATGAGATTATATGTTAAGGATAATGAACTATTTGTTTTTACACAAGTGTTGAGATAACAAGTAAGTTGATTGAAATGAGAATAAATTTCAATTTTTTAAACTATATGGATTGAGCTTTCTGATTTATCTATTATACTTAATATAGTGATTAATACGATTGAATTTTACCGAGAAGGGGATGCTTGAGGGAATATGTTGAGAAGTTTACGTTTAAAAATTGCAGTAGTATTTTCGGTACTTATTTCTATGATGTTTGTAATATTAGGTACAGCTATGTATCAATTGCAAAAAGAGAAAGAAACGCACTCCTTAGACCAGTATTCTGAAAATACGATGGATCTTGTGTCAGAGCAGTTAACTGCATTTATACAGCGAATTGAAGAAGATATGGGTCATTATGGATCTCATGATGATATTCAAAACATGCTACAAGATGGGGTTACTCCAGAAGAGGAGAGTTTTATTTTAAAGGAATTTTCAAGGTTTGAAAAGAATCATCCTGATATTTTAGATGTCTACATTGGGACGAAAGATAAAAAAACGTTGAGTGCAAATCTTGCAGATGGTGGGACAGTTCCAGAAGGATATGATCCGACGAGTCGCCCTTGGTATAAAGCGTCAGAAGCAGCTACAGAATCGACTATTTGGGGAGAGCCACAATATGAAATCGCGACGGGTAAGTTAAGTATTGGAGTTTCAAAAGCCATTGTCGGACAAGATGGTTCTGTGTTAGGTGTTGTAGCAATGGATGTATCACTAGGAACGATTCAAAAGCTACTCCATAATATTCAATATAATAATGGCGGAGAAATGTTTGTTATAAATGATAAAAATATTGCCATTGTGTACCCGGAGAAAGTAGGAAAAGATGTTTCGAAAGAACCACTTGTTAAAAGTTTAAATAAAGATGAAACGAAATTTGCGGCGGCGACATTAGGTGGAAAAGATGTAGTAGCCTATAGTCAATTGTTTGATAAGATGAAATGGAAAATTGGGATTGTATATCCGAAAGAGTCAATTGATAACTTACTCGTAGAAACAAGAAATACAGTTATTATAATGGCATGTATAAGTTTATTAATTGGAATATTAGCTTCATATTTATTCTCAAGAAGATTAGCAAGACCATTACAACTATTAACAAATCACGTTCAAAAAGTAGCGGAAGGTGATTTAACGCTACAAATGAAGGTGACCAGTAAAGATGAGGTTGGTATGCTTACGACTCACTTTAATCATATGGTTGAGCAAATGAATGAAATGGTAAGTAAAATTAAAAATAGTGTATCGACAGTGCAACAATCGACTCACAATCTGCATTATTTAACGAATGAAACTGTAGCAGCTAGTAGAGAAGTTTCAGGTGCAATGGATGATGTGAGCGGAGGCGCGTCTACTCTTGCTAATAGTGTAGATGAAGTTTCAGCACAACTTGAAAATATGGCACAGTCGATGGAACAGATGAATAGTTCTGTTGGTGAAATAAAGGGAGTGACCGGCAAAGCAGAGGAAGCATCTAAACAAGGGTTAAATACGATGCGGAATTTAGTTCGTACGAGAGGACAATCATCTTCTATCATTGTTCATACAGAGGAAGCGTCTGGTAAGTTAGAGCAAAGAGTTGGATCGATTCAAAATGTAGTAGAGCTTATAAAAGGTATTTCGGATCAAACAAATTTACTTGCTTTAAATGCTTCGATTGAAGCAGCACGTGCAGGTGAACAAGGTAAGGGATTTGCGGTTGTTGCTGAAGAGGTTCGAAATTTAGCTGAACAATCAAAAGAGGCAACCGGAGAGATTGCAACGATGATTGGTGATGTACAATTAGAAGTAAAGCGAGTTGTAGAAGTTGTAAGTAAGTTCAAAGATATTGCGGATATACAAAATAAAGTTACGACAGAGGCGGAGACAGAATTCCGCACAATCATGTCAGTCGTAAGTACAATTAGTGCTTCAGTAGAGAAGATTGTAGCAGAAGTGCAGAATATAGGTCACGAGCAAGAAGAAATTACAGATGTTATGCAAACAATCGCTGGTACGAGTCAAGAAAGTGCAGCTGTTTCTGAAGAGGTAAATGCAGCGACTGAGTCACAGGTTAATCATCTAGAGAAAGTTGCTCACACGATGGAAAGTTTGACAGAGAATATGAGAGACTTAGAAAGATTGATTGAGCAGTTTAAAGTAGAAGAGTAATGTATTAGTAAAATGATGAGGATTTCGGTAAAATAGACAATGGATATATAAAAAGTAGTTATAGGAGGAAGATTATTATGGCAATTGTTGATGTATCGATTATTCCAGTAGGAACAGGTAATCCAAGTGTTAGTGAATATGTAGCAGAAGTACAAAAGGTACTAGAGAAAAATGCTGATCGCGTGAAGTATCAATTAACACCGATGAATACAGTAATTGAAGGAGATCTTCCTGTCATTTTAGAAGTCATTCAACAAATGCATGAAGTGCCATATACGAAAGGTGCACAGCGCGTTGCGACAACAATTCGTATCGATGATCGCCGTGATAAAGTAAGTACGATGGAGAAGAAATTAAACTCTGTTCAATCAAAATTATAAGAAAAAGCAGCGATCTTCGCTGCTTTTTTCATATAGGAGGAAAATAAGATGAGTGAAAAGTTTAATGAGCAATTTGATGGCTTGCTAGAGAAATACACGGAACTATTACTTGGAGAGAGCAACGAAGAGCGAAAAGAGCAGGTACAGAAATGGGCACTTTATTCTTATATGGCTAAGACGATGCCAGCTTTAGTGAAACATTGGAATGAGACGTATCCAGATGCAAAAGAAGAGATGGTACAGTTAATTACGAATATTAAAAAGCTGAATGATGAGAAGCGGAATGAGAAGGAAGAAGGCTTGAGATAATGTTACCTCAAGTTTTTGTTATTAATATCCTTATATAATTTACATGAAATATAAATGGTTTTGTGAGCATGTCGAATATTTTCGGCATGCTCATTTTTTCCCTAGTAAACCCGTTTTTTCTGAATGTCGAAAAATAGTTTCTTCATATTTACAAACGAGAATATAGAGTTTTAAATGTTTTGATAGTATTTTATAAATTATCTAAATAATTATTTGTATCAAATAATTTTAAACAGTGATATAATTTCGAAGAGGGGTAAAAAACAGATAAATTATAGTCGTAGGGGTGAATTACATGGAACAATTAATGCGAAATTCGTTTCTTTTCTTATCTAAAAATAAAGCGCTAACAAAACTGGCTAAAAAGTACGGTTTACGCTTTGGTGCAGGTCGCTTCGTCGCAGGGGAAACGATTGAATTAGCGACAGCTGCAATTAAAGCATTAAATAAGCAAGGTCTTTGTGTAACGATCGATTATTTAGGTGAATTCGTTGATAACGAAGCGGAAGCAAATGAAATGGCTAGCGAATCGATTGAAGCGATTCGTGCAATTGGAAGAGAAGGTCTTAATTCGCAGCTTTCTTTAAAGATGACTTCTATGGGATTAGATATCTCTGATGAAATCGTAATGAACAATATGCGCCGTATTTTAGAAGCTGGAAAAGAAAACGGTGTGTTTATTACAATTGATATGGAAGACTATACGCGCTGCGGAAAAACAATTGATATCTTTAAACAATTAAAATCTGAATACGATAATATTGGTACAGTTATTCAAGCTTACTTATATCGTACAGAAAAAGATATGGAAGAATTAAATGCTTATAGTCCTAATTTACGTCTTGTAAAAGGAGCTTATAAAGAACCTGAAGAGGTAGCGTTCCCGGATAAGAAAGATGTAGATGACAATTATAAAAAAATTATTAAAATGCACTTATTAAATGGAAATTACACTGCAATTGCTTCACATGACGAAGCGATTATTGAATATACGAAAAAACTTGCGGAAGAACACAACATTCCAAGGGATCAATTTGAATTCCAAATGTTATTTGGTATTCGTACAGAGCGTCAACTTGAGTTAGTAAAAGAAGGTTACAAAATGCGCGTTTACGTGCCTTATGGAAACGACTGGTATGGCTATTTCATGCGCCGTCTAGCAGAACGTCCAGCAAACGTTGCGTTCGTATTAAAAGGTATGATCAAAAAATAA
Organism: Bacillus cereus group sp. BfR-BA-01523; assembly: GCF_022662615.1. NCBI lineage: Bacteria > Bacillati > Bacillota > Bacilli > Caryophanales > Bacillaceae > Bacillus > Bacillus cereus group sp. BfR-BA-01523. The sequence goes on from NZ_JAKUDX010000005.1 coordinate 308,304, forward strand.
CCAAGGAGAAAATACTCCTTGGTTATTTTAATTGCTGAAATGCGTAGTGCGCCATTTTCTTCGTATCAGGATATAGCTGCGTACGAGTAGAAGATAACACGACGTTAATGACGCGTTTACCGTCTTTTTCATCAACTGTTACGACTGTGTATTTTCCGAGTGCTGATAAACCGCTTTTACTTCCAATCGCATATGAATCATCATATAGTTCTTCCCGTCCATAGTTTGCGATTTTCGGAGAACGCTCTGAAGTATGTAGTGTTGTATGTATTGAATTCATATATTCTAAAACGATCGGATACTTCAAGGCTTCTTTCGTAATAATAGCAATGTCATATGGTGATACTTTATTTCCAAGTGCATCAGCACCGCTTGCGTTTTTGAAAGTCGCATGTTTTGTCCCAAGTTCCTTCGCCCTAGCGTTCATCATTTTCACAAACTCATTTTTTGATCCTGCGATATGTTCTGCAATTGACTCAGCGATTGGGTCTGCACTAATAATAAGCATAAGTTTTAATGCCTCATCACGTTTTAATTTTTCACCCGCGCGAAGCTTAATCTTCTTACTTTGACTTTCCGTTTTAATCGCATTCTCTGTAACTGTAATTTCTTCATCTTCTTTCACATTTTCTAGTAAGAGTAAGGTGGTCATCATTTTCCCTATACTAGCCGGATAAGAGCGTTCATCTTCCCGTTTTCCATACAAAATTTCACCTGTGTCTGCATCGATTGTAATCCCGTATTGCCCAGTAATGTTAGGCTGATCTGCTCTTACAACTTGTTGCCTTTGTGCATAAGAGAAGAAAATCATCCCTGTAAATAGTGTGGCAATCATTACAATCATAATTATTGTTCGTTTCATCGTCGTTCCCTCTTTTGTTTTCCATATGTACAAATAAATTGGGCAGAAAAAGCAGCCATTAATCATTATGCCACGTTCTCTGCCCAAAAATATACCGTTATTTTTCGCCCATATTATGCTTCTTATATTGTTGGTTATTACTTTGACGCCCTTTTTCAACACCGTGATTATGCGGACCTGCATTTCCAGTTACACTTGCTGCGCTAATTCCAGCTTTTGAAGGGTTCTTCTTAAGTTTTGCCATATATATTCCTCCAGTTTCGTCAGATTATAAAAAGGAAAAGTGCATTTTGATGAAGAAAATACACATGTATAGCATAGCCAAATGAAAGAAATATATTTATTTCAGAAAATTTTATCAATAAATATATTGCGAAAATTCAAACTGTATCATATATTTATTAGTAGAGGCTCACTCATTGATTGCGACTTATGTCGAAAAATTGAATGAGCATTCATTCAAGAATAGGGGGAGAAATGGATGTTCCAAATTAAAAAGGCTGCTGTTCTAGGTTCAGGCGTAATGGGTTCAGGGATTGCGGCACACTTAGCTAATATTGGTATTCCGACATTATTGCTTGATATTGTACCACCGGCGCTTACGAAGGAAGAAGAGGCGAAGGGACTTACATTAGAACATAAAAGTGTGAGAAATCGTTTTAGTAATACGGCTGTGCAAAAACTATTAAAGCAAAAACCAGCTCCTCTGACAGTGAAAGGAAATTTAGCACTGATTGAAGCAGGTAACTTAGAAGATGATCTTGAGCGTCTAGCTGATGTAGATTGGATTATTGAAGTAGTAGTTGAAAACTTAGATATAAAGAAGAAACTATTTGAAAAAGTAGATGCTGTTCGTAAACCAGGCTCAATTGTGAGCTCAAATACATCAGGCATTTCCGTTGAAAAAATGGCAGAGGGTCGTTCAGACGACTTCCAGAAACACTTCTTAGGAACACACTTTTTTAACCCACCACGATATTTAAAACTTCTAGAGGTAATACCGACGAAAGAAACTGATCCACAAGTATTAAGCTTCATGAAACTATTTGGCGAAGACGTTCTTGGAAAAGGCGTTGTTATCGCAAAAGACACACCAAACTTTATTGGAAACCGCATCGGTACGTATGGCTTGCTTGTAACGCTTCAAGAAATGATTAAGCGTGGCTATAGCATTGGAGAAGTTGACTCTGTAACAGGTCCATTAATTGGTCGTCCGAAGAGCGCAACGTTCCGTACATTAGATGTTGTTGGTTTAGATACATTTGTACACGTTGCAAATAACGTATATGAAAATGTACAAGAAGAAGAGCGCGATGTATTTAAAGTACCTGCTTTCATGCATGACATGCTTGATAAAAAATGGCTTGGAAGCAAAACAGGTCAAGGCTTCTTCTTAAAACAAGGAAAAGAAATTTTAGAACTAAATCCTGAAACGATGGAATACGAAGCTCGCAAGAAATTAAAAGCTGCATCTATCGAGTTAAGTAAACAAGAAAAAGGTTTATCGAATAAATTGAAAGCGCTTGTATACGCGAAAGACCGCGCAGGAGAGTTGTTATGGAACATCATCACACCAACTCTTTTATACTCTGCAAAACTTCATAAAGAAATTGCTGACGATATCGTTGCAATTGACCAAGCGATGAAGTGGGGCTTCGGCTGGGAGCAAGGGCCATTTGAAGTTTGGGATGCAATCGGCGTTGAAAAGTCCGTTCAAAAGATGGAAGAAAACGGCGTAGTTGTTCCGACTTGGGTGAAAGAAATGTTAGAGAAAGGTTTCACTACTTTCTACAAACACGATAACGGAGATAGCTACTATTACGATAATGGCGAATATAAGCTAATCGAACGTAATAAAAAGGCAATTTCTCTTAAACAATTAAAAGCGAAAAATGGCGTATTAAAGAAAAATAGCGGAGCGAGCTTAATCGATTTAGGCGATGGTATCCTTTGCTTAGAATTCCATTCGAAGAGCAATGCAATCGGTATGGATATTACGCAAATGATTAACTACGCTGTTGATGAAGTAGAGAAAAATTATAAAGGTCTTGTTATCGGAAACCAATCGAAGAACTTCTGCGTTGGTGCGAACCTTGCAATGATCTTAATGGAAGCACAAGACGACAACTACTTTGAAATTGAGTGGGTTGTGAAAAACTTCCAAGATGCAATGACGAAAATTAAGTACTCTTCTAAGCCAGTTGTAGCGGCGCCATATGGTATGACGCTTGGCGGCGGTACAGAAGTTTGTTTACCAGCAGCGAGTATTCAAGCTTCTAGCGAAACATATATGGGCTTAGTAGAAGTAGGTGTTGGCTTAATCCCTGGCGGAGGCGGTAACAAAGAGTTATACATTAAACACTTAAACAAAATGGCAAACGGTGTAGAATTCGACTTACAAAAAGTTGCGAATAAAGTATTCGAATCTGTAGCGATGGCGAAAGTTTCTACATCAGCACAAGAAGCTATATCGAACAACTTCTTAGGCGATAAAGACGGTATTAGTGTGAATGGTGATCACTTACTATATGATGCGAAACAAAAAGCACTTTCTTTATATGAAGCAGGTTATAAAGCACCTATCCGCAAAAAGATACCAGTTGTTGGTGAGACAGGATATGCAGCGCTTGTACTTGGTGCAGAGGCAATGCATTTATCAGGTTACATTTCTGAACATGATCTGCACATTGCGAAGAAACTGGCATATGTCATTGCGGGCGGAAAAGTGCCGTACGGAACAGAAGTTGATGAGCAGTATTTATTAGATGTAGAACGTGAAGCATTTATTAGCTTAGTAAGTGAGATGAAATCACAAGCAAGAATGCAGCACATGCTTGTAAAAGGAAAACCATTACGTAACTAATAACGAGGGGAGATATCGTTCATGAGAGAAGCTGTCATTGTTGCGGGAGCAAGAACACCAATTGGAAAAGCAAAGAGGGGTTCATTAAAAACAGTTCGTCCTGACGATTTAGGGGCGTTAGTAGTAAAAGAAACGTTAAAGCGTGCGAATTATGAAGGACCAATCGATGATTTAATTTTCGGTTGTGCGATGCCAGAAGCAGAGCAAGGTTTAAATATGGCTCGTAATATCGGCGGGCTAGCAGGACTTTCTTACGATGTTCCAGCTATTACAATTAACCGTTACTGTTCTTCAGGTTTACAAAGTATCGCTTACGGAGCAGAGCGCATTATGCTTGGTCACTCTGAAGCTGTATTATCAGGCGGAGCGGAATCAATGAGTTTAGTTCCAATGATGGGACACGTTGTTCGTCCGAATAGTCGCCTTGTAGAAGCAGCACCAGAATATTATATGGGTATGGGGCATACAGCAGAGCAAGTTGCTGTGAAATATGGAATTTCTCGTGAAGAACAAGATGCATTTGCAGTAAGAAGTCATCAACGTGCTGCGAAAGCATTAGCTGCAGGGAACTTTGCGGATGAAACAGTATCTGTAGATGTGACGTTACGCTCGGTTGGATCAAACAACAAACTGCAAGAAGAAACAATCATTTTCGCACAAGACGAAGGTGTAAGAGCAGAGACGACGCTAGACATTTTAGGTAAATTACGTCCAGCATTTAACGTTCGCGGTTCTGTAACGGCTGGTAACTCTTCACAAATGAGTGACGGTGCAGCATCTGTACTATTAATGGATCGTGAAAAAGCAGTGAGCGATGGCATGAAGCCACTTGCAAAATTCCGTTCATTCGCAGTAGCTGGAGTACCACCAGAAGTAATGGGAATCGGCCCAATTGCTGCAATTCCGAAAGCGTTAAAATTAGCTGGTTTAGAGCTATCTGATATCGGTCTATTTGAACTAAATGAAGCATTTGCTTCTCAATCTATCCAAGTTATTCGTGAACTTGGTTTAGATGAAGAAAAAGTAAACGTAAACGGCGGTGCAATCGCACTTGGACATCCACTTGGCTGTACAGGAGCAAAACTAACACTATCTCTTATTCACGAAATGAAACGTCGCAACCAACAATTCGGTATCGTAACAATGTGTATCGGCGGCGGAATGGGAGCAGCGGGAGTGTTTGAATTACTATAAAAAAAGTGGAAGCGGCTCGCTCAGAATGTGAGGGGGATGGAGCTTCAGACGAAGAGGCGCTGTTTGCCTCGTAGGAAGAAGCGAAGCCATCGAACATTCTAGTCGCTGGAACTGGATTATAAAAAAAGTGCAGGTGGCTTGCTCAGAACAGGAGGGCGTTGGAAGCCCTGACGAAGAGGCGCTTTTTGCCTCACAGGAAGGGGGAAACGACCGACTGTTCTAGCCGCTGGAACTGGATTATAAAAAAAGCGTAGGCGGCTCGCTCAGAACAAGAGGACGCTAAAGCAAAGAATGGAAGCAACAAAGGTTTATAAAAAAAATGAGAGCCAGCTTCTTTCAAAATGAGAAAAGCGGCTTATGAAAATATGAAGGAGGAAATTTTCATGGAAAAAACAGTAGGAAATGCGGTTAAAGGCGGTAGCTTTTTAGTAGAGGAGATTACGATTGATCAAGTGTTTACGCCAGAGGATTTTTCATCTGAGCATAAAATGATTGCAAAAACGACAGAGGACTTTATCGTAAATGAAGTTCTTCCAGAGCTTGAATATTTAGAGCAACATGAGTTTGATCGTTCTGTTCGTCTTTTAAAAGAAGCTGGGGAACTTGGTTTATTAGGCGCTGACGTACCAGAAGAGTATGGCGGAATTGGTCTTGATAAAGTAAGCTCAGCGTTAATCGCAGAGAAATTCTCTCGCGCTGGTGGTTTTGCAATTACTCACGGTGCTCACGTAGGTATCGGATCATTACCAATCGTATTATTCGGTAACGAAGAGCAAAAGAAAAAGTATTTACCATTACTTGCAACTGGTGAAAAATTAGCTGCATACGCATTAACAGAGCCAGGTTCAGGATCTGACGCATTAGGTGCAAAAACAACGGCACGTTTAAATGCAGAAGGTACACATTACGTATTAAATGGTGAAAAGCAATGGATTACAAACTCTGCATTCGCTGACGTATTTATCGTATACGCAAAAATTGATGGAGAGCACTTCTCAGCATTTATCGTAGAGAAAGAATATGCTGGCGTATCTACAAGCCCAGAAGAAAAGAAAATGGGTATTAAATGTTCTTCAACTCGTACGTTAATTTTAGAAGATGCATTAGTACCGAAAGAAAACTTACTTGGTGAAATCGGTAAAGGTCATATTATCGCGTTCAACATTTTAAATATCGGTCGTTATAAATTAGGTGTTGGTACAGTTGGATCTGCGAAACGTGCAGTAGAAATTTCAGCACAATATGCAAATCAACGTCAACAATTCAAACAACCAATCGCTCGCTTCCCATTAATTCAAGAGAAACTTGCGAATATGGCAGCGAAAACATATGCAGCTGAAAGCTCTGTATATCGTACAGTAGGTTTATTCGAAAGCCGCATGAGCACATTATCTGAAGAAGAAGTAAAGGACGGTAAAGCAGTAGCAGCTTCTATCGCTGAATATGCAATCGAGTGCTCTTTAAATAAAGTATTCGGTTCTGAAGTGTTAGATTATACAGTAGATGAAGGTGTTCAAATTCACGGTGGTTACGGATTTATGGCAGAGTACGAGATTGAAAGAATGTACCGCGATTCTCGTATTAACCGTATTTTCGAAGGCACGAACGAAATTAACCGCCTAATCGTACCAGGTACGTTCTTACGTAAAGCGATGAAAGGTGAATTACCATTACTACAAAAAGCACAAAAATTACAAGAAGAGTTAATGATGATGATGCCAGAAGAAGTAGGCGATGAGCCATTAGCACTTCAAAAATATTTAGTAAAGAACGCGAAGAAAATCGGCTTAATGGTAGCTGGATTAGCTGCTCAAAAATACGGTAAAGCATTAGATAAAGAGCAAGAAATTCTTGTGAATATCGCTGACATCGTAAGCAATCTTTACGCAATGGAATCAGCTCTTCTTCGTACAGAAAAAGCAATTAAAACAACTGGTCTTGAAAAGAATAAACAAAAAGTGTTATACACTGAAGTATTCTGCCAAGAAGCATTCAACGAAATCGAAGCAGATGCGAAAGAAACACTTATCGCAGTTGAAAATGGCGACATGCTGCGCATGATGTTATCATCATTACGCAAATTAACTCGCCACACACCACTTAATGTAATTCCGAAGAAACGTGAAATTGCTGCGAAAATTTTAGAAGATGAGCGTTATACAGTTTAATAGATAAGAGAGAACCAGTGGCCTGTTGGCTGCTGGTTTTTTTATCGATGGATTCTTGAGAAGGGCTGTTTTACATATGTATTTGTAAACGGATTTTTTTAATGGAGGTAAAGGAGATGAAGTTAATAAGAGTAGGAACAGTTCATCAGCTCGCATTTTTACCGCGTCTCTTTCCAATTAACTGTTACTTTGTCGAAGAAGAAACAGGATTAACTTTAATTGATGCTGCTTTACCATTTTGTGCAAAGAAGATTTTAGAAGCGGCTCGAAAAATAGGGAAACCGATTACGAATATCGTTATTACACATGCGCATGATGACCATATAGGAGCACTTGATGCGATAAAACAAGAGCTGCCGGATGTTACGGTTTATATTTCTAAAAGAGATGCTCATTTACTTGAAGGAGATATGGCACTGCAAAATGGAGAACGAAACACACCGATAAAAGTGGGTGTGTCCAAAAAGATAAAGACGATTCCAGATATTCTTCTTCAAGAGGGTGATCAGATTGGTTCTCTTTTAGCGATTGAGACTCCAGGTCATACACCAGGTTCAATGGCGTTTTTAGATACGAGGAACGATGCACTAATTGTTGGAGATGCATTTCAAACGAGGGGCGGGATAGCGGTAGCGGGGCAATTGAAGTGGCTTTTTCCGTTTCCTATGTTTGGTACTTGGGATGCAGAAGTTTCATTAACAAGCGCTCAGAAATTGCTGGAGTATAAGCCGTCTATATTGGCGACGGGGCATGGGAAGATGATTAAAGATCCGTTAGTGCAAATGCAGAAAGCGATTGAAGAAGCGGAAAGGAATTTAATGAGAAAGAGCCTCAAAAAATTTTGAGGCTCTTTTTTGCTAGATGATATTATTTTGTAGGCTTTAGAAATGTATATATCGCTAATACGAAGTTGAAAAACATAAATACGAAAGGGTCTTGGCTTGGATTCGGATCATAATTTTTTTGAGTGTTTATAAGACATTCTAGTGGTATTTCTAGATGTCTTTTTTTTATGAATATGATTTAAAAAGAATCAAATAATAAATGGTGAATGAACAAAGAAAGGTAGGAGTATTTTATGCAAAACTTAACAGAGCTTGAAGTTGAAAACTTACGTCATTTAATTGGTGGTCATGCGACGATTATTAACAAATTGGACCAGTATGCACAGGCTTGTACAGACCCACAGCTAAAGCAAATGCTACAAAAGGATGCACAAGATGCACGAAATACGAAACAGCAATTAATGACTTTTTTAGGATAGGGGGAAAAGAGAAATGAATGAAAAAGATATGGTAAATGATTATTTAGCAGGGTTAAATTCAAGTTTAACAAGTTATGCAAATTATATTTCTCAGTCTGATAATGAACAGTTACATCAAACGTTAATTCAAATTCGTAATCAAGATGAATCCCGTCAACGTAATATGTATGAATATGCAAAGCAAAAAAGTTATTATAAGCCGGCAGCACCTGCTAATCCAATGATTGTGCAGCAATTGAAAAGTCAATTAAGTGCGGAATAGTGTGATGAAAAAAACGAGCGAATGGATTCGCTCGTTTTTTTGTTTGGTATATGTCAATAAATACATAAAAAATATTTTTCCGGTTGTAACAAATATGACGAAAATGTAATATGACAATTCACAAAAAGGACAAAAACTTTGCTCAACATTTCACAAAGTATCCATGGTTTCTATCGTGAGAACCTCTATAATTAGGGGTGTAAAGAACGAAAGAAATAGACTACATGATCAATTAGGAGAGATTGCTATGAATAGAAACACAAGAAAAATTGCAATTATCGGTACTGGATTAGTTGGATCAAGCTGTGCGTATTCCATTGTAAACCAAGGGATTTGCGAAGAGCTATTGTTAATTGATATAAATCATGAACGTGCAGTTGGAGAAGCGATGGACTTATCACATTGCATTAACTTTACAAATACAAGAACAAAAGTATATGCAGGAAGTTATGAAGACTGCAAAGATATGGACATTGTCATTATTACAGCAGGACCAGCGCCGAAGCCTGGACAAAGTCGTTTAGACACTTTAGGAGCCAGCGCTAAGATTATGGAGGGTGTTGTTGGCGGCGTAATGGAAAGTGGATTTGATGGCATTTTCTTACTCGCATCGAACCCAGTTGACATTATTACATATCAAGTGTGGAAGCTATCTGGATTACCTAGAAATCGTGTGATTGGTACAGGTACATCACTAGATTCTTCTCGCTTAAGAACAATTTTATCTGAAATGTTACATGTAGACCCTCGTAGTATTCATGGGTATTCATTAGGAGAACATGGTGATTCTCAAATGGTTGCCTGGTCTCACGTAACTGTTGGTGGAAAGCCGATTTTACAAATTTTAGAAGAGAAAAAAGACCAATTTGGTGAAATAGATTTAGATGAAATTGTTGAGAAGACTGCAAAAGCTGGATGGGAAATTTATAAGCGCAAAGGAACTACTTATTACGGAATCGGAAATTCTTTAGCTTATATTGCGCGCTCAATTTTCAATGATGATCACCGTGTTATCGCTGTTTCAGCCATTTTAGATGGTGAATATGGCGAATACGATATTTGTACAGGAGTACCAGCAATTATTACTAGAGATGGTATAAGAGAAGTGGTAGAACTAAACTTATCAGAAGATGAAGAAAGTCGCTTTGCAAAATCAAACGATGTTTTACGCGATTATATGAAAACAATTGGTTACTAAATTATAGGAGAAGGTGAAACAAATGAAGGAATATATAATGTCTCGTGTGTTTAAAGCTTCTGCCGGAATCGCACAGGGTATTTTCGTATCCCTTGGAATTGGTTTACTGATCGAAAATATAGGAAGAATTGTTGATATACCATTACTTATTACAATCGGAGTTGTTGCAAAATCACTTATGGCACCAGCAATTGGAGCCGGGATTGCCTTTATGCTCGGTGCAAACGGACTCGTAATTTTCTCAGCGATGGTAGCTGGAGCAATTGGAGCTGGTTCAATTTCAATTACTGAAGCTGGTCTCATCATTAAAACAGGTGAACCAATCGGTGCATTATTAACAGCGACTTTAGCAGTTTATATTGGTAAACGATTAAGTGGAAAAACTGCTTTAGATATGATGCTCGTTCCATTTGCAGCAATATTAGGTTCTGGTTTAGTCGGTATTTGGTTAGCTCAAAATATTAGCCCAGTTTTAAATACAGTTGGAGCATTCATTAAAGATAGTTCAGCTGGTAGCCCGTTTATCGCTTCTATCGTGATTGCTGTAGTTTGGGGATTGTTACTTATCTCTCCAGCTTCATCAGCTGCGTTAGCGATAGCACTTAGCTTAGACGGCGTTGCAGGCGGTGCAGCACTTGCAGGATGTGTTGCTCAGTTTATCGGATTCTCTGTTATTTCAGCGAAAGAGAATAATTTAGGTGGCATATTAGCTCAGGCACTTTGTACTCCAAAAGTACAGTTGCCGAACATTACTAAAAATCCAATGATTCTCATCCCAACTGTCGTCGCCAGTGCTATAGTGGGTCCAGTATCAGCATTAATTTTCCAACTGGAAGCAGGAAAAGAAATTGCAGGTCTTGGATTAAGCTCTCTTATCGCACCAATTAATTTAATTTCCAGCCAAGGGTGGGAAGTTGTCCCAGCGATGGTAATCACTTATATCATCATTCCAGTAGCTGTTTCTTATATACTGTACATTGCTCTTAAAAAAGCAGGTCGTATTCATTCTGGTGATATGACTGTACCGCAATCTTAATTTGAAAATCTCCTTAATAATAGATAAAAGCAGACTGAGAAGACACAGTCTGCTTTTTTACATTTTATGATTTTGTTTTACTGGAACTGTTACTGTTTCTTTTGCTAATAAGAGCTGGACACCGAAGTATAGTACGCTTGCGAGCGTCATTCCAGAAATGGCGTCTACAAATGCATGCTGCTTCGTAAATAATGTTGATAAAATAATAAGCGTACCGAAGAAAGTAAGGATGTAATATTCCAAAGTATGCTGTTCCTTGCGCTTAAAGGCAGCTAACATAATTACAAATGTCGTAAGGACATGAATGCTTGGGAAACAGTTTACTGGATGATCAATACTATAAATATAGCGGACTAGTTCGGAAAATACGTCTGTTCCAACGACGGTTGGGCGTGGTACAGTTGTCTGCCAAAAAAAATAAATCGAAAAACAAGCAAGTTTTCCAAGAATTACACTACTTAAAGTGACATAATATTGCTTTCGATCAGCAAAACAGTAATAAATAAGTGCACCGTATAAGTATGGAAACCAAAGTAAGTAAGGAATAATAAATGCTTTCACAAATGGAATCCAATCATCTACTACAGTTGTTACATCTACTGCGTGAACAGTAGATTTATTTAATACATCGTAAAGGGGACTTACGAGTACGAGTAGAAGTATATAACTTAACGGAAGAAGAGATGAAAGTTTAAATTTCTTCATGATAATCTCCTATGTTTTAGTAATGTAAATAAATTCAATTGATTATAATATAGAAAATCCAATTGGGCTATCGATTTTACTTACATTTTCTTGAATTTACCTTACATTTTTGTCACTTGACTAAAAAGAGGGGGAGGGTGCTATATGAAGCGTTCATTTTATTTCTTAGTTTTTATATTGTTATGCCTAGTGAGTACTGGGTGTGCAAAGGATAAAGAAGGAGAGAAATTAGAATACAACGGGAGAGCACTCGTAATTGGAGTTGTTGGTGAAAAGCCGAAAGATACGTTTAGAAATATAAAGTTTGAAAACGTTAAGTTAGAGGAGATGCAGGAGAAATCAGCAAAGGTTGATGGTTTTCTCGTCATGAAAGAATATTTTCAAGAAGCATCAAAGGAACAGTATACGGACTTATTTTTATCATTAAAGAAACCAGTGTTTTTTATCGGTTTAAAGGATAGACCATATTTGATTTTTACTGAAAAAGATTTAGATTATGACAATGCGCCAAGAGATAGAGCGATGATATATACGCAAGGGTTTGTAAACATGGGAAGCCCTGAAGGACAGTATTGGGGTATGGGGTTATATAATGATACTGTTTCCGATCAAAGTATTCATAATATGTATATCATAGTATTTCAAACAATTTCGGACTATTTAAGTCGATGATGAAGGAGCCTGTAAAAGGGCTCTTTTTATTTTTAAATAAACGTTTGTTTAAGAGGTATGTTCGGTATGGAAGAATTCATGTATTCCAAAGGTTGGGGTAGAAAAACATGAAATTAATCAAAAGTTTGTTTAAGGTATATGTTCGGTATAAAAGAATCTACGTATTCCAAAGGTTGAGGTAGAAAAATATGAAATTAATCAAACGTTTGTTTAAGATATATGTTCGGCGTGGGATGAGAAAAAATTTTAAAAAAATTATATATTTATTTTTTCTTAATAAATGGCGGAAAAATAAGAAAAATTAGCAGGATTATTAAAAATTATCACGAAATAAGTAAAAGTTTAGCGAATAATCGTTTGAAATAATAAAATGTTTTCTATATGATAAAGGTAAAGGTTAGTAAAAAAGTAGGTGAATTTATGACAGTAACATTTTATTCATATCCAAAATGTGGCACATGTCAAAAAGCAAAGAAATGGTTTGAGGCAAACGATGTAGCATATGAGATGATTCATATTGTTGAAAATCCACCGTCAAAAGAAGATTTACGTAATTTACATGAGAAAAGTGAATTACCATTAAAAAAATTCTTTAATACAAGTGGAATGCGTTACCGCGAACTTGGTTTAAAAGATAAGTTAAAGGATGCAAGCGAAGACGAAATGTATGAGCTTTTAGCATCTGATGGCATGTTAATTAAACGTCCAATTGTAACAGATGGAACGAGTGTAACACTTGGTTTTAACGAAGAGCAGTTTGAAAGTGTGTGGAAAAAGTACCAATAAGGTATTTTTACATAATTAATACATTCACTGGAGGTACAGTCATGAGCATTCCAAATAATTTACGTTACTCTGAAGAACACGAATGGGTAAAAACAGAAGGTAATGCGGTTGTTATCGGTATTACTCATTTTGCGCAAGGTGAGTTAGGCGATATCGTATTCGTTGAACTTCCTGAAGTAGGTGCAACAATCCAAGCTGACGAGCCATTCGGAAGTGTAGAATCTGTTAAAACAGTTTCTGAGTTATACGCCCCTGTAAGTGGTAAAGTTGTAGCAGTAAACGAAGAATTAAGTGACCAACCAGAACTAGTTAACGAATCTCCATACGAGGGTGCATGGATGGTTAAAGTTGAACTTTCTGATGCAAGCCAAGTTCAGAAGTTATTAACTGCAGAAAAATATGCAGAAATGACAAACCAAGACTAATTATAGTCGAAGAAAAAGGACAGCCTTTGTGCTGTCCTTTTTTATGTTGTGTACATAATGAATTTAAAAACATATATATTAATTATTATGTAGGAGAACGTTTTTGAAAAACTTTTTTCATGGAGGCTTCATGCTGAGCGAGCCGCTTGCGGTTTTCATTGTCTAGCTCCAGCGGGCTAGATTGTTCGGTGGCTTCGCGTCTTCCTGTGAGGCAAAAGGCGCCTCTACGTCAGAAGCTCCATCCCCCTCACAATCTGAACGAGCGGCTTGCGCTTTTCTTTGTCTAGCTCCAGCGGCTAGAACAGTCGGTCATTTCACTCCTTCACTTGAGGCAAAGGGCGCCTCTAGTTCAGGAGTTCCAATGCCCTCTTGTTCTGAGCGAGCCGCTTGCGCTTTTCTTTTGCAAAAATAAACAGGAAACAACATGAAAATAACGAATATACTATATACTAAGTTAAAGGTTGTATAGTATATGGTGATCGGGTGATGACATATGATTTATGTGGAAAAAGTCATTATTGTAGAAGGTAAATCGGATAGAAGAAAGATTGAATCTATTATTCGTGAACCAGTGGAAATTGTTTGTACAAATGGTACAATTGGTTTGTCGAAAATGGATGAGCTCATTGATCAATTTTTTGATAAGGACGTATATGTGCTAGTGGATGCTGATGATGCAGGAGAAAAGTTAAGGAAACAATTCCGAAAAGAATTTCCGCAAGCAGAGCATATTTATATTGATCGCTCGTATCGCGAGGTGGCGACTGCACCTTCTTCACATTTAGCAAATGTATTATGGGGAGCAGACATTGACGTTTATACAGAATATTTACGGTAAGGAATGATAGAAGTGATTGATTGGACAGGTGCCGAAGCTACAGCCCTAATAGGAAATGAAGAAAAAACAGTGTTATATGTGTATACACCAATGTGTGGAACATGCCAATTGGCAAAGAAGATGTTAACGGTCGTTGAGATGACGATTGAAGATTTGAAAATTGGAATGTTAGATTTAAATTATGCCCCGCATTTAGCGAAAGAGTATGGGATAGAAAGTGTACCGTGTTTACTTATTTTTGAAAATGGGACACTGATGAAGAAAATATATGCATTTCATTCGGTTGAATATTTATATACGGAATTAAAGTAGGCGGCAAAGTTTTTGCCGCCTCGACATATTTCTTGGGAAATATGTCGACATGCGTGATAGATACAGTATTTGTCGAGCGAAAATAACAGGATTGCCCTTTAATAAGAGGGAATGGTATGTAATAGAAAGTGATATGAGGGATGTGGTTTAGGATGAAATTATATTCTTTGCTTCAATCATTTGTAAATTACGCTAATGGTCAATATCATTTAGAACCGCTTTTAAGGCAAGGAGAAAGAACTGTTAATTTTCGTTTTGGAGATGAATGCTGTTCGTTACAAATTTCAAGAGATTATATAGAACTTTTGAAAGAGGCGAGAGGAACGGAACAAATCGTTTGTTTAGAGGAAGAGGATGTACAAAAATTAGTGACTGGAAATATGAGGTTGCAAAAGTTAATGAGTGATGGACGGGTACAATATTCTGGAACGTATCGAACGATGTTATTAGTTGAATCGATGTTTCATATATGTAAACCGATGTCAGTCGGAGCTTAAAATTCTGAAGTTTCTTTTTTTACGAAAATTTCTGTTGACAGAGCGTGTGGATATTGATACAATTCAATTCATAAAATATAGACAATTTCATAAATTTTAAATCAGACGAAAATTTAATCTGATTTCTCTTATTAAGAGAGGTGGAGGGACTGTGCCCTGTGAAGCCCGGCAACCGTCAACTTATGTTGAAATGGTGCCAATTCCTGCAAAGCAAATGCTTTGAGAGATGAGAGAGAGGGATAATGTTGTTATATACGCATATAAACCTTTCTGCTTCTCTAGAAGCGGAAAGGTTTTTTGTTGTTTGAATGCGGAGGAAATTCAAATAATAAGAGGAGCTATAACGATGGACTACACGCATGAAAAATAAAAAAATGCGGAGTCTATCCAAAGTTTTATGAAATCTAGCTCCAGCGGCTAGAACAGTCGGTCGTTTCATCCCTTCCTATGAGGCAAAAAGCGCCTCTACGTCTGGGATTCCAACGCCCTCTTGTTCTAAGCGAGCCGCTTGCGCTTTTTATTTAAAAAAGGGGTGAACATCATGATTTTATTAGAAAATGTAAAGAAAATATATAAGGCAAAAAGCGGTGATGTCACTGCTGTAGATAACGCCAACTTACAAATAGAGAAAGGCGAAATATTTGGTGTTATTGGATATAGTGGCGCTGGGAAAAGTTCGTTAATCAGATTGTTTAATCAGTTAGAGAAACCAACTTCTGGCCAAATTACAATTGCGAATCGTGTGATTTCAGCGATTACTGGAAATGAACTTCGTAAGGCAAGACAAGAAATCGGAATGATTTTTCAGCATTTCAACTTACTTTGGTCACGAACTGTGCGTGAAAATATCGCATTCCCACTTGAAATTGCAGGTGTCGATAAGGCGGAGAGAAGAAAACGTGTCGATGAGTTAATTCATCTTGTTGGATTAGAAGGAAGAGGAGACGCGTACCCATCTCAGCTAAGTGGTGGACAAAAGCAGCGCGTCGGGATTGCAAGAGCGTTAGCAAATAATCCACAAGTACTTTTATGTGATGAAGCAACGTCAGCTCTTGATCCGGAAACGACAGATCAAATTTTAGATTTATTGTTAGATATTAATAAGCGTCTCGGCTTAACAATTGTATTGATTACGCATGAGATGCACGTTATTCGCAAAATTTGTAATCGAGTTGCTGTAATGGAGAAAGGGAAGATCGTAGAAACGGGTCCAGTACTTGACGTATTCCGTAATCCAAAGCAAGACATTACAAAACGATTTGTACAGCAGTTAACTGATTCTGAAGATACGAATGAAACGATTGAAAGTTTAATAGAAAAGTATCCAGATGGAAAAGTAATTCGTTTGCAGTTTGTCGGTGAAGCGGTAGAAAGACCGGTACTTCAAAGGTTAATGCAGCGCGGTGATATAGAAGTTAGCATTTTGCAAGGAAATATCGCGCAAACGAATAACGGCTCTTACGGAAGTTTAGTCGTTCATTTAAATGGTGAAGAAACAGCGATCCAGCAAGCAATAGAAGGGATTCATCAAGATCAAGTAGAGCTGGAGGTGATTGCACATGGATAAGTTAATCGCAAATATTGATTGGAATCAAATGTTAGAAGCAACTGGTGAAACGTTATATATGACGGCAATCGCAGCGCTTGCCACATTTGTTTTAGGACTTATTTTAGGACTATTACTCTTTATGACAGCGAAAGATAATTTATGGGAAAATAAAGCGATTAATACGGTGATTGGAGCGTTCGTAAACATTTTCCGTTCTATACCGTTCATCATTTTAATTATTTTATTAATCCCGTTCACAAAGATTCTTCTTGGAACAATACTCGGAGCGAGTGCAGCGCTGCCAGCTTTAATTATTGGAGCGGCACCGTTTTACGCGAGAATGGTTGAAATCGCACTTCGTGAAATTGATAAAGGTGTAATTGAAGCTTCAAAAGCGATGGGAGCAAAAACAAGCACAATTATTTTGAAGGTGTTAATTCCAGAATCGTTACCAGCGTTAGTATCTGGTATTACGGTTACGACTATTGCTTTAGTAGGCTATACAGCAATGGCAGGTGTTGTTGGTGCTGGTGGTCTTGGAACACTTGCTTACTTAGAGGGATTCCAGCGTGGAAATAACGATGTAACAATCGTTGCGACAATTTGTGTATTACTCGTTGTATTTTTAATTCAGTGGATTGGTGATAGTTTAACGACTCGAATAGATAAAAGATAATGAAAACAGGGGGATATTTCAAATGAAAAAATTATTACTTACAGCACTTATTTCAACTTCAATTTTTGGGTTAGCTGCTTGTGGCGGGAAAGATAAAGATGAAAAGAAACTTGTTGTTGGTGCTTCTAACGTACCGCACGCTGAAATTTTAGAAAAGGCAAAACCGTTACTTGAGAAAAAAGGAATTGAGTTAGAAATTAAAAAATTCCAAGACTACGTATTACCAAATAAATCGTTAGCAGATAAAGAATTAGATGCAAACTACTTTCAGCACATTCCGTATTTAGAAAAAGAGATCAAAGATAAGAAATATGATTTTGAAATAGCAGGAAAAATCCATTTAGAACCGATTGGTGTGTATTCTCAAAAATATAAGAGCTTAAAAGAACTTCCAAACGGGGCGACAATTATTATGAGTAATTCTGTTACTGATCATGGTCGTGGTTTAGCAATTTTACAAAAAGAAGGCATTTTAAAAATTAAAGACGGAGTAGAGCCAGTTAAAGCAACTCCAAAAGATATTGCGGATAATCCGAAAAACTTAAAGTTCAAAACAGATATCGAGCCTGGTTTATTGCCACAAGTGTATAACAATAAAGAAGGCGATGCGGTTCTAATTAATTCTAACTATGCAATTGATGCGAAATTAAACCCAGAAAAAGACGCGATTGCAATTGAAGGAAATGATTCTCCATACGCAAACGTAGTAGCAGTTCGTAAAGGCGATAAAGATAAAAAAGAGATTAAAGCTCTTATAGAAGTACTGCATTCTAAAGAAATTGAAGACTTTATTACTAAAGAATATAAAGGGGCAGTTGTTCCTGTAAAAGAATAATTGCGGAAAAAGGGCTGGTGTATGCCGGTCCTTTTTTTACTACATAACTATAGGGGAGAAGGGGACATCATATGAAAAAGATTTTATTGTCAGTTGTTACAGCACTGTCTGTATTTACATTAGCTGCTTGCGGGGGGAAAGATGAGAATAAGCTTGTCGTTGGCGCTTCTAATATACCGCACGCTGTTATTTTAGAAAAGGCACAGCCAATATTAGAGAAAAAGGGCATTAAGTTAGAGATAAAAAAATTCCAGGATTATGTTTTACCAAATAAGGCATTAGCTGATAAAGAAATCGATGCAAATTATTTTCAACATATCCCTTATTTAGATAAAGAGATTCAAGAAAAAGGATACAAAATTGTAAATGCAGGAAAAATTCATTTAGAGCCAATGGGCATTTATTCTAAGAAATATAAAAGCTTAAAAGAACTTCCAGATGGCGGAACAGTTATTATGAGTAATAACGTAGCGGAGCGTGGCCGTATGCTCGCATTGTTACAAAAAGGCGGCGTTATTAAATTAAAAGACGGTGTAGATGTTGTTAAAGCAACAGTAAAAGATGTTGTAGAAAATCCGAAAAATTTAAAGTTTAAAACAGATGTAGAACCTGGACTTTCACCGAAGCTGTACGAAAACAATGAAGGTGATGCTTTATTTATTAATTCAAATTACGCAATTGATGCGAAATTAAATCCAACAAAGGATGCAATTGCAATTGAAGGATCAGACTCTCCTTACGCAAATATTATCGCAGTTCGTAAAGGTGACGAGAAGAAAAAAGAAATTAAAGAGCTAGTAGAAGTGCTACATTCAAAAGAAATTCAAGATTTTATTAACAAAGAATATAAAGGTGCTGTACTTCCTGTGAACGAATAGGTGCTGGAAAGGGCTGGGAATAACCCAGTCCTTTTTTCTTTATATATATAAGAAGAAAGGTGTATCATAAGAGGATGTAAAGGAAATACTTATATACATTTGTGAAAAAATTGTTACATTTTCTTAGTGTTTGCGATATCATTTTATTTGCTATAAGATTAGAATGAGAATAAAATGAGAATATGAACGTTTTAGTAATTTTTAAAATGTATATAGAGGATTAATGGAGGTATTGAGATGGCTGGTTCTACATTAACGGTTAAAGACTTACACGTATCAATCGATGGCAAAGAAATTTTAAAAGGTGTAAACCTTGAAGTAAAAGGTGGAGAAATCCACGCAATTATGGGACCTAACGGAACAGGTAAATCAACTTTATCTTCTGCGATTATGGGTCACCCAAAGTATGAAGTAACAGAAGGTAGCATCATCATCGACGGTGAAGATGTATTAGAAATGGAAGTAGATGAGCGTGCGCTAGCAGGTCTATTCTTAGCAATGCAATATCCAAGTGAAATTAGCGGAGTAACAAACGCGGACTTCTTACGTTCTGCAATTAATGCACGTCGTGAAGAAGGCGATGAAATTTCTCTTATGAAATTTATCCGTACTTTAGATAAAAACATGGAATTCCTAGAAATGGATCCAGAAATGGCACAACGTTACTTAAACGAAGGTTTCTCTGGTGGAGAGAAAAAACGTAACGAAATTCTTCAATTAATGATGATTGAGCCAAAAATCGCAATCTTAGATGAAATCGACTCAGGTCTTGATATCGATGCATTAAAAGTTGTATCTAAAGGTATCAACCAAATGCGCGGCGAAGAGTTCGGTTGCCTAATGATTACGCATTACCAACGTTTATTAAACTACATCACTCCAGACTTCGTTCACGTTATGATGAACGGTCGTATCGTTAAATCTGGTGGCCCTGAGCTTGCACAACGTCTAGAAGCTGAAGGTTACGACTGGATTAAAAAAGAATTAGGTATTGAAGACGAAACAGCAGAGCAAGAAGCGTAAGAGAGGAGCATAAACATGACAATCGGTACATTACCTTTCGATCAAGAAACAATCCGTCAGCGCGCAAGCGAAGTAAACGAAGCTGCTTGGTTGACTGAGTTCCGCTTACAAGCTCTTGCACAAGCAACTGAACTTCCAATGCCAACGCCTGATAAAACGAAAATTGAAAAATGGGACTTTATCGGAAAAGGCGACGCTGCTAAGCAAGAGCCTGTAAGTTCTTTAACAGAGCTTCCAGAAGCAGTGAAAAACTTAATCGATGAAAATAACAGCGTATTAGTACAACGTACTGGTACAACTGCTTTCGTTTCTTTAGCAGACGAAGCAAAAGAAAAAGGTGTTATTTTTACAGACATCGTAACAGCTGCAACAGAGCATGCTGAATTAGTACAAAAGTACTTAATGAAAGACGGCGTGAAAGTAGACGAGCATCGTCTAACTGCACTTCATGCTGCATTAATCAACGGCGGTGCATTCGTATATGTTCCGAAAAACGTTGTTCTTGAAACTCCACTTCAAGCTGTATTCTTAGTAGACGGCGAAGAAGCTAACGTATATAACCACGTATTATTCGTAGCTGATGCGAACAGTACTGCAACATATGTAGAAAACTACGTTGCAAATGAAAATGCTAAAGGTATTGCAAATATCGTAGCAGAAGTAATCGTGGAACAAGGCGCACAAGTGAAATTCGGTGCGGTTGATCTATTAGCAAAAGACGTAACAACTTACGTTAACCGCCGCGGAATTGTTGGACGCGACGGCCGCATTGATTGGGCTCTAGGCCTTATGAATGACGGAAACACAATTTCAGAGAACGTTACGAATCTAATGGGCGACGGATCATATGCTGATACAAAAACAGTAACAATTGGTCGTGGTAACCAAACACAAAACTTTACAACTAAAGTTGTTCACTTCGGTAAACACTCTGAAGGTTGGATTTTAAAACACGGTGTACAAAAAGATAGTGCAACATCTATCTTTAACGGAATTGGTAAGATTGAACACGGTGCATCTAAATCAAATGCACAACAATCTTCTCGCGTTCTTATGTTAGATGAAAAAGCTCGCGGTGATGCAAACCCAATTCTTTTAATCGACGAAGATGATGTAATGGCAGGTCACGCAGCTTCAGTAGGTCGCGTAGATCCGTACCAATTATACTACTTGATGAGCCGTGGTATTCCAAAACGCGAAGCAGAACGTTTAGTCATCCATGGATTCTTAGCACCTGTAGTAAATGAGCTTCCAATTGAAGGAGTAAAGGCACAGCTTGTTGAGGTAATTGAAAGGAAAGTTCGCTAATGAATATTCATGAAATACGCAAACAGTTTCCAATTCTTGATCAAAAAGTGAACGGCAAACAACTTGTATATTTCGATAGTGCAGCAACTTCTCAAAAACCAATTCAAGTCATTGAAACGTTAGAACGTTACTATAAAGAATATAATTCTAACGTGCATCGCGGTGTTCATACGCTCGGTACGAAAGCTACCGACGCGTATGAAGGTGCACGTGAGAAAGTTCGCAAGTTTATTAATGCGAAATCAATGGAAGAGATTATTTTCACGCGCGGAACGACAACTGCATTAAATACAGTAGCAGCTAGTTATGGTCTTGATAATGTAAAAGAAGGCGATGAAATCGTCATCTCTTACATGGAGCACCATAGTAACATCATTCCGTGGCAACAAGTTGCGAAGAAAACTGGTGCAACTTTAAAATACCTTCCGCTTCAACTAGACGGTACAATTTCTTTAGAAGATGTTCGTCAAACAGTTACACCGAATACAAAAATCGTTTCTATCATGCACGTTTCTAACGTACTTGGAACGATTAACCCTGTAAAAGAAATCGGAGCAATCGCACATGAAAACGGTGCAATCATGATCGTTGATGGAGCACAAAGTGCACCTCATATGAAAGTGGATGTACAAGATTTAAACTGTGATTTCTACGCATTATCTGCTCATAAGATGTGCGGACCAACAGGTGTCGGCGTATTATATGGTAAGAAAGAATTGCTAAACAATATGGAACCAATTGAATTTGGTGGTGAAATGATTGATTTCGTAGACTTACAAGAGTCTACTTGGAAAGAGCTTCCGTGGAAGTTCGAAGCAGGTACACCGATTATCGGTAATGCAATCGGACTTGGTGCGGCAATTGATTTCCTAGAAGAAATCGGTCTTCATAATATTGAAAGGCATGAACATGAATTAGCGCAATACGCTTTAGAGAGACTATCAGAAGTAGATGGCGTTACAATTTATGGTCCAAAGCATCGCGCTGGTCTAGTTACATTTAATATTGAAGACGTACATCCTCACGATGTAGCAACTGTATTAGATGTAGAAGGCATTGCGGTTCGCGCAGGACATCACTGTGCACAACCGCTTATGAAGTGGCTAAAAGCTTCTTCTACAGCACGTGCGAGCTTCTATTTATATAATACAAAAGAAGAAATTGATACATTTGTTGAATCACTAATCAAGACAAAGGAGTATTTCACAAATGTCATTTAATAATTTAGATACGTTATATCGTCAAGTTATTATGGATCATTATAAAAATCCTCGTAACCATGGCGTGTTAGAAGATAGTGTTACCGTTAACTTGAACAATCCAACTTGCGGCGATCGTATTCAACTTACGATGAAAGTAGAAGAGGGTATTGTACAAGAAGCGAAGTTTGAAGGCGAAGGATGTTCAATTTCAATGTCTTCAGCTTCAATGATGACACAAGCAGTAAAAGGAAAGAAAATTGAAGAGGCTCTTAAGCTTTCTAAAATTTTCTCTGACATGATGCTAGGAAAAGAGTATGATGACAGCATTGATTTAGGAGATATTGAAGCATTACAAGGCGTATGCAAGTTCCCGGCACGTATTAAATGTGCAACATTAGCGTGGAAAGCGTTAGAAAAGGGCTTAAACGAAGATAAGTAATGTTAAAGGTTCCTAAAAACGAGGTTATATAAGGAGGGACACACCAACATGGCGAAGCAACTGCCAGATATCGGCGATTATAAATATGGTTTCAAGGATAAAGACGTTTCGATTTTCCGTGCTGGACGCGGTTTAACAAAAGAGATCGTTGAAGAGATTTCACGTATGAAAGAAGAACCACAGTGGATGTTAGACTTCCGTTTAAAATCACTGGATAAGTTCTATGAAATGCCAATGCCACAATGGGGCGGCGACTTAAACGACTTAGATTTCGATGAAATTACGTACTACGTAAAACCATCTGAGAAATCTGAGAAGTCTTGGGATGAAGTACCTGAGGAAATTAAAGCGACATTTGATAAATTAGGTATTCCTGAAGCTGAGCAAAAATATTTAGCTGGTGTATCTGCACAGTACGAATCTGAAGTTGTATACCACAACATGAAAGAAGACCTAGAAGATCTAGGAGTCGTCTTCAAAGATACAGATAGCGCATTAAAAGAGAACGAAGATATTTTCCGTGAGCATTTCGGAAAAGTAATCCCACCAACAGACAACAAATTCTCTGCATTAAACTCTGCAGTTTGGTCTGGTGGATCATTCATCTACGTTCCAAAAGGTATTAAAGTTGATACACCACTTCAAGCGTATTTCCGTATTAACTCTGAAAATATGGGACAATTCGAGCGTACGCTTATCATCGTAGACGAAGGCGCACACGTACACTACGTAGAAGGTTGTACAGCACCTGTTTACACGACTAACTCACTTCATAGTGCGGTAGTAGAAATCATCATTAAGAAAGATGCATATTGCCGTTATACAACAATCCAAAACTGGGCGAATAACGTATACAACCTAGTTACAAAACGTGCGGTTTGTGAAGAAAACGCAACGATGGAATGGATTGACGGTAACATCGGATCTAAATTAACGATGAAATACCCAGCAGTTATCTTAAAAGGCGAAGGCGCTCGTGGTTTAACATTATCTATCGCGATTGCTGGTAAAGGCCAACACCAAGATGCTGGTGCGAAAATGATTCACTTAGCACCAAACACGTCTTCAACAATCGTTTCTAAATCGATTGCGAAGCATGGTGGTAAAGTAACTTACCGTGGTATCGTACAATTCGGACCAAAAGCGAAAAACTCTCGCTCTAACATCGAGTGTGACACGTTAATCATGGATAACCAATCTACATCTGATACAATTCCTTACAACGAAATCAAAAACGATTACGTTTCACTTGAGCACGAAGCGAAAGTATCTAAAGTATCAGAAGAACAATTATTCTACCTAATGAGCCGCGGTATTTCTGAGCAAGAAGCTACAGAAATGATCGTAATGGGCTTCATCGAGCCATTCACTCGCGAACTTCCAATGGAATACGCAGTTGAAATGAACCGTCTAATCAAGTTTGAGATGGAAGGTTCTATCGGTTAAATAGAAATGCGGAGCCGACTGTTCAGACCCGTTGGCTAAGGTTCTTTCGCACAGAAGATGCTTTTTATCTTCTGGTGCGGAAGGTTCTTAGACATGAGGGCCTAGGAGACGAAGCTGGACATATTTAAAGTGGAAGCGGCTCGTTCAGAATGTGAGGGGGATGGAGCTTCTGACGTAGAGGCGCTTTTTGCCTCATAGGAAGAAGTGAGGCCACCGAACAGTCTAGCCGCTGGAACTGGATAATATATGTATGAAGAAAGCGCCCTGCTGTGCAGGGCGCTTTTTTATGTTGTATATTCGGGTTCGGCTGTAAGATAACCGGGTAGGTGTTTAATGAAATATATCGACCACAACTCGGAATATATCGGCGATTATTTCAATATATCAGCGGTTGGACAAGGAATATCGATTTGTCGACAAAGTAAGACAAAGGAAATCCCTCATATCCCCCTCAACATTTAAATACGAGAGGAGCACCTATATGGAAGTAAGACAAAGATACTGACAAATCTCCTCCCCCCACCAACTAGAATCATTTCACAAAAATTCCCCCTCAAACTAATCAACAGACTAGAAAAAGTAATATAAAGTTCTCCATATTAAAAGGGCAATCTTTGGCTTTTTCTTATAATGCGAGTACAATGTAGAATAGCAAGAAAAGACGAAAAGTATTTACAGGATTATTGCGTACGTATAGCGTAAATGGCAGTAAGGAACTGAGAGGAGGTTTTTTCTCTGAATATAAATAAAGAAACAATCATCCACCTTTATCATACAAACGATATACATAGTCATTTTGAAAATTGGCCGCAAATTTCTCGGTTTGTACAAGGGGAGAAAAGGCGAAGACAGGAAGCGGGAGAGACTGTCTTAACTGTGGATATTGGCGATCATGTGGATCGTTTTCATAGTATTTCGGAAGCGACAAATGGACTTGGGAATACAAAATTATTAAATGAGGCGCTATATGATTATGTAACGATCGGAAATAATGAAGGAATTACATTGGCGAAAGAGCATTTGAATCGTCTATATGATGATGCTGGTTTTGAGGTGCTTGTAGCGAATTTATTTGAAAAAGAAGGTTTACGTCCAGCGTGGGCGCAGCCTTATAAATTACATACAACGACAGATGGGATTACGATTGCCTTTATTGGATTAACGGTAGCTTATCCAGAGTTTTATCATATGCTAGACTGGCATATTGAAGATCCGATCATCCATTTAGAGTCTATTTTAGAAGAAGTTAAGGATACAGCTCATATTACTGTTGTGCTTTCTCATCTTGGAAAAAGTATGGATGAGTATATGGCGGAGCATTATGATATAGATGTTATTTTAGGGGCACATACGCATCATTTATTTGAGCGCGGTGTTCTTGTGGATAATACTTTGCTTTGCTGTTGTGAAAAGTGGGGACATTACGTTGGTCACGTTCAGCTTACTGTGGATAAAGAGACGAAGAGATTGTTGAAAAAAGACGGTAGAGCGATTAAGACAGAACGGTTAGGTGCTTATAGCGAGCCGTTATCCACAATTGAAATGCTAAAGGAAGAAAGTAAACAGATAATGGCTGAGCCTGTCGTTCATTTAAAAGAATCATTGCCGGTTGATTGGTTTAAGGAGACGACGTTTTCTCATATGTTGGCAAGTGCACTTAAAGAGTGGTGTAATGCCGATGTTGGGATGGTGAATGCTGGTGTACTTCTTGAGGGATTAAATGAAGGTATTGTGACGCGCGGAGATATTCATCGGATTTGTCCACATCCAATTAATCCATGTCTATTAAAAGTACCAGGGAAAACGTTAAGAGAAGTTATTTTGAAAGCGCGCCGCCCGAATATGGAGAATCTTGAGGTAAAAGGATTCGGATTTCGTGGAAAAGTAATGGGGAAAATGATTTACGATGGTTTGGAAGTGATTCCAGATACGATTCCAGGGAATAAAATTTTACTAGAAGATGTATTGATTAACGGCGAATCGCTGGAATTAGACCGGATATATACGGTAGGAACGATTGATATGTTTACATTCGGATACTTATACCCAGAGCTATCCACACTTTCTGACAAACAATATTATATGCCGGAATTGCTTAGAGATGTACTAACAGACATGTTGATAACTTATACATCTTCAGTCAAACTATAGGCTAGTTAACTTGTAACACTCATTTTTCTCTTGTCATAAAGATAAGAAAGAGAGGAGTGTGAACTATGGTTAATGTAGAGCCAATTATAATTGATAACTATACGTTCATTGCTGTTAGCGTAAAACTTCCAAAGACAAATTTGCTAGCTGTAATGAGCGATAAAGGATATATTATGTGCGGTGCTTTAGATGTAGGTCTTCTAAATGAGAAGTTAGGTGATCGAGGAATTATTGCTGGCCGTGCGGTTGGTGTAAGAACGATTGAACAACTTCTTGAAGCACCGCTGGAATCAGTAACGACTGGAGCCGAAGCTTTAGGTATTCCGGTAGGCACAATCGGAAAAGATGCACTATTAAAAATGAGATAAGCATATATCGTCCCTCTTTCTTGCATAGAAATAATATAAGAAGGAGGGTTTTCTTATGGGCATATTTCGTTCGAAAAATTCGCGGTTTCGAAGGGGACCGATTTCCTTTCGGTATATACTGCTTATTTCATTTATTCTTTTTATCGTAATGGTAGTTCAAGGTTTATGGATTGTAAATAAAAGTATTCAGCCAACGTTAATTAAATATGGGGAAACAGAGACTCATAAAATGGCAACAGCAGTTATGACGAAAGCGGTAAAAGACCGAATTAATGAAGGGTTTGATGTAGATTCATTAATGAAAGTGCAAACGGATAGGAACGGGAAAGTATCTACAATTGATTTAAATACAAAACAAGTAAATGAAATATTAACATCGACTACTGCATACATAGAAAAATATTTACAACAAGTAGAAAAAGGGGATACGAAAGCACTTGGTATTTTTGAAGAGAATGGGGTATCTATGTCAGTTCCTTTTGGGCGCATAACTGATAATGCGCTTCTTGGTAATATAGGACCGGATATTCCGATTAATTTTACGCCAATTGGTCATGTGAATACGGATATTAAACAATTAGTTGAGCCGCAAGGAATTAATAATACGGCGATCAAAATTATTATGGAAGTGGAAGTGACGTTACAAGTTATGATTCCGTTACGCACGAAAGAAATTAAGGTGAAGCAAAACATTCCGATTGCGACGCGCATCGTTCAAGGTGAAGTGCCTACTTATTACGGAAGCGGGGGAGTTGTTGTACCAGATAAAAAGAAAACGGATAATTAGTCAGTAGTGTTCTATTGATTTATATTTATAAAAATAACCGTAGCAATTCGCTACGGTTATCGTTTTGTATTTGCTCGTTCTTTTCGTTCCCAAAGGCTTAAATGCATGTATGGATCGAAAGCCCATTCTGTATAGCCATTGTCTTTATACATGCCGAAATGTAAGTGGGGCGGGAATTTTCCAGCTGTACCAGGAGGACCGTAGCCGGTACTACCGACAAATCCGATTACTTTTCCTGGTTCGACAATTTGTCCGAGCTGTATTTCTTTAGAGAACCCGCCTAAATGAGCGTAATAGTGGTAATTATTATGAAGGTCACGAATACCAATGCGCCATCCACCAAGACGATTCCATCCTTTTGTTTCAATAACGCCATAGCAAGTTGATCGTACTGGTACGCCATATCCAGCGAAAATATCGGTTCCTTCATGAATCCTCCTGCCGCCAAAGCTTCTACCAGCACCGAAAGTACTACGATAGCTATGGTCACTGCGAATCGGGAGAGGGAAAGCATTGCCTTCTAAATTAATGCGTCCATAATGTTTATAAATTCGGGCGTATTCTGTAATTAATTCAACTGTTTTTGCACGTCTATAATATTCCCAAAGCATAATGTTAATACGGTCTTCCGACGTTCCTTGTTTCTTTAAAATGGTTGCTGCTGTCTGCAGAAGATCACGGTCGTTATTTGCATTTGCAAATCCATCTTTGTCACCATCTAAACCCATTCCGCCAAATAGAGAAATTGTATGGGGGAGAGTATCATTACTATTAACAGGTCCAGCCCATATTTCAGGTTTGAAATAAAGGGAAATGATGGCATCTGGTTTTTTCGGAATATCTTTTCTTACGCTCCGTATGTTTCTTTCGTATTGATCCATTGCGGCTAAGTAATACCACGGAATACCGGAAGATTGCTCAGTTTCTTTATATAGTGCCATGCGCTTTTCATATATGCTTTGCTGATTATCTTCACCGTAAGCGATGTTTTGGTGGAGAAGAAAGCAAATCGAAAGCAAAAGAGAAATTTTTCGAAGCATGAAATAGACTCCTTTCACAACATCACTCTTTTTAGTGTGGGATATACGGAGTATTTCATTATAGGGAACGATTGGAAAAAATCTTAGAATCTTCATTTGAGCAAATCGCTTTCATACGTTAGAATAGATATGTTACATTGAAAGAAGCGAACACGGTAAACTATTTCATATTGTGCGGAGTTGATAACCATGACAAAACAAACAGAGTATAAGCGCAAGCCCGAATGGTTGAAAATTAAGTTAAACACGAATGAAAACTATACAGGCTTAAAGAAAATGATGCGTTCTAAGAATCTTCATACAGTTTGTGAAGAGGCGAAATGTCCGAATATTCATGAATGCTGGGCTGTAAGGAAAACAGCAACATTTATGATCTTAGGTGCGGTTTGTACACGTGCTTGTCGTTTTTGTGCGGTTAAAACAGGCTTACCAACTGAGCTTGATTTACAAGAGCCAGAACGCGTAGCAGATTCTGTAGTACAAATGGGCTTAAAGCACGTTGTTATAACAGCGGTTGCACGTGATGATTTAAAGGACGGCGGAGCAGCTGTTTTTGCTGAAACAGTACGCGCTGTACGTCGTGAAAATCCATTCACGTCTATCGAAGTATTACCATCTGATATGGGTGGGGTAGAAGAAAACTTAAAAATGTTAATGGATGCAAAACCAGATATTTTGAACCATAACATTGAAACAGTACGTCGATTATCTAACCGAGTTCGCGCTAGAGCAAAATATGACCGTTCATTAGAGTTTTTACGTCGAGCAAAAGAAATGCAGCCTGATATTCCAACTAAATCGAGCATTATGCTGGGCTTAGGTGAAACGAGAGAAGATTTAATTGAAGCAATGGATGACTTACGTGCAAACAATGTGGATATTTTAACTCTTGGACAATACCTACAACCATCTAAGAAGCATTTACCAGTTATTAAATATTACCCACCAGCAGAATTTGCAGAGCTAAAAGAAATTGCACTTAGCAAAGGATTTAGCCACTGTGAAGCTGGCCCACTTGTACGTTCTTCTTATCATGCGGACGAGCAAGTACGTTCTGCAAAAGAAAAAGTAGCAGAAGCGAAATAATGAAAAAAGAGAGCTAATCATTAGCTCTCTTTTTTCTTATACTCTAAAACTTTATTTTGACATGTGGATAAAATCTTTTTTAATTCCTCTGTGGATAATTCAATTGTAAATTCAGGTACACCAGGTGTAATTAAAATTTTATCGTAAGTATAAATTGAACTGTCCACAATAATCGTTACATCTTGTGAATAACCGAAAGGAGCTACACATCCAGGAGTGCAACCAGTCTCTTCTCTTAGCTCATTAGGAGAACAGAGAGATAAGCTCTCTCCTGTTATTTCCTTCATCTCTCCTCGGTTGAGGCGAGTGCCTTCTAACGTAAAGAATACGTAATGCTCCCCGGATTTTGATTTTAAAAATAAGCTTTTACTTGGAGTGCCTTGCAAACCAAGTCTTTCACGAACGATACGATCTGTTTCATAGTCAAGTACTGGTTCGTGTTCAAATTTTTCATAAGAAGCATTTGTTTTATGTAGTAAAGAAAGTACGTCTTCGTACATATTGAATGATACCCCTCTCTATGTTTACTGCAGTTCTACCATATCTCCTCGCGGTGTCAACTGAATGTATTGGAAAGGGATATTACTTGGATGGCGCTTCCCATAATCGTTTTATGATAGATTGTTCATCAAGTGTAATTTCATAAATATCAGGATTCGTTAAAGTTTTCCATTCATGAAAGCCGATCGTACGATCAAAGTGCTTTAAAATGAGCGTAAGTAAGTTTCCATGTGTAACGAGTAGTGTTGTAGTATGGTTTGACTTTAAAACGTCTTGGATAAGCGATATAGCACGGTCCGTTGCTTGTTTTGTTGACTCTCCGCCTAAAAAGGCAATATCTATGTTTGTAAAAGTAGATTCTAGTTTTTGCATCCAATCATCCATCGGAACGTTGCTTAATATACGTTCAGCTAATCGTTCATCCTCTTCGATAGATAGGTTAGCTTGAATCGCATAGGGCCGAATGGAATCGATAGCTCGGACAAATGGGCTCGAAATAATATAATCTATTTGTAGCTGATTTTCTAAGAGGAATGTAGCAAGGGTGTTAGCTTGATCTTTTCCGGCAAACGTTAATTCGGCATCACGTTTTTGTCCAGTTGCGGAACAATGTCGTATTACAATAATTTTCTTCATAATTCATCCCCATCTTTCAAGTTGACGCTATATACTTCGACAAATGTGGAAAAAATTCCTTTTTATTGGAAACGGAATAGTGATCTAATTATGTGGAAAAGTAATGTGGATAAATGAACATTTGAGGTGTAATGATGAAAAAAATGATATGTATTATATTCGGTCTTTGTTTTTTTATACACTTGTCCACAACATATGCAGAATCGAATACAAAATTAAACTATCCAAGCAATCGAAATAAATCATTTGTGAGTGAGGATGTGTTTTATGAACAGTTAGATAAGAAAATTTATAAAGAATATGAAAATGCAGCGTATAGCGTTCGTAAAAAAGTTTCATTTAAAGAAGTGGCTGATGAGGAATTTATTTTTAGGCAAAAAACAAATGCCGACTGTCACAGTAAAATGACGATGGACGATTCTTTCGTTCACCCTGATCGCCAAGTGTACTTTTTTGCTTCTTTTACTCAAAATGAGGTAGAAGAGTTTCATAAGTACATCGTCATAGATGCGGAAACAAAGAGGGAACTACAAGGGGGAAAAAGCTATCATCATTATGACAATCCATATAAAAAATAACCCACCAACTGGTGGGTTATTTTTTACTCTGGCACACTTACTAATTTCTCTTTCATTTTACGAATAAGAATGAAACCACCAATCGCGAAGAGAAGAGTAATTCCTTCTGCTACAAAGATGTTAATCATTTTTGTTTGGTAAAGTGCTGCGAAAAAGTCTACAAGTGCGTGGAATAGTATAGCGTATACGAGGAAGATGTATTTCTTTTGTTTTACCGCGTATACGACAAGCATTGTGAAGGCAATTTGCAGAACGAGTGCCATAATTCTTTCTAAGCTACCAAGTAAGTATAAATAAGCAGGTTGTTCTATTAACATATCCTTTACAAGATTTAATTGTGGTAGTTTTTCTGCCATTTGAGCGAAGCTACCATTGTTAATAGCATTAGCGAATATAAGTGTCTGCAATGCAGAGAATCCGCCAACTAAAATGGATTCAATCCCGCCATGACCAATTCCATAAGCGAAGCCATCTTTATATTCTAGATATTTTTTTAGTAGGAAGAAGAAGGCAATGAAGCGTCCTAATTCTTCAAAAATACCAGCAGTTAGTCCGCCATAAATTGCAAAGACATACGGATTTTCTAAAAATGGAGCGATTGCTGGATTACCACGTATAAATAGGTGGAACGGTGTTTCGAGAATTTGGGTAAATCCAATAAAGATAAGAACACCAACGCCGACCACTTTCCAATTAATATTATATTTTTTACGGAAATAAACGAGTACAATAATTGGGACCAGAACCGAAACAACGAGTTGAAATATGATGCTGGCAATTACAGTATTTGAAACCATACTTTCACCGCTTTCTAATATATGTACATATCTATTATGCATGAAATATGGGAGAGATGAAACTTTTAGAGATAAATGAATTTACTTATTGACTCTAACGTTGCGTCATACTTTATCGTATGTATTAAGGGGGAGATACGCATGACAATGAGGGTAAAAGAAGTAGCTAATCTAGTTGGGATTAGTGTGCGCACACTGCATCATTACGATGAAATTGGGTTGTTAACCCCAGATGAGACGACAGAGTCTGGATATCGTCTGTATTCCAATGAAAATTTAGAGACACTGCAGCAAATTTTATTTTTTAAAGAGCTAGGCTTCCCTTTGAAGAAGATTAAAGAAATTATCATGAGTCCATCATTTGATCATGAAGAAGCGCTACAGCTTCATAAGAAAATGCTTCTTGAAAAGCGTGCCAGGTTAGATAAGGTGATAGCGACGATTAATAAAACAATTCAGCATACAAAAGGAGAGATTGAAATGACGAATAAAGAGAAATTTGAAGGCTTCGATTTCAGCCATAATCCGTACGAAGAAGAAGCACGTGAACGATGGGGAGATGAGGCTGTAGATAAAGCGAATAAAACAGCGAAGGGGATGTCTAAAGAGAAACAGGAGGAGTTTAATAATATTTACAGAAATCTAGCAACAATTCGAAATGGAGCACCTGATTCTAAAGAGGCGCAATCCGCAATCGAGGTATGGTACGATTACTTGCAAAACTTCGGTGAATATTCATTAGAGGCCTTTAAGGGACTCGGTCAAATGTATGTTGCTGATGAGCGTTTTACGAAAAATATTGATAAGTTTGGTGAAGGTTTAGCGCAGTTTATGTGTGATGCGATGGAGGTTTATGCGGATCGTAAGAAATAGTAAAAAGGTGGAGGTTTTCTCCACCTTTTTATTTTTTAATCATATCATTCAAAGTTTGATCCCCCGTATTGTTCAAATGAGGATTATCGCTCATTTCACGTTTTAACATATCAAGACTTTGTTCATATTCTTTATCGTTTAAGCTACCAGATTGAAGACCTTGAATTTGAGAAATCAACTTTTGGTTTGTTGATACATATGCTTTATAATAGCGAGGAACGATGGACAAAGCAGTTTTATATACTTGATCTGTTACGAGTTTTGGATCCGTTGTGTTTGCACGGTATACAACGAACACTTCGTCGTCGGTAACGAGTGTAGCGGCATTGGTGACGTCAGGAAGTTTGACTGTCATGCTTGTAATCATTTCAGCGACTTTCTCACGGTTAATGGCGCCTACTTGTTTGTTAGATACTTCATGTTTTTGTTTAGATGAATAGCCCACCCTTGTGAGCCGTGTATTTGTATTTTCCGTATGATACATGTCGTTTTTGTTGGAAACAAGAACACGACTTCCTTCTTCACGCTCCATTTCGGCTTTATTAGTTGATTGGCAGCCTGCAAATAAGGAAAGAGTGAGAAGAGAGAGTATAAT
This sequence comes from Bacillus cereus group sp. BfR-BA-01523, assembly GCF_022662615.1. Classification (NCBI taxonomy): domain Bacteria; kingdom Bacillati; phylum Bacillota; class Bacilli; order Caryophanales; family Bacillaceae; genus Bacillus; species Bacillus cereus group sp. BfR-BA-01523. The sequence goes on from NZ_JAKUDX010000005.1 coordinate 342,154, forward strand.
TTGTTTTTTCACGATGTAGCACCTCCTTCTCCATAGCATGCACTAATTTTCAATTTTTTGTATTTGAAATTGTTGGTTGTTATGCTTTGTGATACGATAAAAAGAAGAATGCTTAGAGAGGAAGTTCATAATGGAGCAAAAGCAAGAGATTCATACTACGGTGAGCGTTAATAATGTTCAGTACGAAGTAATTAAAAACTTTCGTGACGGTTTTAGTGAAGAAGCACTTAAAGAGCGCTATGCAGAAATTTTAAATAAATATGATTATATCGTTGGAGACTGGGGTTATGAGCAACTTAGATTGCGCGGATTCTTTGATGATAGTAATCAACGTTCGACATATGATACGAAAATTAGTACTTTATCAGAGTATTTATACGAGTACTGTAACTTCGGTTGTGCACACTTTGTATTACGAAAAGTGAAGAAATGAAAAAATCCTCTTACGATTGTAAGAGGATTTTTTTTATATTCGCTCACAAACAAATCGAAATATGATCGCCTTCAGAAAGTATTGCGTTTGGTTTCATTTGTTGTCCGTTCAATTGGATATGCCCATTTTTAATTTTATCCACAATGATAGTGCGGCTCCAATCTGAAATATATGTGGATAACACTTTATCAATCCTGTGGGAACCGAAAACTATGTCTAATACGATCGTTATTTCGGCTATGCCGTTTTCTTTATGTTGCGTAATGGAAATGGTAGTAGTTGTTTCTGTTTGATCCTGCTTGGTCATATCGACTGTTTCAACGTGATCAGTAAATGCTTTATAAATACGAAGTTTTTGATTCCACGTATGATCTTTCGGACATTTATAAATGGCAAAGCGGTATATATTTTTTCCGTTGGCGTTATGCCTACGAATATTCGTGTCAGTAAATAGGGTAGTGCGTCTGCAATTTTTACAATACTTTTCGATTGTGTTTTGCTCATTTTCATATAAACTCCAAGAAAGTTGTGCTTTTTGCATTTTCCTTCACCTCTTATAGTAGTGGTAAAAGGAACGTAATACAGTTATTTGGATGTCTTGCAGTATGAAGACATGATAAAAAGACAAAAATAAAAGGAGCTTCCCTTAGGAAGCTCCGTAAACATCATACTACAGATGCGTTACGCTCCTTTGTAATGGGAATGGGCAGACTACTCCCTTGAAAAAGCGTGGTGCTTTTTTGAGAGTAATGCTATCCAATTGCTGGTCCACTACAAAGTAAATGTTGGCATACGTAGATAACGTCCTTTCCATCCAAATAGATTTGTTCATAAGTATAACACGTAAGATTGAAAATTCAAAATATAAATTGTAAAAAAACACCAGCTAACATAGCTGGTGCACCAGATAAATTATATAAGTTCAAATAAAAATGAGCGTAATTCTTCTGCATTTTCTTCAGACATCGAAAATGCATGCTCTAAGTAGCCTTGTTCGTTTAAATCGTCAGGACCAATGATAGCAAATTTGTTGCTTTGCATATCAAGGACTATCGTTTTACCGTAATGACGATCGGAGTATAAAAGCGCTAAATCATGACGCTCATTTTCCCCCAAAAAGCTAACGAAACGAGTTCTTGTAGCGACTGTATCGTCGTACAGAAAGAAACGTTCTTCCATACACATGGCTCCTTTATTAAATATCTAAGTTTAAGTGTGGTTTATGATCTAAATGGTGATGCGTTTTAATGAAACGTACTGTTCTTGTTTTGTAACGCATTACGATAGAATATGTTTCAGCTAAATCTCCGCCAAGGAATTTCACGCCGTCTAATAATTCACCAGCAGATACACCTGTTGCTGAGAAGATTGCATCATCACCAGATACTAAGTCATCTAACATAAGAAGTTGACGAGGATCTTCTAATCCCATTTCACGACAACGAGCTTCTTCTTCTTCGTTCATTGGAACTAAGCGCGCTTGCATTTCACCTTCAAGGCATTTTAATGCTGCTGCAGAAATAACGCCTTCTGGAGCTCCGCCAACACCTACGAATAAGTCGATACCTGTTCCAGGTAAAGCTGTAGCGATTGATGCACCAACATCTCCATCACCAAATAGTTTTACGCGTGCACCTTTTGCACGAACACGGTCAATAATATCTTGATGACGTTCACGTTCTTGGATGATAACCGTTAGGTCACGAATTTTTTTATTGTTTGCTTCTGCTACAATATCAATTGTTTTTTCAATTGGATCATCTAAGCTAATTTTACCAGCTGCTTTTGGACCAACCGCGATTTTTTCCATGTACATATCCGGAGCATGAAGAAGGTTTCCTTTATCTGCGATTGCGATAACTGCCATTGCATTTGCAAGGCCTTTCGCAACGATGTTTGTACCTTCTAATGGGTCAACGGCGATATCTACTTCTGGACCGTTACCTGTTCCTAGTTCTTCACCAATATACAACATCGGTGCTTCATCAAGTTCTCCTTCACCAATTACAACTGTACCTGCCATGTTTACTGAATCGAACATATCACGCATAGCTGTAGTTGCTGCATCATCTGCTTCGTTTTTCTTTCCGCGGCCCATCCACTGTGCGGATGCTAAGGCTGCTGCTTCTGTTACACGGACAATTTCTAGTGCGAGTTCACGTTCCAAGGTTGCATTCCTCCAATTTCAAAAATCATACAAATATAACTATAACAAATAACGAGGAAAAGGTGAATTCGAAAAATTGTCGATTTTTTCAGAAGAAAGCGTTACAATTAAAATGTAAATGCTTTAATTTCCAGGTAGGTGACATTCATGTACTTCGTAGACAGAAAGAAAATAGAACAAATGCTAGTATGTTTAGAACGAGCAACAAATACATTTCAAGAGAAAAAGACATATGAAACCGAGTTTGAATTTTACGCATTAGAGCGCATGGCGCATCTTATTATCGATTGTATATTAGATGTAGGGAATGCGATGATTGATGGATTTATTATGCGCGATCCAGGAAGTTACGAAGATATTATTGATATTTTAATGGACGAGAGAGTTATAAGTGGAGAAGAGGGAGCGCATATTAAAGAAATTATTCTTCTTCGAAAAATGCTTACGCAAGATTATATTCAAATGAATCATGATGAATTATATAAGACGATTCAAAAACATATCGCCGTGGTAGAGAAATACCCAGCGAATATTCACAGTTATTTAGAAAAGGAATTAGGACCTGTATCTGCATTTGTACCAGAATAATTGTGCTTATAAGATCCCCGGGAATTCCTTTGGGGATCTTATATTGTATAGGAGAAAGAAAAGGGAGAAGGGTGAGCTATGGGGGAAGCACGTACTACGAGAGAAGAGATTGTACAATTACTGAAGATAAAAGGAGAGCATACTGTAGCAGAATTAGCCGAAGCTTTAGAAATTACAGAGATGGCGATTCGTCGACATTTAAGTAAACTAGAAAATGATGAGCTAATTTATTCAAAGATGGTAAGACAGCATGTCGGACGACCAACATATTTGTATGGATTAAGTCAAAAGGGAGAAGATACATTCCCGAAAGAATATAAGCAATTTGCTATTGATATGCTAGAAGATTTGGCTCGAATGGGCGATGAAAAAATGCTGCGTCACGTCTTGCAAGCGAGAACGAAACGAATGGAAGAACAGTTGCAAAAGAGGATAAGTAATCAAAGTAATTTAGCGTATAAAGTTCAAGAAGTAGCTGCTATGCAAGAGAGAAACGGTTATATGGTTCAAATAAAGCGAGATGGGGAGCATTCTTTCATATTTGAAAAGCAAAACTGTCCGTTAAAGGAAGTTGCAGAGAGATTCCCGCAAGTGTGTGAAGATGAAAAAGATATGTATAAGCGGTTATTTGCAGATGCAAATGTGAAGACGTTAGCAAACATGTGCGTGGGCGATTGTAATTGTTCGTACCAAATAAAAGAGAAAAAATGAACGTTATGGGACGCTTTAAGGTAAAGCGTTTTTTTCTTTTGAAAAAGGGGTTAATATAAGAGTGGTATGATAGATGAGAACGTTAGCATAGAAGGAGAGACAAACAGATGTATAAAGGCTATTTAATTGACTTAGACGGTACAATGTATCGCGGTGAAGAGCAAATTGAAGAAGCAAGCGACTTCGTAAAAGCGTTAGGAGAGCGCGGTATTCCATATTTATTCGTTACAAATAACTCAACTCGTAAACCAGAACAAGTTGCAGAAAAGCTTGTTCGTTTCGATATTCCAGCGAAAGCGGAGCAAGTATTCACAACGAGTATGGCTACAGCGAACTTTATTTATGAGCGCAAACAAGATGCAACTGTATATATGATTGGTGAAGAGGGCTTACATGCTGCTCTTGTGGAAAAAGGATTTGAAATTGTGGATGAAAATCCTGATTTCGTCGTTGTTGGATTAGATCGTGATATCACATATGAAAAATTAGCAAAAGCTTGCCTTGCTGTGCGTAACGGTGCAACGTTTATTTCAACAAATGGGGATATCGCAATTCCAACTGAGCGCGGATTATTACCAGGTAACGGTTCATTAACATCAGTTGTTGCAGTATCAACAGGTGTGGATCCAATCTTTATTGGTAAACCAGAATCAATCATTATGGAACAAGCGTTAAAAGTGCTTGGCATAGGAAAGGAAGAAGCTTTAATGGTTGGGGATAACTACGATACAGATATTTTAGCGGGGATAAATGCTAGTATGCATACCCTTCTTGTCCACACTGGAGTAACAACTGTGGACAAGTTAACAGAATATGAAGTACAACCGACGCAAGTTGTGCACAACTTGACGGAGTGGATTGAGAAGATGTAATGAAAGGCAGGTAACCGGAAGAGGTTGCCTGTTTTTTTATGCATAATTGCATATGTACTGTAGTTATATAAAATGTAGAATTTATATGTATTGATATAAAAAGGGAGGGAATAAGAGTGTACTGGATGTCATGCATTATGTTTGTTTTTACATTATGTGTTTTGTTCTTTGTTCTATGGAAGATATATATAATAAATGCAATGAAAAAAAGCGCGGGAAAACTTATTGCAACATATCCTCGGGTGAAACGGCGTTGGATTGCATTACTTGGACCGGCGTATTTCATCGGGCAATGTATGTATATATATGCTCAATACGTAAGTGGCGATATTGATACAGTTGAACAGTTTCTCGTTCAGTCAGGTAGTTATGCTGTAGCAAGTTGTTTTATGACTTTAATAGCTATCCATCTTATTAAAAGTGTACAAATATATGAAAAAGGTGTAATAGACGGATTGAACTTTTATTCATACGAAGAATTAAAAGGCTATAAAACATCAACATGGGAAAATCCAAAAGAAAATATATTTTTATATCGCGGGCGAGAAAAAATGAATGATAATGTGAATTTACTTATTAGACAGGAAGATATGAATGAATTAGAAAGCATTCTTCAAAGATATATTCCGAAATTGATGATGAAATAAAAACTCCGGTTGTTATAACCGGAGTTTTTTTATTAAAACGCACGATTCACAACGTCTTTAACTTCTTCAAGATATTGTTTACGCACACTGTCATCCACAGAAGGAACACTCGTATAGAATGTATGCTCAAGTGTTTCAATGCCTGTAAATTCAAAAATACCAGCATCAGTTGTTTTTTTCATTGCATCAAACATACCGCCTGCTGTGTATACTTCTTTCGAATTTCCCATCGTAGATAATAACAATCCTTTTTTACTGCTTAATAACTTTTCAATACCATTCTCACCGTAAGCATAAGCGAAGCCGTGGCTAAATACACGGTCAACGTATCCTTTTAAAATAGCAGGAAGACCCGCCCACCAAACTGGGTAAATGAATGTAATACTATCAGCCCAAGAGATATGCTTTTGTTCTTCTTTAATATCTTCTGGTGTGTTTCCTTGGGAAAATGAGATGAAATCGGAAGCACCTAATACTGGATTGAAGTTTAATTCGTATAAATCACGAACGCGTACTTCATGACCTTTTCCTTCTAATTCACTTTTTACAGTTTCTAAAATTGCATGGTTGAAGCTTTCTGTATTCGGGTGTGCATAAACGATCACATGTTTCATTGTTCTTCCTCCTAATTGTGGATATGTGAATAGTTTTTATATATTCGTGTAATTATTATGGTTACTTCCGTTGCGAGAGTCAACTTTTCTGACGTGAGAAATAAAGTGAAATTTTAATAGGTGGGGGGTGTCCATCCCGCACTGATTATTTGCTCACACTAATCGGGCACTTACTGCCGGTTAATATAAATGTTAGCATGTGACAAAAAAATACAAAATAGTAGGTATTTTGCATTTTCGAATAGAATATATAGATTGGTAAATAGAGAGAAAAGGGGATATCGGGATGAATATTATTGAAATTGAAGGGTTAGAAAAATCGTTTGATATTGGGGATAGTAAAGTAAAGATCTTAAAAGATATTAATGTTCAAATTCAAAAAGGTGACTTTGTTTGTATTATGGGGGCAAGTGGATCGGGTAAAACGACTTTACTTCAGCTGTTAGGTGGATTAGATATTCCATCGGTAGGTAGTATTCGAGTTGATGGTACGGAGATTTCAACATTAAAAGAAAAAGAGCTCGCTTTATTTAGAAGGCATAAAATCGGTTTTATTTTTCAGCAGTTTAATTTAATTTCAGTGTTTAATGCGGAGGAAAATGTAGGGTTGCCTTTACTATTAGATAATGTTTCGCAAAAGAAGGCAACGGTGACAGCAAATCGTTTATTAGAGCTCGTTGGATTGAAAGGAAAAGAAAAGCATTTACCAGCACAGTTATCAGGTGGGCAACAGCAAAGGGTTGCGATAGCAAGAGCTTTTGCAAATGAGCCGGCTATTATATTAGCAGATGAGCCAACAGGGGCGTTAGATTCAGAAAACAGCAAAAATATTATCGCGGCACTTCGCAATGCATGTGATGAATTAGGGCAAACAGCTGTCATTGTAACGCACGATCCGTTCGTAGCGGCCCATGCTGATAAAGTCGTTTTCTTATTAGATGGTGAGGTGATTCATGAGCATACTGAAAGTAAAGGGTGGAAATTTCGAAATATCCCGCAACAAGTTACTCACATTCAAGAGATTATGAATCGTCACTTTAAAGTAGGAGGTAAAGGTGATGCGATGGGTAATTAAGTATGCGATAAAATCGATGAAACAAAATTGGTTGCGGAATATGTTGATTGCCCTCGGTGCAGCTTTAGGTGTTATGTTAGCGACGATGTTATTACTAGGTAATCAATCAGTAGAGCAAAGTGTGAAGGAACAAGTAGTAAGTCGGTATGGAGATTATAATTTACAATTTGGCTATATAAAAAATGACATGTATTTAAATAATGAAAGTTTAAAAGGAATAGATGGCTTAGAAAATGCTGAAAAAATATCAAAAGCACTTATACCGTATCCTTTTCCACATTATAAAGAACTATCGGGAAAGCCATCTTATTGGGGTGTTGAGCAAGATTCTCCAGAAATGCATTCTTATAAAATATTAGAAGGACGATATCCGAAAGAAGGTGCTGAAGTAGCACTGACAAAAGGGTATACAGATCGTGAAAATATACGGGTAGGAGATACGATTAAACTGCCATTCCCGCAGCATGGTGAAAAGGCTGTGAAAGTTGTCGGTATTTTAAATCCACCGTTAATGGCGTCAATGGGGCATAGTGCTTATTTTCCAATCCATTGGCTTCAAAAAGAATTAAATTTACCAAATCAATTCAATCTTGTTCAAGTGAAAGTACAAGATGTAAATGTGAAAAAAGCAATTGCTTTTGATGTACATAAAAAGATTGAAAATATAAAGGTGGACCAACGTACTTATGTAGATAAGGCATTTGAACGCCTAAATGTAATGAAGCCATTAATTTTTAGTTTAGGTGGTATTGCCTTATTTGTTGTAGCCCTTTTAATAATGGGAAGTTTCTTCTTATCTGTCAGAAGTCGATTTAAGCAATGGGCATTATTACGTGCACTTGGTAGTAATCCAAATCAAATTATATTAGTCGTTTTATTAGAGGCTTTATGCATCGGAGCAATCGGATCACTAGCAGGAGTTATTCTTGGAGCAGGTACGCAAACAATTGCAGCATCATTCATCAACAAATGGGTGAATATTGAGGATGCAGGGAAAGAATCATTCTCGATTTCAGGCGAGATTTTACTCATTACGTTTTTACTAGGGATTGTTATGTCTATCATAGGGGCTATTATACCAGCCTTTATGGTTAGAAAGATTCCACCAGTTCAAGCGCTTAGGCCAGGTCTTCCTAGTAATGAGAAAAAAGAAAAAAGGTGGAGTGCTTTTAGCCTTAGCATTTTAATCATTGGTACTGTTATTGGACTAGCAGGTAACGTATTAGAGCAGTATATCGGTTTTAATCCAAGTGCGATAGGTGCGCTGTTATTTGCGGTCGGATTGTTATTTGCGATTCCGTTATTTATTCGGATGATAGCACCAGTGATTGCAAAACCACTTCAAATGATATTACGAATTGAAACGACGATTAGTAGTCGAAATGTAATTCGTTATCGAAATAAGGCAGCTGTATCGGTTGCTATATTAGCATTTGGTTTTATGTTAGCCCTTGTTGGAACGATGTATGTAAATTCTATGTATGAAGGTACGAAGAAAGGATTACAAAAACATTTACCAGCGGACTTAGTAATAAGAATTCCGGTAGAGTCGCAAGGAATAGAAACATTACCGTTTAGTTGGATGGAGAAGGTTAGAAAAATTGATGGTGTGGAATCAAGTGTTGGGAATGCTACTGACTTTACAGCAAAGCTTGTGAATTATGACTTTAAACAAGCGAATCAAGAATGGTATGAATTTGCGAAAAAAAACAATTTGAACTACGATTCAATGGAAGTTGTCGGTAACGATATTGTAGCGTACCAGAAAGTAACAAAGGCGAAAGTGATTGCAGGGCAAACTTTAAGTAAGCCGTTACAAGATGGTGAGGGAGTCATTACGAAGGAAGTGGCTGGAAATTTAGGACTTCAGTTGCATGATACGATTGAAGTACAAGGAAAAGGGAAAGAAAAACAAACGATTAAAGTCGTTTCGATTATTGAGCAAGGATTAAGGTTAAGAGGGTTAGATATTTTTGTAAATGAACAATGGGCTCGCGATAAGTTTCACGTACAAGGATATGAAGCGATTCAAATTATGACAAATTCTAAACAATCATTTGAAGCGATTAAGAAGCAAGTAAAAGAAATTACAAATAATAAAGAGAATGTAGAAGTTATAAACAGTTATGATTTATTGAAAGAACAAGAACAGTTATTATCGCAAATGATGATGTTAATTCGCTTGTTAGTTGTAATTGTTTTCATTATTTCTGGTATAGGGTTAATGAATGCGATTGTCTCAAGTTTACATGAAAGACGTGCTGAAATTAGTATGATTCGTGCGGTAGGAGCTATTCCGAAGCAAATGAGACGGATTGTTTTATTAGAGGGTACTTTACTTGGAGCGATAGCTGGTTGTATTGGGGTTTTAGGTGGAATTGTATTTAGTTATATTGTGTTATCAAGCTTAGAGTTAACGGTTATTATCATTCCGTATAATCAAGTTTTAATATTGGCACTAGCTAGCATTATACTCGGAGCAGGAGCAGCAATGATTGCTTCATTACAATTAAGAAAGTTTAAATTGAGTGATACTTTAAAGGAGTTATCAGCATAAAAGATTACTATATCCCGCTCATACAAAGTACAAAGAAGACGAATAAAATGATAACAATACCAATGCCAAAGTTAAATACAAGAGTACTATCCATATATGTAACCTCCTTGTTTGAAAGTAAAAAGCACTCTGGCTGGAGTGCTTTTTATTATCCGAATATGTCGCAACGAACGCCGCAACATATAGAAAGGGAATAATGCGTTTAAAGAGTTATATTAATTTATGCATTAATTTTGTAAATGAGCAGGTCCTGCTCAGGTATAGAAAAAAGACACTCTTTCGAGTGTCTTTCATGATGACAAAACGTGCCAATTGCTTGGGTTTGATAAGACGTTAATTTTCCGGTTAACAGTCTTTCTTAATCAAGAAGTGTAACAACAGCGATTCAAATAAATTGTAGCATTTTTTAAAGGGGTGTGCGTATGTAACTATGCATATTACGATTAGAGGAGAATCAAGTTTGGAAAATGAATGAGTAAATACATATAGATTAGTAGAGTATTTGATAAGGAGCGAGATGAATGGATATACATAAGTTAACAGAAGAAGAAGCGAAAGAAATAAATACGTGGAAGTATGAAAATCCCTATACGTTATATAGCTTTTCGGGAGATGCTGAAGTAATAGAAGAGTTGCTAGATGGGACGTATTACGGTTGTTGCGGAGGGAATGGAGAATTCATCGGCTATTTTTGTTTTGGAGAAAATGCACAAGTGCCAGGGGGAAGAGATGCTAATTTATATAGGGGAGAAGATGTAGTAGATATTGGGCTTGGAATGAAGCCGGAGTTAACAGGAAAAGGGATGGGGGAAATATTTTTTCAAGCGGGAATAGCATTTGCTACTGAGGAATTGAATTCGAAAATGTTTCGACTGAGTGTAGCGACATTCAATAAGAGAGCGATTAGGCTGTATAAAAACATTGGATTTCAAGTAGGACCTCTTTTTTTGAGCCGTGGAAGAGAGTTCATGCTTATGGAATATGAAAGGCCGTCAGTGTGAAACTGACGGCCTAGATACGTTACTCTGAATGCTCAGCACGGTGTGCTAAACGGCTTGAAGCAGCGGCAGCGATTCCGCCAACGATATCATCAAGGAATGTATGAACTTTTCCAGTTGATTTATCATTTAAGTATTCTAAAATACCTGGTTTTAATTTATCGATATATCCAAAGTTCGTGAAGCCAATTGACCCGTACACGTTAACGATTGAAAGTGCGATGACTTCATCAATTCCATATAGTCCTTCATCGCGTTTTACGATATCTTGTAACGGCTGACTTAACATTCCTTTTTCAGCAAGGACATCAAGTTCAATGCCTGTAATAAGAGCGTTTTGTACTTCTCGTTTTGATAGTACACGCTCAACGTTATAGCGACATTCTGACATCTCTAAATTTGCATGGTATTTCTTTTGAAGAAAATGAACAAGATCAGCAATATCGTCAATTGTTACACCGCGCTCTTGTAATAGTTGTAATGCTCTTTCTTGTAGTTGATTTGAGTCTTTCATGTTTATCACCTTTTTTTCTTTTTAGTATTTGTATACGTTTCATTGCTTTATCATGTGCATAGGAATGAAAGGCGAGCACAAGCTCATATATATAAAGAAAAACCATAGGTGGCGACTGCGATGATTCAGCATATTTATGAGCATTATCACATGCATGTTAAAGAATTAATCCCCCTTGGCCCCTATAAAAGCTTTTGGATTCGCAACAGAATTTATGTACTTGTTCCAATTGGAGAAATGGAGGAAGAAGTACTTGTAGAGATGAAAAAGCTCAGTGATTATATGAACCAGCAAGGGGATATAACTGTTTCGACTTTCGTTCCGACTATACACGGCTACTATGTAAGTGAGATAGAAGAAAAAAATTACTGCTTATTAAAAGGTATGCGTATGTTAGAGCGACATGCTACATCATTAGGAAGTGAGCTTTCTATATTCCATAAACGTGGCGCATTCTTTCCAGAAGAAGTTGAGCAATTAAGCCGCATTGGTGAATGGAAAGCATTATGGGAAAAAAGGCTCGACCAATTAGAAAGGTTTTGGCAATCGCAAGTGATGAACCATCCTTCAGACGTATTCGATCAATTGTTTATTGAATCCTTCCCATATTACTTAGGAGTTGCAGAAAATGCAATTCAATATGTTGTCGATACAGAAATGGACGATACACCACAAATAACTGACGCAGCAACAATTTGCCAAGAACGATTTACACCTTTATTATGGCAGCAAACGAAGCGTTTAAAACTTCCTTTTGATTGGGTATATGATCACCCAAGTAGAGATATAGCAGAATGTATTCGCTATATGATGATAGAAAAAAAGAAAGATTGGGAGCAAACGGTAGTTCAATTCATTACAGATTATGAACGTAATTATTCGCTCTCTTCATTTGGTTGGCGCTTATTATTCGCAAGGCTTCTGTTCCCGCTTCACTACTTTGAAACGATTGAACGATATTATCAAACAGGAAACGAAGAACAAAAAGGCATATATAGAGCCCGTTTAGAAATCATTTTACATGATGTGAAGCGCACTGAGCAATTTATGAATCATTTTTACGAGTCATTTCGTTTACCTGTTGAGAAGTTAGGCATTAGGAAATTAGATTGGCTGTCTTAAAATGAAAAAAGAGACCGGGTGAGGTCTCTTTTTTATATATCACAATTGTATGTAATACATTATGCCCCTACCTGTTGATCTGCACATATATTTAAAATGAATTGATGTCTTTCGATTTTTTCATTTACTTTACTCAATAATTCTTGCTGGATTTCTTTAAATAAAAATTGATAACTTGCATTCCATGTTGGTATAACGGATGAAAGGTCTAATAAATACTCTTTTTTCTTTTCTAGTTCTTGAATTGTTAAGAAAGTGTTCCCCATTCTTGGCATGTGTCGTCCCCCTATGTTTTTTTCTGTATATGTGTGAACGATTCTATAGTATTAATTATCGCACTTTTTGAGAAGGATTTCCAATTTTGTTTTATGATGTTAAAGGGGAAGTGTTATTTGAATAAAAAAAGAAACCCATTTGGGTCTCTTTCTAGGAAGCGATTCTGAACGAGCCACCGCCGCTTTTAGATAATGTCTAGCTCCAGCGGCTAGAACAGTCGGCCATTTCGCGCCTTCCTGTGAGGCAAAAAGCGCCTCTATGTCAGAAGCTCCATCCTCCTCACATTTTGGACGAGCCGCTTCCGCTTTTAGATGTTATCTAGCTCTGGTGGCTAGCTCTTCGTGTCTAAGAACCTTCCGCATAAGAAGGCAAAAAGCGCCTTCTATGCGAAAGAACCTTAGCCAGTCAGAGCTGAACGAGCCACCGCCGCTTTTAAATTAAAATACTTGTTCTACTTCAATAACGCCTGGTACTTCTTCAAGTAATGCGCGTTCGATACCAGCTTTTAGTGTGATTGTAGAACTTGGGCAGCTTCCGCATGCACCCATAAGGCGTAATTTTACGATACCTTCTTCAATGTCTACTAATTCAACGTCTCCGCCATCGCGAAGTAAGAATGGACGTAATTTATCTAATACCTCTAGTACTTGTTCTTGCATATGTGGGTTTTCCATTTTTATCGACTCCTTTCATCAGTTTTATTATAATCAAGATAGAGGGGAAAATCTATTTTTTCTCTTCTTGTTTTATTGTCAAAATATTATATCGTGTGTACAACGTGTTTTTTCAGTATAGGGGTATGGAATAAGTTTGTAAAATGATGTGCTTGTGTACTAAGGTATCTGAATATACTGTTAGGGCAAGAAGTGGGGGAGAAGAAATGGTTAATGTGCAAGTGTATGGGACGAAAGTGATTTGTGCGAGTTGCGTCGGAATGCCATCTTCAACAGAAACGTTTGAGTGGTTACAAGCGGCGATTGGTCGTAAATATGAAGGACAAGAAAATAAATTTAATTTCGAGTATATTGATTTTCAAGAAGAACAAGAAGATGAAGATAAAAAAGCATTCGCAGAGCGCGTAGTAGAAGAAGATTTATTTTATCCAGTCGTTCTTGTGAATGGAGAGATTGTTGGAGAAGGAAATCCTCGTTTGAAGGATGTTTACGAAGAAATCGAGAAATATTTATAAAGCAGGGAGTCTTTGCGAATTTGCAAAGGCTTTTTTTAATGGAGGGATAGATGTGGAGAATGGAATAAAACAAGTTTTACCAGAAGAAGTAAAGCAATTAATGGAGCAGTACATAGTAGAATTAAAAGGAATTTTTTCGGATGAAAAAATAGTCGGGGTATATATTTACGGATCAATCGCGTTAGGAGCATTTCATATAGAAACGAGCGATGTTGATTTTGTTACGGTAATAAGTGATTCCGTGAATGGAGCTGAAAAACAACAAATTATAGAACTGCATAAAAAAATTAGTAAAAGTACGTTAGGTAAAAGAATGGATGGTATGTATATTCCGCTTGCTGACTTAGGGAAATACAATCATGAAATGAATGAGTACGTATATTGTGCAGATGGTAAGGCTGATATTGGTCATTGGGATATTAACGCGGTAACATGGTGGACATTGAAAAATCAAGGTATTACAGTTACCGGGAAAGAAGCAGAAGACCTTCCTCTCCAAATACAATGGGACCATGTAGTAAATACAATGAAATACAACGTAGAACAGTACTGGAGTGAAAAAGCGAAGAGACCCTATTTATTTTTTATAGAAGAATGGGTGGAATCAGCAGTCGTTACGATGGGACGCATTTTATATACGTTAGATCATAAAACAATCGTTTCAAAAGATAGAGGATTGCAATATTTATTAGAACGTTCAGCGAAAGAATGGGAGCCTTTATTGAAAGAGGTAGAGCGAATGCGGCATAATCCAGAAGAAAAGAAAAAGTTCTCTCGTTGGAGACGGGCTGATATGACGAAGCAGTATTTGCTGCATTTAATTGAAGCATGTAGAGAGAAATGGTAGGGGAAAAAACAGACGATACAGTAAATTGTATCGTCTGTTTTTGCATTAAAATTGGTATATAATGGTTTAAAAGGTTTAATTATACTGGAGGAGATAGGATGAACACAGAATTAGCTACATATGAAGAAAAGAATATACAAATGAGTATGCTCGAAGTAATTAGCATTATAATAATTACTTTTGGGGTAATGCATGGAATGGGTTTTTTGAACTTTTTATATGACTCCTCATTATATCCATGGTATGTAGACCATCTTATCCCACCCTTTACGTTTTGTACGATTATTGTAATGTATGCACCAGCAAGAAAGTATTGTTCACAGCTAGTAAAATCACTACAGTTCAATAATTTTAAACATTATGTAACAATAGTAATGACGATGATCATACTGCTTATATATCTTGCGGTATTAAATTTAGTTTTACCACAGGGGCTTAGTGTGGATGAGTCAAATATAGTAATAGAGCCTACTATAAGTGAAATCATTTTATACGTAGTTGTACTCACCATTTTTGCACCGATTTGGGAAGAACTTTTATTTCGGGGGATATTTTTCACGAAATTATCTCAGCGCTTCTCTACACTTACTAGTATTGTTATAAGTGCTTTTATATTTACTTTAGGTCATCCCCTTACTTTAGGTAGTATGTTATATATTTTTGGTATAGGTGTATGTTTAGCCTACACATATAAGAAAACAAATAATTTACTCGTTCCATGGGGAATTCATTTATTAAATAATTCATTTTTTATATTAGTAAATTTTCAAATGTAAAAAGACGCCTTTTTGAAAAGGGCGTCTTTCCTATTTTGCAGTAGGTAGAAAAGGCTTTACAAGTATTATGTAGAGGAAAGATAATAGAAAAAATATGTGTATGGGGGAAGACGATGAGTAAATATAAATTACATATAGACAAAGAACAATTATGGAGAGGTTGCATCTTAAAGTCGATTGCAGATGCAATTTTTGTAGCACATGCTCCTGATTTCTCACATGAAAGTTCATGGGATGGATTTAACTATAGTATGCAAGATAGTCAAGGCGGAAGAGGGACAATTACTTTTGATTCGAAGTACACAATCGTATGTCTTCAAGATGTGAATAGTGAGAGAATTGATGAGTGGATTGATGCGGAAAATTATTTTGAAGGGGCACCTTCGGAAGTGATAGAAATTGCTAAAGAAGAAGCACTTCAATACGTATTAGAAGAAGTGGAGGGCGAAACAGTGCCGTTCATTACAGCGGCGTTTTGGATTGAGGAGAGCGGTGCGTATTCAATTGATTCATTTGAAGAGATGGAAGAGCATGGCGGATTCTTATTAGAAATCCCACTACTTGATCTGCAATCAGCAATAGAAAGATTAGAAGAAGAATATGAGCTGACAGAAGAGCAAATAGAGCTTTTACAACTCGTGTATGAGAGAAAAATCAAAAATCCAAACGAGGAAATGATGTTGTCTAAAGAAGAAGTGGCGATGATCGGAACGGATGATAGTGAAGGATTGGAAGTGAGTAAGGAGTCGTTTGAAGAAATGAATATTACTTGGGCGTTGTAGGAGGGGATATAATGTTTCCAATTGGTGAGCAGCCGAGGATTATAAAGGACTTGGAAAATGTTACTGTTAGTTTAGAAGAATTAGCGATTGAGGGGAAAACAAAAAATATAGAACGATTAGCATCTTTACAAGTTAAGAAGTTATGGGTTTTCGCAGTAAATCAAAAGCAATTTGAGCATATTCTTACGTACGCTCGTCCAAATATATTGTACGTTTACGAAATGAGGATCGAGGATTTAAGTAGCCTTCAAAAATTATCTGATTTACAACAGTTGTATATGTGCTGGAATACAAAAGCGAAGACGTTATGGGATATTGCGTATAATAAAAAACTCAAATCCTTACTAATTGATGATTTTTCTAAGCTAGAAGATTTAACTGCTTTAAGTAAGTGTCCGCAACTCAATACCTTTTACATGGGCGGTGGGATAAATACAGCAATGAAAGTACAAACTTTACAACCATTCGTTGCATTACAGCATTTAAAAAAACTTACTCTTATGAACTTAAAGGTTAAAGATGATTCGTTAGAACCTTTGATCCAATTGAAAAATTTACGAGAGTTAAGTTTATCTAATCAATTTAAGGTGGAAGAGTATGCAAAATTATCTGTAGCATTGCCATATACGAAATGTGAATTTTTCAGACCTTACGTATATATGAACGATGCAATAGAGGGAAAGAATATAATGGTGATTGGGAGAAGAAGACCAATCCTTAATTCGAAAACAGATACGGTAAAGATGCAAAAGTATGAAGATCAATTTAAAAAGTTACAAGAGGAATATAAAGAACTAGTAGAAGGTACAATGTGAAGTTACATTGCACTTTCTACTAGTTTTTTCATATACATATCAACTTCATGAAAGAAGACTGGCTCTTTCTCCTCGGTATTAAGATGAACAGCACAATGCAAATATTGCTGTAAGTAGCGATTAGCTTGTTCGTACTGTTTTAATTTGTAGAAAGAGAAACAGGTAAGAAGCAGAAACGCTTTTTCTTGTAATATTGGAACGACAGCTAGTACAGGAGTTATGGAATGTATAGTTGTTTTTATTAAATTTTTATATGAAGCCCACGTTTGAAACCAGTCGAAAATAGTAGAAAGGTAATTCGGAATGTCGATAGTTTCATGTGAAACATTATGTAATAACTGGTTCTGTTTCATATGTATAGGCTCTATCCTTGTTCGTAGAATGCAATCGAATATTGAGATGTTTTCTTTTACTTGTAATTGGTCCGTAATAAGTTGCGGGAGACCAATTGGATGAACACCTATATTTATATAGAAATCATCTCCAAACTGGCTTTTTTGTATATGAATGATCTTATAAAATCCGTTATCAGCTTTGGAAAATGTATGTCTTTTCTTCTTAAATCCAAGTGGTTTTAAAGCAGCGTGTAAATTTATCCCGCATTAACGGGCAGTAAGACTCTCACTTCAAAATTCGGCGAATGCGAGGGAGTTAGACGGGAGATCAACTGCCCGTAAAACCCCCACTGATTATTAGCCTTCACTTTATAATGAAATCTTGCACCAGTGTGTACTCCTTTAGAGATAGGTTTATTCTTCATCATAATTGTATGTAGTTAAGTTTTGTAAGAAGCTTTCAAAATTAGGTGCTAATTCAATAATTTCCTCAAACTCATTATCGATAAATATAACTGGAGGATTTTCAGCTACGTTTCGATAGTCTAGTGCAATCCACGTATGTCCGTCACCAGATAAAAGCACGATATTCTCAGGCATGTCCCATTCCTGAATTAAATAATGGCTCTCTAAAATACTAGACTCATTTTCATCAAAAGAAATGCCATATAATCCAGAAACATTAACGTGATCGTCTGCCCAAGAATTTGGCTCTGAAGTAGGGTGAGCATCTAATCGAAGAGTTCCTCCGTTTTGTTCTTTTAGAAGATTTATGTACGATTCTGGGAGCTTTACGTTTAGTACTTCTTCTGCTTTTTTTATTAGTTCGTCGTTAATAGGTGCTAATTTTAAATAGTCATCTTCTGCCCAAAGTGTAGTCTTCATATTTGGTCACCTCAAATAATAGTTTTATAAACTTTATTTTGTATATTATAGTTAATTAAAAAATTGCGCAATAGAGGGAGGAAATCTTATGATTAACCACAATAAAATTAAACAACTGTTAGCACATGTAGATCGCGCTGAGGATAATGAAATTGAGTTAGAGTGTGAATTTGAACCAATGACAATAGAATTATTTAATAGTGAAGAAATAGAAGAAGGGCAACTTGGTTATAGCTTTGATGATGAAGGGCAAAGCTTAGTTGGAAATGAAGAGGGAGATTGGAAAGACGGGTGGATTGTAATTGGGATAGATTCGTATCTCGGAGACCCGATCTTTGTAGATAGTAATAATGAGAATTGTCCGGTTTATACAGCTATGCATGGTGAGGGAGATTGGGAGCCAGAATGTATAGCTAAACGTATAGAAGATGTTATTGAGAAAGTGAAGGGTAATGTGGGATAGTTGTGTAAGTGGAAATATGTTTGAAATAGTAGAGAGCTAATTTGTGAAGTCTCTTAAGTCGAGATTTTAGGCTAGGTTATATTACAATAGTAGTTTAATAGGAGAAGGGTGTGTCAAAATGATTTTGATACATCCTTTTTTGCGAATATATAAGATGTTTAACATAGTGTATTAAATGTCTTATATATGAGTATTCTAATATATTTAATAGTAAAATGGAATATAGAATGGATAATTGTCGGAATGTATTCGATTTTTGTTCATTTTTATGAAATATAACTATTTTTTGTTAGATTCCTTCTTTTTATAGATATACAATAAAGTTATATAGAAATAAGAGAAGGATGATGTACGTGAAGGACACTGTTTTACAAGAAACAATTTCTCCGCAAGAATTACATAAAGTTGTTCAAAAGAATACAGCTTATTATGACTTTAAATGGGGCAAAGTAGAAAACCCAGCGCAAGGGAATACGTGGAATTGGGTAGCCTTTTTCTTTCCAACTTTTTGGTTAGCTTATCGTAAAATGTATAAGTTGTTTATTATACTTACATTATTATCGGTACCTAGTGTACTTGTAGCCCCTTTTATAGACATTCCGGATGGGATTTTTTTATCAATTAGTTTAGCTTTTCAATTAGTAATGATGATATTTACTGGATGGCAAGGAAACCGTTTATATTATAAGCACGCTGTTCGTATTTTACATAAAGCAGAAGATACGCTTGATCATGAGAAGGCGTATTACTTACAATCAAAGGGTGGCGCTAGTTTTGCTGGTATGATTGGTTTACAAGTTATAGTAGGGATAGTATTTGGTGTAGCCACGTTCGGACTCTCCTTGTTACCAACTGAGCCGAATATAAAAAATGTTGTTCGTTCAAGTGATGAAGGATTTGCTTTAGAGGTTATGAATGATAATCCAACTTGGAAGTTTGTAAAGAAAGAAAAGGATTATGACGTAGTAGAGTTTACTGGTTATGATTATGAAGAGAAGAAAAATATAAAAATTAAATTTGCTGTTTATTTTAGTGAAGACTATTTTGAATGGCAAGAAGTATATGAGAATAATAAGAAGTTAAGTGAAGAAGAGTTAGAAGAATATCAATTTTACATTGAAGAGAATAGTTGGAGTTTCTAGAGAGAGCTCGTTCATTTTGAAAAGAAGAATCTTGTGAGGGTTCTTCTTTTTATATATTAGAAAAGTAAATAATATTAGGAGGAAAAGAGAGTATGATGGATGTACATTTTTATGATTGGGCTAAGAAACGTCCTAAAAAACATTATAATCGATTACATGAAATGAGAATTTTTGAATTGATTTTTTCAAAGGAATTAAGTAAGTGGGATCTTGGATTAGAAAATGTAGAAAATATTGATATCTACTGTCTAGCAAATCCTAATAAAGATATTTCTTATGAACTACATGAGGTCCTAGGGGAGATTTGTATATCCGTGCCTTATGATTATATGCAATTTTTAAATTTGGAATCAGTTGAGGAGAAGTATAAGCATTTTTGTGAGTTGGTTTACCTCTATGTCGTGCCAGCTATTGAAAAGTATTCAAAAATATCATTAGAAATGATTAAAGAGTATGTGAATGAAGCGCTTCAAGAAATAGAGAAAGAGAATTACGAGATTGTGTTTTTAGTGGATAAAACACCGAAGAAGAGCCCAAGTCGAAAGAAAACGGCTATATTAAAAGGAATTCATCGTTCGGAAGGATTTCAGCTAATGTGTGAAGTGTATAACGATAAAGGGCTAAGAGTAGTAAATAAATTACTCGTAGAAGAAGTAGGGAATGCAGTAGTCTATTCTAGATTTTTAGGCAAACTAAAATGGGAAAATGAGCACTTAATAGTAGTGAAATCCAAGACAAGCAGCTGGATGGAAGAAGTACATGTCGAATAAGCTAATTAACGAAAAATGTGAACACAAAACACCATACTAATTGAAATTTTGTAAAATACAATAAAAAATGAGAATTCCAGGTAGGCTTGTCAATAACGTAAGACTATGGCACTATAAAGAAATGCTGTACAAATTTTATTTATCGAGATGTAAACATCAATTTTGATTTTTACGTATAAATAATGAACGGAGGAAATGAATTTATGGCTACTTTACCAAATTGTCCAAAATGTAATTCAGAATATACGTATGAGGATGGCGCTCTTTTCGTATGTCCAGAATGTGCCCATGAGTGGGGTCAAGAAGCGGAAGCTGAAAGTAATGCTGGTGCAAAAGTTGTAAAAGATGCGAACGGAAACGTTCTTCAAGATGGCGATGCTGTTACTGTAATTAAAGATTTAAAAGTAAAAGGAACTTCTTCAGTTGTAAAGATTGGTACGAAAGTAAAGAGTATCCGTCTAGTTGAGGGAGATCACGATATTGATTGCAAAATCGACGGTTTCGGAGCTATGAAGTTAAAATCACAGTTCGTTAAGAAAGCGTAAGATTAGCAAAGAAAAAAGACGCTCTGTAAGTAACTTGCAGAGCGTCTTTTTTATGATTGTACTTCAACTTCTTTCAACTGGCACCGCTTATTAAAGAACGTTTTATACCCAAGCTGTAAGAAGATAATAACAGAGAAAGCTGTACTTCCAGAAATGCCAAGTATAATCGCAATTTGATATTGGATAGCTGTAAATGGTGATACACCGGATAAAATTTGTCCTGTCATCATGCCTGGAAGACTTATAATTCCCATTCCGACCATAGAATTGATCGTTGGTAAAATAGCAGAGTCAAAAGCGTCGCGTATGAGCGGCGCAGCGGCTTCTTTCGGTGTTGCGCCAAGCATAAGTGCGCCTTCAATATGGTCTCTTTGTGATTTCATACTGTTTAAAAAGGTGTTTGCCCCGAGGCAAATACCTGTCATAGCGTTACCGATTAGCATGCCGGCAATAGGAACGATATATTGCGGAGCATACCAAGGATCGTGTCCGATAATGACAAAGATAAATAGTAGAAGCGGGCCAAGTGATCCAGCAATCATGGAGAGGGCGGCTACTCGTTTTAATTCTTTTGACATTGGAATATTAACTCGTTTATAAATATTGAAAATCGCAAATGTAGTAATAGAAGTAATGAGAGCTATTGTATAAAACGGATTACTATTTTCAAATATGTATGTAAGAACATATGCAACTAGTACAAGCTGAATTGTCATACGTAATGTAGCAATTGTAATTTGTTTCTCACGCGGTATTCCTTTTAATTTCACAAGCCCGATCAAAATAAGGATGAAAATATATGCAGCTGCAAGTTGCCAAATTTGTAGTTCAATAACGCCCTTCAATTGATAGCACTTCCTTTCTAGTTGCACCGTTTGTTTTACTAATTTCAATAATATCGTCTGCGATTTCTTCTGGAAGTTGTTGCGAGTGCGTGATGAAGATAACTGTTTTTTTCTTTTCTCTTGCTAGCATAGTAAATTGTTTCATAACGCGGCGTTCTGTGTCACCATCTAGTGCCGAAGTTGGTTCATCTAATAAATAGACGGGCGGATCCATTAGTATAATACGAGCGAAAGCAAGTCTTTGTTTTTCGCCACCTGATAAAGAAGAGGTGTTATCTTCTAATTTTTTATCTAGGCTAACAGTCGTTAATGCGCCTTGCAGTGCGTCGTCATTTGGAAATGGCTTTTCAGAAAATCGAAGTCCCATTAATAAATTATCTTTAATTGTTCCATCAAAAATAGGCGGAGTTTGTCCGAGCATGACAACTTCACGGCGTAATTGAATGGGAGGATAATCTAAAATAGATTTTCCGTTATACTCAATTGTGCCAGATGTTGGTGATTGTAAATCGTTTAACATGCGAAGGAATGTGCTTTTACCACTACCACTTTCACCTATAATACAAGTTGTTTTTTCTTTTTGAATCTGTAAATAAGGAATGTGTAGAATATCTTTATATGTGATGTCTTTTAATATAAACATAAATTGCTCCTTTCTGATTCTAGTTATATCGTATCAAAAAGAGAGAAAAATAGAAAAATAAAGACTCTTTAGAAGGAACATCTTTTTTCTTTGTTTTAAAACTTTGCGCGTGGCAGGAAAAGTCACTGACCGATCCTATACATAGCCAGTCCCTCTCGACCATTTAAAAAAATGCTTTTCTGTCGGTTTTTCATAGAGTGACTGAGTAGTTACAAAAAATGAATAGAAAAAGGCTGTCTACTATGTAGGCAGCCTTTAAAGTATTAACCGTTATGATATTTGTACATCCAAAGAAGACCGGATTTTAATAATCTCGGTACACGTCCCATTAATGGTTGGTTTGCTAGTAAACCAAATCCGTGTTTTTTGCCGAGAGAACCGAGAACACCTTTTAATTTAATAACAGGCAGTTCATCAGGAAGGGGTTCATTATTCCAACGTTTTAATAATATTTGGACAATTTGTTCTCCTTGACCTTCAGCAAGTTGAGCAGATGGTGCGTGTGGAAGTGCTGCACAATCTCCTACGACATAAATGTGCTCATTATTTGGAATATTGTGATATTTAGTTAAAACAACCCGTCCACTACCATCTTGTTCTACTGGAAGGTTTCGAACAACTTCATTTGCTTGAATACCAGCTGTCCAGACGATTGCATCACATTCAAGTGGTTCATCATGGTTGTATACAATGTTTGGTTCCACTTTTGTAATGTTAGAGTTTCGTATAATGGTAACTTTATGTTTTACAAACCATTCTTCTACGTATCTACTTAATTTCTCTGGATATGGGAATAAAATTCTATCTTTTCGATCAAATAAATAGATTTTTAAATCTGAACGGCTTTCGCGAAGTTCACTTGCCACTTCAACGCCGCTTAAACCAGCCCCAACGACAGCTACTGTTGCATTTGGTTCTAAGCTATTTAATTGTTCATATGTCTTACGTGTTTGTTCAATTGATTGTAGGCTATGTGTATATTCCTTTGCCCCAGGAACGTTATGATATTTATCTTCACAGCCAAGCCCGATAATTAAATCATCATATTGAATCGTTTCACCGCCATCGAGATGAATGGCTTTCGTTTCGAGGTCAATATTTGTTACTGTTCCGTATTGAATATTGAGACGTGGGTGCTCAGGAAACGGTATGCGAATATGCGTTTCTGAAATTGTACCCGCAACTAATGCATAATATTCAGTTTTAAAGCAATGATATGGTACTTTGTCGATTAATGTCACTTGTACATCATCTGGAAGTTGGTTGCTTGGAAGTAGCCGCTGTAGAATTCTCATTCCACCGTAGCCACCACCTAGTAGTACGAGGTGTTTCATGATGGATTACCCCTTTTCTGTTGAAATATCCCCTAATCATACAATTTTATATTAATAAAATATTTTGACTTTACACAATCAAATTATATCGAATTTGTGAACAAATAACAATGCATGAATGAATACTCTGTTGTACAATAAGAAGAAAAGTAAAGTAAGTGGTTTTCATTTTCTAGTTACTATTTACTATTTCATTATGAGTAGTATGTTATATAAAGAAGACCATCTATTATGAAGTGAAATAGTGAAGTAACTAAATAGTTTAGAATATATAACGAAAACAACAAGAAACAGCTTAGTTTTCTTCTTATAAATAAAGTGGAATGGTAACAAGTAGAGAGGGTTACTTATCCGTTTCGCAAATTAGGTATGCACATACCATATAAAGTAAATGGTAATTTGTTTAGAGATACAGGGGGGAGAGAGTTTTGATTAAACCATTAATCGAATTTTGTGTAGGTAACCTTGCAAGCGGTTCGCAAGCAGCTTTAGAAAAATTAGAAAAAGATCCTAATTTAGACGTAATGGAATATGGTTGTTTAGGATATTGTGGCATCTGTTTTGAAGGTCCATTTGCACTTGTAAATGGTGAAGTGGTACAAGGTGCAACAGTAGAAGAACTTGTAAATAATGTATATGATTATATGGATGAAAATCCAATGTTTTAAAGCGTTGCAAACAGGCAACGTTTTTCTTTTTTCATTTATCCCGCTATTTGCGGGCAGTAAGACTCCCACCTCAAAATTCAGCTGAAGCAAAGAAGTTAGGTTGAAGCCCTGTTGCCCGTCCCCAGACTGATTAAAGTTTCACTTTATTAGGAGTGTTTATTTCGAAAAAAAAGCCCTTTTAGAAGGGCTTTTTTCTTACACGATTTGTGTAAGAACGGCTTATTGCCAAAACACTGTCAAATATGAGAAACGGGGGACATTCATATTGTGTTCTAAAAGCATGCATTTTATACTTGAAATAATAAATTACTTTTGGAGTGAATAAAAATGAGCCAATTTTCTTTTACAAAAATGCATGGTCTTGGAAATAGTTATATATATGTAAATATGTTTGAGGAACAAATTAGAGAAGAAGATTTAGCAATTGTAGCGGAAAAGGTTTCAAATATTAATACTGGTATTGGTGCAGATGGAATGATTTTAATTTGTCCTTCTGACGTGGCACCAGTAAAAATGCGCATGTTTAATAACGATGGCTCAGAAGGAAAGAGCTGTGGAAATGGTTTACGCTGCGTAGCGAAATATGCGTATGAGCATAAACTAGTAGAAGGTAAAGTTTTCACAATTGAAACGTTAGCTGGTATTGTTACGGCAGAAGTAACGGTAGAAGATGACAAAGTTACATTAGCGAAAATCGATATGGGAGCACCTCGTTTAACACGTGAAGAGATACCGATGCTTGGTGAAGGAGAAACACCATTTATTCGTGAAAACTTCTTATACAATAATCACCGTTATGCATTTACAGCTGTTTCAATGGGGAATCCACATGCGGTTATTTTTGTTGATGATGTAGAAAAAGCGCCTCTTACAACGTTAGGACCGGTTCTTGAGACGCATGAAATGTTCCCAGAGCGAGTGAATGTTGAATTCATCGAGATTTTGAATGATGAAGAGATGAATTTCCGCGTTTGGGAACGAGGATCTGGTGTAACACAAGCTTGCGGGACAGGAGCATGCGCAGCTGTCGTTGCGGCAATTTTAAATGGGAAAATGGAACACGGTAAAGAAATTACGGTTCACTTAGCAGGCGGCGACTTAATGATCGCATGGACAGAAGAAGGAAATGTATTAATGAAAGGACCTGCGGAAATAATTTGCCGCGGAGTGTATGAGTACAAGATAGAAGCGTAAAGATGTATAATAGAATGAGAACAGAAAGGATGGTGTATTTCATGATTGAAGTAACAGAACAAGCAGCTTTTCAAATTAAAGATATGTTAAAAGATGCTGAAGATGGAGAGAAGTACGTGCGCCTTGCTGTACATGGCGGCGGATGTAGTGGTCTTTCTTACGGCTTAGGATTTGAAGTAGAACCAAAAGAAGACGACACAGTTCTTGAGTTTTTCGGTGTTGAATTTGTTATCGATAAAGAAAGTGCTCCGATTGTAAAGGGAGTGAAAGTTGACTATAAGCAATCTATGCTTGGCGGCGGATTCACAATCGACAATCCAAACGCGATCGCATCATGTGGATGCGGATCATCTTTCCGTACAGCGTCGAATGCTGGTAAGCCAGAAGATTGCTAAGTTTTTTCATCCCTTTATTCTAAGTGGAAATTGAATGGGTAGGTTGCATATAAAGACCTTCTTAGCGATGAAACCAAATCGTTAGGAAGGTCTTTTCTTTTGCGCTAAAAAGAAAAAGAGCATGACAAAGATAACGAATATATGCAAGAAGAAGGGGATGCAAGATCGACGATATTTTTGAATTCGTAGGAAGATATGTGATTAAACCTATAACTAGATTTGTAAGTTACATTGTAATAGATATCATAATAGAGTGCGTAATAGAAGGTGTAATAAGCGGTATAAGGAAATTACGTGATAAGATTCGTGACAAGTGGAAAAATTGGCGTGGAAGACGTTATTGGCGTTAATAGATTGTCATGACTAGGCTAGATGAGTGTCAATAACGTTTTCAATGAAAAAACACTGATTAAAGTTTTAATTTACTATCTTACAAAAGTGTAATGTTTATGTCATGTTTTTGAATTTCTTCTTTAAAGCGAAGGCCTTAAGATAACAATATAAGAAAAACATATGAGGTGAAGGAATTGAAAAGATATATTGCACTTTTTAGTATTTTAGTCGTATTTGCAAGCCTATTAGTTGGCTGTGATTTAAACCGTATGGGTAAAGATGAGTATTACGTTCAAATTACAGTAGATGGAAAAGAATATCATAGTAAAGCTGATAATGGTGAGACGTTTAAAGATTACGAATATAAACTAACTGGTTTTGATAAAGACGGTAAAGAGAAAGAATTAGAATTCATAGCGCAAAAAAATCTTCGTAAAGAAGCATTCCTACGTGTATATCATTCAGATAAAAAGGGTGTATCTGCTTGGGAAGAAGTGAAGAAAGACGAGCTTCCTGCGAAAGTGAAAGAAAAATTAGGTGTGAAATAAGACAGAAAAAAGGAATTGACGAACAGGGTCAATTCCTTTTTTCGTTCTCAAAATCCTCTTCTGAAATTACTTTAAATCCATGCCTTTTGAATAAAGCAGTTGTCACTCCGTAACCAGTTTGTTTATTGCCGTTAAATTCCCCTGTGTAAATAGTAGAACTACCACAAGATGGACTGCGTTCTTTTAAAATTATATATTCTGGGTTTAAAGCTTTTATTTGTTCTAATGCTTTATAAGCACCACGCACGAAAGCTTCCGTGACATCTTGTCCTTTTTTCGTCATTACTTTTGCTTTTCCATCTAAAACATCATCGCCATTACCGCCGATAATTTCAGCAGAAGGGCGTGGTGTTGGTAAACCGCCTAATACTTCGGGACAAACGAGGATGGTATCTTCCCTTTGTAATAACTCTTCTATTTTTGAAACGAGATTATCGTTACCGTCATACCGACAAGCAATACCACCTAAACAAGCACTAATTACAATCATATTTTCATCTCCAATAAAGTTAAATTTTAATCAGTGGGGGTTTTGTCCATCCCCCACTGATTATTAGCCTTCACCAATCGGGCTTTTACGGGCAGTAACCTCCTCGCATTCGCCGAATCTGGAGGTGGGAGTCTTACTGTCCGTTAATGCGGGATAAAAAATATTAAATATCACGCCAATTTCTCTTCCTATTTCTTACCTATAAGTAAGGTGATAAAAATGGGAAGCTTATATAATTTAATGAAACCATATAGTCAATTTCGAAGTAAAGAAGAGTTTAATACATATCAAAAACAAGTTTTGAAGTGCTATCGATTTCAATTGAATAAAACGGATTCTATCATTATTCATTTTTTAGGAAAGTATGCAGTGAATGAGAAACAGAAAACAGTGGGAGTTGCTTGTCCGTTAATGGAGACGATTGCTACAAATGTTGGAAAGAGTATTCGTACGGTACGCCGCTCGATTGCAAAGTTAGAGGAACTAGGGATTATAAAACGTGTTGCGACAAAAGAAAGATATAAGCGCGGGGGATATAGTGCAAACTTATATGTATTTCTTAAATCTGCAATTGACCGCATGGATGACCGTATGAAAATGTCCGCATGTGAAAGTGATGATCGTACAGATGGCTGTAGTGGAAACGAGCAAAAAAATGAGGAGGAAACAATTCTTTCTAAAAACATTCCACAAATAAAAGATAAAAGAAAAGTAACGTACGAGCTTGATGAAACGTATTGTCGTCACGATATACCGAAGCCTTTTATATATGCACTGGTGCCGATGACGAGTAATCCGAAGAAGATTAATATATTTTGGAGTAAGGTGGAACTTGCTTATAAAAAGAGCGGATTACTAGAGCAAGGTGCTTTATTAGAGGGGATATTAGCTGATGAAGAAGCGTATGGAAATTTAATTTGGCGGGTGAAAAGTGTTGTGAGAGCGTATAAGTACGGAGAAATTCGTAAAGATGTTGGAGCACTATTGTATAGTACGATGCGAGATTTATTTTTAGAAATTGGATTAGAGTGGGGAGCGGCATTAAGGAGAAGTAAGGGAATACCGTTATTCGATCCATTTAAAAAAGAGCCATGCGTATAATACATGACTCCAAGTAGCTAATCGAACTTTCTTACAACTGGAACACGAATTGCTACAAATAGTACAAAGACGATAACAGCGATTGCACCGCTTTTCATAACCGTTACAATTGGAATGCCTATCCCAAGTGCAAGCGATGTAAATGCGTAAGAGAGCGGAATGAATCCCATCGATGAAAGCATGAGTAAGCTCATAACGCGTCCCATCATCTCTTCTTTTACTGTTGATTGAATCATTGCCATAAGTGGAACGATAGCCATCGCAATTGTAATACCGTAAAACATTCCAGCTAATAACGCTTGCCAAAGTACGGTGCTAAAGTTGATGGCTAGGAAGAATACACCAGACAGTAGCATCATGATAATACAAAATAGACCGCGTCTGCGGTTAATGTTTTTTAATCCGACAATGACAGCTCCTATCGCCATCCCGCCGCCAACAGACGCTTCTAAGTAACTAAACTGAAGTGAATCACCGTGCAGGACGTTTTTGACGAAGAGCGGGAAGCCTACTTGCATTGGGCCGATTAAAAATAAATTTAAAAAGGCGCTACATATAAGGAAAGTTGAAAGAAATGGTGATTCTTTTACATATGAAATTCCCTCTTTAATAGAAGTAAACATGCCTTTATCTGTTTCATTTTTTTCGGGTACTGTAAATTGTATTTTTTGAACGAGTATCGCTGCGATAATGAGTAGCAGGATTGTAATTGAAAAGATTGTTTCATAGTTCGTAAATTTAATGAGAATACCGCCAAGTACAGGGCCCAAGATGACGGATCCTTGGTTTGTCATTTGAGTAAGTGAATTTGCTTGTGTTAAACGGCTTTTTTCTACAAGTTCAGGCAGAATAGATCCATCTGCTGACCAGAAGAAAGCGTCAGCAAGTCCGAAGAACAAAGCAAACAAAGCAAATGTATATAGTGTTACATCACCGACGATGAACCAGGTGAGAATGGTTGCGACAAGAATAGCGCGAATAATATTAGAGTAAAACATAATATTTTTTTTCGGGAATTTATCAGCTAATGCTCCGCCGATAATCATAAAGATGAGTCTTGGAACACTAAGAGCCACGAAAACAATACCGAGTGAAGCCTCAAGGTTTAATGTTTTTGCTATGTACCATGTTTGTGAAAAAGTAAAAAAGGCTAAAGCAAAACTTGAAAAGAGAGTAGCTGCCCAAAGAAAAAGGAAGTTCGTATTTTTTAATAACGGTTTTCCGCTTCCTTCTAAAGCAGATTTATTTTGTTGTAGTTCCTCCATATTGCTTCCTTTCTATGTACCAAATTTAGACTAAAAAACCTATTAACAATCGTTTTATACAGTTTCTAATATTTCTATACTGCACTTTCTCATTGTAGACAATAATAATGAATTTGCACAGTGGCTATTTAACGACAAAAAAGAAGATACCAAAGGGTATCTTCTTTTTTGTCATTCACGCTAAGGCAATATAAATATCCACTTGTACGTTATTTGGATCTACTGCATTTTCGTCATAAAGCTCAAAGTCTGTTGTAAAAGCACGTTTGTTTTCTTTCGACCATTGCCAAATATATTCCCAAGCTTCACAAACGACTTCAGACACAAGACCTTTTCTCGTTGTAAATACCGCATACGTTGCGGCAGGTATTGTTAAGGCTGTCATATTTTCAGGAACGTCTTCTAATGAAGAAACAGGCATGCCAATAGTAAATTGATATGTACCAGTTTCATCCGATTCGTAGTTTGAGTAGAAAGCGAATGTTTCTTTTGTTTGTTGATTTGGAATTTGATGCATGATTTGTTCTTGGAAGTAGCGATTCCAAAGCATCGGAATCTTTCCTTCAGTTGATGCTTCTTTTTCGTTTGTAGTTGTAATAGAAACACCGATTGCTTGGAAAGCTTCTTTTTTTACGATAATAGGTTCTTTCATTAATAAAACCTCCCTTTATTAAATGAAACGTACGTTCTGTTTTATTGTAACATATTTTGGAAGGGAATAGTGTCTTTTATCAAATTGCGATGTATTTTAGTTAGGAAAAAGAGAGAGTATCAAAAGAACTCCCTTCATGTAAAAGGAGCTCTTTTCATTTCTATATTAAAACATACTTGAGCTATGCATTGGTTGAAGTTTTGCGTTTGGATCGAAGTAAGCTTTTGCATTGTTTACTGCTGTCGGTGCTTCACCAAAGCCGCAAGCAATGAGTTTTACTTTTCCTTCATATGTACAAATGTCACCAGCAGCGTAAATGCCAGGAATATTTGTTTCCATTTTTGAGT
Source organism: Bacillus cereus group sp. BfR-BA-01523 (assembly GCF_022662615.1). Classification (NCBI taxonomy): domain Bacteria; kingdom Bacillati; phylum Bacillota; class Bacilli; order Caryophanales; family Bacillaceae; genus Bacillus; species Bacillus cereus group sp. BfR-BA-01523. Next base: position 373,092 of record NZ_JAKUDX010000005.1, read on the forward strand.
TCACGAGGATGCTGTTTTTTTGAATATCTAAGCCCCAATTTTTAATTGGACCAAGTGAAGAAACGAAGCCGTAGTTTACGATTACGTCATCAACATCGATGATAATTTTTTCTTCTGTTTTTACGTGCTGAAGAACAACTTGTTCAATAGTATCATCACCGATAAGTTCAACTGGAACGTAAGGTGTGCTTACTTCTGCACGGGAATTCATTAAGCTTTCTACGCTATGTTCATGTGCACGGAATTTATCGCGGCGATGAGCAATTGTAACTTTGTCCGCAATCGGTTCTAACATCATTGTCCAATCTACTGCTGAGTCACCACCGCCGAATACAACGACGCGTCTTCCAGCAAATTTATTCATATCATCAACGAAATAATGTAAGTTTTTCTTTTCATATTTTGCTGTGCCTTCTAATTCTAAGCGGCGTGGTTGGAAAGCACCATTACCAGCAGTAATAATGACAGATTTAGAGTAGTGAGTTTGTTTATTTGTAACAAGCTTAAATATACCGTCAGCTTGTTTTTCAAGAGTATCAACAGCTTCTTCTAAGCAAACGGTTGGATCGAACTTTTTCATTTGTTCTTTTAAGTTATCAACTAACTCTTGTGCGCGCACTTTTGGGAATCCAGCTACATCATAAATATATTTTTCGGGATATAGCGCGGATAATTGCCCTCCAAGTTGAGGTAAGCTTTCAATAATTTTTACACTTGCTTGTCTCATTCCGCCATAAAATGCGGTGAATAGTCCTGTTGGGCCACCACCAATAATCGTTATGTCGTAAACTTTTTGATTTTCTGTCATTTTCATTCCCCCTATAGATGATGGAATTTTAATATTGATTTCATATATTGTTCATATGTACATGAAAATCCTGCAAATGGTGACACTTTCAAATAAATGATAGCATATTTCAGTTAATAATACTTCTGAAAACGACTGAATAATAAGTAAGTTTGCGCATAGATGTTTTAGAATTGTATAAAATATAGCGAAAGGAAAATACATGAAAAAAAGGCTAAAAAACCCTTGAAAACGCTATGTTATTTTAAAATATTGATAATTCTCTAGGTGCTTGAATTATGGAATGAAACCGACTAATATAGGGAAGTATTATGTTAAATTTCTATGACAAATTTCGTACGATTTTTTGACTGCGTTTTGTTATGATATAGAATGTGATAAATTCCACATTCTTGACAAATAGAGTTTTTAGTACTTGGTATTATTTTTTATTACTATTATATAAAGAAAAGGGTTGTGATTTAGTGAAGACTCCAAAAATCGTAGTTTTAGGTGCAGGTTATGGCGGGATGATTACGACTGTTCGTCTGCAAAAAACATTATCTGTAAGTGAAGCTGAAATTACGTTAGTAAACAACAACAGCTATCACTACCAAGCAACTTGGTTACATGAGAGTGCAGCTGGTACATTACAAGATGATAAAATCTGTCTAGATATTCAAGACGTTATCGATACAAATAAAGTGAACTTTGTACAAGATACAGTAGTAGAGATTAAAGCTGCTGAAAAACGTATTATCTTAAAAGATGGTGAATTAGAGTATGATTACTTAGTAATCGGTCTTGGTTTCGAATCAGAAACGTTCGGAATTAAAGGATTAAAAGAGCATGCATTCTCAATCACTAACATTAATGCAACTCGTCAAATTCGTGAGCATATGGAAGAAAAATTCGCTCAATATGCGACTGAAAAACGTGATGAGTTAGTAACAATCGTTGTTGGTGGCGCTGGATTTACTGGTATCGAGTACGTAGGTGAGCTTGCAAACCGTATTCCTGAACTTTGCAAAGAGTACGATGTTCCACGTGAAAAAGCACGTATCATCTGTGTAGAAGCTGCTCCAACAGCACTTCCTGGTTTCGATCCAGCATTAGTAGAGTACGCTGTAAAACAACTTGAGAAAAAAGGTGTAGAATTCCGCATCGGTACAGCAATTAAGGAAGCAACTGAAGAAGGTATTATCGTTGCCAACGGTGATGATGCTGAACTTCTTAAATCTGAAACTGTAGTTTGGGCTGCAGGTGTTCGTGGTAATGGTATTGTGGAAGAGTCTGGATTTGAAGCAATGCGCGGACGTATTAAAGTGGATGAGTACATGCACGCTCCGGGTCATGAAGATGTATTCATGGTTGGTGATGCAGCGTTAATCATCAACGAAGAAATTAACCGTCCATACCCACCAACAGCACAGATTGCAATTCAAGAAGGTTATAATATTGCACACAATTTAACTGTGTTAGTTCGTGGCAAAGGTGAAATGAAAAAGTTCGCATTTGATAATAAAGGATCTGTATGTTCATTAGGTCATGACGATGCAATGGGCGTTGTTATGGGTAAAAAGTTAACAGGTTGGAAAGCTTCATTCATGAAGAAAGTAATCGATAACCGTTACTTATTCTTACTAGGCGGACCTTTATTAGTTCTTAAAAAAGGTAAATTGAAGTTCTTTTAATATATAGTAGAAAAAGCAGAAACAGCTATGAGCTGTTTCTGCTTTTTTCGTATTGAAAATATAGTATAATATATAAAAAAGAAAGAATATTCTGTTCGTTTTGATGGAGGAGGTTATATCATGGGGAAGCGAGGGAAAGTGTGGTTAGCTGTCAGTGGCTTAGTAGCTACAGAAGATGGGAGATGGCTATTCGTTAAGAAAAAATACGGTGGATTGAAAGGGCAATGGTCTTTACCTGCTGGTTTTGTTAATGAAGGTGAGACTGTTGATGAAGCTGTGAAACGTGAAATTTTGGAAGAGACAGGCATTGTTGCTCATGTAAAGGGTATTATTGGTATTCGCTCAGGTGTTATTCATAATGAAATTAGTGATAATATGATTATTTTTCTTCTAGAGCCAGAGGGAGAAGACGTTATCGTACAGGAGAAAGAATTGTCGGAAGTAGCTTTTTTACATCCGGAAAATATTGCAGATGATCAAAATACTTCTGTACTCATCAAATATTTATTAGAAGGAAGAGCAGAGTCGCATTTTGAAATGGACAAAACATTAAATCCAGGAGAGCAATTTGGTTATACGGCTTATCATGTGTTTACGGCTTATGCGAAGGAGAGGGAGAAGAAGTGAGTATACCGGTACTACTTATTTCAATGATGTTGTTCTTTATTTTATTTTTTGGAATTGGATTTTTACTCAACATGATTTTGCGAGCTACGTGGGTAATGGTTATTGTATATCCGATTATTTGTATGCTTATTATTAATAAAGCGAGTGTATGGGACTATTTTTCAAAGCCAAAAGAAACATTTTCTTCATTTGGGACAAGTGTATCGCATTTAGGACACGCAGATGTGTTTATTCTATCTACTGGATTAGTAGGTGCTGCTTTAGCAGGAATTATAATTAAAAAACTTCGGAAAAGTGGATATCAAATGTTTTAATCTCCAATCAATTTGGAGATTATTTTTTTGCATATTCCTTCATCGTATAGGGAATGATTAACGATGAAGGAGTGTGGAATATAAAAATGTTAAAACGATATTGTATTCGCATTATGATGACTTGTTTACTTGCATTCGCATTATGCGTAACATGGCAGGCTTTCACAGGAGTTTCTTTAGTAGAGATTATAAAATCATATGAAGGAACAAGTGTAAAAGAAGTACATGCAGCAGAAATTGAGAAAAAAATTGCTCCGAGTAAAGAAGTGATAAATGCTTTAGAACAGGCAAATGACTGGTCTAAATATCGTGTTATAGAAATGACTGCAACTGGTTATACATCAGGTATAGAGTCAACTGGAAAGAGGCCGGGGCATCCAGAGTATGGCATTACATATTCAGGTGTTAAAGCAAAAAGGGATTTATATTCCACAATCGCTGCCGATTTACGCGTATTCCCGCTTGGGACAATTCTATTCGTGCCAGGTTACGGATATGGTGTTGTAGCTGATAAGGGCGGTGCTATAAAAGGAAATCGTCTCGATTTATATTATGATACGGTGAAAGATGTTTATAGCCAATGGGGTAAGAAAAAAGTAAATGTGTATATAGTGAAAATAGGAAATGGCAAGTTTTCGGAAGAAGAGTTAACGATGTTAAATCAAGACGAAACGATGCAAGTGTTTCGTGGACAATATTTAAAACAAAGATAGTCTAGTGGCAATAACGCTAGACTTTTTTCTTGTCTTATTTCACCATAGAAGATATTGGAGATAGCATCTTTATCCTGCTATTTGCGGCCGGTAAAACTCCCACCTCAAAATTCAGCTGGGGCAAAGAAGTTAGGGGGGAGCCCTGCTGCCCGTAAACGCCCGATTGGTGCGGGCTGATTAAAGTTTCACTTTATATGAAATGACAGAATTTAGAATTGTCGCATTTTATCGAAAATAAAGTTATAATGGACGTAGAGAAATTTAGGGGGTCTGAACATGTTTCAAGTACAAAAAGAATTAGTAAGTCATGAAGCGGTAATTGTTGCCTTATTTGAAGAAGATAAAACGAGTAGCTTTGTACAAGAACTGGATAAAGAGTTTGAAGGACAATTACAAGTTTTATTAGAAGAAAAAGAACTTTCAACTAAGAAGAAAGCCATTTCAAAAGTACATAGCTTAGGAAAAACAAATGTTAAACGTTATTATTTTGTTGGTTTAGGTAAGAAAGAGTCATATACAACGGAAACGTTACGTGCTGCTCTTGGTAAGGCGTTTAAAGCGTTACAAGCAGCAAAAGTACAAGATGCAGCAATCTTGCTTGATTCTTTCGTAACAGAGAAATTAGATGCGATTGATGTAGCTCATATTGCAGCAGAAGTACAAGGTCTTGGTACATATGAGTTACAAACGTATAAATCAGATAAAAAGGATCGTGTGGAACTAGAGAAGTTCACGGCTATTACAGCGGAAGATGCACAAGAAATTGAAGCTGCATTAACGGTAGGATACGTACATGGACGTGCAACGAATTCAGCTCGTACGCTTGTAAATATGCCGCCAAACGTATTAACAGCGACAAAGCTTGCTGAGTATGCAGTTGAATTAGCAGAAAAATACGATATGGATTATAAGGTTCTTGAGAAAGAAGAGATGGAAGAGCTTGGTATGGGTGCATTACTTGCAGTAAACCAAGGATCTACTGAACCGCCAAAAATGATCGCTCTTATTTATAAAGGAAAAGAAGAGTGGAAAGATGTAATTGGATTTGTTGGAAAAGGGATTACATATGATACAGGCGGTTATTCTTTAAAACCACGTGAAGGCATGGTTGGTATGAAAGGTGATATGGGCGGAGCTGCAGCTGTTCTTGGCGCGATGGAGATCATCGGTGAACTTCGCCCAGAGCAAAATGTAATTGCTGTTATTCCATCAACTGACAATGTTGTAAGTGGTACAGCATTTAAGCCAGATGATGTTATTACATCTATGAGCGGAAAAACAATTGAAGTATTAAATACAGATGCAGAAGGTCGCCTAGCGTTAGCTGACGGTATTACGTATGCGAAGAAACTTGGCGCAAATTACTTAGTTGATGTTGCAACATTAACAGGCGGTGTAATTGTTGCACTTGGAAATCATACAACAGGCGCGATGACAAATAATGAAGAATTGTTTGAACAAGTGTTAGAGGCTTCTATGGAAACGGATGAGCCAATTTGGCAATTGCCGATTTTTGAACGTGATAAAGAACGTGTCAAAAACAGTAAATTTGCTGATTTAAATAACTCACCAGGCCGTGAAGGACATGCGGTTATGGCTGGGGCATTCCTTGGTGAATTTGCAGAAGAAACACCATGGGTACACTTAGATATCGCTGGAACATCTGAAACATCAGGAGCACATGATTTAGGACCATCTGGAGCAACAGGTGCAATGGTGCGTACACTTGCAACACTTGTTGAGCGTTTCGGAGAAGAATAATTTTTGAAGAAAAGGCTGTCTCAAATTTTTGGGATAGCCTTTTCTTATTGATATGGTATGACTATTGTCAGTTTTTGTCGGTAAGTCGATATATTTGGAGTTACGGTTAATATAATTTCATTTACTATTTTACCGTTCCAAAAAGTGCTACATAGCTAAAGATTCGTCCTATAAAGAAATCGTATATAACGTCCCACCTAAAGCGAATGAAGTACGCCCTGTTTCCTCAGAGACAACTAATATAAGTGCATCAATTTTCTCGGATAAGCCAATTGCAGCCCTATGACGTGTTCCTAGCTCAGGATTGATTTCCATGCTTTTTGTTAATGGGAGAATATTAGCTGCTGAGACAATATGATTATTTTTAATGAGAACGGCTCCGTCATGAAGAGGGTTCCCTGGATAAAAAATCGATTCAAGTAGTGGCGCGGTTAAGTGTGCGTTTAATGTCGTTCCAGTTTGAATGAAAGAATCAAGAGCGTCACTTCGTTCCACAATAATAAGAGCACCGTGTTTTCGAGCGCTTAAATGTTGGACAGCTGTAGTGATGAAATGTGAACCTTCCGTATAAGGTGATAAATATGCTTGAATATAATATGTAGCTGCTAACGTCTGTACATTTGTTAACATATGATGAATATCTTCCATTTTACATAAAATACATTCATCTTCTTTATCGATTGCATGCTTCATGTTTGATAATTCTTTTTCAGCAATTTCAATCATCTGCTTTGTTTTTATTTTGAGCTCTTCTGACAAGCCCCATTCTTGCATAATCCTCATTCCCTTTGGTGGAGTATTTAACCATAGTGTATACAAATATTTATAGTAAAATCCTGCTAGATTTTAAAAAATATTGAGATTCAGGTTGTTTTTTTCATATAATGAAGGTACGACAAGCGAGAGGAGATGGAAGTATGAATTGGAAACAAGAATTTAGTCGCTGGCTTTCATATGCAGAATTAGACGCAGAATTAAAAGAACAGCTAGAAAACATGAAGCAAGATGAGAAGAAAATCGAGGATAGCTTTTATAAAAATTTAGAGTTCGGCACAGGTGGTATGCGTGGTGAACTTGGTGCTGGTACGAACCGTTTAAATGTATATACAGTTCGTAAAGCAACAAAAGGATTAGCTATGTTTATTGAAAAATTAGGTGAAGAAGCGAAAAAACGCGGTGTTGTTGTCGCGTATGATTCTCGTCATAAATCACCTGAATTCGCAATGGAAGTAGCTGCTACTCTTGGTGCACACGGTATTACAACATATGTATTTGAAAGCTTACGTCCAACACCAGTGCTTTCTTTCGCAGTTCGTCATTTACATACAGCAAGTGGAATCGTTCTTACGGCAAGCCATAATCCGCCCGAATATAACGGTTATAAAGTATATGGTGAAGATGGTGGCCAGTTGCCTCCAAAGGAAGCTGATGAGTTAATTAGCTACGTAAATGCAGTAGAGAATGAATTAACAGTTGAAGTTGCTGATGTGGAGCAATTAAAAGCTGACGGTTTATTACATATAATTGGACAAGAAGTAGATGATGCGTATGCAGCAGAATTGAACAATGTCATTATTAATAAAGAGATGGTGAAAGAAGTAGGAAAAGATTTAAAAATCGTCTTTACACCATTGCATGGAACATCAAATATTTCGGTACGCCGTGGTTTAGAAGAAGTTGGATTTACAGATGTAACTGTTGTAAAAGAGCAAGAGTTACCAGATCCAAACTTCTCTACAGTAAAATCACCAAACCCAGAAGAGCATGCAGCGTTTGAGTATGCAATTCGCGACGGTGAAAAAGTAGGCGCAGACGTGTTAATCGCAACAGATCCTGATGCAGACCGTCTAGGTGTAGCAGTTCGCAATCACGATGGTGAGTTCCAAGTATTAACTGGTAACCAAACAGGTGCGTTAATGCTTGATTACTTATTATCACAAAAGAAGGAAAACGGAACGCTTCCAGAAAACGGTGTTGTTTTAAAAACAATCGTAACGTCTGAAATTGGCCGTACAATCGCAAAAGCATACGGTTTAGATACAGTTGATACGTTAACTGGATTTAAATTTATCGGTGAAAAAATTAAACAGTATGAAGAAAGCGGACAATATGAATTCCAATTCGGTTATGAGGAAAGCTACGGTTATTTAATCCGTCCATTCTGCCGTGATAAAGATGCGGTGCAATCAGTTCTATTTGCATGTGAAGTAGCTGCATACTACAAATCACAAGGTAAAACGTTATACAATGGTCTGCTAGAAGTATTTAAGAAGTATGGGTTCTTCCGTGAGGACCTTGTATCGTTAACGTTAAAAGGAAAAGATGGTGCCGAACAGATTCAAAAGATGATGGCAACATTCCGTGAGAATCCTCCGAAAGAAGTAGCTGGTTTAACAGTCGTTGCAGTTGAGGATTATAAAGAAAGCATCATTACAACGTTACAAGATGGAAATAAGGAAGAGATTCACTTACCGAAATCAAATGTGTTAAAATATCAATTAGAAGATGGTTCTTGGTTCTGCTTACGTCCATCTGGAACAGAGCCGAAAATTAAATTCTACTTTGGTGTACAAGATGATTCCTTACAAAATAGTGAACAAAAGTTACTTACTATTAAAGAAGATATTATGAATCGTTTATAATAGAATAGAGTGCTACTGATAGGAAAAGGGGAGAACAGCCTCCTCTTTTCTTGTAGTTTTGTTTGATGTAGAGGATTATTACGAGCGAGTGTTATAAATTTGCACTTTACTAAGAGAATTAGAATGAAAAGCGAGGGTATTTGTCATGAAAAAAGTGAGAAAAGCAATTATTCCGGCAGCGGGATTAGGAACACGCTTTTTACCAGCAACGAAAGCAATGCCAAAAGAAATGCTTCCAATTGTAGATAAACCAACAATTCAATACATCGTAGAAGAAGCAGTAAAATCAGGCATCGAAGATATTATTATCGTTACTGGTAAAGGAAAGCGCTCTATCGAAGATCATTTTGATAACGCATTTGAATTAGAGCAAAACTTATTAGAGAAGAAAAAGTATGAGTTACTTGAAAAAGTACAAGCTTCTTCTAAAATGGTAGATATCCATTACATTCGTCAAAAAGAACCAAAAGGATTAGGACATGCTGTTTGGTGCGCACGTAAATTCATTGGTGATGAGCCGTTTGCAGTATTATTAGGCGATGATATCGTTCAAGCTGAAAAACCATGTTTACGTCAATTAATGGACGAGTATGACAAAACACTTTCTTCTGTTATTGGTGTACAAACTGTTCCAGAAGCAGAAACACATCGCTACGGAATTATTGATCCGTTAGAGCAAGAGGGACGTCGTTATCAAGTTCGTCAATTCGTTGAAAAACCAACGCAAGGTACTGCGCCTTCAAACTTAGCGATTATGGGACGTTACATTTTAACTCCTGAAATCTTTATGTTCTTGGAACAGCAACAAGCTGGAGCGGGCGGCGAAATTCAGTTAACGGATGCAATTCAAAGCTTAAATGAAATTCAACGTGTATTTGCTTACGACTTCGAAGGAAAGCGTTATGACGTTGGTGAAAAATTGGGATTTGTTCAAACAACAATTGAAATGGCATTGCAACACCCAGAATTACGTGATGATATGCTAGTAATGATGAAGAAAATTTTAGACGAGCAAATGAAGCAAGAGTCTTAATATAATAAACAAGGAGCTGTTCCTATAGGAACAGCTCCTTGTTTATTATGAAATCGTCGAATGAGAATGCTGATAAGCGGAACGACGAACAGCATAGTATATGCGAGGTGCGATAATAGCGCCGATAATTGTAAACGCAATATCCTTTACTGCGAACCACATCATAATCATCCAGGCAGCTTTATAACTCATATTACCACCCATGAAAATATTGACTGCCCCGTACATATAAGTAGTACCGATAATATACGTTAAAATGATTCCGACGAAAGAAGAAATTGCAAAGGTGCTGAATGTTGGTCGTTCTTTTTGTTCTACTAGTTTTCCTGATACGTAAGCAACGATAATAAATGCGATAATAAAACCACCAGTAGGATCTAAAAGTGCTCCAAATCCAGCTTTGAAGTTAGCGAAGATTGGCGCACCTGCTACTCCAACAAGCATGTAAACAGTCATTGATAATGCACCAAGTCTACTCCCAAGAAGAAGACCTCCTAAAATTGCGAAAAATGGTTGCATAGATAATGGAATGCCCGCTATTTGTAAGAATGGTGCCCACGATACAATATTTGCACCAATAGCCATAAGAGCGACGAACATGGCAGCTAATGCTAAATCTAAAACATGAAGCTTCTTCATAATGTTAACCTCCAGTTGTGTTTAGGTTAACATTATCGTAGCGAAAATATTTACTTGTTGTCAATCAAAATATTTTGATAAGAAGGCTTTAAATAGTCTCTAAGCAATGTGTATGGAATACGAAACTGCGGAATTCCGCTTGAATAAGGAGCAATTTCATATAAAGAGAAATAAATTACAAGATTATCCGGTTCTAAAAAGTAGTGAAACTTTTTAGTGCTCGTTACTTTTTCGACTGCATCAGGAAAATAAATGCTTTCATTTTGTTTAATTTGTCTTACAATCTCTGTGCGAATTATTTCTTTATATTTATCCTCTTGTTGAAATAAATCGTCTAAGTGTAATAATTTTTTTTCGTTTAAATCAAATGTATTTGCCTTCCACGTATACAGTCCGTGCGCTCCGCCTGTATATTGATAGTAATTCACATATAGGCTGAGGAAAGGTGGTTTGTTTAAAGCTACTTTATAGTCAACATTTGCAACGTATGGATGAAAAGGTGTGCTAGATCCTTCTGTTTCCTCATAATATTTCTTCGCTTCTTTTTCTAATTTACTTTTAAATTTAGTAGTAGAGTTTTTGTAATAGGAATTCAGCTTATTTTGAAATTTTGAATCAGAAAAGTTGTGAAAGGAAGGCCTATTAATTTGATATTCTATATAAGGTTTCTTACCTTTTTGTGTTACAGTCTTAACATTGATTGTCAGGTTGGATGCTTTGGCTGCTATTGCACAATTTGGTACAATAGTCAGCAAGGAGAACATAAGCAATAGTATACAAAATTTCTGTTTCATTTAGGTGAAACCTCCTTATATAAGTGTTATAGGTAGTTTGAAATTAAACAGGTAAAATTATACATTTGATCTAAAGTGAGAGAGGTTGAAAACGATATGTCAAAAACTTTAATGGATTCGCTTGGAATTGAGTTGTTAGAAATGACAGAGGATAAAGTAGTTGCTACAATGCCTGTTGATGAACGCACGCATCAGCCGTTTGGATTTTTACATGGCGGTGCATCTGTTGCATTAGCAGAAACTGTGGCAAGTGTTGGTTCATACAATTTAATTGATCAAGAAAAATGTATTTGTTTCGGATTAGAAATTAATGCAAATCATATTCGCTCAAAGCAAGATGGAATTGTAACAGCAATTGGAACACCGATACATAGAGGACAATCGACAATGGTTTGGGATATTCGCATCATTGATGAAAATGATGATTTACTATGCATATCAAGATGTACAGTAGCAATTAAAGAAAAACGTGAAAAATAGAAAAGAGGCGGCTCTTATGAGCTGCCTCTTTTTTATAATTAGAACTGGATTTTTTTCTCTAAGAAACCTTTTAGTTCGCTAATTGGCATACGAACTTGTTCCATTGTGTCACGGTCACGTACTGTAACAGCTTTGTCTTCAACAGAGTCGAAGTCGTATGTGATACAGAATGGAGTACCGATTTCGTCTTGACGACGGTAACGTTTACCGATAGAACCAGTTTCATCAAAGTCTACCATGAAGTCTTTAGCTAGTTCTGCGAATACTTCAGTAGCACCTTCAGATAGCTTTTTAGATAATGGTAAGATAGCTGCTTTATATGGTGCTAAAGCAGGGTGGAAACGAAGAACTGTACGAGAATCGTTTTCTAATTGCTCTTCTTCATATGCATCACATAAGAATGCTAATGTTACACGGTCTGCACCTAGAGATGGCTCGATGCAGTAAGGCACGTAACGCTCATTCGTTTGTGGATCGATATAGTTAAAGTCTTCGTTAGAGTGTTCCATATGACGTTTTAAATCGAAGTCTGTACGAGATGCAACGCCCCATAGTTCGCCCCAACCGAATGGGAATCTGAATTCAATATCAGTTGTTGCGTTACTGTAGTGAGATAATTCGTCTTCACCGTGGTCACGAAGACGCATGCTTTCTTCAGTCATACCAAGTGAAAGTAACCAGTTTTTACAAGTTTCACGCCAGAATGCGAACCACTCTAAATCTTCACCAGGCTTACAGAAGAATTCAAGTTCCATTTGTTCGAATTCACGTGTACGGAATGTGAAGTTACCAGGTGTGATTTCGTTACGGAAACTTTTACCGATTTGGCCGATACCAAATGGAAGTTTTTTACGCATAGAGCGTTGTACGTTTTTAAAGTTTACGAAAATACCTTGTGCTGTTTCAGGACGAAGGAAGATTTCGTTTGTGCTAGACTCTGTAACACCTTGGAATGTTTTGAACATTAAGTTGAACTGACGGATTTCCGTGAATTCTTGGCTACCGCAATCTGGGCATTTTACTTCATGTTCTTTCATTAAGTCAGCCATTTGGTCGAAAGTAAGACCGTCAACGACCATTTCGATACCTTTTACGTCTAATGCATCTTCAATTAATTTGTCAGCACGGTGACGAGCTTTACATTTTTTACAGTCGATCATTGGATCATTAAAGTTACCAACGTGACCAGAAGCGATCCAAGTTTTTGGGTTCATTAAAATAGCAGCATCTAAACCAACGTTGTGTGGAGATTCTTGAATGAATTTTTTCCACCAAGCTTTTTTGACGTTATTTTTTAATTCGATTCCAAGTGGACCGTAATCCCATGTGTTTGCAAGACCACCGTAAATTTCAGAACCAGGGAAAACGAAACCGCGATGTTTCGCTAAGTTTACAACTTGTTCCATTGAATACATAATAAAATCCTCCTTTTGAAAGTTAACGTATTTGCGATGACGTGATGGGTACTTTGGAAACGAGCAATATATGCTTTAAAAAACATAAAAAAACGCTCATCCCAAGGCTTAATCGCCTAGGGACGAGCGTTTGCCCGCGGTTCCACCCTAGTTGATACACAAAATGTGCATCCACTTTATCACGTATTGCTCGAGACTGCCGTTTCCTCGCAGCTTCAGGCTTTCACTATCCCTGAATCGCTTTTTATGCAAGTACTTATAAGTCCGTCATCGCTACTTATATTAATAATAATGAACATATTTTAACACGTTCTTTTTTAAATCTCAATAGAGGAACGTGCCCACCTAGGATAGAGTTTCGCCTATTTTTTCGTTATTTATTCCGTAATTTTGCTTAATGTGCTTAATTGCTTCGCGTTTACTAAGCGAGGCAAGTTCGTTGTTTTGAACGTATTCCCATACTACATCTGGTTTTGTTTTTGCATATTCGCGAAGGACCCAGCCGATTGCTTTTTGAATGAAAAATTCTTTTGAGGAATGTAGTTGTCCGATAATCCAGAAAAGGAGTTCTTCATCCATTTTTTGTTTATATTTTAGCTGGAATAAAATAGCGGCACGTTGTAACCATATGTTTTCTGATGCAATCCACTTTGGAATATATGCAGAAATTAATTCTGGATGTTTTAAAAAGATAGCACCTAAAAATGTAGGGACGATGCTATCAACAGAATCCCACCAAGATTTTGTGACAATAAGTTCTTCTAAAAATGGGATGTGAGTTTCGTTTATGTGTTTTTTATATTTTTGCATGATATCGAGTGCGGCAGCTTGAAATTCACGTTCTGGTAGGTCCCAAAGTTCACGCACGATAATTTGGAAGTCCTTTTTATCTGGGAGAGTATGTATTTGAATGACGTCTTTCAATAACTGTCTTCTCTCAGGAGTTTGAATACCGAGAAACGGGAAGTGATTTTTCATATAACGTGCCATCGGTTCTGCTTTTTCGGGATTTTGATGAGCTGTAAAATGCTCTTGTAATGCCTTTACAAATGGATGCATAGGTATGTACTCCTCTCTTATTATCTTTCTCTTCTTATTATACAAAGAGTTTGGTTAAATTTTAAAACATAACTTGCACTGTAATGAAATATGTTGAGAAGAGAGAGGAGAGGATAAGATGGAAGATCAAGGCGTACTAGCAGGTTTCTTTGCTCTTAGTTTTGCGTTTATGCTTGTTATAATAATTTGGGCAATTATTTCGTATTTGTTAACGGCTTTTGCACTTTATACGATGGCGAAAAATGATGGTGCAACTGATGGTGTTCTTGCTTTTATTCCGTTTATAAATAGTAAGATATGGGGTGATTTAGCGAAAGATAAATTACCAGATTTCTTGAAAGAAGAAGCAGGGTGGAAAGTATTTGGCATATATGTTGGATGCTTCATCTTTAATTTCGTACCAATTCTATATATATTAGCAACAGCTGTATCACTTGTACTGTCTATTTATCTTATCTATGCTATTTTGGATAGATACGGAACGAATTCCATACTATTTACGATCATTCATACAATCACATTTTCGGTTTTCTTGCCGATTCATTTGTTCATTATTCGGAATGAGCCGGTTAGGTATAACGAGTAAATATATTGTGGGGGCTGTTTCGAAGATGTTTTGGAACAGCTTTTTGTTGGTTAATTGATATTTCATGTAGAATCGTTGATATAAATTTGACCAAGAAAACAGGCTGTGGAGAAAGTCTTCCCCATAGCTTGTTTTTTTAGCTTTCGGCAAGCCGAACATAGCAAAAACATAGTTAAGTTGCTCGACTTGAATCAGGAATTACACCCGCCGAAGTGCCAAATCTCCACCATACGATGAGTTAACATTAAGAACCAAAAATAAGGTTTTTTGTTAAAAATATAAAAAAGTAACGTTTTAATATATTTATAATATTTTCTTGTAATAACGTAAAATCATGCAAATTCAATGAATCTGAAAGATATAGTGCAGCTGTTGCGTATTCTAATACTTACCCAAGGGGTACAATTTATTACAGTGGTGGTTCTTTCACTATTAATCCTTAAATGAACTAGGAGTGATGAAAATGATTTATGGACAAGTTAATCATACAGTCATTAATCCTATATGGGTTGTTGGTTCTATAGTTCTGGTTATAGCGTTATTTTTTGCCATTAGAAGTTTGATTCGATTTTTAAAGAAATAAAGAACTGTTCTAAACTCTAAAAGAGTCCAATTGAAGGACTCTTTTTTATTTGACAGTTTTCCACCCTAAACATTTCTTGTCCTTTGGTTAATAAGAAGTAGTGCTTGATTCAATTGTTGTTGTGAAACAAGGATCAAACCTGTTTTTTTTGGATAAAATTCACGCAATAGACCATTTGCGTTTTCGTTACTTCTACGTTGTCAGGAAGGATAGGGATTGGCAAAGAACACTGCTATTTTCAGGTTGTTTTCTACTTGTTGATAACACGAAAATTCTTTTCCTCTATCAACATTAGTTATTTTGAACATACAATTTGCGCATGTGATACGGATAAATATAAACCAGATTCTAGAAAAAGGGCTGCCACATAGGACAGCCCTTTTTTCTACTACATAAGGTAGCGTAAATAAATGTAAATATGAGAAATGATTAATGAAACGATCATAATTGGGAAGCCGACTTTAAGGAATTCCATGTAGCTGAATTTATGTCCTTCACGACTTGCGATACCAGCTACGATTACGTTAGCAGAAGCACCGATTAATGTTCCGTTTCCACCTAAGCAAGCACCTAATGCTAATGCCCACCATAGTACGTCGACTTGTGCGTCAGAAGGTGATAAACCTAGCCCAACTGCCATATCGTTAATAAGTGGAATCATTGTTGCAACGAATGGAATGTTATCGATTGTTGCAGAGGCGATACCAGATACCCATAGAATAAGGATAGATGCCTGAGAAATATCTCCGCCTGTTATTCCAATTACCTTTTGAGCTAACATTTTGATAAGCCCGATATCAATAAGTCCTCCAACGAGTACGAATAGTCCCGCGAAGAAGAAGATTGTTACCCACTCTACACTTGCGAATACCTCTTCAATTTCATGCTCTTTCACACCGATTAGCATAAGTACAGTAGCGCCAGTTAAGGCGATGATAGCTGCATCAATATGGAAAATGGAATGAGTCATGAAACCTAAAATAGTAAGGCCAAGTACTGTTAAAGATTTCTTCATTAATACGGGGTCTTTAATGTATTGTTTTTCATCTAAGCTCATTAATTTTTTAATTTGTACAGGATCAGCAATTAATTGCTTACGGTACATGAAGTAAAGAATTGTTGCCGTAACAGCAATAATGATGATCACGATAGGTGCTAAGTTGAATAAGAAAGCATTGAAATCTAAATGCTTATTTGCAGAACCAATCATAATATTTGGCGGATCACCAATTAATGTTGCTGTTCCTCCGATATTTGAAAAAATAATTTCAGAAAGTAAATATGGAACAGGATTTACTTGCAAGATGCGCGTAATAGATAAAGTAACTGGAACAACAAGAAGTACTGTTGTAACGTTATCTAAAAATGCGGAACCGAGCGCGGTAAGTAAGGAAAGTGAAATTAAAATTTTAATTGGATTTCCTTGTGCTCCTTTTGCGGCTTTAATGGCAACGTATTGGAAGACACCTGACTTACTTGTAATGTTTACGAGTATCATCATACCGATGAGTAATGTAATTGTTCCCCATTCAATATGTTTCGTAAAGGCATTGTGTAAGTCAACGACCCCTGCAATTACCATGAACGCTGCACCAAGAAGTGCGATGACAGCACGGTTAATTTTTTCAGAAATAATAATGGCATATGTAATTAAAAAGACTGCGATAGCGAAATAATACTGCCAGTTTGCGAGTTCTTGCGTTGTTTCGTGCAAAACTCTCATCTCCTTTCATTCACTTTTCTTAGTGTGTCAAAAAATTAACTAGATGAAACACACATAACGTCATTATAAAGTAGAAAAATGGCGGATGTAAATGAAAGGGTTTATTTTGTCATATTTTCTGCATAGGTCATTTTTTCTTATTTTTAAAAATATTTGTGGGCATCTGACATATATATAAGATACATCCAATCTGAATATTTGAAATCGAATCAGCATTCGAGCTTGTTCGTGTAGGAGTGTCAAATAGAAAGGAATGACAAATATGATAAGGAAGGGATCGTATGGATGAACAACGATTTTTGTTTTTAGACTTTGAGTTTACGATGCCCCAGCATAGAAAAAAGCCAAAAGGTTTTTTCCCAGAAATTATTGAGGTCGGACTCGTTTCAGTTGTTGGTTGTAAGGTGGAAGATACGTATTCATCGCATATTAGACCGAAAACATTTCCGTCTTTAACGGATCGATGTAAAAAATTTTTAGGAATTAAACAGGAAGTAGTGGACAAAGGAATTTCTTTTCATGAACTTGTTGAGAAACTTGCAGAATATGAGAAGAGTGGTAAACCGACAATTGTAACGTGGGGAAATATGGATATGAAAGTCTTAAAGCATAACTGTGAAATGGCGGGAGTAGAATTTCCATTCTTTGGACAGTGTCGTGATTTATCGCTTGAGTATAAGAAGTTTTTTGGAGAGAGAAATCAAACAGGGCTGTGGAAAGCAATTGAGGCGTATGGAAAAGCAGGAACAGGAAAGCATCATTGTGCGCTTGATGATGCGATGACGACATATAATATTTTTAAGTTAGTAGAAAAAGATAAAGAGTATTTAGTCAAACCAGCACCTCCGACATTAGGGGAACTTGTTGATTTTTCGAAAGTGTTAAAGAAAGTGAGTACACAGTAACGACCAAATTGCAAAATACGTAATTTGGTCGTTTTGTTTTTTAAAGTTTGTAATCTTGCTTCAATTGCTGAAGTGTTTCTAGACTACGCCCCGCAAAAGGTGAATCATCTTCAGAAAATGAATTCATTTGAGTTTCTAATGCTAATTTTAGTGACTCTGTATAATCCGGAATTTCCCCTTCATATTTCTTCACCATTTGCTCTGGAATGTTCGTCTGTTCACGAAAAGCTAAAGCACGTCTTTCATGGAAGAATGGTACGTCAGCTTGTTTTACATTATGTAAATCACCTTGCACTGGATGTTTTAAAACAGCTAGTACTTTTACGACGTAACTGCCAGGACGGCTATTTGTAATTTCGCCGATGTATTTTCCAGTTTTATAAATACCAGTAACGATTTCACCAATTTCAAATGTTTCTCTCATATTTTTCACCTCAAGTTTATAGTAAGGAAAGTGCGCGAAGGAGTCAAAGAAATCATTTGCTTTCGGAATGCCCTCTTGAGAATATGCCAGGCTTCAACTATAATTTAAAATAATATAACAGAAAATTCTGATGTTGATTATTCCTATAAATTCCCTGATAAGGAGGGTTCTATATGATGCCTTTATATTTTCCTGAAGATAAAACGGAGTATATTATTCCAGGTATTGTTTGCGTTCTATTTATCATCGGTGCGGTTGCTACGTGGCGTATGTTTATTCGTGTATCAAAACGAGAAGCAGAGCGATTACAGAAAGTAGAAGAAAAGCTTTTAGCTGAAAAGAAACGGTAATTCATTTTTGTATGTTTCCCTCTATGCTCGGACAATCTAAGGGCAGAAAGCATTTTGGAGGGAATTGAATGAAAAGACGGCTTTTTTTCAGTTGTTGTTTATTATTTCTAATGGCGGGTTGTGACCAAGGGAAGCCGAAAGAAATTGATGTGAAATTACATAATGCTTCAGGTGATGAAGTTGGGACTGCAAAAGTAGCTCAGCAAACAAGTGGAGTGAAAATTACGATTAAAGCGGAAGGTTTTACACCAGGACCACACGGTATACATGTACACGAAATTGGAGAATGTAAAGCGCCTAGTTTCGAATCATCTGGGAATCATTTTAATCCAGATAATAAAAAACATGGGCTCTTGAATCCGAAAGGTGCGGAAAATGGTGATTTACCGAATGTAGTGGCGGATGGTTCTGGAAAGATTAAAGCAGAAATCGATGCTCCGCATATAACGCTTGAAGAAGGAAAAACGACGATTCATAGAAAAGATGGAGCGTCTATTATTATTACAGAAAACGCTGATGATGGTATGACGCAACCAACTGGTAAATCTGGTGGCCGAATTGCTTGCGGTGTTATCGTGAAAAAAGCGTCGGATCTGAAGAAAAAATAGAAGCTACCGTGAATGATAGCTTTTGTTGTAAAACCGCATGATAGTAAGTGGAATTATATCGATTTACCGAAAAAAGGAGGCTATCCCAAAATCATTTTGGGATAGCCTCCTTTTTTGTTATGAGAATGTATGGTGTAGTCTGTTTAAAATTTCTTCTAAAACAGATCTAGGACAGCCAATGTTAATTCGGATATGGGCTTCCCCGCCCATTCCGTATTTCTCACCGGGCTCAATGATGATTTTACCTTTCTCTTCAAGCAATGCTGTTCGTTCATCTTGAGAAAGATCCAAGTGGGAACAATCAATCCACAGTAAAAAACTACCTTCTGGTTTAATTACAGAAAGAGCTGGTATGTGATTTTGAATATACTCACAAGCAAATTGAGCGTTATCTTCAACATACAATCGAATTTCATTTAGCCAATCATTACATTCTGTATAGGCACTTTGCATTGCTGTATAAGCAAATGTATTTAATCCGTGGAATCCTTGTCTGTATTGGATAGACATAAAGGCATTACGGAGATTTTCATTCGGAATAATAATGATCGATGCTTGTAATCCAGCGATATTAAATGTTTTGCTCGGAGCCATACAAGTAATAGTGCGTGCTGCTAATTCTTCAGATAAAGAAGCAAACGGTGTATGAGTATGGCCTCTATAAATAATATCGGCGTGAATTTCATCCGCGACAACGGTTACATTATATTGCGTACATAACGTACCGAGTTTTGTTAGCTCCTCTTTCGTCCAAACGCGCCCGATAGGATTGTGAGGGCTGCAAAGAAGCATTAGTTTTACACCTTGTTTAAATTGAGTTTCTAGATGCTCGAAGTCTATCTTATATATGCCATTTTGTTTAAATAAGGGACTCTCACATAATTGTCTATTATTTGTTTTGACCATTTCAAAAAATGGTGGATAAATAGGAGGTTGTACTAGTACGGCTTCTCCTTCTTTCGTTATAGCTTGTATGCTCGTACTAAGAGCTGGAACGATACCTGCGCTAAATACAATCCATTCTTTTTGTATTTCCCAATTGTATTGGCTTTTCGTCCAATTACAAATGATATCCCCAATATTTTCAGGAGGAAGTGTATAGCCGAAAATAGGATGTTCTGTGCGTTTTTGTAATGCAGTTTGAATTGGTTTTGGTACTTCAAAATCCATATCGGCAATCCAAGCGTGGATGAGCTCTTCATTTTTATATGTATCCCATTTTGTACTATGCGTTCCGCGACGATTTACCGTTTTATGAAATAGTTGCATATGTTTGCTCCTTTCTTCTGTCAAACTGTTAAGTTATGAAAATTCTCACTCTTCTTATAGAATAGCTGATGTGATACGATAAAGAAAAGCATTAAAAAGTGAAAAGGCGGGAAGCAGATGGGTGCATATGACAAAATGATTGAGGTTGTGAAAAATTGGGATCCGTTTCAAATGGGACCGGAGTTTTATGAAACAGAAGCGAGCGATGTTGTAAACGTCGTAAGTGTGTTTGATGATCCGAAATACATCGCAAAGAAGATTCAACATATATACTTTATGTCTTTTGAAGAAGTACCTGCACTTGAAAAATGCGAAAAATTAGCAGTAGAGTTACTCGTACTAAAAGAAGGCGGAAGTTGTTCGTTATAGGCTGTCGGAATTTACGACAGCCTTTTTGTTTATTTTCATTTGTGCTGATTGATTAAAGCTTCACTTTATCCCGCTATTTGCGGGCAGTAAGACTCCCGCCTCAAAATTAGGTTGAAGCAAAGAGGTTAGGCGAGAAATCAGACTGCCCGTAAAAAACCCCACGGATTAAAGCTTCACTTTATTGCGTCGCAAACGTAATAATTTCTTCATAAACATGATCGGGCTTTTCTTCAGGTAGTAAGTGCCCTGTATTTTCGTAAGAAATGAAAGTTGAATTTGGCAGGTCTTTATGGAGACGGTGTCCTACATGTACAGGGACGACGCGATCTTTTTCACCCCAAATGAGTAATACTGGGGTTTCGATTTTTTGTAATTCAGTTGAAGATAAGTCACCTTCACGGTCTCTTATCATTCGAGTTAAAGCAGGGAATATACGATCATCATAAAAAGGAGCAGCGTAGCCTTCCATCATTTCATTGTCAATTAATGAATGGTCATGAACGACATTCATTAAGTTATGGACGATGCCCCTTCGAATAATCCAGTTCTTCACGTATAAGTGGAAGAATGGTAAATAAGAGGAGTACAGTAAAGGTAAGTTTGCGCGTGCTAAATAACTAGAGCTACATAGTAAAATCGTCTTTGAAATTAATTCAGGGCGTAAACGGTTTACAAAGAGTGAAATTTGTCCGCCCATAGAATGGCCAACTAATACAATATTCGCGAGAGATAAATGTTCGATTAAATCGATAATAATAGCTGCTAAATTGTGATAAGAATATTTAAAGAGATGAGATTTATCACTTTTTCCGAATGGTGGTAAATCAAGGGCAATTACTGTACCTTCCTTTGTTAGTAAAGGAATGAGTCGTCGATAGCTAAATGAGGAAGAGAGGAAGCCGTGAACGAGTACGAAAGTAGGTCGTTCTTTTTTAGTATTATGTTCATACAATTCGTAATGAATAGTAGTCCCGCGAGTGGAAAAAGTGAAGTAAGGGCATTTGCATTCATGGTTCATTTTTTGTCACTCCATTGATTTTTGTTCATATCATCTCCCGGCAAGAAACAAAATATGTTAACAAAAAAAGGCAAGATGACGATGTCATCTTGCCTTTCGTTTATTCATTATTATCTGCGAACAATATTAGGCGGTGTTTCTCCTTGTAACCCTGCAACTAAATTTTCAGCAGCTGTCATTGCCATTTGCTGCCTAGTTTTTAATGTTGCAGACCCAATGTGCGGTAAAGTCACAACATTTTGTAATGATAAGAGCGGATTATCTTTTTGAATCGGCTCTTGTGTAAAAGTATCGATGCCCGCTGCAAAGATTTTCTTTTCTGTTAATGCATGGATTAACGCTTCTTCATCTACTGTTTTTCCGCGAGAAGCATTAATGAAGATTGCAGTTTCTTTCATTAATGAAAATTCTTTTTCTCCAATAAGATGATATGTTTCATCTGTTAGTGGAGTAAGAAGGACAATAAAGTCAGATTGTTTTAGTAGCGTCTGTAAATCACAATATGTAGCATCGGATTTTTGCTCTGCTTCTTCTTTACGGCGACGGTTATAATAAAGAACATTCATATCAAATCCGAATTTCGCTCGTTTTGCGACAGCTTCACCAATGCGTCCCATTCCGATAATACCGATTGTACTATGGTGTACATCTAGTCCGAAGTGTTCTTTTCCAATTTCAGCGTTCCATTCACCATTTTTCACGTAGGAGTCGAGTTCACAAACACGGCGACCGGCAGATAACATAAGAGCGAAAACAAGGTCGGCTACTGTATCATCTAGTACGTATGGTGTATTCGTTCCGATGACATTTCGCTTTTCCATCGCTTGTAAATCAAAATTATCGTAACCGACAGAAATGTTGCTTACTACTTTTAAGTTAGGAGCCGCTTCTAATAATTCTTCATTAATAGCAGATCCAAAATTTAATAAACCATCTTTATCTTGTATTTTCTCTAATAGAACATCACGAGGTACCTTCTCATCTTGATCCCATTTTTCGAAATCACAGTGTTCTGATAAATAGTTTTCTACAAATGTTGGAACTGGTTCGGCAATATATACTTTTGGTTTCACGGTTCCATCCCCTTTCGCTTTATCACGCATTTTTCCGCTGATTAAAGGTTCACTTTACCCCGCATTAACGAGCAGTAAGACTCCCACCTAAAAAGACGGTTGAGGCAAAGAAGTGAGGTGGGAGATCAACTGCTCGTAAAAGCCCGATTGGTTCAACTAATAATCCATGGGGTGAACCTTTCCATGGATTAAAGTTTCACTTTATTTTGACATAATTCTCTAAAAAAATCTTCTTTTCAAACTGGAAAGGGTATTTGTATAATTTAGACACAACAGAAAAGGAAGGATGATTTATATGGTGACAGAGAAAGAATTGGAATTATTAGCTTGTCTTGAAAAGAATAGTCGTTTATCTGTAGATACATTAGCGAAGTTGTTAAATATAGAAGTAGAAGAAGCGAAAAAAATGGTTACGAAATTAGAAAGTGAAAAGATTATCGTGGACTATGTAACACATATCGATTGGACAAAAGTGAAAGAACATACTGGTTTAACGGCGATGATTGATGTGAAAGTTACACCGAAGCGTGGTGTCGGTTTTGATGCAGTAGCTGAACAAATTTATCGTTATTCAGAAGTGAAATCTGCGTATTTAATGTCAGGGACATACGATCTTTCTATTACATTAGAAGGAAAGACGATGGGAGAAGTAGCGATGTTTGTTTCTGAGAAATTAGCAACAATTGAATCTGTCGTTTCTACAACAACGCATTTCATTTTGAAGAAGTATAAACATGAGGGAATTATTTACGAAAAAAACGATGATGATAAGCGCATTGTGGTGACACCATGAAGCAATTTGAACTATCTAGAACGGCAGAATCTTTACAACCATCTGGTATTCGAAAGTTTTTCGATTTAGCAGCAAATATGAAAGGTGTTATTTCTCTTGGAGTAGGAGAGCCGGACTTTGTTACACCTTGGAATGTAAGGCAAGCATGTATTCGTTCTTTAGAACAAGGGTATACGTCATATACAGCAAATGCAGGATTATTGGAGCTCCGTCAAGAAATAGCAAAGTATCTAGAAAAACAATTTGCAGTATCTTATGATCCAAACGATGAAATCATCGTTACAGTTGGAGCGAGTCAGGCGTTAGATGTAGCGATGCGTGCCATTATAAATCCTGATGATGAAGTACTCATTATTGAACCAAGTTTCGTTTCTTATGCACCGCTTGTGATATTAGCTGGAGGAGTTCCGGTTCCTGTGGCAACGACTTTAGAAAACGAGTTTAAAGTACAACCAGAACAAATTGAAGCAGCTATTACAGCGAAAACAAAGGCAATTTTGCTTTGTTCACCAAATAATCCAACAGGTGCAATGTTAAACAAACCCGAGCTTGAAGAAATAGCAGTGATTGTTGAGAAGTACAATTTAATCGTATTATCTGATGAAATCTATGCAGAGCTCGTATACGACGAAGTATATACAAGTTTCGCGAGTATTAAAAATATGCGTGACCATACGATTTTAATTTCAGGGTTTTCAAAAGGGTTTGCCATGACGGGATGGCGTCTTGGGATGATTGCAGCCCCTGTTCAATTTTCAGAATTAATGCTCAAAATCCACCAGTATTCAATGATGTGTGCACCAACGATGTCTCAATTTGCAGCGCTTGAAGCATTACGCGGAGGAAATGATGAAGTAATTCGAATGAGAGATAGCTATAAAAAACGTCGTAACTTTATGACGACATCTTTCAATGAAATGGGCTTAACATGTCATGTGCCAGGCGGGGCATTTTATGTTTTCCCTTCTATAGCTTCAACCGGACTATCTTCAGCAGAATTTGCAGAACAATTATTATTAGAAGAAAAAGTGGCTGTTGTTCCTGGAAATGTGTTTGGCGGGAGTGGTGAAGGATTTATTCGTTGTTCATATGCAACATCGCTTGAGCAACTTATGGAAGCAATGAAGAGAATGGAACGGTTCATAGAGAATAAAAAAAGGACAAAACACAATACGTTTTGTCCATAAAAGGGGGGGAATACTAGAAAGCCATGTGTTAGTATTCTATCCTAATATTGGAGAATTATACGTATTACAGGAAATTTTTTCGTGAATTTTGAATGAGTTCTATCAAAGTGGTATAATTTACTAATATAAGGTGGGAGCATCCTCGGTGTTTTACTTAGGATAATTACCACTAATCGGATATTTAACAATAAATACATCTGCTTTGCTATTTACAATTGTAGAGAAAATGGTAAACGTATGGGAGTGTTTCACATGTCAGAACAATATACAACGGGAGTGGTTGTAACAGGGAAAGTAACTGGAATTCAAGATTACGGTGCATTTGTAGCTTTGGATGCAGAAACACAAGGACTTGTGCATATATCTGAAATCACAAATGGGTATGTAAAAGACATTCATGACTTTTTAAAGGTCGGAGATACAGTAGAAGTAAAAGTACTTTCAATTGATGAAGAACACAGAAAAATGAGTTTATCGTTAAAAGCGGCGAAAAGAAAGCAAGGACGAATTCTAATACCGAATCCATCAGAGAACGGATTTAATACACTGCGAGAAAAGCTAGCGGAATGGATTGAAGAGTCGGAGGTAATAAAGTAAAAGAGGAACGCATATGAGCGTTCCTCTTTTACTGTGACTTATGATATATATATTTGCAAATATGATTGCATGCAATCATATTCGTATGTCGGAGGCGAAAAAGACATACTGACTATTGAATTTCATGTGTTTCTGGGTGAGTACCAAGATTCTCGGATGGTTTAAATAGTAAGCCGAGATTGATAAGCCCAGAAATACCAACGATGCCGTAAATAATACGTGCAAGAGCTGATTTCTGTCCCCCGAAAATAGCCGCTACTAAGTCAAACTGGAAGAACCCGATCAGTCCCCAGTTAACAGCGCCGATTACAGTGAAGACTAATGCGATACGTTGCAAGGTACTCATGAAAAGTCCCCCCCTTAATGTGAAGCGTGAGCAAGCAAGGAGTTAATAAGAAAATTTAACTCCTTTATAGAATGGTATAGTTTTGTTGTTTTTATACATGAAAAATGTACGAAAAACGATGTATATACATCTATACCGAAAAATTCGAATTTTTATGCAAAAAATGAACTTTTTCTAAAAAATAAATAATGGTTACGTTTACAATTGTTGAATCGCTTGATTTACAACTTTAGTTTCGCTAAAGTGAATACAGAAATACATATACATAATTGGAGGGAAAAAGATGAGTACACATGTAACGTTCGACTATTCTAAAGCGTTATCCTTCATCGGTGAAAATGAACTAACTTATTTACGTGATGCAGTAAAAGTAACACATCATGCAATCCACGAAAAAACTGGAGCTGGGAACGATTTCCTTGGGTGGGTAGAGCTTCCGCTTCAATATGACAAAGAAGAATTCGCTCGCATTCAAAAATGCGCAGAAAAAATTAAAAATGACTCTGACATTTTACTTGTTGTAGGTATTGGTGGTTCTTACCTAGGAGCACGCGCAGCAATTGAAATGTTAAACCATTCTTTCTATAACACGCTTTCTAAAGAACAACGTAAAACTCCACAAGTGCTATTTGTTGGACAAAACATTAGCTCCACTTACATGAAAGATTTAATGGACGTACTAGAAGGTAAAGACTTTTCTATTAACGTTATTTCCAAATCAGGTACAACAACAGAGCCTGCAATCGCATTCCGTATTTTCCGTAAATTATTAGAAGAAAAGTATGGAAAAGAAGAAGCACGCAAACGTATTTATGCGACTACAGATAAAGCGCGCGGTGCTTTAAAAACATTATCTGATAATGAAGGCTACGAAACGTTCGTTATTCCAGATGATGTTGGCGGTCGTTTCTCTGTATTAACACCAGTAGGTTTATTGCCAATCGCTGTAAGTGGCCTAAACATTGAAGAGATGATGAAAGGTGCAGCTGCTGGTCATAATGATTTCGCGAAATCAGAACTTGAAGAAAACCCAGCTTACCAATACGCAGTAGTTCGTAATGCTCTATATAATAAAGGGAAAACAATTGAAATGCTTGTTAACTATGAGCCAGCACTTCACTACTTCTCTGAGTGGTGGAAACAGTTATTTGGTGAAAGTGAAGGAAAAGATCAAAAAGGTATTTTCCCATCTTCAGCAAACTTCTCAACTGACTTACACTCATTAGGTCAATACATTCAAGAAGGTCGTCGTGACCTATTCGAAACAGTTCTTAAAGTAGGTAAATCTACACACGAACTAAAAATCGAATTAGACGACAACGATTTAGATGGATTAAACTACCTTGCTGGTGAAACGATAGACTTCGTAAACACAAAAGCATACGAAGGTACATTACTTGCACATAGCGATGGCGGAGTACCAAACTTAATCGTAAACATCCCTGAATTAAATGAGTACACATTCGGTTACCTTGTATACTTCTTCGAAAAAGCATGTGCGATGAGCGGCTACCTATTAGGCGTAAATCCATTTGACCAACCAGGAGTAGAAGCATACAAGAAAAACATGTTTGCTTTACTTGGTAAACCAGGATTTGAAGAATTAAAAGCAGAATTAGAAGAGCGTTTAAAATAATGAAAAGCGATCGGGTCTCCGGTCGCTTTTTATTATTTTATTGAAAGGTACATCGGTATATTCAAACTAGAATGGGTATGCTAAAGGAAAAGTCTAGGAGGGATGGGCTTGATTCCGATTCAATCAAAATTAGAAGGATGTACATATGCGTTATATAAGTTAGAAGAGGTTATGAAACCACTTGGATATAGTATTGGCGGCAATTGGGATTATGATAAAGGATGCTTTGATTATAAAATCGACGAAGAAGAAGGGTATCAATTTTTACGCGTACCATTTACAGCGGTGGATGGGGAACTAGATGTGCCTGGTGTAATAGTCCGTCTTGAAACACCGTATATTCTTTCGCACGTATATCAAGACGAACTAGATGATAATGTTAATGCTTTAACAGCTGGAACGAGTGGATTGGATCAATTTGCGGAGCCACAAGATCCAGATGGAGATGTGAAAAGAAAATATATCAATATTGGTAAAGTATTGGTACAAGAACTAGAAAATCATTTTTTTAATGGTGAATAACGATGAGTATGTCGCTTTCGATGAGAATGAAAGAATGAACTGGATTGATCATATATTGTTCGTCGCGCTTTACACCTAGTAAGAGAATGTTTTGCTTTAAAAGAGTATAGCTACAATTTGCAAAGGATTGTCCGGTGCAGGACGGGGGAATCTCCATCAGTTGTAATTTGTTATCAGAGATTTCATCGTAAAGTGAGAATAGTACACCTGAAATGGAAGGGAATAAAAGAGAAGCGGTAAATACATAGCTCGTTAATTTATTTCCTTCTATAATTTCTGATACGCCAGCTCTCGTTGCATTTTGGATTTGTTCAGAAGTAAGAAGTTCAGCGATGCAGTGAATGTTTGGATTAAGTCCTTTTGCAGTTAAAATATTTAAAATGGACTGTGTATCTGCTAAGCTTTCGTTCTTCTCTTTATCCGCTGTTATTAATATAGTGTGAGCTGTTGTAATGTTAGCTTTTAATAAAGTTTGATCGTGATGCGGACAACCTTTTATAAATTCTAAATGATGAAATGGCTTTGGAAGTAAAGAAAGTGTTTCATCAATTAAAACGATATCAAGGTTTGGTTGTAATATGTGCATTTGTTTTACAACATGTTTTGCACGCTCATTCCAGCCAACGATAATCATATGACCATTAGAGGTAGCAGCTGCTTCACCTTTAATTCTTATATATTGTTTATTAATCATGTCGGTAGCGAATAGAACCATATAATAAGAACAAAATCCCGTCCCTAATAAAATAATACATATACCAATAAGTTTTCCTATCGTTGTATGGGGGGCGAAATCGCCGTATCCAACGGTGAAAATGGTAACGATTGACCACCAAACCCCGTCGAACCATGTGGTGAAGTGAGATGGCTCTAATATATGTATAAGAAAGCCGGAGAAGGCAGTAAGTACAATAATAAAACAAATTAAACGAAAAATAATGGAATCGCGAAATGTATCTACTAAATTCGGACGGGATTTCAAGTTCCTATTCCTCCTTACTTTTCAAGACTACATTCATTGTTACCATTATAGAAAAAAGAAAAACTCTCTAATTAAAAAGAGAGTTTTTCTTTAACTACTCAGTCACTCTATGAAAAAACGCCAGAAAAGCATTTTTTAAAATGACCGAGAGGGACTGGTTATGTATAGGATCGGTCAGTGTCTTTTCCTGCCATGCGCGAAGTTTTAAAACAAAGAAAGGTAGAGGACCATTTTATCTCCATGGCAGTAATCTATATGCTGAAAAATGAAAATAACTTTCTATAGGTAATAAGGTACGTATTCTCGCGGGAGTAATACTCCTTATCTAACTTCTAAATGAAAGGTATGGCTGGGTAGTAACGTTTTTCTTTATGTTACATACTCTCCACTTCGGTTTGTTGAACACTTTCAAGATGCTGAAGAGCATAATAAACATCAGCGGTATGTCTTTTTTGATCGATAGACAATTTCAAATGTAAATAGTGCGAACCATTTTCCAATGTTTTGAGCTTCATGTTCTTAACTTTTATATCCATTTCTTTTATTTCTTCAATTACGGTCGGGATATTGTCCATATTTCGTACAACGAGTTTCACTGCGATATCACGTTGGCGAAATGATCTAGGACCGACGTATTTCATCGCTAATGGTATAAGTTCTACACTAATCATAAGGAAACACATTCCGAAAATAGCCTCGATATAGAAACCAGCTCCAACGGCAATGCCGATGCCAGAAGCACCCCAAATCATAGCGGCGGTCGTTAATCCCGCAATACTATCGTTTCCTCTGCGTAAAATTACACCGGCACCTAAAAAACCAATTCCGGATACAATTTGAGCGGCAAGTCGAAGTGGATCCATATTCATATGATCGGTATGTGGTAAGTTGTAAGCTGCTTTAATAGAAACAATGGTTAGGAGGCAACTAATAATAGAAATAACTAAACAAGTTTTTAAGCCGAGTGGTTTACGTTTTAATTCGCGCTCTAAACCGATAGCGAATCCTAAAATAGCCGAGAGACCTAGTTTTATTAATAAGTCGGTGTAGTCCATGTATATTCCTCCTTGTATGATATAGTATATGAATAAAACGTTTATCCCGCTATTTGCGGGCAGTAAGCCCCGCCTCAAAATTCGCCGAATGCGAGAAAGTTAGGTGGGAGACGACTGCCCGTAAATGCCCGATTGGTGAAGGCTAATAATCAGTGGGGGATGAACACCCCCCCACACTGATTAAAGTTTCACTTTATATAGAAAGAAACGTTTTGTGACAGAGGGACTTTCTATAGAATATATGTAGGAATTACTTAGAAATGAAAGAGATGTTTCGTTTAAGTATATGATATTAAAAAAGAAATGTAGTTGGTTTCAAAAAAGTTTTCAAAAGGTGTTGCATTTCATTTTTCTACATGATATATTAATAACCGTCGCTGATGCGGAAACGCAGAAAACGACAAAAAAGAAATTGAAAAACTTAGTTGACATCGAAAAATGAAGATGTTAACATAAGGAAGTCGCAAATGAGCGACTAAGTAGTTCTTTGAAAACTGAACGAAACAAACAACGTGAACGTCAATTTTTATTTTTAGATGCTAGACAAACTAACTTTATTGGAGAGTTTGATCCTGGCTCAGGATGAACGCTGGCGGCGTGCCTAATACATGCAAGTCGAGCGAATG
>NZ_JAKUDX010000006.1:0-258971 GCF_022662615.1 Bacillus cereus group sp. BfR-BA-01523
CGTCCCCCCCTTTTTTAACCCACTTTAAAACTTGGGGGGGCCACTTCAACGGTACTCTAAGAGAATAATTGGCTTTTTACTGTTAAGTTGTTTGTAGTGATCGTAGGGAGTCTAATGATGCAATTTCTTTTATACTAAATCGGTATTTTCCTAGAATATTAATGTGTTCCCATTCTAATGGAGAAATATATTTCAATAATTCTTCATTAAGATGGGAATTACATAACTCAACTTTCGCACCTATAAAATAAGCGGGGAGATTTAGCTATATTGAATTTAGAGTCTATCAATTGTGTACTGTACAACTTGAGTAAAATGAAAAACACCTCGATCCTTGGTATAGTGAGATTACCTAGAAATCACTACCACAGAAGAGGTGCCTTAACTACAATAGCTCAAAATAACCAATATCATCAACTACCAAAAGAACTTAATTCTATTTTTTCCGAGCTTGAAATGAATATCCAGCTAAGGATGCAGTCTATCGCTTCTTATAAACGGTGCCAATGTTCAATTGGCTCCCTTTCCTGCTGCTGTTTAGTATGAATGCGATTAAAAAAGTAACTCGACTTACGAAAAAAACCGCTCCAAAGTTTTGATTGTGCTTATCATCGTAACCGCAGTAAAAAAGTTGAATTGCTAGCACACTATTTTGAAACCTTGATTAACTATTCCAACTTTGAAGTATTTCCTGTTTTTAATCAATGAGTAAGGGGCAAAATTCAAAGTATATGGTGGCACTATTTGTACTTCTTTCTGTAATCTCTACTCATCGAATAAATTTAGAGCTATCACTCATGCCTTCAGTTGAACACCCCGATGACTGAACTAAGATAAGTTATGGATGAAGCGCCCGTGCCATCGCATCAAAATAATTCTGACTGGCACGCTGACTCACTTCGGCTTCAGGCACAAGCACTTCAAAGCAATGGAAGCAGCCGGGGTAGAGATGAAATTCAACATCTACTCCTGCTTGTGCAAGTCGTGTTACATATTCAATAATTTCATCTCGGAATAAATCGAGTTGACCTACACATGTATAAGTTGGCGGTAGTCCTGCTAAGTTGTCTGCTCTCGAAGGTACGGCATAGGGATATGATTCGTTAGTATCGTTCTTCTTTCCCAAGTACATATTCCAAGCCGTTAAATTGTTTGATCTATTCCATGTTGCATTGTCTTCTATAATCTCATAGCTTGATGGTGTTATGTTGTGGCTATCAAGCATCGGGTACAGCGGCATCTGAAAAATAATAGATGGACCTCCTTTATCACGAGCCATTAACGCAAGTGCCGCTGTTAGTCCACCGCCTCCACTTGCACCGGCGATCGCAACTCTATTCACATCAATTCCAAGCGAGTCTGCCTCATTTGTCATCCAAACCAAGCATGCATAACAATCTTCAATAGCCGCTGGATAAGGATGTTCGGGCGCAAGTCGATAATCGACAGACACAACAACGCATTCAGCAGTCTGAACAAAGCGTTCACACAAAACATCGTCCATATCAGGGTGGCCCATTACGTATCCACCACCGTGAATCCACAGCATAGCTGGAAGTTTATCAAGATTTTTCTCAACGGGTTCGTAAATTTTAACTAACATATCGCCGGCTGCGCCAGGAATCATTCGCTTGGTCATGTGTACAAGCTCTGATTTTTCCAAATGTGGATTCGACAAGAGACTTCGACTCGCCTCCAAATCCCCCTCTAATTGAAAGCCTGGAAATTGTGAGAAAGCCTGTTTTAATTCTGGTAATACTCGACTGTCAATTTTCATATAAATTCCTCCAATTAAATAATGGAACTTGATGCAATCCTTATGGAATAATTAACGGAATAGATGTGTCTCCTGTTCTCCTTCAACTTCCCATTTGGCAATTTCCTCTCTTACACGAGGGGCAACTTCTGTTCCAAGCAATTCTATGGCACGCATGACTTGATCATGTGGCATGGTACTTAATGGTACATACATCATAAAGCGTGTAATCCCTACATGCTTACGAAGATGTATGATTTTTTCGGCGACTGTATCTGGATCACCAACATACAACGCCCCTTCAAAACTTCGTGCAGCATCAAAGCTGGAACGATCATAATAAGGCCACCCCCGCTCTTTACCAAGTTTATTCATGCCTGCCTGAGTGGAAGGGAAAAATGTATCTGCTGCCAATTCCGTATTCTCTCCAACAAATCCAATTGAATGAGATCCCACCTGAAGTTTTGATACATCATGACCAGCGTGAGCCGCCGCTTTCTTATATAGCTGTACAATTCGTGCAAAGTGCATTGGGCTACCACCAATAATCGCCAGCATAAGTGGTAATCCCAGAAAACCGGCACGGATAGCAGACTCCTGATTTCCACCGCTACCAACCCATATCGGTAAAGGATTTTGAACAGGTCTTGGATACACACCTAAATTATTAATTGCTGGTCGATGTCCGCCTTCCCAAGTCACTTTTTCGGACTGACGTATTTTGAGCAGTAGGTCCAAATGTTCTTCAAACAGTTCTTCATAGTCCTTCAAGTTATAGCCAAACAATGGAAAAGATTCGATAAAGGAACCACGACCCGCCATAATCTCTGCGCGTCCATTTGAAATGCCATCCAGTGTAGAAAAATCCTGAAAAACGCGCACAGGATCAGCTGAAGAAAGCACAGTTACTGCACTCGCGAGCCGTATCTTTTTCGTTTGTGGTGCCGCCGCTGATAGAACCATCGCTGGAGAGGATGCTGCATAATCCTTCCTATGGTGCTCACCAACACCAAACACATCAAGTCCTACTTGATCAGCAAGAACGATTTCTTCAACAACTTCACGCAATCGCTGTGCGTGACTTATCACTTCACCACTATGTACATCTGGTTTCGTTTCTACAAAAGACGTAATACCTATTTCCATTTGTTATCTCTCCTAGTCCAATTAGATTTTAAGTCAAAAAAATTAAGCATTTCCTTTATGGTAGTAACGTGTTTCTCATATTGGCTAACACACGTTTATTTCATGAAATCTTAACTCGTCTGGTCATAGCCCAAAAAAGAAGAGCGAAAGCACTGACAGAGGCTCCAAGTAAGGAAACCCCTCCCCAGCCAAAGTGTGCGTATATTTGAGTCGAAGCAATTGAACCACCAGCACTGCCGATAGAATAAAACACCATATATCCAGCAGTAAGTCGACTCCGTGCTTCTGTATGCAATGGAAGGATCATGGTTTGATTCGTGACATGTATTGCCTGTACGGCCAAATCAAGTAGAACTATCCCTATCACTAATGCGATTAACGACTGCTCTATATAACTGATGAACAACCATGAAATCAATAATAGAGCTAAAGCAATACCTGTCGTTCGTTGTCCGTAACCTTGATCGGCCAATTTCCCTGCCCGTGCCGCAGCTAAGGCTCCAGCCACACCTACAAGACCGAATGCGCCAATTGCACTATGAGATAGAGCAATTGGAGGTGTACTAAGTGGCAGTACTAGTGAAGTCCACAAAATGCTGAAATCAGCAAAAATCAGCATGGCTAGAACGGAGCGAACGCGTAACGTTCGTTCTTGAATAAACAAAGCAAGCACCGATCTAATCAACTGAGGGTAAGATAGCGATTTTACCTCGCGCTCAACATTGGGCAACATCTTTATAAACATAAAAACCATCAAAAGCATGAGCGCAGCAGAAAATAGATATACAGAACGCCATCCCGCAACATCTGTTAATATACCAGCAAAAGTACGTGCAAGAAGTATGCCAATAACAATCCCACTTGTTACAATGCCAACGACACGTCCTCTTTCTGTAGGGGAAGCGATGGTCGCTGCAAACGCCACGAGAGTCTGTGTCACAACTGCAAGCAGACCCACCAAAGCCATACCTGCGAAAAGTACCATGCTGGAGGAAGCAGTACCAACTATAACCAGAGCTGTTGTAGATAATAGCATCTGACCGACAATTAGACGTCGCTGGTTTAGCAAATCTCCAAGCGGTACGAGTAGCAGTAATCCCACTCCATAAAAAATTTGTGTAACGGTAATAACAATACCAATAATGGAATGGTTAATACTAAACTCATTAGATAGTTGATCAAGCAACGGCTGTGCAAAGTAAATATTGGCAACAGACATTCCACAGGCAGTCGCAAACAATAATGCCAAAGCGTGAGACATGGATGGCTGTTGATTCAAATTAGGTTTTGTTATGGAAGATTTATGACTTATCTTAGTGTAGAGTGGATCATCTTCTATATTTGTCTCTGTTCTGCACATACCTTAACCTCCAATCACATTAGATTTTCAATCATAACATACCGTTCAGTACAATATGATTACTGGTAAATATAACTTAGCCTTATTCATGATGTCAACGATTTTTTGCACTAAAATTAATATTGCATTAAATGAACGGAGCTTGATTTGACAGGAAGAATGGCTAATTATATAATAATTACATACTGTTTGGTAATAAAAACAACAATTGTAATTACCTACACACCTATCCTAAAACAATTAATAAAATCAAAGTTTGAGGAGGAGAATTCTTAATGGCAAGAACCCGTGAATTTGATGAGGATCAAGTTTTAGATGCAGCAATGCAGTTATTTTGGGAGAAGGGATATGAGGCTACCTCATTAAGTGATCTTACTTCTAGAATGGGCATTCAACGCCCTAGTA
The DNA here is from genome assembly GCF_022662615.1 of Bacillus cereus group sp. BfR-BA-01523. Taxonomy (NCBI): domain Bacteria; kingdom Bacillati; phylum Bacillota; class Bacilli; order Caryophanales; family Bacillaceae; genus Bacillus; species Bacillus cereus group sp. BfR-BA-01523. The sequence continues at coordinate 4,668 of NZ_JAKUDX010000006.1, forward strand.
TTTATTCGACTTTTGGAGATAAGAAAGAATTGTTTGAAGCCGCACTTCGCAGGTATACAATGTCTCGGGCCTCTGATATACGAAATAGGCTTCAAAGTCACTCCTCTGTAAAAGAGGCATTTTCTATTTTCTTTGCCGATGTCGTCAATGAAGAATACGCAGGGGATCTTAGTAAAGGTTGTTTTTGTATCAATACAATGGTTGAATTAGCACCTCATGATGAGAGATTTGAAATTTTGACCAGAGAACATCAAATGTACCTCGCCGTCATTTTTCAGGAGACGATCGAACGAGGAATCCAATCAGGTGAGCTGGAAGTCAACACAGATGCAAAGTCTTTGGCACAGGCACTGATTGTAGCGTTAATCGGTCTAACGGTTATGATGAAATCTCGCCCCCAACGTTCATTTGTCGACAATGTAATAGCAGCGACGCTCACATTACTTAAGTGACATGATTGTATATGAAAGTACGAAAACTATACCTTTATAGGGGTAGCGTCAAATCTCCATCAAATCAAAATCTCATACCACCTCCAGAACGAAAATTTTATGCATGTTGCTCGTATTTATTGTTTGGGGATAAATCGTTCTTTAAGCTTGATGGCGATTTCGTGCTATCCCTAAAACATCTGGACTTTAATAGCCAACTAAAAAATGCAAACAAAAAGACCTTTAATCAGTCGTTTTGTTTGCATTTCCTTTTTCTAAAACTACAGAAAAGATAAGTACTATAGTTAACACCATAATAAACCTTACTTCACTTCCATCACTTACAAAAAATGAATACAAAGTATAAATTAAAATTAATATTCCATAAATAACTTTGTGCAATGAACTCCCCCCTTTTTGCCGTATATATTTTAGTGTAAAAATTTAATTCAAGCCCTATATCAAAATGAAAATAAAAAGCACCTGTGATATACACAAAGTGCTTTTCTCTTGTCAATTTATCTATTTTCACTATATTTATCTATTTTCTTTTTATAACTCAAATTTCTTCGAATCGTACTTTTCTAGAGTTTGTTACAATTCATTTTGTTCATATGGAATATGTTTATCTGTCTGTACATCTTCAACATTTTCTCCACCTGTTAATAATCTCCTGTACTTAAAAGAGTGCCCTGTTAATACTGTTTAATCATTTTTTGTATTGCCCTCCTTTTGTTTGATTACTTGTATCATAAAACAAGTATCTGAAGTTAATATGTAGTTTATCTAGAGTGTATGTAAATTTAAAAAATCTCTAATAAAATGTTTATGTTGTAACGTTACCACCAAAACTAGTGCTTCAAACACCATGATTTGAAGAGACAGTAACCCATATTCTAGCTTGAATTCCCGCTACAGTTCTATATTGAGTAAAACTAGTTAATCCCTATAATATAAAAAGAGCACCACTTTTTGGATGCTCTTCGTTATAACTATATATTATTTAATTTCCTTCTTTTGTTGGTACCATTTTTCCTTCTTGAGAACCTGTGCCCTCTGTTCTTTCAACAGTTTTTGCATCTCCTTTAGGAGCTGCTGGCACTGCATCTTTAGGTACATCAAAGTTTTGTGAGAAAGATGTTGTTCCATCTGCACTCCGTGTAATTACTTGATTTGAACTATCTTCATTTGATTTTAAATTGTCCATTTTCGCATCATCTGCACCTACTGCACCCCCCGCTACCAATCCTGTACTTAAAAGTGCTCCTGCTAATAATGTTTTAATCATTTTTCATTACCTCCTTGTTTTGTTTGGAACTACATTTAGCATAAGACAAGAATCTATAGTTGATATGGACTGTATCTGGAGATTATGTAAAGAAAAATAGATGATCAGTTGTATATCCTAATGGGTGCTTAGGCAAGATTGAAACTTAATATGAGTTTGATAATTGAGTTTCCCTTCGTTTTTGGGTGTAAGGTTTTTGGCTGGGGTGAAGTGAGGAGCTAACCTTTTCTAATTTGAAACATTTACAAATAAATTTCTCAATATAGATATACTTGTTATTTATAGTTTCAATATTCAAAATTCAAAAAATAAAGTGTGATAAAAATATGATGATTATCCCTTATGTGTACTCCTTGTACTAAAGATAAGATTGAATTCTCCGATCTTATCTTTTTTGTTTGTAGAAATTTAATGCAAAAAAATAGAATCCTTGTAATAAGGATTCTGTAACAAGAAATGACAGATATATAGCAATAAAAAGAGTTACTTATATTATAATTTAAAATGCAACAACCACATTGATAAAATTCAAAACAAATTGAATATTACATATATGTTTCTCATGCAATTTTTGTTCAAAATCCCAATGTTATTTAAGACTTTCTCCACAATAACTGAATTAATTATCTTTAAACTGCAATTCTTCCGTAGAACCTTTCAGCGCTGTCGTAGATGAAGTTCCACCCGTAATCACTTGTGCTACTTCGTCAAAGTAACCTGTTCCGACTTCTCGTTGATGACGCATAGCAGAATAACCATGCTCTTCTGCTGCAAATTCGGCCTGTTGTAATTCAGAATACGCTGCCATACCACGTTCTTTATAGCCGCGTGCTAATTCGAACATACTGTGGTTTAACGAATGGAATCCTGCAAGTGTTACAAATTGGAGTTTGTAACCATATGATGCCATTTCTTTTTGAAAGTTTTCAATTGTTTTTTGATCTAATTTTTGTTTCCAATTAAACGACGGTGAACAGTTATATGCGAGTAACTTTCCTGGGTATCTCTTATGAATTGCTTCTGCAAAACGCTTCGCATCTTCTAAATTTGGTTCAGACGTTTCACACCAAATAAGATCTGCGTACGGTGCATATGCTAGGCCACGTGCAATTGCTTGATTGAGCCCCGCTTTTGTACGATAAAAACCTTCCGTTGTTCTTTCTCCTGTAATAAATTCTTGATCAATTGGATCAATGTCGCTCGTAATTAAATCTGCTGCATCTGTTCTTGCCACGATTACTGTCGGCACGCCCATAACATCCGCAGCTAAACGAGCAGAAATTAAATTACGTACCGCCGTTTGTGTCGGTAATAATACTTTTCCACCTAAATGTCCGCATTTCTTTTCTGAAGACAACTGATCTTCAAAATGTACACCTGCTGCACCTGCTTCAATCATTCCTTTCATTAATTCAAATACGTTTAATTGCCCACCAAAACCAGCTTCTGCATCTGCAACAATTGGTACGAAATAATCTATATCACTGCCACCTTCCATATGCTGAATTTGATCAGCACGTTGCAACGTTTGATTGATTCTTTTTACAACAGCGGGCACACTATTCACTGGATATAAACTTTGGTCTGGATACATATGTCCAGATAAATTGGCATCAGCAGCTACTTGCCAACCACTTACACAAATTGCTTTTAAACCTGCTTTCACTTGCTGCATTGCTTGATTTCCTGTTAATGCACCAAGCGCATTGATGTAGTCTTCTATATGAAGCAATTGCCAAAGTTTTTCTGCACCGTGGCGTGCTAGTGTATGTTCAATATCGATAGATCCTCGAAGACGAATAACATCTTCGGCACAATACGGGCGTTTTACCCCTTTCCAACGTTTATCTAACTCCCAATCTTCTTGTAATTGTTGAATTCTTTCGTTTTTCATTTCTTCCATCTCCTCGTATGTTATTTTTCAGTTATTCTTCCGAGTAACTATTGCACTAAATATTTTCTTGGCCGCCTGAGTATATTCCTGGATAATAAAGATAAGAATCAACGCTTTCTTTTATTTGTTCTTGGAAGAAAGATGCTAATATTTATTTTCCTGTTGAACAAATCCTATTTCTCTAGCTAATTTATCCAAGATATGTGATGACATATGTCGGGGGAATTTCTCAGTAAACAATTGTAGTTCATTTTTTCATTTTGGGGGAACAATGAGTTTCTTAACTTGATGGCAATGTGGCGGGACCACATGGCTATCAACCTAAAATTTTATAGTATCCCTAAAACGAGAAAATTGGCATCTCCAGATAAAAATATACATTTTTTGTTTTTGGGGTACTAGTTTCATTAGCTTGATGGGCATATTGGTGAAACCTCGAAATGGACATTTTGGTAGGCAATTCTTCTTCTCTTAAAATAACCTTAAATATATTATAGATTTAAGAATATTAGAAAAATAAATGGTATAATTTTCTAAAACATCCTGAATAAAGTTGATTTTAGAAAAGGAGTAGAGAGGAAATGTTTCAGAAGCTCAAATTTTATTTACTCAGTCTTGTAATTAGTTCAATGTTAGGTGGGATTATCATAGGTGCTAATTTCTTGGTCCATAACATCTACTATTTAGTTGTAGGTAAAGAATTTCATTTTAATATGTGGTCTTCCATTATTATATTTAGTATCGTATTTATTTCGGGTTTCTCGTATATGTTGAAAAAGGGTCCAGATATACTTGTTAATGATTAAACCAATAGTACTTATCGTAGGCGCTACCATGATCTGGTTCGCGTCTTGTTTGTTGTTAAGGAAAGAGAACAAAACAAAATTTCCTTAATCACAAGGCTTTAAAAGTAACCTATCCATAGTGATATTAAAGTTACTACTAACAAGGCAAGAAGAAATGTGATATTTCGAATCCACTTTTGTATATCATCAAAATACCGTTCTATAAATGCAACGTTGATATAAAACATGAGAAATACAACAAAGAAGGTAAAGTTACCAAATTTATCATTCAATTTTTCATTAGTAAATGTGCTTACATGAAGGAATAGTAAAGCAAAAGTTACTAAGAATAACTCAAATAGCCTTTTTTTGCTCACGCCACCACCACCCTACAGTAATTTCCTTTCGTTTTATTTTATCTGAACGTAGTGTGTAGCAGACTATGAATATTATACTTATGTAAAAAAAGGCTAACAATTCAAGATTGTTAGCCTTAATCGCGCCTTTTAAAAGAATAACTCAATACAACAAATGACTGATTCTTCAACTTGCAATATATTCTCCTTTAATTACAAAAAACGAACCTCGAATTGTTCCAGCAAGTTTAGACTTCTGTCTAGCAAACTTAAACTTCTCTACTAACTCCGTTGGTATCTCCATTCCCTCAGAAAGCTTAAATCCAACGGCCCGCTTCTTTGGGTTATCCAACGTATACATGACGTTGACTGCAAGACCATCCTCATAGAAGACATAGGCAAATTTAATATTTTCCACTTGAAAACACGATGTTTCTAAAGGTTTTACCGCAAACTCAATATCACGTTCTTCTTTCAAGATGCTGTTCACATAATCAAGAGTCTCCCCGCTTTCACTAGCTGGTACAACCGTAAATTCATGCTTGTATTTATTCATAAAGTAACGTGCTTCATGGGCACGTAAACCAGCAAGTGCTTCTGCTACAGGTGAAGACTCCATGCCAGCTGTAGTTACGTTTTTAAAATCAACTATATTGGACAATTCCATCTCTCCTTTTAACACTTTACTTCCTAACAACTGGAATCCATATTTCACCAAATACTAAGCCGTTTCGCTGCCCCATCTCAACTGTTGTATTTGGCCCACCAACATAGGAAAAATCTTTTACTTCTGCTAATGCTTGACCAAATGCAATACCAGTAAGCTTATTACTTAGCTCCTCAGCTGTATTGCCTTCCCCTTTAACTACTAGGTATTCTCCCCCCGGAAACTGGATAACTCTAGATTCTTCTTGTATCGTTGCCTCTGTCATGACACCAGCGTAATACATCATCTTGTTATTCACCGCTTCACTCACAGAAAAAATGTAATCATTTGTAGCTAAAGCTTTTAAAGTGTCCAACCTTCCATCTTGTTCGACGGCCAGCCAAAAGTCTGCCTTTTCCTTGTTTATGCCCGCAAAGTCTGTATAGTGGCTCTTAAGTTCAGTTCCAATACCTAACACGATAAAGCTATCTTTTTCTTCTATTGTATAATTTTTCATATTTAAAACCTTCCTCACTTTTAAATTAATCAAACGATTTATCTTTTCACTTGATGAGTTTATAATATCTTTAAATCATGTCAAAAAATGATACTGTTTAGGAGACCAACATGAAAAAAGTTGAACGGATTAATACGATCATGCGCTATATTAACAACCGCTCCCACTTTACAATTTCTGAAATCATACGAGAATTTAACATCTCACGATCGACAGCAATTAGAGACATTAGAGAGATTGAAGCCATGGGGATGCCGCTCGTCGCTGAAGTTGGAAGGGATGGGGGATATTTTGTCATGCATAACTCTATTCTGCCCGTTGTTCGCTTTACTGATAATGAGGTCAAAGCTCTTTTTATTGCCTTTATGGCCACAAGAAATCAACAACTTCCCTATCTAAAGAGTCGTCAGTCTTTAGCCGAAAAACTACTAGGACTCATCTCAGAAATCCAGCAAGATGACCTTGTTCTTTTAAATCAAATCTTGCTTTTTGAAGGGACTAACCCCCATAATCCCGACCTACTTGAGCTTTCTGACCTCCCCCATCCTATGTTAGAAAAACTCATCCAAATCCTTCTTTTGGATAGCCATTTATTGATTACCGTAAAAGAAGAGGAGGAAATCAAGTCTTATCCAATTTATCTACTACACCTTTATCAAGAAAAAAGCCATTGGATAATTGAAGGCTTTGGCATAAAAGAAGAAAAAAAGAAGATGTTTCTTGTCGATCATCTCATTAATGTCGAACCCTATACGACGAAAAAGAGATTAAGTAAGAAAAAGATTTTAGAAAAACTAAGTAAGAAGGACGAAGCACTCAACCTTGTACTTGAACTTGGTCCAAAAGCGATTGCCCAGTTCAAAAAATACCATCCCTTAAAAATTTCTATTTCCTATACAAATCCTTACCAATCCACAGCCATTCTAAAAACTTTTATCAATGTTAACAATCCCGATGAATTAACAGAAATAACAAATTGGCTACTTTTCCTAGGTAAAGATATCAAAATTAGGGAAGTTCCTGAAGAAGTGTTAGAAGGTTTAAAAGAGAGATTATGTTTATACTGCCCATAAGCAGTGGCCAGTTAAACCCAAAATAATATTGAGTTTGACTAGATGCCAGTTACCTCTATTTAAATACCTAGTAAAAACATTTTATTCGCTACCGCTACTTTAAACGCTCTTCTAAGAATAACGCCAACACAAAAAAAGACATGAACTAATCTTTGTTCATGTCTTTTTATATTAGAGTTTAACCCTCATAAAACAGCTTGTTTAAAATTCGAATATGGACTTATCTTATCCATAATCTCTTTCATTCTTTTTTCATATCCCACTATTTTAGCACTTGAACTAACAATAGCGAATTAGAATAATGACTTAATACTTGCTAGGACAGTAAGTATACCTACAACAATAACAAATACATTGCTCATTTTCCCTTTGTATTTAGCTAGTACTGGTACTTTACTAATCGCATACATCGGTAATAGACATAAGATAGCAGCAACTAATGGACCGCTCAGAGAATCAATAATTCCAAGAATACTTGGATTTGTATAAGCGACAAACCAGCATGTTAATACAACAAAAGTAAGAATCATTGTCTTAATTGTTTTTTCTTCAATAACTTTTCCACGTGTTTTACCGAACTTCATAATCACGTCACGCATTACCTCAAATGCTCCTATATAATGGCCAAGGAAAGACTTTGTAATAGCCACAAAAGCAATGATTGGAGCTGCAATAGTGATTACAGGCGAATTAAGCTCATTAGCAAGATATGAAAGGATTGATAAGTTTTGCTCTTTTGCCATTTTTAAATCCTCTGGAGTCAAACTCAGTGTACTACTCCAAACGAAGAACATAACTACAACGAATGTCATGATATAACAAACTTTTTGTATTTGTGCACATTTAGCATCAGTAGCTTCTATTCCATACGTAGCCTTCTGTTTCACAACAAATGATGAAATCATAGGTGAATGATTAAATGAGAATACGATGATTGGTAAAATCATTAATATCGTTCCAAAATATCCTGTTCCTGTTGAAGCAGTAGAAACACTTGAAAAGCTAAGCATTGACGTATTCCACTGTGGAATTAAAGATATTGCGATGAAAAGTAGAGAAGCTATGAAAGGATATACGAGCATACTCATGATTTTCACAGTAATATCTTGACCAAAATTTAGTATAGCAATAAGGCCGAGCACTAATACAAGAGATAAAATGGCCCTTGGAGGCTCCGGCATGTGCAATTGATGCACGATAAAACTACTTGCGGTATTTGTAAGCGCAACCGAATACATCAATACGATTGTATAAATTGAGCCGAAATATACGATGTTAAAAATGATACTTGCCTTATTTCCGAAATACTCTCTTATTGTGCCTGTAATCCCCTCATCAGCAGAATTAGAAGTGTAAATCATTTTAGCAAGTGCCCTATGTGAGTAATACATAACTGGATATGCAAGCAATGTAATTAGTAGTAATGATAATAAACCACCTGAACCTGCATTAATCGGTAAAAAGAGCACCCCTGCTCCAATTGCTGTTCCAAAAAGGCTCAATGCCCAGGTAGTATCTTGTTTATGCCACTTTTTAGGATCTAGATATTTCTCATTTTTCACTGCAGTATTTTCAGCTTGAAATTCTATTTTTTTTGCAGTATTCCCATTCATATAATAAATCCCCCTTGTATCCTATTTTTACGTCTCTTTTTAGGCTTAAGAATATAGACCATTCTTAAAAAATGAACCGCTTACTTGATGCACCATATTGTAAACGATTCCACCTAAAGCTGTCTCTCTTAATGTGCGAGGCATTTATCCTCCAACCCTATACTTACCCATTGATGATATTGTTTACACCAGCTAATACGATATCCGCTGCTGCTAAACTATTTTGAAGAAATCCCCCTTCTGGTCACACACCTTTCTGTAATTAATCGTTTCAGTCTGTCCAATTTTAAAATGTTTGATATTTTCTTCGTAGGTAATCGGTTACCTCTCGACGCCCTCATTATAACGTTTATATTTGCGAGTCTAATATTTTTTTATTTTTAGAAAGACAGAATAAACAGAATTATGAATAGATAATAAATTACAATTGGTATGTAGCAATTGTGTCTATTTTTTGAAGCTGTATTAGTTAATAGAAAAATAAACATAATACAGAGTTCCTTTCGTTAACACATTGATTATATTAGGAACTCGTTATAAAGATACTTATATTTCCCTTTGCCTTCACATCTTATCTTTGACATGAAGCTGTTGTAATAAATAATACACATTGATGTAAAGGAATAAATTTAGAAAACATAAAATTATTCTCATGAATTTTTATTACATATAACGAATTAATATTCATTTTTCAGAAAAGAAGAACTTTTCCAAAGGAGCCTACGCACCTTATATAATGGTTATCATGTTGAGCCTGTTAAAAGAATTACACCATAAGTTTCCATTTACTATATGTAATATTTATTAAGTGTAGTTTTTTCTAAATATGCATAATTACATATTTAGAAAAAGAGAGTATACTTTCGAATTGTGTAGTAAAGATATAGCCCACCTACGGAAATAGGTGGGCTTTTCATGTATAAAAATTGCATTTATTATATGGCAATTAGAATTGAGGTCAAAATATTATCTCTTCCCTTTTAACTCTCTCAGTCTGCTTTTTCTCAACGTCTGAGCCTACTTACGTACCAACTGCATAACCAGTAAGAATACTAACAATTATAGCAATAACTAAGATTAATGTGATTTAAATCCATTTTCCCATATATATATTATTCCAGAAGGTTTAGTTGTCATTGTGCACCGAACTGGTGGTGTTACCCTAACTGACGTTTAAATGCTTTGCCGGCGAAGAAGTAAGCGATAACCATAATGCCCACACACCAAGCAAGTGCAATCCAAATATCGTTGCCAACAGTCCCTTCATATAAGAGGGCACGAATCGCATTCACGATTGAAGTCACAGGCTGGTTTTCAGCGAACGCACGAACAATTTTTGGCATAGTTTCGGTAGGAACAAAGGCCGAACTAATAAAGGGCAGAAAAATTAGTGGATACGAGTAGGCTGTCGCCCCTTCCATAGACTTCGCTGTCAACCCAGGAATGATAGCCAACCATGTCAGCGCCAGCGTAAACATCCCGAGTATTCCAGCTACCGCGAGCCAATCCAGAATATTAGCACTGGAACGGAAGCCCATTAAGAGCGCAACAAGAATAACCACCACGATAGTAAGCACATTAGCAACAAGTGATGTTAATACGTGAGCCCATAATACCGACGAACGCTTGATAGGCATAGTAATGAAACGTGCCATCAGCCCGCTCTTTACATCCGTAAACAACCGTACGGAAGTGTAAGCGACACCGGATGCGATAGCCATCAGCAAGATTCCCGGCAATAAATAATTGACGTAGTTATCCGTTCCTGTCTTTATGGCGCCGCCAAATACGTAGACAAACAACAGCATCATCATAATCGGCGTAATCGCTACCGTAATAATTGTATCCGGACTGCGCATAATGTTGCGCATTAAACGCCCTAATAATACCCCTGTTTTGCTCTTCATTTACATCTCCTCCTTTTTGCCAATGATCGCAAGGAAAATTTCTTCCAATGTCGGCTGCTTCTCGATATACTCCACTTTTGTTGGCGGGAACATCTCTTTAAGTTCTGTAAGAGTACCAGTCGTAATAATTTTTCCGCCATGCAAGATAGCGATACGGTCCGCCAGTTGTTCGGCTTCCTCGAGATACTGGGTCGTGAGCAAGATGGTTGTGCCGCCGCCGGCAAGTTCCTTGACGGTATCCCACACTTCAATCCGCGCTTCGGGGTCAAGCCCTGTCGTCGGTTCATCGAGAAAAATGACTGCTGGCGTCCCAATCAAACTCATCGCGATATCAAGCCGGCGCTTCATCCCACCTGAGTACTGGTCTGCCCTCTGGTTGGCTGCATCAGTCAGGCTGAATCTTGCAAGCAAATTATCAGCGACTTGAGCAGGACTAGAAACTCCACGCAAATTGGCAATCATTATCAAGTTTTCTCTCCCCGTGAGCATACCGTCTAAAGCTGCAAACTGCCCTGTCAGACTGATACTTTGACGAACATGATCCGGTTGACGCTGAACGTCAAAACCACAAATACCTACTTCGCCGCCATCTTGCTTCATCAGCGTCGAGAGGATATTGACTATCGTCGTCTTGCCCGCTCCATTTGAGCCCAGCAGTGCGAAAATTTCGCCACGCTGCACTTCAAAATCTACCCCTTTTAACACTTCCTTATCTTTAAAGGATTTTTTTAATCCTTTTACAGAAATCGCTGTATTGGTCATGCTTTTTTCCTCCTAAAAAAATGTTTTGTAAAGATAGACTGCCTACACCCTCTATTTAGTATTACTGATAATCTGTATTACTTAGTACTGATTTAAAAATATAACTGAATAGCAGTGGCGTCAATTCACATTTGTAACCAGCTAATCAGTCGGTATTACCTGTTGCATTTATTTTTTTCTCAATTGCTTCATGATACTTTCATTCAAATCTTCACGATACTTGGAAACATAAGTTTTAGCGTTTGCCACTAGTTCGTCAGCAAAGGATGCCACGTCCTCCCCAGTGATTTCTAGCACTTGTCTGCCTTCCTCCGCACCGGCTTCAAACAAATCGATTAGTTCATACTGTATGTGTAGCATATCCATCCCGTTACCAGCTGAGAAATTCCACATGTAGTTTTGAATTTTCTTAAACACAAACTGATAGTCCTCTGGCAGAGCTCCAACACGTGCCATCATCATTTTGTACTCTTTTTTATCACCAATTAATTTTTTGAACATTTCCAACATATTATTTTTCCTCCTTTTTTATAAAGCAGAACAAGAAACTCCCAAAATATCGGCCGAATATTTAATCTTATGAGGCTAGTTTGACTTCAAGACGTTAATTTTTGATGATACAAAATCCCATTTTCTCCAAAACAATTCAAGTTCCTGACGGCCATCCTCATTTAGTGAATAAAACTTGCGAGGCGGCCCCATGTCTGACGGTTTCTTTTCAATATTCACAAGTTTTTTCTTCTCTAATCGCACAAGGATGGTATAGACCGTTCCTTCCACGACTTCAGTAAACCCAAGCTCATTCAGGTGGCGGGTAATCTCATAGCCATAAGTTTCACGGCGGCTAATGATTTCCAGAACACATCCTTCCAGCGAACCTTTCAGCATTTCAGTTAAATTTTCCATATTCTGATCCTCCTTTACCCCCTATTCTGTCTGACTTATATTCAGTATCACAGAGTACTAAGGCTAATTTTTACTGAATAGCTTTTGAGAAACCTCACTATTCAGTATTACTTATTACAACTACATTGTATGACTAAGTAGATGTAATGTCAACTCGATTTTTAAATTTTTTCTTAAATCCGCTTTTGCCTATTGGATACTGAATATATTTTTAAAAACTACGCTATTCAGTATTACTCATTACCACTACATTGTATGACTATGTAGATAGAATGTCAACTCGATTTTTAAATTTTTTCTTAAATCCGCTACTATCTATTGGATACTGCCTATTTTCTTCTTAAGAAATCTCACCACATACCTATCCAGCTAAGAAAAGGAAATACCCAAAACAAAAATTCCGCATTTTTATTTTGGGCGTTATAATATTCCGAAGTTAATGAATGTGGATAGCTCTCCTTATTAAAAGGACGGATCTTTTTTTTGTTCTTCTACTAATGCACCTGTGCATTTAATACATGAGCTTGCGAATACATACAAATTCTTTATAAAGTCAACTCTACATATAGGACATCCTTTTTGTTACGATAACATCATATTCATGTCTTCTGCTGCGGTTGTAATTAGTTTTAAACCGAATGTCTCTTGTAATACATCAAGCACACCAGGTGAAATAAATTCAGGCGCCTTTGGACCAATGCGAATATCTTGAATTCCAAGACTAAATAGCCCAAGTAAAATAGCAACCGCTTTTTGTTCAAACCATGATAAGACAATACTTACTGGCAATTCATTCACTTCACATTGGAAAGCATCTGCTAAAGCGGCCGCTATTTTCACTGTAGAAATTGAATTATTGCATTGTCCTAAATCAATGTAACGCGGAATCTCCGTACCAGGTACAACACCATAACTCACATCATTAAAACGGAATTTCCCGCAAGAAGTTGTTAAAATAACCGTTTCTGGCGGAAGCGACGTTGCTAATTCACGATAATATTCTCCGCCTTTTCCCGGAGCATCACAACCTGCGATGACAAAGAAACGCTTAATCTTTCCTTCTTTTACTGCATTAATAATTTCCGGAGCTAATGATAATACTGTATTATGATGAAACCCTGTTACTAACTGCTCATCCGACTCCATATGTACTTCTGGAAGTTCAAGCGCTTTTTGAATCAATGGTGCAAAATCATCATTTTCAATTTTTTGTACACCCTCTAAACCTGCAATATCATATGAAAAGAATCGATCAGAGTATGATCCTTTAATTGGCATAACACAGTTCGTTGTAGCTAATATGGCACCTGTAAATTTTTCGAAAAGGCGTCGTTGATCATACCATGCCTTACCGATGTTTCCTTTTAAATGTTTATATTTTTTCAGTTGTGGATATCCGTGTGCTGGTAGCATTTCAGAATGCGTATAAATATTAATTTCTTTTCCTTCTGTTTGCTTTAATAACTCTTCTAATGCAAATAAATTATGACCAGTAACTACAATTGCCTTACCTTCTACATGGTTCTGCGTAATTTGAACAGGCTCCGGAACACCAAAGTGATTCGTATGTGCCTCATCTAATAACTCCATTACTCGTAAAGCCGATTTCCCTACTTTCATAGCCATATCAATATGTTCTTGTTCATTAAAGTTAGAATTTGTTAATGTCATATATAGCGCTTCTTGAGTTGTAGCATCTACAAATGCATCTGTATACCCTAGCTGAGCAGCATGAGTACGATAAGCAGCAATTCCTTTTAATCCAAACACAATCGTATCTTGTAAACTTGCAATTGTTTCATTCTTACCACAAACACCCATCACTTTACATCCGCCTGTTGGCGTTTGTTCACATTGATAACAAAACATATCATCCCACCCTCTCCCAATCATTCCTTACAAATCAAGCATAATACCCATTAGGAAAAAAGGATGTGATATGAATCACAATAATATATATAAATTTGTGGCAGTTCATATTGTTGACATAATATTTTTATTGGCGCTAAAAAACGGACACCTTTGTTAATGCTTTCAAATAGCTAGATGATTGATTTAGAGAACTATTAGCAACTAATAAGCATACAAAAACGCTATTCTTTCTATCATTCAACAGAAAGAATAGCGTTTTTTCATTTTGAAGAACTATCAATTTTTTGATTAAAGATTTTATGGGAAATCGCTTTATTTACATTACATTTACACTACCTTAACATTTTTTACATTATTTATATGATATATTTATATAGAACTACTTAAGAAATTTCATGTACATTGTTATCTTTATAATCTCTTAACTGATTGATAAGAGATTATGTTACATTTTCATACCAGGGGTGAATTAGGATGACTGAAACTTTAAAGACACTTATAATGCTTGATGTTACTTACGTTGTTATAGCAATTATGACGGTACTGGTATTTGTATACTTGGAATTAAAATCTCAGTAACTTATGCAGGCATAATTGATAGCTTCGCATTTAAATATAGTTAGAAGAAAGCGAGGAGAAAATTATTTCTCCTCGCTTTTATATTCCCACAGTTTCTTATTTCAACAAATCCAATGTATGTAAAAGTAATCCTCTGTCCCCTACTTCTCCATGACCAGGCACTACTAAGTTCATATTTCCATATCGGTTCAACACATTCTCAATCGATGTGGACCATTCATTTACATATGCATCAGCAACATTCCCTAAATCTTTAGCTTCCGCAGATTTCACTAAACAGCCTCCAGCTAAAATGTTGTATTGCGGTAACCATACGACAATATTATCTTCTGTATGCCCTTTCCCTGGATAGAACGTTTCTACTTTTATATTTCCAAACTTCATATTCGTAATTGTTTGTAAGTCTCCAAGTGGCTCTTCATATCCATTTTTCTTTGCTAGTTCCGCAGTTAATGCTGTACTATGCGCTTTAATGCCTCTTTCTTTCAACGTTTTAATTCCGCCAATTCGATCAGCATGCGCATGTGTAATAATAACATCCGTTACGCGCTTCTTAAATTTCTTTTCTACCATCTCTATTAGTTCCTTCGTTAACTTATCATCCCAAGAAGAATCGACAAGCACTAACCCTTTAGAAGTGTTAAGAACTAGACCGTTCGAAGGAACTGCTACTCCATTAAAATAACCTAACTCAGTATGAACCCATACATTTTTGTTTAACTGAGAAATTGAAATAGTTCCTGTCTCATTCTTTATTACTTTTTGCTCTAGCTTTTGTTCCGCTTTCACAGAAGAAATTGTGCTAACAAATTGAATTGTTACTAGTAAACTAACACATACCCCTACTTTTAATAATATATTCTTTTTCATTTTCTCCACCCTTTCTTTCAAACTAAATAGTTATTTCCTATATTAGACAATTCGTCTCAAATGTTTGTTCCATCTTTTTTTACATATTTTTCATACCGTTAATAAAAAGCGCACAAAATTTTGTGCGCTTTTTAACCTTCCTTTTACCATTCACGTTTTTTATTAATCATCATTTTTTCTTCAAACGCCTTCTCTAAATCAATTTCTAACTTGTTTGCTAAATCACATACATTCCAAATTACATCAAACATTTCTAAACCAATCTCTCTTTTCGAATCTTGTATTTTATCACGCTTTAATATAACTTCCGCTAATTCACCTAATTCCGCCATCGCATACATCGTACGCTCTTCAATTGTTGTATCTTGAAATCCTTTTTCTTTACTGAAACTCGATACATATTGCTGGAATTCCGAAATATTCATATGTAATCTCCCTTCATCGTAAATATCTCATTTTTAATAAACTTAAAATCAAAAATGTATTTTGTTAAATTATAACATTCATACTATAATTTATTTATAGCCCTTTAACGGAGGTGTTCTCAATGACTCTCTTCGCTTCGCCATCATTATTCATACTAGCCATCATTTCATTTGCACTAGCTTATTTCATCGGAGTAAAACAATACACTTGGCTCTTATCAGGTTTCAATGAACGCCGTGTGTCAGATAAATTTAAGTTATCAAAGATAGTTGGTCTTTATAATTTAACCGCTGGTGTTATCGCCACAATTGGTAGTGTCTTCACTACCCCTAATGCAAAAATCGTATTTCCTATCATTATAATTGGCCACGTTATAATAGCTGCTTATGTAAATACACGTATGGTGCAGTGAAAAAAGATCACCCAAATGGATGATCTTTTTTATAATTTATCAACATATTGCTTCGCTTCTAGTAAGGAAAACCCAAAAGCCTCTCTTACTCTCTTAACTGCCGTAACTGTTTTTCCTTCTTCCATAAGCTGCCGCAACTCTTTATTAATTTCGGGTTCTCTATCTATCATTCCCATTTCTTTCGTAATTAGCTGTAATCTATCTTCCATCCGCTTTAAACGCGCATCCGTTTTCTTTTCGATTTTATTTAATTTTTCAACGATATAAATAAACCCAAAGACCGCTATCGGTATGATCATCCAAAATTCCATGACTATTCCTCCTCACTAGCTTTCATATGTTTTATTTAAGTAACTTATGTAAATTTTACCACGGGACACATTTAATGTATAATAGTAATATACAACACTGTTGAAAAAGTGAAACTTTAATCAGTGGGGGTTTTACTGCCCGTTAATGCGGGATAAAACCTTTTATTTTAGGGGGACACTTTATGAAAAGATTTTTTAAGACGTTACTACAATTTGTAGTTCTTTCAATTGCACTACATTTGTTATTTGATATAGTTGGTTGGCTTGTTTTCAATGCACCAATTAAAAACAAACAAATCTTTATTTCCTTTATAACAGCCTCATGGCTTATGTACATGTACAGAGATAAATTTTTTAAAGCATTTACTTCGAATTAACTTAAACTATGAAAACACTTCATCGATAAAAGATGAAGTGTTTTCCTTTTCTCTCTATTTACTACTGTATAATAAATTTAATATTCTGTTTTTAAAAGAAAGGAGTCACTATGAACTTAAAAAGTAACAATATATATGAGAAAATGAACCAATATTCTGTTTCAGGGTTAAGCTTTGCCATTATACGTGACGGTAAACTTGATGAAGCTACTGCTTTCGGAACACTTGAATCTGGAACAACTAGAACTGTCACTACGGATTCCATATTCAATTCTTGTTCTATTAGCAAATTCATCACTTCAATGCTCGTACTAACGTTATCAGATCAAGGAATCGTACATTTAGATGAAGACGTAAATGATAGACTCACATCTTGGAACATCCCTACCAATCTATTTACTTCACAGAAAAAAGTCACGCTGCGAAACTTATTAAGTCACCAATCTGGGATGATTGATCCTCCTAATAGTTTTGAACATTATACACTTGTACAAGGTCTACCTAAAATGGATGAGGTCCTTGCCGGTAAAACACTATATTGCCCCGTACCTATAGAGGTAACTTATAAACCAGAAAGCGAATTTCACTACTCTGACACAAACTTTTGTATTATCGAACTACTACTTGAAAATATAACTGGAAAACCATTCAACCTTTTACTTGAAGAATATATCTTTCAACCACTTCAACTGAAGAATAGTACGGTATTCCCTACTGAAGATATAAATAAATTAGATACATTTGCTTGTGGACATAATAAAGATGGCGCCATTACAAATGAGAAGTATCCATTTTATCCATTCGCAGCTGCTTCAGGCATTTGGACAACACCAACTGACTTATCAACTTTAATTATTGAAATCATTCAGTCCTTACAGGGAAATAGCAAACTGGAACTTTCTCAAAAAACAGTACAAGATATGATTTCTCCTCAAGGATGCACCAAATGGACTGGGTTAGGTGTTTTTCTAGAGTATTCTAATGAAGACTTACAAATTCATTCACTTGGCTGGGGTGTTGGATTTCAATGTATGATGGTATGTAATCCACACCGAGGTAATGGCGCTGTTATTATGACGAACTCGGATTTAGGTGTTCATCAAAAGGATGGGATTATTGGTGAGATTTTAAAAATGTTATCCTTATAATTAACGAAATAAAACAAAGAAAGAAGCTGATTCT
This sequence comes from Bacillus cereus group sp. BfR-BA-01523, assembly GCF_022662615.1. NCBI lineage: Bacteria > Bacillati > Bacillota > Bacilli > Caryophanales > Bacillaceae > Bacillus > Bacillus cereus group sp. BfR-BA-01523. The sequence continues at coordinate 22,875 of NZ_JAKUDX010000006.1, forward strand.
CCCAGCTTCTTTCTTTATATAACATTTTTCACCACAATTTTAATATGTTCTGGTGCGATAATTTCCGTTATACTTTCTTGGAAATCTTCATGCAGCAGTTCTTCAATATGCTCTAACTGCACTTCGACATGTGTGCATTCTAAATTATGTATGTTTAATAGTGCATAATGATCTTTCTTCTTAATTACTAAATATTGATTTTCTTCTGTTATGAGTACAGAACCTAATCGTATCCCTAGTAGACGTTGATCATCAAACTTCACAATTTTTTCCCCTTTCCAACTGCGAATGTAATTACTATACAAAAAACCTAATTTAAGGAAAATAATCTTATATAGACTATATCATAATTTACTAAAATATAAATATCATATTTTCTTTCAATAGAAATCCCCGTTTTTTTATATATTTCGATACAAAAAACTTTCTCAACAAAAAATTATAATTTTCAGTTTTTTATTTCATGAAAATCTATTATACTAAAGCTAATAAACGTTTGAAATGTTTGACCTCTCCTAATTCATGTACATATGGATGATCAGTAGCTGTTGCTACTGATCTATTTTTTGATTTCAGAAAGCAAATACACCGCATCCTTTCCTACACCACAAATAAGCGCAGAACCCCTTTGAGATTGCCACGGCAGCCCAATATAATACAATCCTCTTACTGGACTCATTCCCTTTGTATGATTAGGAAATCCATTCATATTCACTGCCTTTTCTATTTCAATCCATTTATAATCTTGAACAAAACCAGTTGACCATATAATACTTTGTGCACTATACGTGCCACCATTCTGAAACATAATATTATTTCCTGATGCACTTACCACTTTTCCCTGTAGTTTTATTGCTCCACTACGAATAAGTTCCTTACCTTCAAAACCAAAAATGGGATCCTTTCGCTTCTGAAACCACCTTCCTCTCTTTGTATGTATTTCGGCATACAATAAACCCATTTTTTCTAACCAATTAAAAATGCTTTTTCTAAAAAGATATAACGGTAAAAAGGTTAACGGATGACTTATAGCCATTGTAACTTCATGAGTTTTTGCAAGTTCTACTGCTATTTGCATGCCTGAATTCCCACCACCTACTACAAGTACTTTTCCCTTTGGAATTTGTAATGGTGATTTATATTGTGATGAATGTATTTGAAAAATATGTGATGAAAGATGTTGTGAAAATGAGGGGATGAATGGTTGCTGAAAACTACCTGATGCGATAATAACTTTTTTCGATTGTAAAATTTCTGTAGGAGTGTGTAATTCAAATATTTCTTTCTCTTTTCTTATTTTTAAAACTTGAGTCTGTAATTGTACCGGCAATTGAAAATACCTTGCATATTCTTCTAAATAAATTGCAATTTCATCTTTACATGGAAATCCACTCCCTTCTCCTTTTAATATCATACCTGGTAAACTACTATATTCCCTTGGTGTGAAGAGCTGCAAAGAATCATAGCGGTCTCTCCAAGAATCGCCAATTCGGTTTCCCGCCTCAAGTAATAAGAAACTATATCCTTCCTGCTTCAAGTAGTATCCCATTGTTAATCCAGCTTGACCAGCTCCAACGATAATTATATCTTTCATTCCAATTCCTCCTTCTCACAAACACATGAATACATGTTCATTTGTTCATACGTTTCCATAATCATAACATTTTATTTTTTTATAATTCAATATCTATCCAAAATAAAAAAGAGCAGTTCACTATAAAGTAAACTCCCCTTAATATGTATCATCTCGTTACTCATTAATATTTCAATTGTCCCCAAAGGATCTAACGGCCCATACACACTACCACCTAAATTTATTATCATTTCGAATATCTTTTAATACCGCCTTTAAAGCGTGACTATTCCCATGAATATCTGAAATCATCGCTATTTTTCTCTTCATTGTAACCCCTACTTTGATAAATTATTTATAACACCTCAATTTCTAAACCCTTTCCTCATAAAATGTTATTCTATTTGAGAACGGATCAATCACAGTTAATTCAATTGTATCCCAAGGTGTTCTCTCTATATCAGGTTTTGAATACGCATAATCTTTACTTGATAAAATAGCATAATAACTTTTTAAATCCTCTATTTTCACACGAATTGCACCGCCTGGTGAAGCATCCCCATGATGTTCAGATAAATGTATTACAGTATCATTTAACGAAATTTGCATATATAATGGCATATTTTCCTCATACCGATGTTCCCAATCCAGTTTAAATCCTAAAAAATTAAAGTAAAATAACTGAGCCTTTTCAATATCAAAAATTCTAAATATAGGTGTAATCATTTATAATCCCCTCCTATTTATAAACATCCGCCGCCAATTCCCGCAAAACATCTACATTCATCACTTCAAAACAACCATTGCTTTTCTTTATAATTTCTTTATCACAAAACACATTTAATGTACGTAATAAATGCCGATAACTCGTCCCTAACAATTCAGCTATTTCCGTTAAATTCCCACTAAACACAATTCGATTCCCGTGCTGAACAGCGCGTTCCCCTGCTGCTAACATGTAACTCGCAAGTCGATTTTCAAGTGGATACAGTAAATTAATTGTACTATTTTTTGAAAGTCGATTTAATTTATGGGCTAAAGAACCGCAAATACATCTCAAAAATTTCGCATCATGAAATAATTGGTTTCTCACTTTCCCTAAAGGTAGCCCAACACAATACGAATCTGCCATCACTTGTACGTTTGAAGCAGTCTTTTGAGAATGAATTAACTCCACATCTCCTAGTAACTGCAAACTATCATAAAAACATAATAATACCGATTTCCCGTTACTTAATGTGTTAAACGCTTTCGCTTTTCCTTCAACAAAGAAATATAAATAATCTATCTCTTCGTTTTCTCTGCAAATGAACTCATTCTTTTTAAAAAATATAAGTTCCATATATGGTTTCATATCACTACTAAAAAATGAATCAATATTATTTTGTTTCATATACTCTGCTAATTTATTAGAATTACATACTTTCTTCATAGTCCCCCACCTTTACAACTCATCCCAATTGTAAACAAAATTTTCTTCTTTCACTATGACATATGTCATAGTAATACACAATTTCAGCATGATACAGTCATTACAAATATGAAATATAAAAAGGGGATATTACATTGTATAACTTTCTTTCTGTCTTTATTGGTGTGCTTATTGCCATTATGCTCCCATTGAATGGGATATTATCTGAGTTAATTGGCAAGTACACAGCGAGCGTTGTCATTCACCTTGTCGGTTTAATTGCAGTTATTTTCGTTTTAATCCTTAACAAAAATAAACTCCATTTTGATAAAGGTATTCCACTTTTTTTATATAGCGCTGGAGCAATTGGAGTATTCACTGTTCTTTTTAATAATATAAGTTTCTCTGCTCTTGGTGCCTCTATTACGATTGCATTAAGCTTACTTGGTCAATCCATCGCTTCCATAGTTATTGATCATTTCGGTTTATTAGGAATGAAAGTTTCGAAGTTTGATAAGAAAAAATTAATTGGATTAGTATTCATCTCTTCTGGAATTATAGTCATGACAATTTATTAATGGAGGTAAGAAAATGTTATATATTTGTATCGCTATTTTAGCTGGTGTTTCTATCGTTGTTGCTAGAATTATTAACGCGAATTTAGCAAAGGAAATTGGAAATTGGGAAGGCACATTTTTCAATTATATTACTGGATTATTTTTCTCCATGTTATTTTTAATTTTCAGTTCAGATTCGTTATATATTTCTAGTCATACGTTACAATCCATACCTATCGCTGTATACTTAGGCGGATTAGTAGGCGTTATCGTCATCTCATTATCAAACTATATTACTCCTAAAATATCAGCATTTTATTTAACGTTACTCATCTTTATCGGACAATTGTTTACGGGGACTATCATCGATTTCTTCCTGTCACACGAACTATCAACCGGAAAAATTATCGGTGGAATTCTCGTATTAACAGGGCTCACTTACAATTTACTCATTGATCGCCCTATAAAAACCGTGAAGCATAATCACGTTCAACTATAATACTTTACGCTTACCTATCATATATTAGTAGAAAAGCTCTTCACATGAAGTAATAGAGAGGAGAATATTCTATTAAGAAAATCATTTTACTGCTAGGTAGCGCATTGATTATTTTTGGAACCGTATGGTTTTTAAACTCTGGAAAATCTATTCAAGATCTCTATACAGCAAGTAAACCAAAGAAAAAAGCTACTATTATTTCAACTCAAAGAGACCCAAATGCACCTCCTGTTTTTTTAGGAAAACAGGAAATAAAAGATATACATGTAGAGTCGCTTAAGACAAAAAAATCTATCTTCCTTACAAAAACAGATGAATTAAAAACATTCATTAACAGTATGGATACAGCAAAAAAAGGCGATTTAACACTAGATGAAGAAGGTTCTGATTTAGTAGATTGTAACATGTGGATTACTTTCCAAGATGGAACTTATAAACAATATTTAATTTGGATAGTAGATAACAACAGTAGTGAAGTTATGATTGCCCATCAAAACACTCCTGATGACGTAGACCTTACTTATTATCAATTAAATGAAGGTAATTCAAAAAAAGTATATAACTTATTTAAAAAGGTTATTTAATAGAAAAAGTCATGAGCTACTTGGCCCATGACTTTTCTATTTATATATATTCAGGGAACACTTTACAACTCTTTTCCTGCTCTATATCATGTCCAAAGAAAACAATTGGGTTCTCTTTCCTAACAACTTCTTTTAAACGTTTAATTGAAGATAAAGCTAATTCCGAATCAAATCCAGCGAACGGCACTTCATCTTCAAAATTTTCTTTCGTATAAGATGCATCAATCGTTAATAACACAGGACCGGATTTTTCTGTCTCAATTAATAGCGACTGATGCCCCGGAGTATGTCCTGGTGTATACAATAATTGAACTCCTGGTACAACTTCATAATCCCCTTCAATGATCTTGTATTTCAAATTCGGCAATATACATTCTTTCATATATTCTTCACTATATTGTGCCGCCTCATATTCAGCACGCTGCACAATAATCGGTGTATTTGTAAAAGCACCATTTCCTCCTGCATGATCAAAATGCAAGTGGGAACTAATAATATAAAGAAGGTCTTCCGGTTCATATCCAACGCGTTTTAAAATATTTATGATTCTATCTTCTTCAGTCATTTTCGGTAAAATATGTCCTTGAACAAATGTACCGTTAAAAAGATCTTCGTTATTAACCGCACTTTCTGGCATACCTGTATCTACTAAAATAGGCCCCTCTTCTGTCTCCAACAAATAGCACCATACAGGTAAGTTCAATAAATCCCCCGGTGTGAGCGTACTATTAACAGAGGAATGATCTAACATACAACGACCAGCTGGTACGAAATAAAGCTTCTTTACCGTCATTATGTATCCACCTTTACATTTAGTTTTGAATAAAACAATACAGTAAAGAATTCCTCTTGTTAGAAATAAACTCCTTCTCACTTTTCATTGTTTCAGCTATTATTTTTGAGTCATTCACAAATTCTCCTTACATCGTTAATTACTATTCGTTACCTCCTAAAAATCGAGAGTAATAAAACAACTGTTTGTATTCTGAAATAAAGTTCGAAGTAAGAAAGTACTTTAAGCAATACAGAAACAAACGCTAGTATACGAATGGAAAGGATACACACTTAAACGAATGTTACATATAAAATAACCGACTACCTACATGTTGAGAAAAGGAGTCGGTTATTTTTCTTATTTATTATTGCTCTTTATGTGTGGCGAGCTGAGTTTATAAAAGATAATATGCTATTGTTTTTTTACTGTAATATTTCCGTTATGTGTGTTTAATTTAATTACATTTTCTCCCTTTCCAATAACCGTATTCCCGTTATATTTATCCAGGATATTCGCGTTGCCATTGCCGACAGAAACATTAAATTGCACATTAGTTGGTTCTTTTTCGGTTTCAATATTAATTTTTCCATTGTGAGCCGTAAAATTGAGATTTCGATCCAGTTCATTCGTTTTCAGAGTAAGACTTCCATTTTTAGTTTGCCCCTCTATTTCACCTTCAACATGGTCTAGCATTATTCGTCCGTTGCTCGATTTCACATGAATATTTTGTGCCAATATATCTTTGAAATCCATAATTCCATTGTTTGTTTCCGCGATAATTTTTGGCGAATTGATTTCTCTTAATTCAACACGTCCATTGTTTGTATTTGCATTCAAATGCGTTGTGTTTAATTTTTTTATAGAAACGAAACCATTACTATTAGAAACTTTTAATGAATCATATTGTTTTTCGGGTAGATACACATTTAATGTTAATGGCGCCAATACTTCAGAAATATTAAAATTGAACCAGCTCTGTTGTTTTTCTTTGTAAGAAATAAGAAGCGTCGAATCTTTCTCATCCGTAGCTAATGTTCTTTTTATGTTAGGATTAACTTCGCCATCTAATTTTACTTTAATGTTACTATCTGTTGTAGGATTGATGTTAACACGAACGTTATTCGTATCGATAATGACGCTTGACACATTATTATTAATGACCTTTTCTTCTGAAATTGGTACTGCAGCAATTGAACGATAAGTGAATAAACTTCCGATAATACCAATAATGAAAATAATACCTGCAATAATTGAAAGACTTTTTTTATTTATCATGCTTCAAACCACCTTTTACTAGTGCTATATTGAACTTTAAATAACGAACAAATCCATTCTTTGCTAGCTTCGTCAAAAATAACATAGCAATAACAATGAAATATCCAAGTCCACAAAGTGCTAAACAAACGAAAAGATTAAATAACAAGAATGTATTTGGATGTATAATAGTATCAACTAAAACAAGTAATGGTGCACCTAAAAATGAGATACCTAGAACCCATCCTGAAAAAATCAATGCCGCTAATGTAATTGCAGGTCCAAGTACGATTAACAAATTGAAAAAACCTAATCCAATTACTGCCCAAATTGCCCGAAAAACATTTCCTGTTGTTGCACTTGTTGTTACTTTCTCAGTATGATAATCTGCTAATAACTCTTTGGCGATTTGAGCTGGAGAACCTAATGAAGCTACAATTTCTTCTTCACTTTTCCCTTCCTCTAATCCGAAAGTAAAATGTTCTTCATAATCTTTTAAAATATCTGCACGCTCTTTTTCAGATAATCTTTTTAGAGATGCATTTAATTGTTGTAAAAATTTATTTTTCGTCATTACGTACACCTTCTTTTATTAATTGATTGACACCTTGTGAGAACTCATTCCATTCCTCCAAAAGTTGGTACAAATACGTTCTACCTTTATCCGTCAGTGTATAATACTTCCTTGAAGGCCCTTCTGAAGACTCCTGTAAATACGTTGTAAAATATTCTTCTTTAGTTAATCTACGAAGTAGAGGATAAACAGACCCTTCTGATATTTCAATTTGATTGGAAATACTTCGAACTAATTCATACCCATAACGGTCTTGCTGATCAAGTAAGACAAGAACACAAAGTTCTAAAACTCCTTTTTTAAATTGTACATTCAATATTCATTCACCCTATTCTAATTGACATCTACTACTGTTTATTATTTAGTACTGTTTTATAATAAGTAACTACAAGTATAATATAACACTCGGTATTGTTCATTGCAAGGTACACTGGAAAAATAAGTATACCTTTCATCCGACGCTTATAAAATCAAAACGATGGCTGGTCCTCTCCAGTTACAAAGTACTAAATGCGGCTGAAACAGGCCTTTTAGAAAATGGAAAGGACTCAACTTTTTACATAATGACACTTTACCTACTATAATAAAAGAGAAAAACTCTTACTTTAATGGAGGGAATAAAAATGAAAGCAATTGGTTTACATGAATACTTACCTATTGAAGAAGAAAACAGTTTAATTGATATTGAAGTTGAAAGACCTGTTGCCACAGGAAGAGATATACTTGTTAAAATTAACGCTATTTCCGTTAATCCAGTTGATACAAAAGTTCGATCTCCGAAAGATAAAAAAGAAGATATAGCAAAAATACTCGGCTGGGATGCTAGCGGTGTTGTCGTGCAAACTGGCGATGGTTGTACGTTATTTAAAGAAGGCGATGAAGTGTTTTACGCTGGAAGCATTACAAGGCAAGGTACATACAGTGAATACCATTTAGTTGATGAAAGAATTGTTGGTAAAAAACCAAAAACGTTAAGTGATGCTGAATCTGCAGCACTTCCTTTAACAGCTATTACAGCATGGGAAGGTTTATTCGAGCGTTTAGGAATTGATTATAATAAGAAAGATACAAATACATTCAAAAACATTTTAATTATTGGCGGAGCTGGTGGTGTTGGCTCGATTGCTATTCAATTAGCAAAATGGGCTGGACTGAATGTAATCACAACTGCATCCCGCAATGAAACGATACACTGGGTCGAAAAATTCGGTGCCGATTATATCGTTAACCATCACCAACCTTTAAAAGATCAAATATTAGAGTTTGGGCTAAAAGATGTAGATTATATTTTCTGCTTAAACAATACAGATCAACATTGGCAAGCAATATGTGACCTCATTAAACCACAAGGAAAAATTTGCTCTATCGTAGAAAATGAGCACCCTCTTGAAATGGGGATTTTGAAAAGTAAAAGTGCTACATTCGTTTGGGAGTTTATGTTCACAAAAGCGATGTATGAAACTGGTGATATGAGTACGCAGCACGAACTATTAAATAAAGTGAGTGAGCTATTAGATGAAGGTATCCTTCATACAACTTTAAACGACACGTTAACACCAATAAATGCAGAAAACCTTAAAAGAGCACATGCATTGCTTGAGAGTGGACGTACAATTGGGAAGATTGTATTAGAGAAATTTTAATAACAAAAAGTCCGATTTCTAAATAAGAAATCGGACTTTTTTATTACCTTTATTTACTTGAAATCTCTTGATTATTTTGAACGTCTAACGGAGCTCGCTTCCCTATTCCGAAAGCATAGAAACTAATTGTTACGATAGCTAAGAAAACAATACCTACAATTAGTGAAATACGTGTATCATCGTTAAACCACATTCCGATTAATACCATAATTAAAAAGGCAATTGTTAAATAGTTTGTAACAGGAGCAAATGGCATTTTGAATGGATGATCTTTCATCTCTGCTCCCTTTTCTTTTCTAAAACGAATTTGACTAATTAAAATGACAAACCATGGCACCATACCTGGAAGTACACTCGCACTATATACATATACGAATAAGTTTTTCGGTGCAATATAACTTAAAACAACACCAACCGCTAAACCGACAATTACACCAACTGTACCGAATAAAGGTACACCGTTATTCGAGATCTTCGTAAAGTATTTCGGTGCTTGTCCATTTACACCTAGTGTATAAAGCATACGTCCAGCACTATAAATACCACTGTTACAACCAGACATTGCGGCTGTAATAACAACGAAGTTAATAAGTCCCGCAGCTGCCGTAATACCAACTTTCGCAAAAGTTGCTACGAACGGACTACCAATTGAACTTAATTGATCCCAAGGATAAACAGTTACAATAACGAAAATAGCACCAATATAGAAAATTAAAATACGCCAAATTGTACTTTGAATTGCTCTAGTAAGTGTCTTCTTCGGATCTTTCGCTTCACCAGCAGTAATCCCGATTAATTCCACACCTTGATACGCCCCAACTACAAGTGATAATGCAAAGAAGAATCCTGAAAAACCACCTGTGAAGAAACCGCCGTTTGCCCAAAGATTAGATATGCCGATTGCTTCTCCTCCATTCCCAATTCCGAAGAAAATGAGGCCGAATCCGGCAATAATCATTAATAAAATCGTAACGATTTTAATCATCGCAAACCAAAATTCAAATTCACCAAATGACTTAACCGAAATTAAGTTAGCCGCACCAAGAATAACCATCGCGATAATACCAGGTATCCAAGCCGGTAAATCCGGGAACCAATATTTCATATACGCTCCAACTGCGATAATCTCTGACATCCCAACAATAACCCACTGGAACCAGTTACTCCACGCTGTCATATAACCAGCTAACGGATGAATATATTTGTGACCAAATGTCGCAAATGAACCTGTGCTTGGCTCCATATACAACATTTCTCCCATGGCACGCATAATGAAGAAGATGAAAACACCTGCGATTGCATATGCAAGCATTACTGACGGACCTGTCCATTTAATCGTGCTGGCTGACCCCATAAACAAACCAACACCAATTGTTCCGCCTAAAGCAATCATTTGAATATGACGTGCTTCTAAACCTCGTTTCAATTCTTTGTTTGCCACTTCATTTCCCCCTCTTAGATGATTCATAGCCGCATTTAAAGTAAGATGGTGTACCCTAATTCCTGTTTGGCCCTGAAAATGATGAAACAAACGTCATTTTAGACTAACTTTAAAGCTATCCTAAAATCTCATTTTGCCTCTTATAAAATTTCCAAAACCCCTCATCTTCCTATTTTCTATAAAATTTAAAATTGCTCACTTCATATTAATTCATTTATCTGAAAAGTTCAATTATTTTTTCGGTAAATTATTATATATTAGTTTGATTAATTTTTAACTAAATTAACAATAAAATACATCTATTCAATATGATTCCGGTATGAATGTTATTACAATATAAATAACCGAGGAGAAAATATCCGCCTCGGTTTCATACTGTATATACTTCACTCTTTATAGTTTGTACTGTAATTGCTTACACATGCGATTAACGTATCACGCAGAAATTTAATATATTAGTAGAACTACAAAGTCACTAACTTCTACTTTTCTTAATTATCCCATTATCACAGCTGAAAATTCTCTTTCCCATCTCCTACTTTAAGAAAAATATAACCGCACTTAAAACAATCAACAATACACCGGAAAGAGGAAAACTCTTCTCCTCAGCTTTTATCTTTTCCTTAATAATACCTTTAATTTTTGTCTTTATATCCTCTGGGCATTTTCTAAATAAAATATTAGTTGTATGTAATGGTCTATTCAATATTCGAATTTTAACAGGAGATTCTGATAAATATATATTATTTTTATCCAATGTAAATTCTATGTTCGCTTCGGTTAACCCGTCTTTCACTAATATATTCACTCGGCTAGAAGGTAGATTAAATACCGTATAATCATTAAAAGCGAGCCCTCTAATCTCGAAATGTGAGTATATAAGAATAAAAGTTATCAGCAACAAACATAGTATCAATATGGTTTTTGTTAACGAAAGTTTCTCTAATACGTAGGAAGATGTTGTCATATAAGCGCAAAAGAATGCCATTAAATTACAAAGATAGTGGTTTACAATGAAAGTTTTTCGTATAACTACTGTAAGTCCGGAAATGATTAGTAGAGCGCATGCTAAATTCATTAACATATCTTCACCCTCCCCAATAACTATAACTATACAACTTTGTTATATTTTAATATTAATTACATATTCATACCTATAGTTATGTTCATAAAATATAAAAGAGTCTCATTAAAAAATGAGACTCTTTTACAATTTCATATTTAAATCATTTTTGAAGTTTGTTTACCTAAAATAAACACTTTAGTAAATACCATCATGATAACTACTATAGCCAGAAAATAAAGCGGCATCACCATTAACGAGCCCGTATGAAGCTGACTCATTCCCCAAATTGTCATCGTTACAATTACATAGTAGCCTAAGCTAAACAATGCTCCAGCTGTACCAATGACATCTTGAAAATCTACTAATGCTAAACTTAAACAGTTAGGCAATGCTACCCCAATTCCTAATAGCAATATAAACATCGCTACTAAAAATCCAATCATATATATTATGTTTGGATTTGATCCAAATGAATTAATAACAGTTAAGAAGATAGCTCCTCCTGTCATTACAAGACAACCGATATATATAATTTTCTCTGGTTTATAAGTAGCAAGTAACCGCTTTGAAACTTTCGCTCCAATAATAGAAGCGGAAGCAACAACAATTCCTAGAAATCCGTACATACTAGGCGATAACTGAAAGTATTCAATAAAGATAAACGGCGCTTCTGCATAGTAGCTAAATAAAACACCATTCGCTCCTCCAATTAATAATCCATACGTTACTACTTTCGGATTTGTAATTAACCTCTTCAAGACTGAAAACACATTTATTTTATTCGTTACGGAGTCCGCCTTTGTTTCGGGAAGAGAAACAAACGTATACAGAAAAATCCCGATACTCATAACTACTAAACTTAAAAATACGATTTTAAATCCAAACATTTGATCAAGAAAGCCCCCAATTAACGGTCCTATCGCTGGTGTAAAAGCAATGACTGCCGAGATTTGAGCAAACATAACATGACGTTTATGCCCCTCTACACTTTCACGAAGAATCGTTTGTGTCACAACTGAACCAGCACTTGCTCCAAATGCTTGAATAAAACGACTAAACAATAAAAATTCAATAGAATTTGCAATATAGCATAAGAAACTTCCAGCGCCATATACAACAATTCCAAATAACATTGCTGGGCGACGACCAATTATATCTGATAACCATCCAATAAAAAATACACCTAAAGCAAATCCAGCAAAATAAACACTAAGCGTTAACTGTACCTCATTATTACTTACGTGCAACGCCTTTGAAATATCCGGTAAAGACGGTGTGTAAATTGTTTCACTAATTTGCGGAAATGCCACCAGAATGATCATTAACCAAAGTGATGGTACTGAGACTTTTTTCACTTTTAATACCCTCCTATAACTTTGAAAATCTCAGAAATGAATAGACTTTCCTTAGCTATGGAACAGGAGGGGCCATTATAGAAATTCGATCATAAAACAACAAAGAAAACACCTCAATTACGCATGTTAATACTTATAGGAGGGTAATATTAACATTGATTTTTTAAATATACTTTTTCAATTATATTACATATTGCGTTTCTTTTTCTAGTGTTGGGCCTTAGAGTATTTGTTAAAAAGATAACTTGATGCTACCACCTTTTTATGGAATAATTAGGAATAGTTTGAACTTACAGTTCTAATTATTAAACGATAGACTAGCATATTTTAATGTCGTGAAACTTACAAACAGGAGGCCTTTCGTAATGATTGAAATTTTAAAGACAGTAATAAATTTCCTGATTGCTCTATTCTCAGGAGAATTACCAATTGTCTATTATGTGTGGATTATTACCCTATTCCTAATTCAAATAAGCCAATCTACTCTGAATTATAAACTCTTTAACAAGAAAGATAATTTCAGCACTTATACATCGGAAGGATTACTTGCTTTTATTATTTTATTATTTGGAGGTATGTTAGTATCTAAGTTACTTGCTTACATAATAGACAATCCTACTATTAGTATGACAAATTTAACACATTATTTTATTTCTCTTATTATATTAACTATATTTGTCGTCATAAGCTGTCTTAAAGATTTTATAGAAACATCTATCAAAAATAAAAATGTGTCTCTTTTTAGCTTTTTAGTAGTTTCCTTAATAACAAGTATACTTTCATTCAAGTTTTTATCGCCTTTAATCGAAGGTTCTTTTTCTCTTTCTAAATCTTTTATAACCACTTTAATCATTCTTGTAACTATATCAATTCCTCTATTAATTGCCTTAGAGGAAAAGTATGCAGATAAAAAAGAAACGGAAAATTTATAGCTTCTCATTTACATAAAAGAAAGGGGAAGCTCCCCTCTTTCTTTTATATCGTCCTATTTCACAAGATTAAATCATCCCTTTTAATATCAACCCCAAAACTGACATTACCATTGCACTTATAATAATTCGCAAAATCCAAGTTATGTTTGTACTTATTTTTTCCAATTGCTTATTGATTGTTGCTATGTCTTTCTCATTAATAGTGGTACGCGTTTCTAAATTACGAATGTCTCTCATAATTTCTTTTTGCTCCGCCTTGAGACTGTCAATTTTAGCGTAAACATCTTCCATATATTCACACCATCTGTTCATCTCAATAGAAAAAACTATATATATATTATGAGACAACCCTCTTACCTGTGAATACATTCCGTATATCCGCACACCAAATTATTTGTACAATCTAATTGAATTACTTACACGTTTCCATTCTCCTATATATAAGTATTCGTTTAGATAATATGTGGTATAAAAAGAAATCTCATTATTCCACTTTAATAATGTATTCTAAGTACTCTTTATATGCCGTTTCATAAAGACCTGTAGCATATTTAAAGCCTTTTTTATTTTTTTAACAACAAACAAGATGCAATCCAACATGCGGTAGCACCTACGATAATTACTATTAGTTAAATCACCATTCTCACATTTAAAACTCAATATAGTCAGTATTCTCTTCTTAAAAATCATCTTTTTTAGCTACTTAATGTGTACTAATATTAATATGCACTAGCTGTATTGATAAACTCTCTAGTACAAGAAATATACTAGCTGAAGCAGATCTATATCCGATATTTTTCCCATGAACATTAATGCTGATTTCCACTAAATGTGTTTGAATAGCATTGTTTTCAAAAATTTCATCCTCAACTTTTACAATATCAGCTTTACTATCCACTTCTTTAAAGGTTTTCAATAATTTTGTTTCTAATAGACTAAAATCAAAATTTTCATCTTTTATTACAGCAAATTTAATCTTCATATCGATTTCCCCATTTTTAACAAACTAAAATCATTTAATCAATATGAATATATATCAATCTATTAAATAATTCAAAATATACGCTTCTCATACACTATTACTAAATATCATTTCTAAAAGGATTAAGTGCAAAAAAGAAAGAAAGTAAATAAAGAAAAAAATTAGTACTCTCACAATTAAGTAAACTCTAGTTTTTTCTTCTATCTACTTATTATTTAAGGTTAATAGTGATATAACCAGACTAAAAAATTTGACTTAAATTCATTGATGAATGGAGAGGTTTATATGAAATTAAAAGACAAAGTAGCAATCATAACTGGTGGTGCAAGTGGAATTGGTGAATCCACTGTTCGCCTTTTTATTGAAGAAGGTGCAAAAGTAGTTATTGCTGACTTTTCTGAACGTGGAAAAGGCCTATCAGATGAATTGAATGCACATGGATATAATACATTATTTATTAAAACTGATGTAACAAAAGAAGCAGATATTAAACAGCTAATCCATGAGACAGTAAGTAAATACGGTAAATTAGATATTATGTATGCCAATGCCGGCGTTGCTGATGATGCACCGGCAAACGAACTGTCCTATGAAAAATGGAAAAGAACCATTGATATTAACTTGTCTGGGGTATTCCTTTCTGATAAATATTCGATTGAACAATTTCTTAAACAAGGTACAGGCGGTGTCATCGTTAACGCTGGTTCGATTCATAGTTTTGTTTCATTACCTACCCCAACAGCATACTCCTCTGCAAAAGGTGGTGTGAAACTATTAACTCAAAATTTATGTACTGCCTACGCTAAATATGGAATACGTATTAATGCGGTGTGCCCTGGCTATATTGACACCCCTTTACTTGGTAGTGTTAATCCTCAACAGAAAGAATATTTAGCTTCACTTCATCCACAAGGCAGACTTGGAACACCAAAAGAAATAGCCAAATCTGTCTTATTTTTAGCAAGTGATGATGCTAGCTTTGTTAATGGTACAACACTTCTTGTTGATGGAGGCTATACTGCACGCTAATTTTAAAATTTGAAGTACGGCTCTAAGAAATATATAGTCTTTAATAGAAAAAGCGCCATCACAAGTGACGGCGCTTTTTCTATGTAAGAGCTACTAGAAGGTACCCTTCTAGCCTACTCCCATTTATAAGTCCAAAACTGTTCAAGTTGCAGCCATTTTAATGTTGCTGCGTCTTTGTTTTTTATTTTTGCATGCGTTTCTTCTAGCATCGCTTCCGTTTGTGAACGATGCGCGCCTAGTGCAGCTAATTTATGTTCAAATACTTCACTAATATTATTTACAACATCCGGTTCACCGAGTACTGCTTCGCGATTTCTTGTAATCGCAACCGCATGAATGGCTGGACGTTCTTCTTTTGGCATACGTGATACAGCGCGAACTACAGCGCGGCCAAATGCATCATGATCCGGATGTACGCCGTGTTCTGGATAAAATGTAATAATTCGAGATGGATTTACTTCTTGAATAATCGCTTCGATTTTATCGGCAACAAAATCAACATCTTCAAATTCTAACGTTTTATCATGGAAACCGAGCATTCTTAAATCTTGAATCCCCATCGCTTCACATGCATCTTTTAATTCTTTTTCACGTATATTTGGAATCGTTTCACGGTTAGCGAATACGTTTTTCCCCATGTTACGTCCCATTTGTCCAAGAGTACCACATGCGTACGTTACAGGTACTCCTTGATCTGTTAATAAGCGAATTGTTCCTCCCGCAGCAAATGCTTCATCATCTGGATGCGGAAATACAACAAGTACATGTCTCTCCATAAGTTTCCCTCCTTCTTACTTAAATGGCGTTAAGCTTAGCTCAAGCGCTACCGCTAAGCGGCCTTGGTTATCATGCCCTGCTAGTAATAAACGCTCTTTATCGTCTACTTCCCAGTGCGTAATGCCTTCTGCATATACCCAGCCATGATCCATTTTCAAACCAACTCGGTATGGGTTTGTTCCAGTTATTTTCCCACGCTCAAAGCGAATAATTGCATTTCGAATGAATGCTCCTACTGTCATCATCTTTTCATTAAAGTGTGACGCATACGCTCCGTTTGTCGTTTCTAAATGAATATATACATCTTTATTTACAAAACGTTCGATTTCATTTTGAATAAGAGAACTATCTTTTACTATTTCCATCGGAATTCACCTCTTTAAACCATTTTACGCAAAAATAATGTAAATTGCTATCTCTATATTAGAGGACAACGCTCACTTTTCCTAATAATTTGCACTGTGTTTTTTTATTTTTTTATATCATATGTAGAATTGATGTTTTTTCCTTCACTTTGTTAAATAGTTTTCTTTCTTTTTTGAATTTGCTACAATATAAATTACGCAGAGGGATGCATTTTTACAATTGAATACATACTTTAAAGAAGGTGACATGTTTGGAACATTCAGCACATGAAGTAGCAAATTGGCAATATTATTTTGCAATTGCCGTATTTTTAGTCACGTACGGTTTTATTATTTCTGAGAAATTGAATCGTGCTGTAATCGCACTATTCGGTGCTGCTATTATGATTATTTTTGGAATTGTAGATTTACATACTGCTTTCACATCACATATTCAATGGGAAACAATCACCCTTTTAATTGGGATGATGATTCTCGTACATATTACGAGTCAATCAGGCGTATTTGAATTTGTAGCCATTAAAGCAGCAAAAACAGCTGGCGGAAAACCAATCCGCATTTTATTATTACTATCCCTATTAACCGCTGTCGGTTCTGCATTTTTGGACAACGTAACAACCGTATTATTAATCGTACCTGTTACACTATCCATTACACGTATTTTAAAAGTAAATCCTGTTCCTTATTTGATTTCAGAAGTACTATTTTCAAATATAGGCGGAACAGCAACATTAATTGGTGACCCGCCGAACATTATGATTGGATCAGCTAATAAACATTTAGACTTTAATGCCTTTTTACTAAACTTAGCTCCAATCGTAATCATTATTTCTATCGTTACACTTGGCATTATTTACTTCATGTATCGCAACAAACTAAAAACAACACCTGAGCAAATCGAAAAGCTAATGGCATTAAATGAAAAAGATTATATTAAAGATCAGAGCCTCCTTTTAAAATCCATTACGATTTTAGGACTAACTATTTTAGGCTTTGTACTTCATTCTATTATTCATGTAGACGCTGCCGTTATTGCGATGACAGGTGCTACACTTCTTATGTTAATCGGTGTGAAAGAACATGATATTGAAGATGTATTTGCCCACGTTGAATGGGTAACAATTTTCTTCTTCGCTGGACTATTCGTTCTCGTTGGCGGATTAATTGATATCGGACTTATTTCTTCACTTGCAAAAGAAGTACTCGACGTAACAAATGGCGATATCGGTTTCGCTGCTATACTTATCTTATGGGTATCTGGCATCGCATCTGCGACAATTGATAACATCCCATTTGTCGCAACGATGATTCCACTTATTCAAGATTTAGCTACAGGACTCGGACTATCTGTCGATTCTCCGCAAATTGAAGTACTATGGTGGGCGTTATCACTTGGAGCTTGCCTAGGAGGCAACGGAACATTAATTGGAGCATCAGCAAACGTAGTCGTTGCTGGTATTGCAAAACGTGAAGGACATGGGTTCTCTTATATGGACTTCTTAAAAATCGGTTTCCCCTTAACGATCATTGCGCTATTGTTATCACATGCTTACATTTATTTACGTTATTTAATGTAGAAGTTGTATTGCATGAAATTATGTCGTCAAATAAAAAAGGTTTGCAGCACTATGCTACAAACCTTTTTTCATCACCAAAATATACCTATAATTGCTAATCCACCTAAAATCATACCACCAATTTGTCCGATGATTGTTGGTGATAGTTGAACACCTTTTCTCACTTCAACAACTGGTCTTTCGTGCCTTAGTTGCTGCACTTCACTTTGAAGTTGATGTACACTTCCGTGTAGTTCTTTAATTAGTTCTTTTAATTCAGCGACCTCTTCATTTACTGGCTTACTTTTTTCTAAGTTCATCTCGCATAACTCCTTATAAATTCAATCAGTTCACTGTAAAATTTCGCCAATTATCGTTATATCTCCTGCATACTACATATATAATATGGAATGTACCTTTATTAACAAGACCCTGTTAAGAACAAATTTAGATATTTTAAAAAGACAACTTTCATTAGTTCTTTATATATATAAAGGACTAATATATTCAACAATTCTATTCTTTATAGTTTCTTTTTCATACAAAAAGCTTCACTAAAATTTAGCAGGTGTACCTTGATGAAAATACATTTGCCATCTTCCTTCTCTAAATTTCCATATCGAACTACGTAACGAGTGTTGATTATTTATTTCATTGAATATTCGATAAGTAGTTAATGCTACATCTTTGGATAATGGATGTACTTCGAAATCACTCAAAGTCATTTTTACCACACCAATTCCACTTTTATCGATATCCTCATTTTTATATAAAACTTTACCAGAACTCCCAAACTCAAAAAAATCAGCGGCAAGTATCTTTTTAAGCTCCTTTTGAGATGTGCGAACCCCTGGTTTAAGTAATCGTTCCTCTAGCTGATATAAACACTCTCTTAATGAAGATAAACCTTCCATTAGTACACTCCTCCGCTCATAATTACCCAAATATTACAACTTTTCACTCTACACTACACAATTATTCTGTATGTTTTTGCTAGTTCTGCAGCTCTATCCATTCATCCCGCAATATCCCCATAATCATACGATCAAAACACTTTCCGTCTCGCTGAACTGCTTCTCTCATACACCCTTCCATCTGAAAACCCATCTTTTTATACAACGCAATGGCTGCTTTATTATAAGAAATAACATCGAGACCGACGCGGTGTAAATTCATTTCATAGAACGCATACTTTAGAATAATATGTATCGCTTCTTTCCCATATCCCTTCCCTCTATCATTTTCCTCTCCTATACCAATTGCTAATAGACCTGTTCTGTTATTCCACTCTATGCCGTGAATTGCAACAAAACCAATTAAACGATCATCTTGAACTGTTCTTAACATGAAAGAAATACTATTCGATCTCCGTCCCTTTAATAGCCCATCACTCGCTATTTCATGTAACGATTGCGGGAATGCTAAGTCTGTATCTACATTTCTTAAATATTCACTATCTTCTTGCCACACAGCCATTACTTCAGCATCTGTCGCTCTAATAGCTGATAATTTAATAGTTTTATTTTGAAAAAGATTCATTGTCATCTAAAACTCCCCTTTTTTTAAAATAGCGGGGACAATTATTCTGGCCTATTATCCCCTTGTCCTTTGAACTGTTGTATTAACGGGATACTTACAATAAGCGCTGACATTGGCACATCTCCCTTGCATTGAATTAACTTCATTGTATAATTTTTCATTTATTCTAACAATAACAACGATAAAAAGACCCTCCAAATTTAGAGGGCCTTTCCTAATAGCAAAACTGTATTATTTCGTAAACATTTTCTCTGCTTCATCCATTGCCATTTTGTTACCTAAAGCAGAATAGTCAAGCCATGGTTGATCATTAATAATGTATACGTGCTTACCTTTAACAGCTTTTAAGTCTTTCCAAATTGGTGTTTCTTGCAGTTGTTTAAATGCTGCTTTCGCTTTATCGTCTCTGTTTACGACAACGAAAATAGCATCCGCATCAAAGTCAGGTAATACTTCTTGTGAAATTACTTCGAAAGGACGGTTTCCATCAATTTTCTCTACACCATTTGCAGGTTGTAATCCTAAGTCTTGGAATAGAATTGGTCCCATCGGTCTTTTCGTACTAAATACACGTAATTCTTTTGCAGTAACGCGAATTGCCATTACTTTTTCGTTATTACCTAACTCTTTATCTATTAAACTTTTTACTCGTTTTGATTGTTCTTCATAGTCTTGAATATATTTATCTGCTTCTTTCTCACGGTTTACAAGTTTACCTACTTCTTTTAAATGATCTCTCCACGTACCTTCATCTAAATTAAAAGTATGTGTTTTTGCAATTTTTTCGTATTTCGCTAAATCTTTACCAGCATATTTTTCATCAACATAAATTTCAGATGGCTTTAATTGAAGTAACGCTTCCATATTCGGATCTGTTACAACGCCAAGTTTCTTCGTATCTTTCAATTGTTCTTTCACGTGAGGTAAGAAATCTTTTAAATCTCCACCAATTACAGAACCTACCGGTGTAATTCCTAATGCAAGTAAGTTATTCGTTAAATGAATAGACATAGAAGCAATTTTTGGATCATTACTTTTTTCAGTTTTTTTAGTTGCCTCTTCACTAGATTTCGTTTGACCACATGCTGATAATACTAAAATAAACATAATGCTAAATAAAATAGTAAGTTTCTTTTTCATATGTTCTCCTCTTTGAAGTATTTATTTTGTTTTTGTAAGTAAATAAAGAAAATATGGCGCACCTAAAGCCGCTACTACTACGCCAGCTGGAATAGAGTTTGGCTCAAATAAAGATCGCCCTATCGTATCCGCGAGTACTAAAATAATCATTCCAATTATGCCAGTTAACGGAAGGAAATGTTGATATGTACTACCTACTAACTTTCTTGCGATATGCGGAGAAACTAAGCCGATAAAGCCAATTCCCCCTGCCATTGATACACTTGCACAAGACAATCCTACCGCTGTAGCTAAAAGCAGTAACCGTTCTTTTTGAACAGATACACCAAGTCCTGCTGCTACACTATCACCTAGTGACAGTGCATTTAACGTTTTGGATTTCAGCCATGCGTACGGAGTTAGTATCAAAATCCAAGGTAATAATGCTAGGACATGAATCCAATCTCTTCCCCACACGTTACCAACTAACCACCTAGAAGCGAATGTATACGTCTCATCATTTAACTTGAGCGAGAAAAATAACGAAAGTGCACTAAAACCAGCTGAAACTGCAATACCAACAAGAATAAGTCTAATGGGAAGTAAACCTTTCGACCGATCACTCGCAAGCAAAACAATAAGAAATGCAGCTAACACTCCTCCGCCAAATGTAAATAACGGTATTAAAATCGATGCACTCTCGTTAATAGAATGAAAGAAAGTAACAAATACAATAAGCCCGAAAGATGCACCGGAGTGTAATCCGAGAATACCAGGATCTGCGAGAGCATTCCGAGATAATCCTTGCAAAATCGCACCGGAAACTCCAAGGCCAATACCAGCTAACATTGTGATTATAATTCTTGGCATACGATAATCGTATAGCACGGTTGCACTCTCAAAATCACCATAGCCAAAAAGCGTTTGAATTACTTTGAGCGGTGCGATGCTCAGCGTTCCCGTATTTAAGCTAATCAAAACTATAGCAATACTTATACATCCGAAAATTGTAGTTACAGTAATAGCTTTCTTTTTATCCGTGCTAAAAAGATTCTTCACTTATAGCTCACTCCCAACTTTACGTGCTATATAGAGGAAGAACGGAACTCCAACAAGAGCTACCATAATTCCTATCGCAAGTTCTTTAGGAGGATTTACTGTTCTTGCTCCTAAATCAGCTAAAACTAATAAAATAGCTCCTAATAATGCTGACATAGGAATAATAAGTTGATAATTAACACCTACTAATTTTCTAGCAATGTGCGGGATGACCAATCCTACAAATCCAATGGAACCAACAGCTGAAACAGAAACACCTGCTAGAATCACTACCATAATCATCCCGAGTATTCTCGTTCGGTTCGTTTTTACACCTAAATTTGTAGCGACATCATCCCCCATGGATATGAGTGAAATAGATCGCCCTAGCGCTGTCGCAAAAACAATTGTTATGAGAATAATAGGCACTAAAAATTTCAAGTGTTCCCACTTAACTCCCGCAACACCACCAGCATACCAAAACGCTAAATCTTGGCTTAAGTCATAATAAATCGCGACACCTGAACTTAACGAATGTAAAAGCGCGGCCATAACTGCCCCTGCAATCGTTAACCTCATCGGCGTTAGCCCGCCTGATGTTGCTGATCCAATAATAAAAATGAGTACTGTACTTAAAACTGCTCCAATAAAGGAGACAATCATTAAATAGGAATACGGCATATGCGGGAAAAAAGCAAAGCTAAGTGCTACTACAAACATCGCACCTGCATTTATTCCAAGTACACCTGCATCAGCTAAAGGATTTCGTGTTACCCCTTGCATAACAGCTCCAGCGACTGCAAAAGCAGCTCCTACAACTGCTGCGCCAATTACCCTTGGGAGCCTTAATTCATAAATAATTTGATGCTGTGTTAATTTCGGATTATAATCAAAAACCGCTGCCCACACAGTTTGCAAATGGATATCCTTTGCACCAAATGCAACGGCTAAAAATATAGCTCCAATTAAACATATAATTGTTAAGCTCATGAAACATATGAACTTAATATGTATCCAGCGATTATTGCCAGCATGTACAGTAGACTTATGTAACATGTTTCATTTCATCCTTTATATTCAGTTCTTTTTTATAATTATTTTTTATTTATAATCATTATTGATAATAATTATCATTTTCATTTAGATATTATATCCCCACTTTTTTTAAATAGCAAACTATTTTTTTACTTTGTTAAACTATCAAAATACTTATTACAATTCCCTTCTAAAACTTCCAAATACATGCAAAATGATGTACTGTTTTATTTTCAAATTTGTAGTATACTAAGTTATTATTTTGATTTTTCAAATAATAATCCTGAAGGTGAAAACATGTTTTATGTAAAACAATTACTCTATTTTACTTATGAACAAGCATTATCCTGTTTGTTCCCTGTCGTTATTTTTTTAACACTTGCTCTTTCAAAAATCATTTCGATTCCAGGGCTGTACCGATATGATTTCATACTCATCGTATGTCTTCTTATGCAGTGGATTATGTACAAAACAGGTCTTGAAACAAAAGATGAACTAAAAGTAATTACTGTCTTCCACCTCATCGGCCTTTTACTAGAAATATATAAAGTACATTTCGGTTCATGGAGTTATCCTGAAGAGGCGTATTCAAAAGTTTTCGGAGTTCCGCTTTACAGCGGTTTTATGTATGCGAGTGTCGCAAGTTGCATATGCCAAGCGTGGAGAAGATTGCATTTACAAATGTATCATTGGCCGAAAGCTATTTTTGCAATACCTCTAGGAGCAATGATTTACTTTAATTTTTTTACACATCATTTTCTATATGACTTTAGATGGGTATTAACTTTAATTTTATTCATTGTTTTCTTTCGCACATTTGTGGAATTTTCATTACGAGGCGTTACATATAAAATGCCGCTCGTACTCTCACTTTTCCTTATCGGATTCTTTATTTGGATTGCAGAAAACATCGCTACCTTCTTCGGAGCATGGCAATATCCAAATCAACGGGAAACATGGAGCCTCGTTCACTTAAGCAAAATTAGCTCATGGTTTTTACTCGTTGTTATTAGCATTATGATTGTTACACAACTCAAACATTTGAAGCAGTCGAAAAGATAATGCTGATTATGTAAAAACAGTTAGCCCATCACTCATTAGAGAGTGATGAGCCTTTTTTAAACCATCCTCATCAAAGGCATTAATTTACGAGAGCATAAGCAGTTGCACATTATGAACTAGTACTAGCAGAAGAGGTTGCTGCAGATGAAGCGGCAATCGTTGCCATCATAGCTGCCTGTTGTGCTTGTATGAGGACTTCTATCATAGTTTGTAAACCTGTGTTGGTAGCTTTACTCTCCTCACCTTTCTGACTTACAAACAGTTGAATAGCAATAAGAATATTCGTATCTGTATGCCAACGGAATAATTTCTCCCCCTGCAATTTTTCAATCAATGCTTTAATAGAATGAATCTCTTTTTCTCCATCCTCAAGTAACGCTAGTAACCCGATAGCTGGATAATGCATCTGTTTCACTTTTATCTTTTCTTGTTTTAACAAATTCCATATGTTTGTACATGTTGCAACTAACATTTCTTCACGGACATCCTTCTTTAGTGAGAGGATATGACTTAAAAACTGAAGATCATTCCCTTTACGCAAACCAGCTTTCGCTAGTTTCTGATAAAGACGTTCTACTCGGTCCATAAGTGTTTCTACATTCTCTGATTGTCCTGCTAGTAAAACCGCGAGTGGATAATCATTTGTACCTGTAAGAAAAAGATGATCCTCTTTCATCCGTTTATATACTTGCATCGAACGCTGAATGTGCGTGCCATGCTGTTCATTTTCTTCTGTTAAAAGCACAGCTGCTGCGAGATAAGTAAATATACTCCGGCTAAAGCCACCAGCGACCAATTGTTCATATAAATCTAAAAACCTCTGAAAAGCTTCCTTGTAATCTGTAAAGTGAATATCTAATGTTGCGGACACCACAAAGCGATGATAAGACTTTAAGTATGAAAACATCCCTACCTGATTCTTAATATAACTACTAATTTCTAAAAAACGTCCGAGATCAAACAGTTTATCACTACCTGCATACATAGCAGCAATCATCATACCTGTTCGAGAATCACTCGTTTTCCATTTTAGTTCTCCCTTTAACTGTGCATATGTATGTGTGTATTGCTCCAACTTTTGTTCCAATGTAATCATAGTATTCCCCCATTTTCTAGTTCCTCTCTTTTATTATACGTATATTCCATATTTAGGAATACCCTATTTCATACAGATTTTGCAACCTTATACTTTCTTCTGTATTATTTTCAATATTTTTCTATTAAGTAATACAAAAAAATAATAACTACCATAAAATTTAGGATGTTTCTTTATCCTAATTGGTTGGTTTTCTTTCCTTCTTCATCAGCATCACGATGATTAGCGTTCATAATCCTTAATCCTTCAAGAAGTTCAACAACAAAAAAGGATAGATAATAAATTATCTACCCTTTTTTGTCTATATATTATTTAACTTTACCCAAAACTAAAGAGCCTTAATAATACGTTCCATCGCCTTCATTTGCCCAATATGGTCTGCTTCATGATAAAGCATCATACCGTAAAGCTCTCCAACTGTTTCCAACCCTAAAAATGGCTCTGGAAGTTTATTTTCAAATGCTTCTGCTGGAATTTCTTGAATGCGCTTCGCTTGTTCTTTTAATTGAACCGTTAACACTTCTAATGATGGCCCTTCTGTTTTCCATTTAGATGGTCTTGAACCATATCCAAACATACCTGGATATTCAGTTGGTAATTGTTTAAATTCTTTTCCAAACATGAAAACTTCTGCTGCCGTTAACACATGACCGATATGCCAGCGAATTGTATTGTTAAAGCCCTCCGGCTGCGTATCCGCAGTTTTGTCATCTAACGTTTCCATAAATTGAAGTAATGCCCCACGCGTTATTTCAAATTGTTTTAAACCAATTATTCTATTCATTTTATCGTCTCCTTTTTTATGTACAATTTATTATGAACTAAGGATGTTAAACTTATTAAAGTTTCACCTTGTTTAATCTATCAGAAACAATTAAAAAATACATCTAATATGCTTACTGAAAACAATAAAAAAGGACCACTCCTCATAAATATAGAAATACTTACTGCACAAATATTACAGTAAACAAAAGAGGAGTGTAATTACATGTTACATGTTTTAAAACAACAATATAATCTTATTCGTTCTACAAGAGAAAATCTATTTACATTTTTGGAAGAAATTCCACGAGAAAAATTGCACAGTACAGTTCCTAATTTCGGAAGTGGCAGCATTTTAAAAACCCATATTCATGTAGCCGATTGCTATCGATACTGGCTTGGAACATTCGCATTTAACCAAAAACGAGCAGATTTCTCATTTGCTAGCGATTATGAAATTGAACATGCAGATGTCACAAAAGTCCGTGCTAGATTTAAGATAGTAGATGAGACTGTACAACGCTTTTTAGATGAATACAATGACCGGTGGCTCGAAAATATAGCAAATGAAGTGAAATGGCAAAAAGAACCTTGGAGCACAACTCCACTATGGCTTTTAACTCATGCGGAAACACATGAATTTCATCATAAAGGTCAACTTGTATCAATGGCTCGTCACCTCGGATACACTCCTCCTGACACAGACCTTAGTTAATTAATTACTGCAACTGAACTTAATAAAGTGAAGGCTAATAATCAGTGGGGGCTTTGTTCGTCCTCCACTAATTATTAGCCTTCACCAATCGGGCGTTTACGGGCAGTAAGACTCCCTCGTCACCTCAATAAATTGCTGCAGTGGCGCTGTCATCCATTTATCTTTATGCCAAGCAATTTGCGTATAGATCGGAGTGATTGTATTCTTTAAGACTAATTCCTTTATCGTTCCCTCTCGTATATCTTTTTCTACTACTATTGCTGGCAAAACTGCTATACCTAAATCTGCAATAACGCATTGTTTAATTGCCTCGACACTAACAAATTCAATCTTATTTGCTGGGTATACATCTTCCGCACGGAATAACTCTTCAAATAAAGTCCGATACGAGCAACCTAGTTCTGTTAGTAAAAGTGTTTCGCTTTCTAAATCTTTTGTAGAAACGGAAGGTTGTTCAAGTAAACGATGCGTATGAGCAGCTACTACTTTTAATTCTTCTTTCATAAGCGGCTCCACATGTAAAACATCCTCTGTTTTACATTCGTCCAAAATAAATACAAGATCTACTTTCCCCTCCATCAATTGTTCCTTCGCATCTTTATTTGAATGCGCAGGTTTAAATATAAGCTTTATTTGCGGAAATTGTGCTTTAAATTTCTTTAATATAGATGGAAGCCTATATGTACATTGACTTTCTTGTGCACCGATTATTAACGTACCCGCTATTTCCTCATCATCTTTCACAGCCATTTTCGCTTCGTTACTGAGTGCAATCATCTTATCAGCATATAGTTGAAACTTCCTGCCTGCTTCAGTTAAGAAAAGACGTTTTCCTAATCTTTCAAATAACGGCGTACCTAGCTCAGCTTCTAACGTTTTAATTTGCGCCGTTACGCTCGATTGAGCAAAGTTCAATTTCTTCGCAGTTTGCGTAAAGTTCAAAGTGTCCGCTGCTACTTTAAATGTAATTAATTGTTTTATCTCCATTTATCATCCCTCTTTTCAATCGATATTTCCGATTGATTTCATCGAAATAATCCTCTTTGTCTATTGATATTTGTATTGTATGATAAATAGCATCGACAAACAATAAAATGGAGGTATTCCATATGAAAGCACTTTGTTTCGAACAGTTTGGAAGTCCAGATGTACTACAATATAAAGAAATACCTGATCCAATCATAGATTCAAATGAAATTCTTGTTCGCATGCAAGCAATCGGTTTAAATTTCGCTGATATTTATAGACGCCGCGGTGATTATCATCTCGCTGGTAACCCGCCTTATATATTAGGTTATGAAGGCGCTGGTATTGTTGAAAAAGTAGGAGCAGACGTTACTACTATCAATCCTGGAGACCGTATTGCATTTGCTGACGTTCCATTCTCAAATGCAGAATTAGTTGCCGTTCCATCTGAAAAAGCAATTACGCTTCTAGATTCTATTTCTTTTGAAACAGCCGCTTCTGTCTTATTACAAGGATTAACAGCTCATTATTTAACGAAAGATAGCTATCAAATAAAACAGGGTGATATAGCTTTAGTACAT
Source organism: Bacillus cereus group sp. BfR-BA-01523 (assembly GCF_022662615.1). Classification (NCBI taxonomy): domain Bacteria; kingdom Bacillati; phylum Bacillota; class Bacilli; order Caryophanales; family Bacillaceae; genus Bacillus; species Bacillus cereus group sp. BfR-BA-01523. Next base: position 51,161 of record NZ_JAKUDX010000006.1, read on the forward strand.
GCCGCAGCTGGTGGTGTTGGTCAACTTCTCATCCAAATGATTAAACTACAAGGCGGAAAAGTAATCGGTCTTACGTCATCAAAAGAAAAAGCACAGATAGCCACGTTAGCTGGTGCTGATCACGTATTTTTATATACTGAAGCATGGCATACGAATGTACTTGAAATGACTAATGGTGCCGGAGTAAATGTTGTGTATGAATCCGTAGGTTCTACGCTCGCGGAAAGCTTTAAAGCAACTAAAACTGGTGGTACTGTCGTATTTTACGGAATGGCCGGTGGTAATCCTGCGCCAGTTGATCCACGTATGCTTATGGATACTTCGAAAACTTTAACTGGCGGAGACCTTTGGAACGTTCTTACTACGTATGAAGAACGTAAGCAACGCTCTACTCAATTATTTGATTGGATCACTGCAGGAGAATTAAATATCGCGAGTCCAACTACATTCGCTTTACAAGATGGTGCTCTTGCACATGAATTATTAGAGAGCCGAAAAAGTACTGGGAAGATTTTATTAATTCCATAACCGTTCTACTTTAAAAAGGAAAAGATAAGCATATAAAAGAGCATCGATTCCGATGCTCTTTTAGTATGGAATTTTATTAGTTTCTTTTTATTCCAGTAATTTTCGGCTCATCATATGAAATAATGTCGATGATATGGTTCAAACAAGGAATTTGATAGTGGACGAACTGCTCTTCAGGAAATATAAATTCAGCAATTGTTCCTGCTTTAATGAAATCCAAATATCTTGATTTTGAGTAAATCCTAAAAATTCTACCTTCTGAAATTTCGTAGTCATCCATTACAGTAAACGATTCATTAGTAATGGAGTAAGCAACATACGTTTCAAAATCCAATTGCACAATTGGTAGATTGTCATCAACATCAATGGATGACCCTTCTATTTCAACCTCATTTGTAATTTTCATAAGTCCCTTAGTTTTGTTAACTTTGCACCTATCAATAAGTACCCTCAGTGAATTTTCTTCAGGTTCAATCAATTTGTTTAAATATATATATCCTTTAAATTCCATCAAATCTTGAAAATCCATTATTCCCCCCATTTTGAAAATCTAAAAGGAATCGTAATACACCCTGTTAAATTTCCACACTTTCTTTCCCTTTTGCAACATAACTCATATCCCCAACTGATTCTACTGTATATTCCCCATCTTGATATACAACTTTCGTTACACTTGCATTCTCTACTCCAAGTTTTGTTTTGGTACTGTCTAACATTTCTATTAAGGCAGTAATCAAAAGCCCATGAACGACAACTAAAACGTTGCCACCTCCATTTTTAGCAGCTTCTTCACTAATTTTATCAATCTCTGTTTTTATACGAGTAGAAAATAATTCCCAATCTTCCGCCTGTTTCGTAGGGTCTGCTGCTCTAATCAGATTAATCACTTCTTGAATAGAAAACTTCATGAGTTCTTCTGGTGATGCAACGCCCGCAGCTTTTCCAACCACATCCCACATATTTTCAAGTTTTTCACCTTCAAAAATACCAAAATTTAATTCTCGTAAATTTTTCCTTTGCTCAAGTTTTAAGTTTGATTGCTCACTATATTTTAATACTAAATTAGCAGTTTCAATCGCTCGGCCGCTATCACTACTATACGCATTCGCAAAATGAACATCTTTTAATCCTGTTCCTAAATTAGAGGCAACTTCCACACCTTTTTCTACTAACGGAGAATCTGCCCAACCTTGCGCGCGCTGGTTCGTATTTAATATTGTTTTTCCATGTCTTGTAACATATAACGTAACTACATTCTCATTGCTATCTGTTTCTCGATTCTTCATCATATTCTCTCCCTTTACATTTCTATATCAATTTTACCATCTCAATTATTCATTGAGCAAAATATACGTAAGTAGATCTGCTTAATAAAAAAAGCTATCTTTCTGTATATCCCTACAAAAAGATAGCACCTTTTATGATTATTCCTTAATCGATTCTCCTACTCAGCAAAAGCACTCGAATACTGTACAACTCCTTCTACACCTTGAAGAGCATTCTCTCTTAATTCCATCACCATAAACACTTCATCTGGCACTTCAAATGGTGCTTTTATATTCCAATCACTTGCTTTTTTAAATCCAAATTTCGGATAGTACTCTGGATGTCCTAATACCACAACAGATTCATATCCTAGTTCTTTCGCTTTTTCTAAAGCAGCTACGATCAATTTTCCGCCAATTCCTTTTTTCTGATGGCCCCTAGCAACTGAAACTGGTGCGAGTGCTAATGATTCTACAGAAGTTCCGTCTTGTTCTATCTTAATTTTTGATAACATAATATGCCCGACTATTTCCTCATCTACTGCAACGATTGATAATTCAGGAATAAACGCGTCACATTCTCTAATACGTTTTACAAGTTCATGTTCCTTTTTATCACTAAATTCTTCATTTGAAAATGCTTGTTTTACAACTTCTTCAGTTTTACTACAATCATTTTGTTGTTCTTGTCTAATCGTTACCATTCTATATTATCCTCTATTCTTTCTTATTTCTTTTTCAATTTTACGAAGCGCTTTTTTCGATCCGCGCTCCATATCGTGCTGCATTTTTCTTTCTTTATAATCGACAAATAGTGTATTTAAATCATATCCTTCTGGGTATAATTCTTTCGCCGCTACCTCTAAAGTAATACGTTTCACATTCACTTCAACGAATTCACCGTTATAATATACAACGACATTATAGAAATTATCTTTTTCCTTATATACAATCCCGAAATCGTTATGATCTAACAAATTCACACGGTCGCCGATTTTATATTCATAGTCATTTTCTCTTTTTTCTTGCACCATTTTCGGTTTTCTAATCTTACTTTCATTCACTTTTTCTATAGCGTATTCTTTATTTCCCATATACTCTTTCGCTCTTTGCAGTACATGTTCTCTCACATTCATTTTATTCGCAATCCAAAGTGCATTACTTTCACCTGATTTACCGATCACTAATTTATAAAGTGGCTCTAGTGTTTCACTATTAAATTGCATTGCTGCGTTCATAAAATCATCGTGCATTTCTGAAAAGCGTTTAATTTCACCGTAATGCGTACTCGCAATTGTAATACATCCCGCAAGATAAAATTCTTCTAAAATAGATATCGCAAGCGCCGCACCTTCATTCGGTTCTGTACCGCTTCCTATTTCGTCAAATAACAGTAACGTATTATTATTTGACATCCTCATAATTTCAGAAAGATTTTTCATATGAGATGAAAATGTACTTAGTGCATTTTCGATACTTTGGTTATCACCAATGTCTACAAATACATTTTCGAAAATAGCAATTTCCGTTTCTTTATCTCCAGCGATGTGAAGGCCTGACATTGTCGCTAATGTTAACAATCCAATTGTTTTTAGCACAATTGTTTTCCCGCCTGCATTCGGCCCAGTAATAATTAAACTACGGTATTCTTGACCGATTTCAAAGTTTAATGGTACTACTTTTCCACTTAAAAGCGGATGCTTACAATTCATTAAATGAATGTAGCCATGATCGTTTAATTTCGGCTCTATTCCATCGATTGATTTACTAAACTTCGCTTTCGCAAATACCATATCATATTGACTAATTAGTTCCATATTAATTTTTATATGATAAATATTTTCTAATACCATTCCTGATAAAGTCGCTAAAATTTGATACTCTTCCATCGCTTCTTCTGCTTTCCAACTTGCGAGTTCCGTATTTAACTTTGTAACCGTATGCGGTTCTACAAATACAGTTGAACCTTTAGCGGAAGCTTCAACTATACTTCCCGCAACTTGATTTTTATAAGAAGATTTAATTGGAATCGTATACCTATCGTCCTTCTTACTAATAAAGAATTCCTGAATATATTTCTTATTTGCACTACTATTTAAAAACTTCGTTAAACGTTCTTTTATTTTTCCGTCTACAGAATCAATGTTATTTCGAATTCGTTTTAACTCTTTACTAGCCGCTGCATCAATGCTATTTCCTTTAATTGAAAAGTTAATTTCCTCTTCAATACTTTTAAATTCAGTCATCGAATTTGCATAGGAAGCTAATACTGGTGCAAAAAATTCTTTATCTAACATAAATTTTTTAATCTTTCTACATCCACGTAAAAAGTCTGAAACACTCACTAACTCTGCTGGATCTAAAATCATCCCTTTTTCTAATTTTTGAATTGTACTAGCGATATTAGAAATTCCGAAGAAAGGCACATGCCCTTCTGCATCTACTATAGCTCGTGCTTCTGTCGTTTCATTCAAGCGATTCCTCACTACTTTTATACTCGTACTCGGCTCTAATTTATTTAATAGTTCTTTACCTAATCCACTTACACAATAAGATTTCACTATATCCTTTAATTCGTTATATTGTAACTTTTCAAAAGTCATCATATTCATTTTGTTTCTCCTCACTATGATTGGTTTTTATCATCAATGAAGATACCTACTCATTAGATTCCAATGAGTTCTACATTATTCAATTATCATTTTTATACATTAAAAACATATACAAAAAAGCTGCGGGGATACCGCAGCTTTTACATTTACAAGGCATGTGTAATAACATATGAGAAAATAAGCCATAAAAACAGATGGCAATCCCCTTATTACACGCTTTATAAAGTATTGTAGGTATCTTCATAGGTTTCGAAATAAATGCATGACAAAATTAGGGGTATGATATACATAAAAATCCCCTGGTCTTATCCGATTTATTTCATTAAATTTTTCCTATTTAGTACCTACCGCACTCACAAAAAGCACCTCTCATTAATTTATATTTTATGTTCATTGAAATCTAATTTATTGAAATCATCATACTATATGTTTTATAAGAAGTAAAGGTGTCATACTTTAATAACTATGCAGAATGTAAAAAAGAAGAGGAGAACTTATATTTCAGTCTGCCCCTTCTTTTTTATCACAAATTTACTGCTGAATATATATTGAAACTGAGCCTCCACTTACATAGAACTGCCCCCATCCGTCCTTATTAATTGTTACAGTATTTGTTTGATTACCCGTAATATCGTACCATACTTCCCCAGCGTTATTCTTTCCAACATCCATCCACTTTGATCCTCCTGGTCCGTCCGAGAGTAATGTCGCTAAACCAGAATTAGCATGTACACCATCGCCTTCTCTTGTCCAGCCAATCACATCTGGATGGTCTAAATAATCACGCTGCGTACCATATGCAAAGTTTTTCCGTGCCGTCAAAATTGGATCAATTTTACCTTTTAACGCTGGAATTTCATAACTACTATTTCCGCTTGTCCCATAGTAATCACCATAGAAAACTGAAGGATAGCCCTCTGCACGAGTTAAAATAAATGCATATGCCAGCGGCTTAAACCACGGACTTACTACAGATTCCAATGACTGCCCAGGCTGAGAATCATGATTCTCAACGAGAGTAACTGCGAGTGCAGGGTGATTTTTCATTACTGTTCCATTTAAAATATTTCTCATATCATAATTCCCATTTCCTGTTGAAGCATAATGAAAGTTGTAATGAAGCGGTGCATCAAACACAGATTGATTATAATTGACTTTCGCTAAATAATTGTTTAAATCCTGAACATCATTTTGCCAATATTCAGCTACTGTAAACATTTCTTTCCCCGTTTGCTGTCTGGCATGATTTACCCAATCGCGTAAATATTCATGATCAATATGTTTAACAGCGTCCAAACGAAAGCCATCTAAATTTAATTCATTCGCATACCATGTTCCCCAATTTTTCATCTCATTCGCAACATCAGGATGATCAAAATCAAGATCTGCATACATCAAATAATCATAATTCCCATTCTCGCTAGACACTTCCGAGTCCCATGCTTTACCTACACCCCTAAATTTATAAATTCGATTTAATTTCCTTCCTTCATCCCAATCCGTTCCGTCAAAATGATACCATTTCCATTTGAAATTAGAATAAGCATCTCCGCGCCCTGGAAAATTAAACCCCGTCCATGCACTAATTTGATAATCACCTGATACTTCAATATTTCGATTGTTACGGTCTACCTCAACAGCTGTTACGGTTTCAGTATAATCAGCCCCACCTTTATGATTCATAACTACATCACCGTATACGTCGATGTTTTGCTTATGTAATGCGTCAATTGCAGATTTCAACTGTGCTTTTGTCCCATATTTCGTCCGCACCGTTCCTTTTTGATTGAACTCCCCTAAATCATATAAATCATAGGCCCCATACCCTACATCATTTTGCGAAGTCCCTTTATATGCAGGTGGTATCCATACAGATGTGATTCCTTTATGAGCTAAACTTTCAGCATCGGAGCGCAAACGATTCCAATGATTCCCATCATTCGGAGCGTACCACTCAAAATACTGCATTAATGTTCCATTGTTCACTGTTGCTGCTTCTGCCTTATTTCCCTCATATATATTAGGAAAAAGCAAAATAAACAATAAACAGACTACCGTAATCCTTTTCAACATATTTACACCATCCCCTTCAAGAAAACGTTTGCATAATTTATTAAAGTTATTATAATATTCGTTCTACAGTTAGTAAAGTAACAATCTTTTAATCTCTCACATTATTTTTCAAAATATGAATTCAACTATTCCACAAGTACCCCATATAGTTTAAAATTCACATCGGATTCAAAATTGTTTACAATTTATCTATAAAAGCATAACGGAGGGATTTCTATGACCGACTTTCAAAAACAATTTTTTGCAAGATTAAATATAGAAGAAAAACACAAAGTTTCATTTGAAGATTTACCTAACATTATGTACGCAATGGCACAAACTGTCCCTTTTGAAAACTTAAATATTCTCGAAAACAACTTTAAAGAAATATCAAAAAAAAATCTAAAAGAAAAAATTTTAATAAACAACCGTGGCGGCCTTTGTTATGAATTGAATCCGGCTATGTATTACTTCCTTAAAGACTCTAAATTCGATGTCCATCTCGTTTCAGGAACAGTTTATAACGCTGCAAATTCTATATGGGCTGTAGATTCAGGGCATATCGCAACTGTTTTACAACATCATAATGAACTTTACTTAATTGAAGTAGGTTTCGGATCATATTTACCCCTTTCCCCTGTTCCTTTCTCAGGTGAGATCGTTTATTCTGTAACAGGCGACTATCGTATTCGTAAAGAAACGACTGAAAAAGGTAATTATATTTTAAAAATGCGTAAAAGCAATGAGTTTCTAGATCAATCTTCTACTGATGATTGGACAGTAGGTTATGCATTTTACTTGGAAGAAGTGGATGAAACGAAAGCAAATGCAGCACAAAAAATTATTGTTGAACATGAAGGTTCACCATTTAACAAAGTACCTCTTGTTGTAAAACTTACTCATGACGGGCACGCATCATTAACAAAAGATAGCCTTACAGTAACGAAAAATAGAAATAAAACAAAAGAAACAATTACAAAAGAGCAATATACAAACCTCCTTCATTCAACGTTCGGCATTACATTATAACTTTTAAAGCCTCGCCATTCTCGGCAAGGCTTTTCATTTTCCAGCAGGGATTTTTTGCAATTTGTTGTATTTCATAGTTATATAGGAATATAACTACATATTTAGAAAGGAAATGATTATGACTGAACTTAAAGATCGACTACAAGTAGCTGATAAAGAAAAATGGGATTTAACGGATATTTACCATACAATTGAAGATTGGGAAAGCGATTTTCATAAAATTGAAGTATTAACGAATGAATTACACAAGTTTAATGGAAATATTCACGATGGCAATAGTTTATTAGCTTATTTAACAAAGAGTGAAGAAATATCTAGTATAATATCTTTAATGTTCGCTTATGCACGATTACAATCTGATCTTGATACACGCGATACTGACGCTCAATCCCTTGTCGATAAAGTATCACAATTACACGTGAAAGTAAGTGCGGCTAAATCTTTCTTTTCCCCATTCTTACTTAGTGTAGATGAAAACACATTACATTCTTACATAGAAGAAACAGAAGGCTTACACTATTATAAAGAAGACTTATTTGAGCTATACCGTTATAAAAAACATGTTTTGAATAAAGACCAAGAAGAGATTTTATCACAAATGGGTGAAGCACTCTCCTCCCCGCAGCATACATTTGGCATGTTAAATAATGCAGATATAATTTTTGGTGAAGTGACTACTGATGATGGGGAAAAAGTAAACTTAACACGTGGAATGTATTCAAAGCTAATAGAAGATGAGAATCGTGAGAAACGTGAAGAAGCCTATAAAGCTTATTACAAACCATACGTTCAATTAAAGAATTCTATCGCTTCTACTTTGTCCGCAGCTATTAAAAACAATGTTACTGTCTCAAAGCTACGAAAATATCCATCAGCTTTAGAAAAATCATTATTTGGCGACATGGTTCCGAAAGAAGTATATGAAAATTTAATTGAGACAACGAAAAAAAACATTCAATCATTACATACGTATAATGAACTTAGAAAAGAAAAATTAAATGTAGATGAACTACGACAATACGACTTGAGTGTTGATTTAGTAAAAGGTGTAAAACAAGACACTCCATACGACGAAGCGTTTGAAATAATGATCGCGTCACTAGCTCCTTTAGGTAAAGAATATATCGAAACATTAAAAAACTTTAAAGATAAACGCTATATAGACGTGAGAGAAACACCAGGAAAACGTTCTGGCGCTTATAACTTTGGTGTATACGGTGTTCATCCTTTCATTCTTTTAAATCATCATGATGATTTAAATAGCCTTTTCACTCTTACTCATGAATGTGGACACGGCATGCATACACATTACTCACACGGATACCAACCAAGAATTTCTGCACACTATTCCATTTTTGTTGCAGAAGTCGCTTCTACAGTAAATGAAGTGTTATTAATTCATTATTTATTAAAAGAAGCAAAAGAAACGAACGTACGTAATCATTTAATTAACTACTTTATCGATAGCTTTAAAGGTACTTTCTTTACACAAATCATGTTTGCAGAATTTGAAAAAATCACACATGAAATGGCCGAACAAGGTAAACCATTAAATGCCAAAGTCTTTAGTGAAATTTACGAAAACTTATTTAGAGAATATAATGGCGACTCCCTCGTATTTGACGAAGAAGTAAAATATGGCTGGTCTAGAATCCCTCATTTCTACCGTCCATTTTACGTATACAAATACGCAACTGGATTCGCTTCTGCCATTCAAATCGCCGATAAATTATTAAGCGGTGATCCAAATGCTCAGAAAAACTATATTGAATTCCTTAAAGGCGGAAGTTCTGACTATCCATTAAACCTACTGAAAAAAGCTGGCGTTGATTTAACTACACCAGAACCGATTGAAAGTGCACTAAATCGTTTTAGCTCACTTGTTGAAGAGTTTTCAGCATTATAAAAAGCATGCAGAGTATATACTCTGCATGCTTTTTTCATTTCGGTTACTTTATGCTAAATGTTGCTGTGTCACACAGTGAATCATACCACCATACGCAAACAGTTCATTTACATAAACACCGACAATTCTTCTTCCTGGAAACTGCCCTTCAATGATTTGAAGTCCTAACTTATCATGTTCATCACCATATATAGGAACTAATACAACTTCATTTCCAATATAAAAGTTCAAATACGAGCCCTTACAGTCTGCTTCTTTTACCACTTTTCTTGTCACCGGTACTGGGATGAGCTGAAATGGATTTCCATCTATATTTCTCGCTTGTCTCAATTCTTGATAATGCTTTTCGTACGCCTCCAAAAGGTAGGATTCACTCTCCCGAAAAGGATCATATTCATAAAGAATTGTATTTTCATTTACAAAACGCGCTGCCCCATCAATATGGTAATCTGTATCTTCATCATAATTATCCTCTCCGCGAATACCAGTTATCCATATAAAATTCGTTACTCCCAAATACTTCGTTAACTCTATTTCAATCTCTTCCTGATTTAGTGTAGGATTTCGATTTTCATTTATAATAGAAGTTTTTGCCGCCATTAAGGTGCCATTTCCATTTATCTCTATTCCTCCACCTTCTATACAGACACTAGATTTAACTTTTGGAATGCTATACATTCCACTTATTTTTTCCGGAATAACAGCATCATTTTCATACGGATATTTATCCCCCCAACCATTAAATACCCAGTGTGTTAAACAGAGATTGCCTTCCTTATCTTTTACAAAGATCGGTCCATTATCTCTTATCCAAACATCATCCGTTTCTTCAATTAAAAAATCAATTTTATCCATATCTACATTCGCTTCAGTTAACTTCGATTGTACATGTACTTTTTCTTCCTCATCAAATACAACAATATGCACATTCTCTCCGTAATGAAGCTCCTTTGACATCGTTACCCAAATATCATCTAGCTTAGATCTGTAACCTTCGCCTCTATGAGCCTTATCATGAGGCCATTGGAGCCATGTCCCCTCATGATTTTCCCACTCAGCAGGCATATAAAACAAACTATTTTCTATATTTCTCATACGTGTTCACCCCTTCTTCGAATGTAAGTTCAGTCTAAACTTTGACATCGTGTTAAGGTCAACAGGAATATCTTCATTTACTTGTAACTATTTCATACGCGGATTCTTTATTTTCCCTTGTGATACACTACTTCTCCTTGTAAAACCGTCACTAAAACTTTCGCATTCGGAATCTTATCGACACTCATTTTAGTAATATCTTCATTTAGCAATACCATATCGGCTGATTTACCTACTTCAATTGAACCAGTAATATTATCAAGACCTAATGCTTTGGCGGGCTTAATTGTATATGCATCAATAGCTGCGTATACATCAGACAAGCCCTTTTCATCAATACTTAGTGCATTCGAAATCGTCACAAGTGGATTTAGTTCATTTACATCCCAATCACTACTAAGTGATACGTTTGCTCCTGTTTTCCAAATGCGTCCTAACGGCATAATTCGTTTCATCTGTTGATCTGTAAAATACGTACTTGCCCAGCTTTGTTTAGGATCTTCCGCAAAATCATGGCCTACTTGAAAATCAGCGCTAATACCTAACTTAGCAAAACGATTTATATCACTATCTTCTACCATCTCAACATGTGTGAGCGTATAAGGCTGATTTGCACCTTCTTTTTTCGCTGCTTCAATTGCATTTAAACTCTCTCTTACCCCGCCATCCCCAATCGTATGAATGAGTGCACCGTAACCAAGTTTATTAAGTTCCGTTAACCACCATTTCATTTTTTCTTCTGGAATATAGTTCAAGCCATACGGTGTTCCCTTAAACCACTCAAATTTATATTTTTCTAGTATTTTCGCTGTGCTATTAATGCTAATTCCATCACTATACATTTTCACTTGATTAATAAGCATTCGAGATGATACATCATCACGCTTAATTTTTTTGAAATACTCCATTTGCTCTGCTTCATTTAAGTTCGGATATACCCACGGACGAAGTACTACTCGCGACGTTAACTTCTTCTCATCATTAACTTTATTCCAAACATCTAACCAGCCTCGTTTCCAATAAAGACGTCCATCGCCGACTGTAGTAATACCATTCTTCGCAACCTCATCTAAACCGTCTAACAAACCTTCATAGTTTTTTTCAAAGAGATTGGGCTGAGAATTCCATGCTTTTTCCATCACGATATCCCCAGCTGTATCATACAGAAGCCCGAAAGGTTCTCCTGTCTCTGGATCCCGGATGATTCTTCCGCCTTGCGGATCTTTCGTCTCTTTATTTATTCCCGCTACTTCCAATGCTTTTGAGTTAACCCATACAGAATGAGAAGTTCTTTCCATAATTAATACAGGGTTATTAGGAAATAACTCATCAAGAACTTGTAATGGGGTTTGATGTTCTGATTTTTCATCCATATCTTTTAACAGCTCTTCCAAACTGAACCCTGTTCCACTTATCCATTCCCCTGTCTTTATATCTTTTTTACAAGCTTTTAAATACGAGCGTTGTTCTTGCAGCGCAGCATCTGGCGAGACACTACAATTCCCTGCTGCTGGTGATTTCGCCTCAAATATATGATTGTGATTGTCCACAAAACCAGGAAGAATAAAACGTCCTTGTAAATCCACCACTTTCGTATCTTCATTTATAAATCCTTCTACATCTTTGTTTGAACCAACAAATGTAATTTTCCCTTCTTTAACGGCTACAGCCCCTACAATGTCTTGCTTGTCATTTGAAGTATAGATTGTACCATTTTTAAACACTACATTTTTTGGCAACTGATTTGGTAGAACGAAGCTACCATTCTCACCTTCTCCTACTCCAGGAGTACACGCTGAAACCCATGTCATACTTAGAATCAGACAAATAATCATGATTGTTCTTTTCATATTCTTTCTCCTTTTTATTATGATGAATTACTTACATAAATAGAATAAGGATTGACATAATGTTAATGTCAATCCTTATTCTCAGTCTATTTTCATAACTAAAAAACAAATTTGTGTCACATACTCCTCTACTAAACAATCACATTCAGGTCCCTTTATGTAGACCTCATACGGTGAACCATCTATTACATAACCATTTCTTTCAATCCATTTTTCTAACGCAATATAAGCGTAGCCTATATAGTCATAACTTCCATAATGCATAGTAGTAACGATTTGATGTGGATTTAATTTTTTTATTTCATATTCTTGTACTACATCTTTATTGTTCCCATGCATGACCGGAATCCTTAATTCAACATCACTTTCATTTGGAATATACTCTTCATCATAAAAGACCGTAGAGGGCGAACCGACCATTTGTAAGTTATGCTTTTGTACTTTTTCATATAAGTCATAAAAATAATCATCCATATCATCTATATTTATTTGCAGTCTTTGAGCAATTACTGTTATTTCATTTCTCATTCCAATAAATATATCGTAATTTCTATGACAAGCAGTATTTAAAGCATGATTCATATTTACCATTTCATTCATTTCTGAAATAACCTGTAAATTTTGTTTTACCTCATGAGATAACTCTATAATTTGTGCTTGCATATGTTTAATAAATGAATCTTGATCTGATGATTGAAGAATTATTTTAATTTTCGGTAAAGGGAACTTGTACTCCCTTAGCTTTTTAATTTTCAACGCTATTTCAAGCTGCCCTTGCTCATAATATCTATATCCATTTACCGGATTCACATATGCTGGTTTCAATATTTCCTCTTTATCATAATGCCTTAACATTCGTGTACTCATTTTACAAATCCGTGAAAATTCAGTAATTGTATACATATAAATACCCCTTGAATACATTTTCTTATATATAAGCTTATTTATTAAAACCAATCAAATATTTTTCTGATTGAAGAACCTTCATTCTGATCGTTCAGCCTTTTCATTTTTGAAGGTAACAAATGACTAGGACAATACCACGTTAAACAATTCATCGCCCCTCCCATTGTCGATATTTCTCCTACATGACTTTGAATAACTTGTTTCTCAGTATGCTGTTGAATATATCGTAAAACTTCCTCATCTTTAGCTAATCCAAACTTAGGAACGTAAAGCGTATCACATGTTTCTAACATATTTATATATAAACCTTTTGCTGACGCTATCTCTTCATCGTATTGACCCTTCTCTGTATATGACGAAGGAACAACTATAAATTCAGCCTCTGGCATTTGCTCTTGAATAATCTCTTGAACCTTATATCTAAATTCATGATCCCCTAAAAAATCACTAATAAACATTGTATGTTCATCAATAAATTTAACCATCCCGTCTGCGTGTGCAAGTACATCTCCCTCTTCAGCAGGAATAATAATAACCCGACTCACATCTAAATCCCATTCCAGTTGCTCTATAATTTCTTCTTCCGTCCAATCATAATTATCATCAAATATGCGTTCCGTTAATATAACGGTATCTTTTTTATTCCAAATAAGATTTCCACCGTCTAATATCAATGGAGATGTCACATATTCAAAGTCGTTCTTTTTCAACCATTTATTAAATTGTTGATCTAAATATCGTCCTTGATCTTTCGGTAAATAATTCGGTTGATATTTGAATTTAACTAGATGATTTGTTACAACTGGTGCAACATCTCTTAGCCAAATATCATCATACTCAAAAAAGTTTGTATGAAAGTCTTGCTCTTCAACAGATAAAGATATAAGTTGATCGGTAAATGCTTTATTTTCATTTAAGTATTCATTAAAATAAATAATATCTTCATAAAATGGTCGATAATATTCATTCGATTCATCTGGTATTGCAGTAAAAATAATGCCACTATGTTTTTGTTCCATATTACTTACCTCGCTTTTTAATAATGATTGAATAACTGTTTTCAATAAGCCAACTATTCCCCAATTCATTTCTCTTTTCATTACAATTTTTGAAACGTGCACATTTCATGAATGGATTATAGCACGGAGAAATATTATATATTTATATAAAAAATATAAAGCCGTCGTTAAGCCATAAACTGACTCTTGACAAGATTTTTAAATTTTAATCGCCGTACACAATGACGGATTAGATGATTTTTTTATCAAGATTCAAATCCATTACTTCTAACAGGGCGTTTTGATTATATAAATTCACTAAATGTGTTTCTACCCCTATGCAAATCCCTTCTAGCGGAAGATCGTTTGGATCTTGACCAAATGGATCCTCAATTTCAACCCCTATTGCTTCAATCCCTATAAATGCAAAACTTATGAACGTAGTTGCAAGTACTGTAAACCATCCAAGACTATCAACAAGACCAATCGATAAAGTCCCGCAAAATATGAGCAGTAAAATTTTAATATGAGCAAAATATGCAAAAGGAATAGGCGTTGTTTTGATCCGATCACATCCACCCACAGCCGTAAGCAGAGTATTCAAATCAGCTTCCATATTAATTATTGCATTTGGGTGAATTTGACCCGTTTTCAAACCTTTTGATAGTATAGTTTTTAACATAAAAACTATACTAATCGGTAAATGAATAGACTCAGCCAACATTTCTTTTTCCTTCTCAGAACAAATATCAAACAATGCTTTTATTTCTGATAAATCTTTTTCGTCTCTCAAATGTCCTTTCGCTATCTTTGGAAAAGCAATTAACAAATGTAAAAATTTTAATTTTTCCTGATCCGTCTTTTTCCCTTCAGACTCCCAATAACATAAAAAACTAACTGCCAAATTTCTAGTACAAGCACCAACCGTGCCAAATAACTTTCTACCTTCCCAATACCTATCATAGGCAGTGTTAGTACGAAAAACTAACAGTAGACCTAAAGCTCCTCCAACAATTACCCAAGGAGTTTGATTAATTTTTATTTCTACATAATAATAATTAATCACAGTTACTATCGTTGAAATACATATATATAATAAAATTTGCGGGAAAATATCTCTTACCACTGTTCCCTTTAATGTAAATATTTGATGTAAACTATTTTGATTATTGTAATGAACCATATTTACAAAAACCTCTTTCCTTATTAACCTTTTATTCTTTTAAATTATGAAAGTATACAATTAAATAGTAGAATCATAAACCCTATTATTATAAAACTGGTTAAGATTATTTCTTTCAATACTGTTACTCCTTTTTACCAAAAGATAAAACATCTTTTTTGATTTAAACAACAAACGTTCACTCTTCTAAATCACGACGCATTATTTTAGAATTTGCAATGAATAAAGCACTAATTAATACAAGAATCGCGCAAGCATATATCAATGAATCCATTGGACTATCATGGTCTATAATAATTAGACGAACGATAGCCGTAATACCTATATATATAAAATAACGTAATGGAAAATGAAAGTTCATTTGAAAATACTTTATAATCATTACGATGAATTCAAAATACAAAAAAAATACGACAATGCTATCAATTAAATGATAACTAGATTCCTCACTATTTAATTTAAGTTCTTGTATAAATTGAATGACTTCTTTCATAAGAAACACACTTAAAACAATTCCCAAACAGATCAAAGCTACATTTATAATGTACTGTAGAACGATAGGGAAAAACGAAAATACTCTTTTTAAATTCTTTAACACAAACATTTTTCTCCTTTTCCATATAAAACAATAATGACAACATACTTTTATTTAATTATTGTTACATTAAAATTATACATTCCGTTCTTGTTACAGATGTTAAAACAAGACAAAATAAGTAAAGATAGCTTTTCACCTATTTTGTCTATAAAGCAACATAACGAAACTATAATCGATTACTTCAATTGAATCGGTTGTTGCTGTGTCACACAATGGATCATTCCGCCATTTTTATAAAGCTCTCTCACATCAATTCCCACTACTTTACGATCCGGGTATAATTTCTGAATCGTATCGTTTGCGATTTTGTCATTTGGATCATTATAGTTAGGCACCAATATAACTGTATTCCCAACATAATAATTGATATACGACCCCTTATAATCTAGAGTTTTTCCACCTTCTAAAGTAACTTTATCTTTACTAAGCGGTAAGTATTCGTACTTATATTTCTGTCCTGAAGCATTTTTTGCATCTAACAATTTATCCATATCTTTGTTTGACAAGCCCCATTCAGCCAAGTCATCTTCTGCCATCGTTACGATTGTAGATTTATCATGGAATTTAGCAAATCCATCAATATGAAAATCAGTAATATCTAAATTAGGCACTCCATCTAACCAAATAAAGTTTGTCACCCCAAGGTCACTTATATATTTTTCAATTTCCGCTTCTGATAAATCAGGATTTCTATTTTTATTCGTTACTGCGCTTCGAGTTAATAAAGCAGTCCCATTGCTGTCTAATTCAATTGCGCCACCTTCAAGGACAAATTTCCCCCAATCAATTCTTTCAATCCCTAATTGTTTACTAACATTCTCACGTATACGGGCATCATTTTTATATGGAGTTTTCTTTCCCCAACCATTAAATGCTGGATCTAATATTTTCAGATTTTTATTATTGTCATAAACAAAAATCGGTCCACTATCTCTTGCCCACACATCATCAGTAGGAGCGATAAAGAAATCAACTTTATCCATATTCAGCCCTTTATCTATTAAAAGCTTATTGATTCGCTCTTTCTCTTCCTCATCATATGCAACAATGTGGACTTTTTCACCCTCAGTTAAAGCACTTGCCATCTTAATCCAAATAGGTTCGACTTCTTGTTTATACTCTTGACCATATGTGTATTCATGAGGCCATTGTAGCCATGTACCTTCATGTTTATCTTTTTCATCCGGCATCGTATATTTTCCAGCATTTTTCTGTACCTCTACTTTTTTATCCTCTTTCTCTTTCCCTTTGGCATTTTCATTATTCCCTTCAAAAGAACATCCACTAATAATCGTTGTAGATAATGTAGCTATTAAACAAAACTCTACTATTTTTTTCATTTTTCAACCTCCTGTTCATGTCTACAATACTGTAAGGCTTAACATAGTGTGAAGCTCAAGCTTTTTCATCAATGTAAAAATTACCAATTATTCTTCCGCATGATAATCACATAATTTCAATGCAAATAGATGACATTCACAAAATACACTTCCTATATTTAACATCCATATCATTTAACTTCCTTCATAAATTTATTCTAATACTAATCCCCTCTCATACATGCTTGTTCACTAAATAAAAAAATCGGTATTGATAATTTTATATCAATACCGATTTTCAAATAATTATTTTCCTTCTATTAAATCATTCGCTAATTTCCTAAACTCTTGATTAAATGTATCATTCATACCATTTTGTACGTTAGAGAATAATATTACAAACGTTCTTTTATCCCAGTTAAAATTATTAAAAGTGTTCCAGCCAGCTAATACACCGTGGTTATGATAATAATCTGGGTAAATATAGAAGCTAAATCCATATTTTCTCGCAGGTGATACTGTAAACATATCTGATAAGCTTTGTTTAGAAATCAGCTTTCCATCCATAATAGCCTCATCTAATCTTTTCATATCTTCAACGGTCGTATACATTTCACCACAACCATACAGCCAGTTCATTTTTAAGCGGGGTGTAGCTATTAACTCATTATCTTTTTTCGTGTAACCTTCTGCTAAGAAAATATCTTCAGGGAGAGTTGTACCCATACCAGATTCATTCATTTCAACAGGAGTAAAAATGTTTTCTTTCACATATTCAGCAAGCGGTTTATTCGATATCTTTTCTACAATATACGCAAGTACCATATAATTATAATCTGTATATTTCCATCCTGTCCCTGCAGGAAATTGCAACTTTTGCGCTCCAATCCACGTTACTAACTTTAAACGTGATGCCGCATCAACACTACCTTGTCCCTGATCTGGTAACCCGGACGTATGTGTTAACAAATTTCGTAACGTAATGTTTTTATCTGCTGGAAACGATGGAATATACTTATTTACATTGTCTTCAATATTCAATTTCCCTTTTTCTCTTAGCTGTAATATAGATATTGCAACTACTGTTTTCGTTATGGAACCGATGCGATATTTTGTTCTTGGCGTTGTTAAAACTTTATCTTTTATATTCGCATACCCGTAGCCTTTTCGTAAAACCACATTATTTTTATCCGTTACGAGAACCGTTCCGTTAAATCCTTTATCTTTTAAATATTGATCGAGTTTCGTTGCTGCAATATCATAACGTTTTTGCTGATTCGCATCAACTTTCGGTTGAACATTTCCAACTTTATCCTCAAAATTCGAAAATGCCTTCAAACTGTATTTCTTTTCTTTATTTGCATGTATGAGTGCAGCGACACTCCCACAAAAAATAGCAAAAACAAAGAAAGCGATTAACCATTTCTTAAACATATGGGAACCCTCTTTTATCTAGTTTCACTTTATACTTTTCCATTCTATTCTATATCTTTTAGTTTTTAAATATCTTATAATCTATCTACTCTATTATTCCTCATAGTAAACTAGATTCCTTTTTCTAACGTTCAAATTTTAACTACTCTCTATTGTAGTTCTTTTTTACAAAATTTCCACCTTACAATCGGATACATCTAACTTTAATTTTAATTTTTTATGTAACATTCGTTACACATTAACAAGAATGGAGGCGTTAATTTGAAAAAGACCGATAAGCGCAATCGTTTAGATGATATGATGTTTCATTATCGAGTAACAAAAAACAATATAGTTTCAATTGAATATTACGGAAAACAGATTATAATTTTAAAAGGAAATGATGCTGAAAAATTTTTAAACAAAATAAATCGGGCAAGTAACGAAAAAGAAAAACAGCTTATTATGGCTAAAATTACAGGTAATTTCAAAAGAGGAAATGAGCGTTAATGAAAACGAATCTCATTTATAACTTGATTATACAACATATTAAAAAAGAAATGTCACTCCCACGACATTTCTTTAGATTTTCTTCATAAAAGATTTACATTTTTAATATTCGTTTACTTTTACATAAACTCACTGCTGAAACGCTTAGTAATGCAGCTATCCCCATCCATGCATATGTGTAGCCTTTTCCATCTACTATATAACCAAACAAAGCAGGTGCAAAGATAATAGCAATTTGATTAAGTGTAAGCGCAAAACTCACTGTTAGACCTACCAATTCCTCACTTGCAGACTCAGCAACTTCAACCATAAAAAGACTAAACCAACCGATCGCAAAGAACCCTAGCAGTCCGCTCATCACAAACAATGCCTCAAGTGTCATTGTGTTTATACTCATTACAACAACTAAAATTAAGCAAAAAGATATACATACAGTTATTAATAAAGGTGTACGACGATCACCTTTGTAATATGTATCACTTATTGTAGCTAATATAATTCGGCCTATCATTCCTGCAACTAGCATAACTGAAAATACTTTCCCTGCTACAATAGGTGTTATCGATTTTTCAATGACTAAAAATTTTATAAAATGTCCGACTAATATCATTTGTAAAGAAATCATGCAAATACCTGTAATAAAAATTGGATACAGCTCTTTTTTACATATTACCTTTTTTAACTGCATCCAAAAAGAAATACTTACATTTTCTTGGCTCGTGTGTTCTCGTACGTACGATTCCTTATGAAATATGAAAAACAATAACCCGCCTATTATACATATAGTTGCAATTACATTTATCGTATAAGCTAAACTAAATTTAATTGTAAGCAAAGGGATTATTACTCCTGCTAACGCCCCACCAATAGGTATACCAGCTTGCCGTATTCCCATAGCTAATCCGCGAATCTCTTTCGGAAACCATTTCAAGATTACTTTACTTCCCCCTGGGTGGGATACACTATAAAAGGTCCCTATTAAAAGAAGAACAAATAATAACCCAATAAATCCCCTTGCCATATGAGCAAGTAAAAGCGCCCCGCCAAGTAATACAGTGCTCGCTCCAATTAATATTCTTTCATTATATCGATCAAGTAACCTTCCGGCAAAAAGCATACAAAACAGCGGACCAATATTTACCGAACTTATTAACAACCCAACCTGCATATTCGAAAGTACATATTTCTGTTTCCAAAATAAAGCGAGTACCCCTACTCCATATGTTATAAGTGTTGCACTTGCCTGTGCTACCGTTGCCAAAGTTAACATGATCCATTTATTAGAACTACTGTACTTTTCAATTTTTTCTTCACTTATCAACGTTATCTCCCCCATATCCCTTTCATTGTATGAAGGTTCTGATATCATGTAAAATAAGTGTTAATAATAGAATCCATCAAAAAAATTGATACCTTTTTCGGGGTGATAATAAATGGACATAAAAGATTTAACGGTTTTTTACGAAGTTGCGACAGTAGGAAATATATCTCATGCTGCTAAAAACTTAAACTATGTACAATCAGGTGTAACGATGCGTATAAAACAACTAGAAATTGAGTTAAGTATGCCTTTATTTTATCGAAATGGAAAAGGCGTTACTTTAACTTCTAACGGAGAAATTTTATTAACATATGCAAAACAAATCATCCATCTAATCGATCAATCCATTCAAGCTGTCCAAAGTAACGGAACTGAGCCAAAAGGCACGTTAAAAATCGGGTGTACAGAATCGACAACAGCCGTTCGTCTCCCGCCTATATTAACGACCTATTATGAAAAGTATCCAGAAGTTGAATTGATTCTAGAAACAAATACGACAGACCAATTAACTCAGCTCGTTTTAGAGCGAAAACTAGACGGGGCTCTTATCGCTGGAAATATTCAGCATACTGAACTTCATACACTTTCATTTCGAGAAGAAGAACTCGTTCTCATTAGCAAGACTCCTCTATCTTCCTTTAAAACAATAGAAGAACTGAATTTACTCGCTTTTAGTCAAGGTTGTTATTACAGAAAACTATTAGAAAACTGGCTTCAAGAAGAAGGGATTTCACCTAAAAGAATACTAGAGTTCGGAACAATTGAAGCAATACTTGCATGTGTAAAATCAGGTATGGGTACGGCTATTATGCTGAAATCTATTATTCCAGATTACGAACATGGTTTATCTTTAAATACATTACCAAATCACTTTAGAAAGGTTCCTACTACTTTTATTATTCGAAAAGATATTTTCCACTCAGCTGCCTTGCAAAAATTTATGGAGATGATCAACAATGCGTGAAAAAAAAATACGCGGAATGAAACGAAAAACAAAAACTCTTATAAAAAGAATTGAAGACTCTACTAAAGTATTTCCGTCTACTTTCTATAACGATGAATACTGGCATATGCCTTTACCAGGCTCTCAAGCTTTTATCGATTCTAGTACAACACCTAGGAAAGTAAAGCGATTGTGCATTCAAACCCTGTTAAATCAAGCAAATCAATTAATGACAATGAAACCGAACGATACAAATACATATCGAGTCGTTGTTATGATCAAAATATCAAGCTTATGGAACTCACAAATCATCATATTTAAAAACGATGACTACTTTCAAAATTTTTTCAATAGAGATAACGAATTTCAAAAATGGATTCCCCTCTCCAATGCTTCCGACTTCGGGCATGAATGGAAAATATCAATTTCTAACAGTGTCCAAACATTGCATTTCCAAGAGATAATCAAGGATGAAGATAAATTTTATGATGAAGGAGAACTTTTGTTTATAGGAGAGTTATCATAAAAGGGGAACTGTCAAATGAAAAACTTCCCTTTTTCCACTAAACAACATCGCTATATAATGAATTTAACATTTCACTATATAGGAGGTTTTCATATGGTAATCCCTAAATATCCTGAAGTCCCACATCTTACGAAAAAACAAATTGAAGAAATAACCGAAATCGCTTTCCTAAAAGAATCAACACCACAACAGTGTGATGCAATTTTCGTTTTCGGTGGTTCCCATCCTGGTAATTGGCAAACTCCTTTACATGCTTATCAACAAGGTTTAGGTGCACAAATTATCGTCACAGGTGGTACTAGTTTACATGGAATGAAACATCCAAACTGGAATTAAGGAATAATGTAAAAAAAACTGCTTATTTAAACAGTTTTTTTTACATTATTCCTTATTATATTTTAGACAATACATTTTCTTGGAAAGTACGTTCTTCTTGATCTTCATATCCTGTTGAAACAACTTCTTGAATATCATCATGGTTAAATAAATATGTGAAATCTGGATTCATATAGCCTTCTGGATAAGGACACCCCATATAATCGAACTTCCTTACCTCATCCGTTTCTACTTGTTGTTTCCTCCCAAAAATCATGAGTTTCTTTGTACCTTCTTTTAAAATTACAATAGAACCTATAGGAAAAAGTTGCGAATTCATTGTCTTTTCTCCTTTCTTGTAAGTTTAGGTTTCTTTTGAGAATAGGGTATATTTACATGTCCCGAAGCAGCCGTGGATTGTCTCCTTTCCTTCCTTGACAATCTAGGCTTCTTTTGAGAATGTAATTTTTTTAAATGTCCTGAAGCAATACATTGTTTTTTGAAATCAAAGTAAAAATACAAATGTGTACTTAGCGCTAGGAAAACAACTGAAATAAATGAAAAAATAACGATTAGCACAATCGCCATAGCTTTTTGGCTCAAAATCCCAATAATAACTTGACCAATCATATAACCTAAACCCGAAAAATATACAATTTTAGGAATTTTCATATCTTGATCAGTTGTCCCCCTTAAGCGGGCTGTAAAATATTTAATCCAGAATAATTCAGATTTATAAACAATTAAACTATATGCAATAAGCGATAGAGTAAAAAATAAAGGTGACTCTATTTCTACGAATTCGTAAGCTAACTTTTGCACAGCTATGAAGCTACAAAATGAAATACTTAAAGCAACAAATCCAGAATATAGTAAATGTTGCAATTGAGGCTGCCGAGGCTTATGAATAGAAACCCAAATTCCCCATAGATTACATATCACATAAAATGGAAAAGCTGCGTAAGAGTATATATTGTACGGCGGAAATATGAATAGAATGATAAGTAGCATAAAATTCATAAATAACCATACAAAGCCTACAATATTCCTTATATTAAATGGTATTAATATTCGTATACAATCCTCTATGTTGTTGCCATTATATTTGTCCATTACGCACCTCATCAAAAATTAAAAGATTTTATCTAATACAGTTCCGATTCCAGATTTAACTCTATCTTTTACCGAATCCTGTTTGCCATCATGATTCCAATCACCTTTGTTAAATTTGATTCCATCTGTTAACACACTCATCCCTATAGAAATACCAAAGCCAATTCCGGCCCCAACTACAGTTCCAATTGGTCCCCCAATTACTGTACCTATTGCAGCACCAGCCCATGCACTAGTAGCAGTAGAGCCAATCCCGATTGCTGCATCACCAATAATATCACCAGCTATCTTAGTTTTTGACGCTTTATTTTCAATATTTTCCTTTGTATCATTAATTACATCCCATCCTACAGCTGCATAGCCTAAAACATTTGTTTTTAATTTCAATGAATCTTTAAGAATTTCTTTTGGTGATAAAACATGTCTTTTTACATCGTCTATTTGCTTTACTTCGGCTAAAGGTAATTTTGTACGTCTTATCACATTAAGTCCATTTTTATCCTTTAGTACGTTGCGATTTTGAAACCTTACCATTTCTTTTCCTTTTTTATTTGTGTAGGGTGCTACACGCAAACCTTTATTATGTAAAGCTGCCAACTTGTAGGCAGCTGCACCTTCAGTTACAGTACCAAGTAAAGTAAATAATGATCCCGTAGGGTTATCTTTCCAATCACCAATATCGCCACCCAACGGTGCAAACCAATTAACATCAATTGCTTCTTCTCCAAATGAAACTTCTTGTTGATCAGCCTTCTCAAAACGATCAGCAGCTTTTCTTAATGCATCACTATGTTCTTTTAAAACTGTCGTTATAGTAGCTAACACTGAGCCTGCGTATTGGGATTGATTTAACACAGCATCTCTTCCAGATACTTGGAAAGGAATATCAAATAACTGCTGATTGATACGTTGATGTGTTTCAGATAGCTCATGAGCTGTTTGTTCTATATTAGAAGCCAGTTTCCTTAAATGATCAGGAGTAACCTTAATTTCACCGCTCACCTTGTTTTACCGCCTAATGATTTAAGATAAAGTACCATTTTCTTTATCTCTTCAGTAATTGTAAAGGTATCAAGGCAAATAAAATTCGTTTGTGTTTGCTTATTATCTAAAACTTTTTGGATTAGCCAATATTGGTTTTGACTATATAAAAACTGAATACAGTCTGTAGACCATGAGTCTTTTATATAATAATGAACTTGAACAGTATTTAATTCTTCACGATTATGTATAATGTTTGCTAACTCTAAGGAAGCTTGATCATCTAAGTAAAGTTTCAAGTAATCTACTAATTGCTTGTTTGATTGATTTAAAATAGTTTCCTTATATGCAGAAGAAGGGATTTTAAATGTATAATTTGGACGAGAGAAAGTATTTTTAGGCTGTAATGCTTGATATATAAATTGCCAAGCTACCTCTGGTGTCCCGCATTCTTTAAATGTACATTGTTTTTCACCGTTATCATCTGTTATTACATTTTGTATAACCTTTTTCTCACTAAAATAGAAAATGTTTTTTTCTAAAGCGCTGTTTTTACTTATCTGTACTTCAATAACAAATCCTGTAGTTAAACAAATACGAAAATATTCTAAAAGTTGTTTGTCACATAATGTTTCATCTTCTTTTATTATGAGTAGCTCTTCGTTTGTCCAATTCTCGTACATTACATCTAATTCTTTGTCTATTTCCTCATCTGACCAATTTTCAAAGGGGTTCTCAATTCCAATCATCGTTTCATGGTCAAATATACCAGTTAATACATATACTTCTTTATTTGATAAAATAAGAGGTTCAATAGTCAAATAGTCCCACTCCCTAGCTTAATATATAATCTCTAGGAAATATAATACAATAAAAAAATGATTCAATCTAGTAATTGCCAACACTTATAACTAAAAACTAAAAAAATTCTAACAATAACAAAAAGAAAGGGAATTAATTTACATATATTTTTATAATAATAATGGCTCTTCACTAAACAATTTTATTTTGTAAGCTAAAAAAATAGAAGTATCGTCCTATATAAGACAATACTTCCTTAGTTACTTAAAAATCACATAATAAATTACCCATTACTTCTTCAAGCACTACATCTGGATTTACTACCTCTTTTTCCAAACGCCATCCTATAAAGCCATCTGGTCTAATCAATGCAGCACCTCCATGCCCTATCCCATATAGTTCACTCAAAACATCTTTTTGAGCAACAAAGTCTCCACTTAAACCAACACGATACACTTTTATATTTACTCCTAATTTAGATGAAACGTCACGTGCAGCTTCAGTCCAAGTACTAGGCTCTGCTCCAGTAAGTAACACAAAGTTGCTACCAAATAGATCAAGTATAGAAACTTCTTTTCCTTCATAAGTTCCCCAAAAATGTGGCGCACGCGTTCCAGGGCGTCCGTTCAAATAAACTATATCCATTCTATGCGGTGTGTTACATTCGTCTATAATTGCTTCTGAGCAATACTGATAACCAGCAGTGACAGCTAAACTATCCATATTACTCAAATTACCTTCCTCTCTATTCGCAGCACGAAATAATATACTACTCGCATGGTCCGTCGTTAATTTTGCAACAGGATATCTCTCGTCATGATACGTTTCTAACAATTTTGGATTTGCTTTCCCTTTTATAACAGCCGCTAATTTCCAAGCTAAATTATGTGCATCTTGTATTCCTGTATTTGAACCGAATCCTCCTGTTGGCGGCATAATATGCGCCGAGTCACCAACTAAAAAGATGCGATTGCCCTGAAATTTTACCGCTGTACTTTCACTCGCTTCCCACGGCAAAACACTTACTATTTCTGGCTTAATATCCGTACTTCCAATTGCAGTTTGAATAATTTGTTTACAGCGTTCTATAGAGAAATCCTCTGGTCGCTCCCCTTTTACTGGATCATAAGCTACATGATAAATCCATTTACTTTCGTTATCGACTGGAATAAGCGCACCAATTACTTCTGGATGAAGTATCATAGTAAAACCGAATGCGTCTCCTTTAATACATTCACTCAAATCCGCTTCAAAATATATGTTCATATAATAACCACCGATTGTACCACGGCCCTCGGTTAAAATACCTAACTGTTCACGTATTTTACTTTTCGCTCCATCTGCTGCAATTACATAATCACAATGAATCATGCTCTCTTCTTTCGTTTTACGATTTCGAATCGTTGCTATTACTCCGTTTCCATTTTGCTCATAAGAAACTAGTTCATGATAAAAAGATAGCTTCCCGCCTAATCTCTGTGCTTCTTGTAACATCATCTCCTCTAAAGTAATTTGATAACAAGCAGTTTGTTTTGATGGGCTAATCTCTTCCACTTTACGAAATAAATTTTCGCTATTTTCATACTGCGCCGCCCTTATTTGTTCCAACTCTTCATGCTTTACCTCAGCTATTGTTTGAACTGCAATTCTCCCGTGACAATTCTCTAATGCTTTACCAGCTAATCTAATTCCTTTTTCTAGACCCAGTTCTCGGAATAATTCCATTGTGCGAAATGTAATTCCACCCGCTTTCGGATGAATCGCAGTAGACGGATGCCTTTCAATAAGTACATAATCAATGTTATGTTTCGCAAGAAATAATGCAGACGATAATCCTGATAATCCCCCTCCAACAATTAAAACTGGTACATGTTTCGATTCCATACATTTTCCCTCCACATATATTCTTCTGAGCTCAGTGACATAAATATAATCAAAAAACCAACAAAAATATAGACTTATATTTCATTTTGAATTATTATATAGATAGATTACGCCCCAAATTACTTTTATCCTTTCATACATCTACAAGTCACTTAATTTGTGTGTGTATGAAAGGATAAAAAAGAAGGCTTTACTTTGAACTATTCTCTGATATAGACATCAAAAATAATAAAAACATTATAAGCGGTCGTAACCTTGTAAATTATACAAGGTTACGACCGCTTATTTTATTGTTAAATGGCTACCCTTTATCCTCGGCAGACATCGTATTGTTAAATCATTTTCTACCTTTCAACTCCATTATTTTCTATTCCCTATAATAACTACTCCATTATTTTCAATACGTAAAAATGGATTCGTCTCGATTTTCTTTCTCAATATTGCAGCTCATACAACATTCATGTAGCATTACCGTATCGATGTAATGGTTCATCATCTTAAACCTTTCGACTAATTATTGGAGGTATAGTGATTGAAATGAATAAACAAGAACAATTAAATGTTATTAAAGAAGATTTTATTAATTGTCAAAAAGTATTAGTGGCAATTGGTGACGAAACACGTCAAGCTATTTTGTTAGTTCTAATGAAAACAGAATGTCAAACTGGATTACGTATTGGCGAAATCACTAAACAAACACACCTTTCTCGACCAGCAGTATCACATCACCTTAAGATTTTACGAGAAGCTGGTATTATTTTAATGCGTAAAGAAGGTACAAAGAACTTTTATTATATTGACATACGTACAAAATTAGGATTATTAAAAAACCTTGTATTAGATATTGAGAAGCTACTGCAAAACTTTTATTGAACTTTGGAGGTATAAGAAATGAGAGCAATGGTGATTGATAAGTACGGGAAAATTCCAATGCGTATGACTGAGATGCCCACCCCTGAAATAAATGAGTATGAGGTGCTCGCAGAAATTCATGCAGCTAGCATTAACCCAATTGATTTTAAAATACGCGATGGAAAGGTGAAGTTGTTACTTAAATATAAAATGCCCCTTATTCTTGGTAATGACTTTTCTGGTGTCATTGTAAAAGTCGGAACAAAGGTGACTCAATTTAAAGTTGGTGATGAAATATATGCACGTCCAAGAAAAGATAAGATCGGTACTTTTGCGGAATATATAGCCATTCATGAAGATGATATAGCCTTAAAACCGAAAAATTTAACTTTTGAGGAAGCGGCGTCGATTCCTCTCGTTGGCTTAACATCATATCAAGCATTACATGACATCATGCAATTACAAAAAGGACAAAAGATTTTGATTCACGCTGGATCCGGCGGTGTTGGTACTTTCGCAATTCAGTTAGCAAAAATAATGGGTGCCACTGTTGCAACAACTGCTAGTGAAGCTGGTGAAAATTTAGTAAAGTCTCTTGGCGCAGATGAAATTATTAATTACAAAAAAGAAAAGTTTGAAGATATACTGAAAAATTATGATGCGGTATTTGATACACTTGGCGGTACAACACTTGAAAAATCATTCGATATTATAAAAAGCGAAGGGAACATTGTTTCCATTTCAGGAATGCCGAATGCTCGCTTCGGTAAAGAATTTGGTTCAGGATTTTTCAAAACACTCTTATTTTCATTAGCAAGCAAAAAACTTACTGCACTTGAAAAAAAGCATAATGCTCAATATTCGTTTTTGTTTATGAAACCAAGCGGAGATCAATTACGTCTAATTGCAAAGTATATTGAATCTGGACAAATCAAACCTATAATCGATTGCATTTTCCCTTTTGAAGATACTCAAAAAGCAATGGAATATTCAGAGTCTGGAAGAGCAAAAGGAAAGATAATTGTAAAAATCAAATAATAAAACTCCATTTTTCAAAAATGGAGTTTTATTATTTGCTGTTAAATAGACATAGTGCAATGAAGTCCTTACAATAGATTTCAAGGAGAAATATCATATTATACTTTTAGCTAATTTTACAAAGAATACATACGTACAAATACATAATAAAAAAATAAACAAGGAGGAGATAAAATGACTAAAAATAATGAAGCAGGTTGGAATTTAGATAATAGTTATACGACTTTACCACAATCATTTTATACAGAAATCCCCCCAACTCCTGTACACTCACCGGAGTTAATTAAACTAAATAATTCTTTAGCAATATCTCTTGGCTTTAATCCTGAGGAACTAAAAAAGGACGCTGAAATCGCCATTTTAGCTGGTAATACTATTCCAGAAGGAGCTCATCCACTAGCTCAAGCGTATGCTGGGCACCAATTTGGTCATTTCAACATGTTAGGAGATGGTCGTGCCCTTTTAATTGGAGAACAAATTACTCCTTCAGGCGAACGGTTTGATATTCAATTGAAAGGTTCCGGTCCAACTCCATATTCACGCCGCGGTGATGGTCGTGCGGCGCTCGGTCCAATGCTACGTGAGTATATTATTAGTGAAGCGATGTACGCGCTTGATATTCCAACTACTCGCAGTTTAGCAGTAGTCTCCACTGGCGAACCAATCTATCGCGAAACGAAGTTACCTGGAGCTATTTTAACTAGAGTTGCAAGCAGTCATATACGCGTTGGAACATTCCAATACGCCGCAGCTCGAGGCTCAATCGAAGATCTCAAAGCTTTAGCTGATTATACGATAAAAAGACATTATCCAGAGGTTGAATCTACTGAAAATCCATATGTCGCACTACTACAAGAAGTCATTAAGAGACAAGCAAGCCTTATCGCAAAATGGCAACTCGTTGGCTTCATTCACGGCGTAATGAACACTGACAATATAACGATTAGCGGTGAAACGATTGATTACGGTCCATGTGCCTTTATGGATAGTTATAATCAAGGAACAGTATTTAGCTCTATTGACACACAAGGCCGTTATGCATACGGAAATCAACCATATATGGCTGCATGGGATCTCGCACGTTTAGCTGAATCTTTAATACCGATACTACATGAAGATGAAGAAGAAGCACTAAAAATTGCACAAGATGAAATTTCAAAGTTTAGCGTGCAGTACGAAAACAATTGGTTCCTCGGAATAAAGAAGAAATTAGGACTATTTAGCAATGAAGAGCAAGATCAATCCCTTATTGAGAAACTTTTAAAAGCAATGGAAAAATATAAAGCAGATTATACAAATACATTCCGTGCATTAACTGACAATATATTAGAAAATGCACCTTTATTTGAAAGTCCTGAATTTAAAGAATGGTACGAGCTATGGCAATCTCGGTTAGAAAGACAAAAAGAATCGAAAGATGATGCATACAAATTAATGAAAAATAACAACCCAGTAATCATCCCTCGCAACCACAGAGTAGAAGAAGCACTAGAAGCAGCTGTTAAAGATGGAGACTATAGCGTAATGGAGAAACTTCTTCAAGCTTTAGCAAATCCTTATGAATATTCTCAAGAACAAGCGGATTACTGCATGCCTCCAGCGCCGTCGAATCGCCCTTATAGGACTTTTTGCGGGACGTGATTTAGAGCACTAAGACTGTTTTTCTGCTCCTAATTGTATTATTTATTAGTGTAATTCCCACTAAATTCAAGTACACGATTCGTTATTTTCCATAAAGGAACATTATAAGTAGAAAAGGTGTTTTCGTATAAAAACACCTTTTCTACTTTTTTCTCCATCTTGTGAAAAAAAAACGTAATTTAATACTCTAGTTTGCGTTTCTTTTATGTATTACATATCGTTAGCATATTCTATTTGATTACAGTTGTATATTATCACCTCTATCAATTTCCTCCCATGCGAAAAAGATACATACACCAAACAAGCTGTCACGAACAAAGGAGAGCTCCTTACTTCCTACCTATTTCTTTCCTAATGCGTTAACTTGGTAACTGTTCTATTAAAATTCTTCTATTCAATCTTCATTTTTTCTTATTATATTCAGGTACATCGATAAGGAACAACTATTCTCGAATATAAAAATCCAGCTATTGTACAAATGTTGATAAAAAATAAAGGAGAAGAGAATGAATCCATTTTAATATAACTAATGAGAATTTGTATGTTCCAATATCTTCACTATATTCCTCAACAATCTTTTATTAAAATTCATTACAATAGTTTAAAATTATGACGGATTACTTTCAACATAATGTGAAGGTGAAGGTAGCTCTAACAACAAAAAACTGGCTTGTAAACCTTTAATGTTTACAAGCCAGTAAATAATATCAACTAAATCTAGCACTCTTAAAATAATACTTTAGAGTTGTCTTCCCTCTAAGTATACTAACTCAGGTCTCGTTGGAGACCACCCTTCTCCGTGAGTCGATTGTAACTTATTGACGACAGTATTTGCGGTTGCTGTTTGTTGAATCTTTGGAGTAGTATTTATCGTAAAAACTGTAATACCTGTAACAGCTAAACTCATTACCATTAAACTCAGTTTCTTCATTATTTTAACGCCCCTTTAGCTACATTTGTTTTTCTTGCTTCAAGACTTAAACAAAAATATTCACTAGACGTTTTATAATCACATACCTCATATAACCTAGCTGCCATCACCTCAGCATATTCTTCTACATAATAAGAAAGATTCTCTTCTTTGAAATAAGAAATCCCTGTAACAATTACCCTTTTTAATTCCTCGATAGTCACATTATTATTTAATGCTTTTAAAATATTGAAATGATGTGTATATTCTTCATTCTCTACTTCTAAACAAAGTTCCAATCCTTTTTCAATAAGGTTAGAAGATACATTTGTTTCACCTAACTTAGAATATTCCCTAGCTTGTAAAAAAACAGCTTTGAAATGATTAGGTATTTTCTCTGTTACTTCTGATAAGTGACGGATAGCTAATTCAGAAAGGTTTTGATTTGCATATAGCCACCCTAAGTTGTGCCGCACGAATGAAATTAATCTTTCTTCATTATTTTTTTGTAATAAATTTAATGCAGAATTTAAATGTTCCTCGGCCTGTTCAAACTGTTTTAGAGATACACAACTCATTCCAATAGTATTTTCGCAAGAAGCAGTATTACTTTCATAACCTTGGTGTTTAGAGAAGATATCTTTTGAAATAGTTGCATAGTGAACAGCTAAAAGTGGTTCATTATTATTATGATAGAATAAGGCTAACTTAGATTGAAATTCAGCTTGTTCAATTTCTTCTGGAACGTCTTTCAAAAGAAACTCTGCTTTTTCATAATATTTTTTCGCTTCTTTATAATCTTTAATTATAGTAGCATATACCGCTTTACAAAAATTGTAATAATAAGATAAGAAACCATCCGTCGGAATTTTAAAAGAATCTATTTCGTCAAAGCTTCTCTTTGTGATACTAAATCTATCAACAAGCGTTTTATAACGAAAATCTAGTAAGAAATAATATAATAAATTTTGTTCTTGCAACATTTTATTTGATTCTTGTTTCAAAACATCAATATTTTTATCAATTTCTTGTTTTAAATTAGTTGCTTTTGACAATTGTTGTTGTAACATTGCTTGATACCATTCATTAAGTTGCTTTGTAACCTGTTCGCTTCCCTTCACTGGAATGTTCATAAGATCCCCCTTTTTTGAATATTCTCATATAAATAATAACAAATAGATATTAAGATATAAATATCTCATTAATATTTCTCAACATTTATTTAACATTAAATCCATTAAATTAATCACATGCTGTAAATTTTTTAAAACACTAAAGAAAATTGCCCCCATAAATACAGCGTCTAAATCACTATAAAAATCTATAAATACAATATATTAACACTTTATAAATGTGTATTCACACTCCACCATTATTTTAAACACCCTTCTTCATCAACCCTGCAATCCCCCTGCTCCCTTCACTCCCAACTTTCTCAAGTTCTTCTATAACTAATTCTCTTCTCTCCACAGAATGATTTTGACTTAACTTCGCTTTCCCTTCTATTTTATTTATCTTTATTCTGAACCCAACTATTCCCCTCCTTAATCCTTCCATATAATTCGGATCTACATTATTCAGTGAGTACGTGCTCTTTGGATTTTCATATTTATGTACTAAATCTTGAAGAGAATCTATTAATTCCTGTTCATCTTCAACAATTTCTAACTCCCCATATACATGCACCGCAACATAGTTCCATGTTGGTACTGCTTTATTTGTTTCATACCATGACGGAGAGATGTAACTATGTGGCCCTTGAAAAATAGCTAACACTTGTTGATTTCCACTATCTTTCCACTGCTCATTTGGACGTGCAAAATGCCCAGATAAAGTAAGTGTTTCCCTATTTAACAATAACGGTAAATGCGTTGCGTACGGTGCTCCGTTATGTTGAGAAAATAAAATTGCAAAGCTATTTTGTTCAATCATTTCGTACTTCGTCTCTTCATCTTGTATAGTGAAATGTTTTGGTATGTACATAAGCTCCCTCTTTTCTTATCTTCTTATTTCCCATTATATTTACGAGATTTATTATTGGGCAGGGACAGATGATAATTCTTTTATAAGGTCAGTGCATATAGTAAAACCTTTGTTTCAAAAATAATAGGTGGCATTATATGATTTCTGCCACCTTAGTCAATTTTTTTATTTATACAAACTCCCTTATTCAACGATCCTTCATAGCTTTTTCTAATACATATTCAATAAATTCCGTTTTACCTAAGCTATAATTTAAGCGATTTTCCGCCGTTTCTGCTAATTCTTTCTTTAGCTTTCCATATTCAATAACAACGTTTGGATTTCCACGAAGATACTCACGAAACGCTACATGTCTTCTTAACTCTTCACTATTCTTATCGCATACATATAAATGATGTTCCATCCAAATTGTATTCTTCCCGTCCCTCGGAACATATTGACCCTTTCTCCCAAAAGCCTCTCTCCCCTTAAAACTCCACTCTTCTTGATGAAAATAACCTACCTGTTCAAGTCTCTTTATTACTTTTGGAAAAACATCATAATCTTCTATTACAACATCGACATCTAATATCGGTTTAGAAGCAAGGCCTTTAACAGATGTACTCCCAACGTGCTCTATAGAAAAAATGAGTTCTCCCATTACGTTATTAATCAACGTCTGTAATTTACAAAATTCACATTCCCATTGTGTATTATATTTCTCAACAGTAATATATTGTTTCAATTGACCACCCTTCTCAAATCACTTTTATAACCTCTGAATATGCGTATCCTTAAAATCAGTTTCATACTTCAATCCATACCCAAGCATTCGATCCATTCCAATATGTGCTGTCCATATTAAACCAATCATTAAAATCGTATCCATCTTTAAATAGACCCCTATTAAAACAAGTAATATTGATATGATATATGTGTGAAATAGATTATAAATTTGTGCACCAACACGTTTGTTAATAGCGTACGCCACCATTGCTAAATCAGGTGCAAAAAGTAATACGATAAATAATAACCAACTAAACCCACATAATGCATATATATAAATCGCAGCTAATAAGACGACCAATCCTTCAAAGTGTATAATTCGTTTCTCCAAAATTCATCATTCCTTATCTGTTAGCTTGAAAATTTTATTCGGATTTAAAATATTTTGCGGATCAAGAGCTTTCTTTATTTTCTCCATTACCAATAATGCCGCCCCATGTTCTTCTTCTTGATACTTCTGCTTTCCTATTCCAACGCCATGCTCTCCTGTACAAGTTCCGCTACGCTTAAGAGCATACAGTACAATACTTTCATTTATTTCGTCCGCTTTTTTCACTTCATCTTTATCATTTGGATCAATCATTAAGAGCACGTGAAAATTCCCGTCTCCTACATGGCCAAGAATACCACCAACAAGACCAACTTTATCTAATGTCTCTTTCGCATGTTGTATTGCGCCAGCTAATTCTGAAATTGGTACACAAACATCCGTACTCATCAGCTTTTTACCAGGGTAACTATGAACGTAAGAGTATGCTAAGTTATGTCTTGCATCCCATAATTTATTTCTCGCCGCAGTTTCAGTTTCAAAAGCAACTTCTTTACATTTATGATCAAAAACAATTTCCTTCGTAAACTCGATATCTTGCGTTAGCCCTGCTTCATTTCCGTGAAACTCTAAAAACAGTGTTGGTTCTTCTCTGTAATTTGTTTCATTGTAATGATTTACTTGTTTCATAGATAATTCATCAACAAGTTCTATTCTCGCAATTGGAATGCCAGCTTGCAGTATATTAATAACAGCCTCTACTGCATCATTTATAGTTGGAAACGATGCTCTCGCAGCCATAACATGTTCTGGTATGCCGTATACTTTTAATGTTAGCTCTGTAAAGCATCCAAGCGTACCTTCTGATCCTACGAAAATACCATTTAAATGATAACCTGATGATGACTTCGCCGCTAAATTGCCAGTATGTATCACTTGCCCATCAGCAAGCACCACTTCTAAATCACGAACTTGATCACGCATTACGCCATACTTAACCGCTGTCGTTCCGCTCGCATTCGTAGCAGCCATGCCCCCTAACGTTGCATCTGCACCTGGATCTACACTAAAAAACAAACCGTACTTTTTCAATTCTTTATTGAGCTGAGAACGAGTCACTCCTGGTTGTACTTTTACAAGAAAATCTTTCTCTCTTATTTCAAGTATTTTGTTCATTAATGAAAAATCAACTGTAATCCCCTTTTCATAAGGAATTATATGACCTTCTAAACTAGAACCTACTCCAAATGGAATGACAGGTTTTTTATGCTCACTCGCTACTTTCATTATTGCTCTAACCTCTTCCATCGTTTTTGGAAAAACAACTACATCAGGTAAACTACTATTATGGTAAGATTCATCTTTACTATGTAACTCTCTTACTGTCTTATTAACCACTACTTGCTCTTCAGGAAGTACATCCTTTAATTCATTTACTAAACGTTCAATTGTTATTTCCATTACGTACTCTCCTTTTATATTATTTACGCCACATTAATTATACCATTTTTATACAAAATAATCAGAATAGTAAGATTCCTATAATTTTATATATAAAAAAGAACTTGCAGTATTCCCTACAAGTTCTTTTTTATAAAACTATATTTTAGACGATTTCTTCAACAGAATCATAAACCAAACTAAAGTAAATGCCATCATAGAATGAGAGAACCCTACAATATAAGTTAACCCTTTAAAGTCCGCTCCATTTAGTTGAAGAAATCCTCTCGCTGCTAGCGAACCTAACATTAAAGTTAATGCGATATTATGTAAAATAAACCAGTTATTAAATCCTTTCACTTCATGAAACGCGAATACTTTCGCTAATCCTAAAGCAATTAAAAAGAAGAAACAGCCAAGTACTAACGTATGCGTATGCAAAAGATTTAATAAAGTAGATCCTAAAATCCCTTTATATTTTCCATACTCCCTAGCAAATATTCCTGACAATAAACCGATAATCAAATAAGTAAACGATGCATTATATAATTTCTTCATTATGTACCTCCTTAAGTAGAATGTGTAGTGCGTCATATTTAGTAATAATGATAGTTATATAGTAAAAACTCCTAGTTACCTAGGAGTCATTGTATAAGTATCTCACTCTTTACAATCAATTCTAATTATAAAATATCCTTTTATACAAAACAAACGAACTTTATGTGAACAAGCAGGGCTCTATTAAAATATGTTGCACTTTTGTATTTCGCAATCCATACTAATTGTTATAACTATTAAAGGTGGTGCAATAGATTGATAGTTCTTGAAACTGAAAGACTCACTCTTCGCTGGCTCGATGTAAAAGATGCTCCGTTTATTCTTGAATTAGTAAATGATCCTGCATGGATTCAATTTATTGGTGATAAAGGTATTAAAAACTTAGAAGATGCAAAAAAATACATCTTAAATGGACCCGTCGATATGTATAATAAAATGGGCTTTGGTCTTTACTTAGTTGAACAAAAAGAAAATCTCACACCAATTGGTATGTGCGGCCTTATTAAAAGAGATTCATTAGAAGATGTTGATATCGGCTTTGCCTTTTTAGAAAAATTCCGTTCGAAAGGATACGGCTATGAATCAGCTTCTGCTGTAATAGAATACGGTGTACAGAAGCTAAGAATGAAACGAATTGTAGCGATTACTTCTATAGATAATGCTGCTTCAGGTACGCTGTTAGAAAAAGTAGGATTGCGATTCGAAAAAATAATTTCAGACTCAGGAGAAGATCTAAAATTATTCGGGTATAACGCATAACAAAAAAGGATCGCCATGAATGGCGACCCTTTTTTTCACTTCACTTCTACCGTATAATTCCCTGTTCCACCACCATACTGGTATACATGTAAATAGTACTTCCCTGGATACGTATAGTAACTACCTACTAATTTATTTCCTTGTTGCTGTGCATACGTAACATAATTATTTAAATCTGCTTCTGAATAAAGAACCCAGTTTACTCCGATATTATTTTCCTTCGTTACATTAATTTGAAGGTTTTTCGCAGTTTCTATATTTATTTCAAAGTAATCACTCGTATCACCGTTTCCTAAACTAGCACGTAAAACTTGATTTAACTGCAGTTTATTTGCCGTTTGGAATGAATTATTTGGCTCTTTTTCTACACTGTTATCTTCTTTCTTTTGAACCGTTACACTTGTTGTAGCTGTATTAGTTAATCCTTTATCGTCTGTTACTGTTAATTTCGCCGTATACGTTCCTTCTTTTGTATATACGTGCGTTGGATTTTGCTCATTACTTACCGCACCATCACCGAACTCCCAGTTATAAGAAGCAATTTTCCCATCTTCATCTTTTGATCCATCGCTTTTAAACGAGATTGCTTCATTCGTATGTCCGCTATACGGACCATTTATAACCGCGACCGGCGCTTTATTCACAGCACCTT
The DNA here is from genome assembly GCF_022662615.1 of Bacillus cereus group sp. BfR-BA-01523. Taxonomy (NCBI): domain Bacteria; kingdom Bacillati; phylum Bacillota; class Bacilli; order Caryophanales; family Bacillaceae; genus Bacillus; species Bacillus cereus group sp. BfR-BA-01523. The sequence continues at coordinate 89,175 of NZ_JAKUDX010000006.1, forward strand.
CTTCTGTATTAATACCGTGGAACACAACATCATATTCAAATTGCCCTGATGCATTTACACGGTAATTCACGAAGTAAGCTGTTACTGTTTTATAACCTGTCCATTCTTTTGCACTTAAACGTTTTAACGTATCATTAACGTTTTGCGTAATTGTTTTCCAGTCTTCATATTCTCCTTTTGCAGAAGTTCCTGTATATGTTCCTTGCAGTGTAAATGTATTAAAGAATTGTGATTTATTTTTCTTTACTGATACATTACTTAATTTTGCTTCCGCTGTAATTTCTGCGGCAATATCTGAAACTGGTTTCGGTGCATGAGTTGCTAAATAATCATCTGACACTAACGGAACATTATATTTCTCACGGTTGTCTACTAACATTTGCATATAGTCTTGATACTCTTTATTTAAATTCGCATCTTTACTTAAAGCAGAGCGATATGCATCATATGCTGTTACATCATTTTTCCTAATAAGATCATGAACTTTATCAAACATATCGTATCTCTTATTGTACATATACGATTGTAAAGCAAAGGAATAATTATAGAAATCCCACGTTCCATACTTTGCATTTAACGTTCGCTCTGCCGTATAACGTTCTGCTGGATTCGAAGATAGTCCTCCTATAATACTCTTTCTTGGAACGACGTTGTCCGTTCTCGTTGCACCTGCAAAAAACTCAGCATTCCCTTCTTCAAACCAAGATAATCTCTCATTCTCATACATCTTACCTTGCCCCCAAAGTCCTGGCACTTCATATCTACCTTGTAAATAATGCGTGAACTCATGTCGGAACAATTCTTCTAAACTATAAATACTTTCTTGTGGCGTACGTTCATAAGTAAAGAACGTACCTGTTCCTTCTATATAAAGACCGCCGTTATTCGTTTCATATCCGTACAATTGACGGTTAAATTGGTATTCAGCTGGGCTATTATAAATAACCATCGTTAATACATCATCTGGATTTCCTTTTTCTAACGGTTGGTCACTTTCAACCGTACGATGGAATTGTGCCTTCACTTCTTTTGCTGCCCAATATAAACGTTTAACTTTCTCCTCAGTCACTTTATCTCCGGCTTTTAAAACAATTGCACCATCATCAAACGTATACGTTTTCGGCAAATACTTTTTCTTCCCATCTTCTCGTATTTGATCTAAATTAACAACGTTACCGTTTGCATCTTTCCCCCCATAATTCGTCGTAATTTGCTCAGCTGCTACGAAATATTGCTCACCTAAATAAGGATAGATTTTCATCGCATCTGTTACAACTTGTAATCCTTTCGTCCCTGTACTATGGAATGTGCCGAGTCTCCCTGTATAATAAATGCCATTATTAATAAGCCATCCGTTTTTCTCTGTAATCGTTCCCATTAACGCAAATCTACTTAACTCATTAATATAACTATCTATTTTTTGGTACCATACTGTATCTTTCGGTACTTTTCTCGTATCGTACAAATACGATTGAATATCATAATCGACACCTTGCATAATATCGTAAATCGCATTTCCAGCTGAAGGATTATCTACCAATGTAGAAAAATTATCATTATATTGCTTAAAAATCTTTGCAGCCGATGTTATCGTTTCCACATCACTCGAAGCATTTCCTATTAATTTCCCATATGATGATACAACTTTATTTTGTTCTAACGTACCGAGTTTGAAATTTGGATTGTTCGCAATCGTTTTTAATGCAGGTAAGCACTTGTCATGATAGCTACGTTCATTTAGTTTACTTAATTCTGTATTATAAAACCCTAAATAAAACCCTGATCGCAAAACTTCCACTAATGTCTCAATCCCTTTTGAATCGTCTTGCGTATAAGCCTGTCCTTGCTGCTTCAATTTATCAATAATTGCCTGCATCCTACTATCATTTTGATAGAATGCAAGACTGTCCTTATTAAACTGAAATAGCCCCGTAATTTGCTCCCAATCGATTGTTACAAGTAAATCTACTAATTGTTGATTGCTTAATTGATTCAATTCAGCAATTGTATAAGTTTTTACTACAGCTAATTGCTTACTTTCCTTTTTTACTTCAGGCGGTCTTTGCGATAAATCAGCAAATTGTAGCCTTTTCTCAAAAGACTTGCTTTCTAATACTTTCGATGAATGAGCTAATTCTTCCACGGGCAGTTGTACACCAACCGGCTCCATTTTTAGCACATTTCGATATGAAACTTGCTCTCCCTTAGTATCTTCCGCCAATATGCTTCCTTGAAAACTCCCTAACATTAAACTAGCAAAACTTACCCCTACTAAAACTTTTTTTGAATAGCCTTTCATGCTCTCCCCTACCTTACATTTTTTAGTGTCCCGCTCCGTTATTTTACTATTCTGACTATTTATTCTGTATTGAGAAAAAAGAAGGGAACGTTCACACATGTATCCATTCAAAGCGAAATTAACACTTGACTTCACATGTGATTTATGTCAAAAAAGGATAGATAATAGCGAAATGCCTGCTACATCTATCCTCTATTTCAACACTATGATTTTAACTTTATAAACGTAATTTCCGGCAATGTTTGCATATGCTGAATAAATGCATTCTTTTCTTCTGGCGATATATTTTTCAATTGCATTCCTACCTTATAAACTATTTCTGTATCTTGCTGTAAGGCTTCAACTTCATATGAAAGTATTGGAATACCTTTCACTCGTAGCGTCTCTACTATTTGTTGTACCGCCTCGTGTTTATTTATACACATTTGCACCGTTATATTTTGCGGAAATAAAAATTGCACCTTAAAAATACGACTTACAATCTCTAAACCAATCAAAACGAGAATCATCGCTCCAATCCCTACAACATACATACCTGCTCCAATTGCTAGCCCTATTCCTGCTGTAGCCCATAAACCAGCCGCTGTCGTTAATCCTTTCACTGCCTGCTTTTGAATAATGATTGTACCTGCACCTAAAAATCCAACTCCACTAACAACTTGCGCTGCAATCCGGCTCGGATCAAGAGCCATATGTTCTTCAAACACAATATCCGAAAAAGCATATTTCGAAACGACCATTATTAAAGCACTCCCTACGGCTACTAGGAAATGTGTTTTTAATCCCGCTTCTTTTGAGCGAATTTCCCTTTCAATTCCAATTATTGCTCCTAATAAACCGGCAACACCGATTCGTATAATAAAATCAATATGTAAGCTCACGGGCATTTCCCCCTTTCATTCATTATAGATAGATAAAACAAAAATTATCACAAACATCCGTTTATCGATATAAAAGCATTTCATTAAAATATACTTAATATCTCAACTTTTTTATGTTAATATTTTAAATATTAACATAAATAAAACAACCTACTTCTCATACAAAAAAACTTTAAAGTTCAACGTCTAACTTATTTTCAGTTAAAAATGGTATATGAGTTGCATGAAATGAGGTTGAGAAAATCAGGAAACGCTTTCATTTTATATCATAATTTTTGTGAAATAGAACATAAATAAAAGGAGCTTACTAACAATGAACGTCTCTTTACTTACACCTACTACTGATTTACAAGAAGAATACTTAGATTTTTATAACGAATGGAAAGATAGCGGTGAAACGATGATTCCATGGGTTATTTCAAAAAATCCTTCTAATTTCACGGCAATGATTCAAGAATTACACGACGCACATAACGGAATAAATATTCCTGAAACTTGGGTACCAGATTCTACTTATTGGCTTGTTACAAATGAAAATAAAATTGTAGGAGCTGTTAATATTCGTCATAGTTTGACGGAGCATTTATTTAATGCTGGAGGCCATATCGGTTATGGTATTCGCCCTTCTGAAAGAAGAAAAGGTTATGCTACAAAGTTACTAGAGTTATCATTAGAAAAAACGAAAGAATTAAACATCACGAAAGCACTTGTCGTTTGCGACGAAGTGAATACTGCTTCAGAGAAAACGATTTTACATAACGGCGGTCTCCGTGATGATGATTTCACTGAAGAAGATGGGAATGTTGTGAGAAGGTATTGGATTGAGCTCTAAATAATCAAAAACAAGCCAGAAAGTGATTAAACACTTTCTGGCTTGTTTTATCCCGCGTTAACGGGCAGTACAACTCCCACCTCAGAATTCAGCTGGAACAAAGAAGTTAGGTGGGAGATTAACTGCCCATAAACGCCCGATTGGTGAAGGCTAATAATCAGTGGGGGATGAACAAACCCCCCACTAATTAAAGTTTCACTTTATACTGCTTCTATTTCAAACTGCACTGTAATACCACTTGGATCTACTACAGTAAATCCATTTGTAGTTTCATTTATTTCATGTTGTTTTTCTATTAATCTTTCTTTCACTTCATTTAACGCTTCTTTATGCGGTAGTACTATCGTATACACTTTTAGTCCCGTTGCATGTGCTGGTGGATGTGGATTATTTACCCCGTTCCACGTATTTGCACCAATATGGTGATGATAGCCTCCTGCCGAAATGAATAAGCAATCATCTTCACGCTGTTGTACTTCAAAACCTACTGTATCTACATAAAACTCATGTGACTTCTCCACATCAGCTATTCGTAAATGTACGTGTCCAACCACCGTTTCGGCTGGTAAGCCATCAAACTCATACTCAACGAGCACTGCTAGTTCTTTTAAATCAAGTGGCGTACTTCCTCCTGGCCCTTCTCCCCACTGATCACGCGGACGGTCTGCATATATTTCGATACCATTACCCTCTAAGTCTTGTAAATAAAATGCCTCACTATACGTATGATCACTTGCGCTATTAAACCTTGAAATTGGTAAAATTTCATTTGAATATGTATAACGCCCTTCTTGCTCAGCCGGACTATCAATTACCTTTTTATTGCGAATAACACCAAATAGTGCCGAAGCAAAAGCTTCACGAGTCGGAACTAAAAAGGCAACGTGATATATACCCGTCGTACGCGGTTCTTGTAGCGCTGCATCTTCCAACTGCTCAAGAACAAGTAACGTATTCTTACCACCCTTTCCAGCTAAGTGTGCTTTGTTCTCCTCTTGTTTAATTACTTCTAATCCTACTACATTTTCATAGAAGGCAATTTGACGCTCTAAATCTTTTACTTTAAATGCAACATGACCAATACGTGTTTTCGGATGAATTTGTACCATGAATAACTTCCTCTCCAGTTCCCTTTAGTTTTTTATGTAAGTTGATAGGCAATAGGCCCATTCAACGAATACACCTTAATTTTGTTTTTTTGTAGCATCAACTTTTAGCCATTTTTTCGATATGTCACTTAATGTTCCATCTTGCTCTAATTCTTTTAACGCCTTATTTATATCTTCTAACTTTTCACTCTTTTTTGCAAATGGAAATGCAATCTCTCCCCATTCAAGTGGGCCAAATCCAACTTTGACATTATCTAGTTTCGCCTTTGTTATTGTTGTTTCCACTTGAACTTTATCATTATAATAAGCATCGACGCGTCCAAAGCCTACTTCGTTCAATTCCGCCGTTGGGTCCTCTGAGTACGTTTTAATCGTAAAAGCATTATTTTTATTTAAAGCTTTTAACTCTTGCTCTCCTGCTGTACCAAGTCCAACACCTACAGTCTTTCCTTTTAGATCCTCTAGCGATTTAATTGTATTATTATTTTTCTTCACCGCAAAAACAGAACCTGAATACACATACGGGATCGAAAAGTCATATTTCTTTTTTCTTTCCGGAGAAACGGATAATTCATTTGCAATCGTATCAATACGGCCTGAATCTAATAAACCGAATAATCCTTCAAAATCAGAAACATTCCATTCTACTTTATATCCAGCTTTCTTAGCAGCCGCTTCAATAATTTCAGCATCAAAACCTTTTACTTTTTCACCTTCTTTAAATATAAATGGGCTACGACCTGCAGAAGTCCCAACTTTCACTACTTTTTCATCTGTCTTTTTACTTGCTGCATTAGAACCACATGCAGACAAAGCTCCAACTGATAGTGTTAATGCTAATGTTAGTAATAATGACGATTTTCTCATAACTCTTCCTCCTAAATAACGAAATGATTTCCTTCTTCAGATGCATTTAATTGCCGTAAAAACTTTTTCGTACGTTCATTTTGTGGGTTTCGAAAAATCTCTTCTGGCGTTCCCTGCTCTACGATAATTCCATCAGCCATAAAAATAACGCGATCAGCCACCTCTTTTGCAAAATTCATTTCATGTGTAACAATAACCATCGTTATATGTTGTCTTGCCAAATCTTTAATAACTTGTAATACCTCATTAACTAATTCTGGATCAAGTGCTGAAGTCGGTTCATCAAACAATAATACAGCTGGATTTAAAGCCATTGCCCTAGCAATCCCTACCCTTTGCTGTTGTCCACCTGATAACATTGCCGGATAAAAATCTTCTTTATCAGCTAAGCCTACTTGTTTTAATATTTCTCTCGCTATTCCATTTGCCTCTTCTTCACTTTTTTTCTGTACAACCGTTAATGCTGTTGTAATATTTTGCAATGCTGTTTTATTTTTAAATAAATTATAGTTTTGAAAAACCATAGCTGTTTTTTGACGTAATTTTATGATTTCTTTTTGATAAAGTTTCTTCGTATGAATCTCTAAATCTTCAATTCTAATACTGCCATCATCCGGTTGTTCTAATAAATTTAAACATCGTAGTAATGTCGATTTCCCTGAACCAGAAGGTCCAATAATTACTACCACTTCCCCTTTTTTGACAGTAAGTGAGATTCCTTTCAGCACTTCATTATGTTTGTAAGATTTATACAAATTTTTTAACTCAATCACATATATCACCTCATTTCTCTTATAAATACGGTGCATCAAGTTTCTTCTCCAACCTTTTCTGTCCCCAGCTGATTACGATTGTAATAATCCAATACACAATCGCTACCGCTAAATAGCTTTCCATATAACGATACGATTGTGCCGCCAGCATTTTCGCTTGTGCCAATATTTCAGCCACTCCAAGTGCAAAAGATAACGAAGATTCTTTTAACAATCCAACAAAATTATTTCCAAGTGACGGCACTGCTACACGAATAGCCTGCGGAAAGATAATTTGTCGCATCGCTTGTGCTTTTGTCATTCCAACTGATAAACAAGCATCCATTTGCCCTGATTCCACAGCATTTAATGAACCTCGAATGATTTCTGACAAATAAGCAGCATTATTTAAACTGAGGCCAATTAAAGTTGCTTGCATAGCTGTAAGCACTGTAAAAGCCGGAGATATTTGTGGCAATCCGAAATATAACACAAACAATTGAACTAATAACGGTGTCCCTCTAAAGAAAGAGATATACACCCTTGCAATTGGATATAAAAATTTCGTTTTGTTTTTTGTAATGATCGCCAAGCCAATCCCTATAAAGAAAGAAATAATCATTGAAACTACAGTAATCCCTAAAGTTATGTATACATACTTAAATAATTGCGGAAAACTTTCTAAAAAATACGCTACATCAAATTTCATTTTCTCCCCCTCTCTAAACAAAAAAACTCTTCTTACACATATAAGAAGAGTTGAATGTTAATCCATTTCCCCCCATCTTCCAAACGCCTCATACGTTTGCTGGAATTAGCACAGTGCTTTTTTAGCCTGTTGCTGAGATTTCACCGGGCCAGTCCCTCCATCTCTCTTGATAAGAAAACCAATAAATTTTTCCATTTATTTAGTTGTTATTATGAAGAATACAGTTAAAATTAAACAATGTCAATAGGAAAACTAAGAATTAAACTCAACCCTTGTTCGAACATACTAGTAATACATCAATTTACTATTCTTAATAAACTGTACACAAAAGCCATCTCCTCTGAAATTCAGAAGAGATGGCTTCAATTATAGAAACTATAAATATTTTACTTTCTTATCCTTTAACTACATATTTATTTCATCTTATGTACTTCAGCAACTAACTTTCCGCCTTGAATGCCCATATAAAGCTTAACAGGAGCATCATTCGTATTTTCAAATACTAAGTCTAAATATGGATAAGCAATTGTAGCATCTCTTCCCTGAGGGACATAACCTACTGTTTTAGAATGTGTAGTTCTCTCTACCATTTTCAAACCAGCTTGATCTGCTGCATTGTATAGCGTTGATGATGTTTGACAAACGCCACCACCATAACCATCTACTAATTTACCATCTACAATTTCTTTACCTAATTGATATCCTTTATCTGGCGTTGTATCACCGATTAATGCATTGAAAGAGAAACTGTCTCCTTTTGCTAATACAACTCCATTTATGCTCGCTGCCGACAAACGAATATTCTCAATACGGCCACCTGCTGATCCACCTAAATTCGTTTCATATCTACCAATTACCGTGCCACTTCCTTGCGCATCACTTAATGTTGCGGTAGGCTTTTTCTCAACGATAGGTAACTGATATGAAGAATCCCACATACCAACGTTTAATAATTTATCTACTAATTCTTTTTCCATTAATTCAAAAGAAGGCTTTCCTTCTTGCCATGATCCATCAGATGCTATACGTGAAGGGACCATCTTTTTGTCAACACTTTTCCCGACTTCACCTGCAACCTTCGTTACGGATTTTTTGAATTTCGCCTCATCTTCAAAATAACCTAAACTCGATAAGTCTATTTTTTTCACTTCAGTACCAGTACGCCCATCCACTAAGCTAATTGAATCCTGTACATCAGCCTTAGCCTCTACAACATTCCCACCAAAATCACTTACTAATGCCACATCACTTACTTTTGTACCACAACCACTTACTACAGCTACGCATAGCACCCCTACTAATATACCCTTTATTTTTCGGAACAATATACTCTCTCCTTTTCCCCAACATTATTTCTTATGTATTATTTCATTTTTATGTATCTTTTGTTACAATCATTTTACAATATATTTAGAAAATGTTACAAGTTGTTTTTTACTCTATTAAAACTACTCTTTTCTTTTGTAAATGTCTATACATATTTATATAAATTTTCGAGTTTGATAACATTGTAACTTTTATGCAACCTATCTCCATCCAGTATATACCATTCAACAGATGAAATACAAATGTAACACCCTTTCATTTCACCTCTCTATTCACCTGCATGCTTCAGAAACCGCAATACCGCTTTCTCATATGTGATCATTATTAACAACTTAAACCGAGCTTTTATCGGTAAAAACAATCATTCACTTCAGGTATATAGGTATTTGCCGTGCCACTACTCCGCTTTTGCACATACATTATGATGAATTTAACCTATTATAAAGAAATGGAGGATGTTTTTATGTATCCCTACAATCCTTATGATCCATATAACCAATATGGTTACCAACCTCAGTATGATTTACAGGCACAATACCAACAATATATAGATCAAACAGAACAAGTTAATCCATATGATCAAAATCGACAATTTCAACTTCCAATCTCTTTCCCTGGTACTGGAAACCGTCAATTAGAAAGACGAGTAAATGAGCTTGAGCAAAGAGTACGTCAACTAGAAAACACAGTTGAGCGTCATACGCGTAGATTAAACCGCTTAAATCAGCGTTTACGTACAGTGGAAAATAGGCTGAATATTCCATTTTCAGCATTAGAAGACGGATTTTAATTTCGAAAATAACAAATATATAAGGAAGGGGCTCCCCCTTCCTTATATAAATTGACGAAAGTTTTTTCCATCTCTATACTGATAAGAGTTAATGAAATGAAACAAGGTGATAAATATGGATTTTGAAATAAATTTTCTTTCCTTTTATGTAGTACAAGTAGAAGGAAAAGGTGAAGCAGTTGATAAGCGCTATAAACATTTTCAAACATTAGACGCTGAAGAGTATGAAGATAGCTCTTTAAAAGAATTTTTGAATGGTGAATTATTAAAAATTTCAAAGCGAAAAGTAGAACGTCACGCAAAAACAGAACAAGCCCCAACGAAGATCGGTCGCTTTATTGTAGAAGAAGGGCATGAACTCGATTCAAACCCTCATTACAACTTATTTAATCGTATTCGCTTTGCAGAAACAAAAGAAAACTTCAAAGATATGAGCGAACCTCTCGTTTATACATACCTTGACACAAGCGCTGTACGTGGTGGTGTGTTTTTAATCGCTCAAGCAAAACTACGCAAATACTTTGATGATCCATTCGTATTCGTAATGAAATGTGACTTCGAACCAAAGGTTGCTTCCATTTCTGATGAATCAACACTTATTCGTAACGTTGAAATGGCCATCACAACAAAGAATATGAAATCTATCCAGTACCCATACATGCCTGAAGAAGGTATGGTGGAGCCTGGCGAACTAAAAATACACCAAGCATCACACGCCCGCTACTTTGAAGACTTCTTAAAATTCGTCGAATACGAACGCTCTATGCCTGAAATTATGAAAACACAAGTAATGGACATGGTATACGACCAAATTGAAGATGTATTTGAAGAAGGTACTGAAGAACGTGAACAGTTCGACCAAGCGATGGAAGTATGGGCTGCCAGTCCGAAACGCGAAATTATGGAACAATTTTCAACAGAAGAAGTAATGGAAGCTACCGCTCAAATCGTCGAGCACGCCCCTGAAGTGGAATTAAAGCTAAAAGCAGATCATATCTCTGTGAAGGCTTTGCTTGCTGATTTCGGAGACCTAATACATATTGCAAAGGTAAACGACCGATATGTATTAATGATTGAGGCTGATACACTTACGTTTGAGAAAGGCTTCTCTCCAATTGAGTTTTTGAAGCCGGATGAATTACAAGACGTAATTGAGCGGATTGAGAATAAGCAGCAGTATAACTATGGATCAGGAGAAATTGAATAGAATAATGTAAAGAAGACAATGACGGGTTAAATTCCATCATTGTCTTTTTATTATCGAAAACATTTCGTATCAAGAACATGCACTGTAACGTGTCCGTCTTGTATATCTGTTAATGTTATATTGTATGATCCGGCATTTTTTTCAAATGAAGCACATCTCTCAATGGATACGAGTCTTTTAAACCACTGTCATGCATAATAAACACTTCATCTCAAAAACTGCTAATTTTTAATGATTGTACGGCATTCCGCAAGAACAACGATGCGAACCGAATAATAAGTTATAGGAAGCAGGAAATTCTTGATTTACACGTTGTACTTCTCGCGCAAATTCTTTTTCGTCTTTTGGTACTCGAATGAGCGCATCTGCTTTTTCTTGTGTATCTATGTTGGCTCCAGGCGGCACAAACCTGTTCGTCGAAACACGTACTCCGTTTGTTACTACTGCATTGTATGAAATAAATGTTCCTTCTCCAATAATCGCATTATACACAATTGATTTAAAACCGACGAACACCTTATTCCCTATATAACAAGGACCGTGAATGAGGGCGCCATGCGCAACACTTACTTTTTTTCCAATATAGATTGAATACTCTTTATCATCAACAGAAACGAATTTATTCAATAAACCATGTAAGATAACTCCGTCTTGCAGATTTGTGTTTGAACTAATATAAAATGGAGTTCCTTCATCCGCACGAATGCTTACATTAGGAGCTACATATACATTATCTTTAATTCTCACATCGCCTATTACACTAGAAAACGGACTTATGAAAGCTGTTTTATCAATTTTTGGATAACGTTTAATCGGATTAAATGAGGTAATAGGATTGGGGCTGATGAAGGGAGCAAACGAATGATTGTGGCTCCTACAATTTCTTTTCGTCAAGAAAACATCTCCTTTAAAATCATATATACAGTATTTTATGTACGCCCTGCTATTTTGGAGACAAGTAGTTAAAAGTATTGAGAAAGGATTCTCTTATATTGAGCTTCTGAGGCAAGATGAATTACAAGATGTGATTGAGCGGATTGAGAATAAACAGCAGTATTCTTATGATCCGAATGGGATTGAATAAATGCTTCCATATACCTATTTTTACTGAGCTCTATTAACAAGCGCTCTTTTATTTGGGACATAGTTGACATTTATATTAAAAACCGATTCTACTAAGAATCGGTTTTTCTTCTTTATAACAAATATGCTTATTTTTAAAAAATATTTTTGCTCCAAGATGACATTTCTTGTAGAATCAAGTATATTTCCATGAGAGACATCTACTTCAATATTTCTAGTTGACCAAGTCCTTCTATAAGTTTTTGGTGTTTTTCCTTTTAGTCATTATGTATGTTGTTAAAATGAAAATTTCACTTTACTACCTCAAATTTATTGTATTCGTAAAAAGATAATTGAAAACGATATTCCGGATGCTCTCTCACCCAATCGTAGGCTTCTTCTAAAATATCCATTTTATTTTGCACGTCATTAAGTTCACTACATTCGTTCCTTTTCTGTTTACATAGAGGACAGAACCCACTCACTATCTCGGCATTCATCGCACGAATCGTTTTACTTTCTAAGTCAACTACTAGACGAAGAATAAGAGAATGCTCCGCTTTTGTAGTCACCATCATTTCAGCAATTCCATCCTCATTCCAAAAGACACCATTTAATTCCATCTGTACGGTGACATCTTTGATTTCCAAGTCTATCACTATCACACCTCCCTTGTATAAGACTCTTACCTTACTCTTCGATTTTAATCTTTAATACACCACGAGTTAAAGATATATTAAGCTTTTTCCAATTCTTCTTCTTTGCTATGAAAGGAAGTGTAATTAGTGCAAATAGTGTGGTAAATACTATCAAAAAAACTAAAATGGTTAAAATGTTAAAGATTGCTTCCATTAAACTACACTCTTTTCTATGTATATCCGTACTAAAAATAACAAAATATCCCATTAACAATACAGAACAAGCCGTGAATTTTCCAACTAAACTTCAGCAACTTAATCCTAAAGTCTAGTTGTACATATGAATAAAATAAATTTTATTACTAACTTTCTTCTACTACTTTCTCCATCTCAGCCAAATACCTAAGCTGCCGCTCCGCTTTTCTCACCGCAGTAGGAAAGTGTTTTTTCAGAAGTTCTACTGCTGATTCACTTATATAATATCTTTCCGTTATACTTTCCCACGTGTCACTGCTTTCAAATGCACTCCATACAAAAGGACGCTCTGTATTTTTTCTCAGTTCTTTAAACACCCATTTCCGCATCCTTTTTTTCGCTTTTTCTGTTAGTTTTCCGTTCTTTACAAGTTCAAGCTCACCATGTCTCTTGTATCGCTTGTTAATATCTCTCTCGCCATATACTTTCAGAAAGATATTTGCTGTATTCTCAGCATCTGCTAAAGCCCGGTGCTGCTTCCCTTCCCATGTTAAGCCGAGCTGATCCACTGCAAATTGTAAACTTGGTGTATGCTCAAATAATTCTTCATACGCCTGAAAAACAAATTTTTGCACATCAAATCTGCTCTCTTTTTCCATACATGGGCATTCTACACCGTATAATGTACAATCTTGAGATAGAAAACGGTAATCTTCTTTTCCCCATGAAATAAATATAGAATCTTCTCCGATGAACTGAATAAATTTCTCTATAATTTGAGGGAAATTCCCTACACCTATTAAATCTTTCTTTGTAATTCCAGTTAATTTTGTTGTATGACGAGTTAATGGGGCACTTGGTTTTACTAACTCTGAAAATTCTCCAATAACCTTCATTGTACTCACATCTATTTTTACAGCTCCAATATCAACTATTTCTGACGGATCTTCTGATTTATACGGCCTAAAATTCCTTTCAATATCAAACACAATGAAGTGTGTAGCGTTTTTCAATTTATTTACCTCTTTCTAAATTCCTTTTCACACACATACTTTATTTTCAGTATTTATTTATTAATGCACTTTATGCATGAAAAACTTCACATAAAAATCAAAAATTCAGTCTTATTATTACATGTACATAGGAGGATATTCAATAAAAACGCAAAAAAAAAGAAGGGCAAGCCCTTCTTTTTTCATAATTACTTCTTGTTTACGTTTGTAGCTTGAGGTCCACGGTTACCTTGTTCTACTTCGAAAGTAACTTCTTGACCTTCTTCTAAAGATTTGAAGCCGTCGCCTTGGATAGCTGAGAAATGAACGAATACGTCTTCTCCGCCTTCAACCTCGATGAAACCGAAACCTTTTTCTGCGTTAAACCATTTTACTTTACCGTTTTGCATTTAAAAAATCCTCCTACAATGTACCTATATGTACATATTCATTTTCAACCACTTTACAATAATACATCATATATTAAAAAACTGCAACCCCAGAGGAGATTTAACATTGCTATCCTCCTCGGAAGTTACAGCTCATTTAAATCTCTATATTATTAAAAGTAAAATGGTTTAAAGTAACTATATCATACCAATATAATAAAAGTAAAGTTTTTTTAAAGTTATACAGCTTTTTTTTTCCACTGCATCGCTTTTAATTCACCTGATCCAGCTACAACATAGCCTTCTTTTTCATTAACAATGCGCCAACCATGCCCTTTAACCGAATCACATACTGTAACAATTCCTTCTTCAAGAAGCACACGGCAAACAGTGCTAATTCCCGCCTTATTTTGCGTTGACGTTGTATATAACACATGTTGATCCACACTTAAATCTAAATAACTACTCGCTTTTTGTTCACTTTGACATGTATGCCAACCTATTTTATCACTTTCGATACTCTCATCTATTCTGCAAAAAGAAATATTTCCGCTAATTCCCTTGCACGATCCACTTGCCGCTACTAAATAGGAATTATGTATAGTCAACGCAGAAATCATCTGATTCATCGCTATTTTAATCCTTTTTAATTTACGTGTCTCTAAATCAAAAAGCCAAACACCACCATATTTAGTATGTATTTTCGTACCGATAAATAAGTAATGTTTATATAAAAATAATGATCGAATAGATGGTGCCTCACTACCGTAATTAAGAAATGGCTGAATAGTCTCCCATGTGGAACCAAAATTATTAGAATGATACAGTGTTTTATCTCCATGAGCAATTACTGTTCCATTCTCACTACTACATACATTCCAGCTCGTTGCTTTCGTTGGAAAGCGCTGGATCGTCCACGTTTCTCCACCATTCATACTACGAATAAAAACTCCTTCGTCCCCTACTCCGTAAACTACGTTACCTTCACTATGTAAATCTCGAATTCGTTTTTGGAAACCAGTTAAAGCCTGTTTCCATTCTCCATCTTTTTCAATGAATAAACCATTATATGTAGTAGCTAACAAAAGCTTTCCATCTCTTAACTTTGTAATAGCAGTTGCACTTAACATTGTTTCCACGTTGACACTCCCGTTCCTAGAACTTCTCGGCAAAAGCAATTGCAAAATCACTGCATTTTTCAACGTCTTCTTTATCTTCTGGAGCTAATTCAATTTTCAATCCTTCTTGTACAAGTTCTGCCCCGCATTTTACAAGACGTTCTTCAAATATCGTTACCGCTTCACAAAACAGCTCATACGCCGTATCACCTGATCCAAAAACAGCCACTTTTTTACCCGTTAAATCTATATTTTCTAACTCATCATGGAAATCTTCCGCTTCAAATGGTAATTCACCATCACCCCACGTATAAGATCCTAAAATGATTCCATCATAAGCTAATAATTCTTCAGCATCCATACCTTCCATCTCTTGCAATACTACTTCGTGATCAAAGGCATCTAAACTTACTTTAATTAAGTCAGCAATACTCTCTGTATTCCCTGACATACTTGCATACGCTATTAAAATTTTCGCCACTTTGGCATCCCCCTCTTACAATAATTGATTCTCATTCTCATTATATTAATAATGAGAATCAATTTCAATTATTATTTTCATTCAATTTATATCCTTTTCATTTATGTTAAAAGAAATGGTACATCTGACTATTCCCTTTTCATTTTGAGTATTAACATTCATATTCATCTATTGCCAAATCTAGTTTCTCAACTTATTGTATATACATCCTTTCACATTTAATATGTTGCATATATAATGCGAAAGGCCATTTACACATTTCATTATTTTTAGGTAACAAACAATTTCGATCTTACAAAAAGAGGAGTCTTTCTAATGAAAAAATTTTTTATTAGACTTTTAAAAATATCATCCCTTTTGACAGCACTATTATTAACAGTGGGTGCCATTATTCTATTTGGCACTTCATACGGCCATAATTTACGTGTCATCGCAGCGGAAAGTATTTTAACGTCTCAACATCCGCAATACGCAAAAATTACATTTCTATCTGATAACGAGTTAAATGATATTTCTCAATCCATTACAAATCCAAAATGGAAAAATAGCGATTTTGCCAATACTAAACTTTCAAAACAAGAATTAGAGCGAAAGAAAAATGCACCATTAAACGTTTCGATTGAAACGATAAAGAAAAAATACAATGATCATTTTTTTGAAGGTAAATTAATGACTATTAGTAATCCATTAAATGTAAAGCTCGTTACACAACAAGGTTCAGAAGGGAAAGACGTTGGAGAAAAAATATATGTCATGGCAAAACGAAACCATGCACTTGCTGCTGTAAATGCTAGTGGGTTCTGGGATGAAACGGGGCATGGTGGTGGTAAAACAGGCATCGGTATTGTTATTGAAAACGGGAAAGTTATAAACACACCACAAGACATTAATACCCCTACTCTCGTCAGTGGACTTACAAAATACGGACAAATGGTTTCAGGAGAGTTTTCTGCTAATCAACTGTTAAATAAGAATGTCGTTTCCGCTGCTGGCTTTATGCCTCAACTAATTGTAAATGGCGAAAAAATGATTACAAATGATGGCGGATGGGGCTATGGTCCCCGAAGTATTATGGCTCAGAAAAAAGATGGGTCAATTATGTTTTTCATCATTGATGGAAGACAACCTCATAGTATCGGAGCTTCTTTAAGAGACTGCCAAGATATTCTTTATGAAAAAGGGGCCATAAATGCAATGGCAATGGACGGGGGCTCGTCAGCAACATTGTACGCAATGGGAGACATTTTAAACATCCCTTCAACCTTATCTCATAAATCACGCTATTTACCAAACGCCTGGGTTGTTACCTCGAACCCTAAGCAACAAGTTCATGTAACGATAGATGGCAGCCCAGCAAGCTCTCAAAAGATTTCCGAAATGACAGGATCTACTGCTGTAGCAATAAATAAATAAAAAAGAACAGATGACTATACAATCATCTGTTCTTTTTTATTACTTTTTAAAAATACCAAATGGTTTTCCAACTGGTAATACAACTTTTCCGAAGTGTGTATTTAACACGGCTGCTGCTGAACCATAGAAAGATAATAATGAAATACATAGTTCAGAATACGCTGCTAAATTATGCATTGCGTGCGGCATAACACCTAAAGTACTTAATGAAAGACCGATAAATAAGAAATCAATAAGGACGAAAATCATAAATAATACTTTATGTGTTTCCATTGCACCAATTGTCATAAAGATCGTGAAAATCAAGTATCCGATAAAGGCTACACCAAGCTGTTTTGAATCTGCAGTTTGGGCTAATTTTTCGCCAAATACTCCGAGTTGAATTAACCAAGTCATTCCAACACCTAACCAAAATAGGCCGTACGCACCAAATGCTGTTGTACCGAACGTATTGTTATGCTTTGCATCGTGAATGCATGCAAAGATTTGTGCAAATCCTCCTAAAAAGATTGCCCATGGTAATACAAGTGAAACGCCATCTGTTAAGCCTAACTTTTGAGATGATGCTACAAGTGTTACCATCGCTAATCCAAATAGACCAATTCCAGATGGATCTGCTGTTGTCATTTTCACATGATGTGTAGTAGTTTGATTGCTCATATAAACCTCCTGATTATAAACATACTCGAATACAATACTTAAATCAGAAGGCTATGTCAATGGTTTTTTTTGTATGTTGTCAGACCTTATATTCCATAATAATCAAATACACATTTGGCCACATCATAAGGTTTTACATTTAAATTTGGCAACTCATTTACCGGCATCCATAAAGGAATATAACTCCCTCTATCTTTCAGCTCGAACTCCTCGCCTTTACCACTTCCGAAAACTCCACCTATAATATGGGCATTATAATAATACTCCGTACCTTTATACTCCACCTTTGCAATCAGATGCTCCACTTGTATATGTACCCCTAATTCTTCATAAACCTCTCGCTTCGTTGCTTCTTCAGGCGTTTCTCCTTCTTCAATTCCCCCGCCTGGAAAAACAAAATACATCTCACCTTCTCGAACACGTTTTATAAGAGCGATTTTACCACCTTGTATAATTATAGCTGCACCGCGATTTCTTCTCACTTTATTACCTCAACACCAATCGCAACTGTTCCCCATTCTTTTTCTTGTTCTTTCGTATATATTCCGTATGTACTTTCTAACATTTCTTTTATACTAAGTTCTTCACAATCAAATAATTTTTTATCAATTTGTTCGTATATTCCTTTAAAGCTTTCGTATCGTTTTATCTCCGTTACTTTTACAGCCATCGTTTCTGCTGTCGTAAGGTTCGTAAATACAATTTCATCGTCTTGTTTTATAAGTTGACGTTTTTTATCGTATAAGCGTACTTCATATACTTTTTTTCCTAATTGAATCGACTGAAAAGGTTTATTATATAATCCCATTTCGTATCTCATACATTTCACTCCCTTTTATTCATCTTGCCTACTAACATTTTTGCACATTACTATTTCATACAACATAGTTCGCCTTACTTCACCTTGCATATGATGTTCCATATCCATTACTTTCTTTAGAGAGGATGCTAAAATTGGTATGTTATATTTAAATCAAAAACCTGAATATAATAAATATGATATCGGTGATTATACTTACAGTAAAGTAGGCCCTATTATTTTTTCTTGGAATGATGAAACAAAATTAAAAATAGGTAAGTTTTGTTCATTAGGAGAAGAAGTCGTTTTCGTACTTGGCGGTGAACATCGTGCTGATTGGATAACAACTTATCCATTTAATGTCCTCTTCGAAGAAGGAGCACACATTACTGGTCATCCTTCTTCAAAAGGTGATATCGTAGTCGGCAATGATGTATGGATTGGTTATCAATCCTGCATTTTATCTGGTGTTACAATTGGTAACGGGGTCATTATCGGGGCCAAGAGTGTTGTTACAAAAGACGTACCTCCATATGCAATCGTCGCTGGTAATCCTGCCAAACTAGTTCGATATCGTTTCCCACAAGAAATCATTGAAAAACTAGAAAACCTTGCATGGTGGGACTGGGACATTTCCGTTATAAAAGGAGCTATTCCATTTCTACTCTCCAACAAAGTCAACGAATTTTTCACTTCTCCCGAAGAAGAAGCTACTTGATCTAAACAAAAAGAGCATCCTATTCTTTCAGGATGCTCTTTTTGTGTTTATTTTTTATTTATTCGCAACTGATTACACGGAGAACAGTGAAATGGAATTTTGTCTAAACAATTAAAGTTTGTTTCACAAATTTGTTCTATCGTTGGAACAAATGGAATGACAACTATGTTACTATCTATTATTTGTGTAACAGGTGGCAATACTGTGCCTACTTGATGTTCGAAGCGAATACTCGCTTGATTAATATAATTTCCTGAACCACTTGGTGCACTCTGAACTGTTACTTGGAACGAAACTGTCCGTGCTTCACCTGGATTTAAACTTCCTATAAGAAACCCAGATACTGGGCTTACATTTGGCACTGGCGTATTATCAACAGTTACACTTCCAGGAACAAATCGAAAACTACTATCTAACATATCTTGAAAACGAATATTTTGTATCGCTGTATCCCCCGTATTCGTAATAACTGTCGTAAACGTAATAACATCGCCTATCGTTGCTGATTGAAGATCTGCCCTTTTTACGACTGTTGTTGAAACATTTTGAGGAATAAACGGGATAACAACTGTATTACTATCGCCTTCAACTACTACTGGCGGCTCATTAGGATTTACAGTTGCAAGCCCATTCGATGTAGCTGTATTTGTAACTAAATTATTTATTTGCCCTCCTGTTATTACAACTTGGAAATTAATAATCGCTGCATCATTTGGCTGAAAATTACCTAAAGGGATACCAGTATTCGGATTGGCAAATGGAAAAGGTACATCATTTACTGTTACCGTGCCATTTATAAATAACGTATTTGGGTCAATGATGTCTGTTAAAATAATATTCGTCACAGGAACTGTACTATCATTTATAACAGCAATTCCGTAAGTGACAACATCTCCTACCATTGCTACTTCAAAATCCGCTCCTTTTGCAACAAATAAAATTGCAGTATTTACCGTTACAATAACTGTATTACTTGTGTCCATCACTGTAACTGGTGGCTCTCCTGGTACTAAAATATATTCTGCCGATGCCCCAGCAACGTTCACTACTGTACCACCATCTGGAAAACTTGTAATTGTAGCTTCATATGTTACAATCGCCGTTTCACCGACTGGGATATCTGGTATCGTAAATCCAATCTGTGGATTTAACCCCGGCTGTGGCATTCCATTTATCGTTACACTATTTGGGACAAAATCAGCTTCCTGAGATAACACGTCTATAAATTGAACATTCATCGCATCAGCCGTACCAGTATTTAATATACGAACAGTATACGTTACCGTTTCTCCTACTCCAACAATTGGATGATCTACTTCTTTTAGCATATCTAAACTGCCTCTATTTACTGGAGTTACTGTCGTATTACTCGAACTCGTAATTGTAAACGGTGGTTCTCCTGGAATAAGTTCAAAACTACCCGTTACACTCGCCGAATTCATAATGCTATTAGAAGGCGGGATTGAGATTACAGTTACTTCAAACGTTATGAGTACACTATCTCCTACTGGGAGATCCGGTAATGAAAAGCCTACAAAAGGATCTAAACCTACTTGCGGAATCCCATTTATCTGTACACTCCCTGGAACGAATTCTAAACTAGGTGATGGAACGTCAATAAATTGCACATTTGTCGCTGTTACCGTTCCTGTATTTGTAACTTGCACACTATACGTTAACGTATCTCCTAATCGTGTCGCCTGTTTGTTGACAGTTTTTATAACATTGAATCGCCCTCTATTTACCCTTGTTATTGTCGTATTACTCGGCTCTGTTACTACAACTGGTGGTTCTCCTGGTACTAAAGTAAAACTTCCTGTTATATTTGCAACATTCGTTATCGTTCCTGAAGATGGAATATTTGTCACTGTCGCTTGGAACGTCACTATAGTCGTATTGCCAACAAGTATATCGCCAATTCCAAACCCAGTAATCGGATTTAAACCAGGTTGCGGAGTTCCATTTACCGTTACACTATTTGGGACAAATGACGCTCCTGCTGAAATCGTATCAATAAACTGAACATTGTTAGCTGTTACTGTTCCCGTATTCGTTATTTGCACTGTATACGTTAATACATCGCCAACGAGAGTCGCAGCCCTGTTCACCTGTTTTATAACATTAAATCGTCCTCTATTTACAGTTGTGAGTGTTGTATTGCTTGGTTGGTTTACTATAACTGGTGGTTCTCCTGGTACTAATATAAAGCTTCCAGTCACATTTGCCGTATTGGCAATCGTTCCGTTTGATGGCACACTGACGACGGTTACTTGGAAGGTTATTTCTACACTTTCACCTGGATTTATATCTGGAAGCGGGAATCCATTATTAGGATTGAATCCAGGTTGTAACACACCGTCTATCGTTACACTGTTCGGTATGAATGTTATAGAGGAAGGTAATACATCACTATATTGAACATTCGTCGCTGTCACTGTTCCCGTATTTTGAACTACTGTTGTATATGTGATTGTATCTCCTACTGCAACAACCGGCTGACTTACTGATTTTAAAACATTCAAACCAGATTCATTTATTTTCGTTAATGTCGTGTTACTTGTCGTTGTTTCAGTAATAGGCGGCTCTGTTCCACTTACAGCAAATGTAGCCGTAACATCCACAAAGTTAACTACTGTTCCACCTTGAGGTATGCTCGTTACCATCTCTTGGTATGTGACAAGTACAAAATCACCTACAGGTATATCTGGAACTGTAAAGCCTATGAACGGATCTAATCCAGGCTCTGGTATTCCGTTTATACTCACACTTCCTGGAACAAATGCTACACCACTCGTACTAGAATCAAGAAATTGAACATTTGTTGCCGGCACTGTTCCAAAGTTAAAAATTAATACATCGTAAGTTAATATTTCTCCAACCGTTGCTGCCTCTTTATCTACTAGTTTTAATGGAAAAATAGACGCTATATTAATCGTCGTAACGACTAAATTTGTTAATATCGTTTGCGTAATCGGTGGTTCCTGCGGATTTGGTTGTGAAGTAAATGTAACGTCAGCATCGTTTAATATGACTTCATTATCTGGAATCTCTGTAATCGTCACTTGGAATGTTACCGTAATACTTCCACCAGCATTTAATGACGGAGTAACTGTAAATCCTATTTCAGGATTTACACCAAGTTGCTGTATTCCACCTATCGTTACACTATTTGCGACAAATGTTGATCCTTCTGGAATGACATCTTGGAAGAGTACATCTGTAACAGGTATAATTCCTACATTCGTTATTAGAACGGTATACGTTAATACATCTCCAACAGCTCCAGCAGCAACATTTACAGTTTTTGTTGCTGTTACTTCACCAGGAGGAGGTAACGGTATTGTAACTACTGTCGTATTACTTGAATTTGTCGTTGTTACAGGCGGTTGTAAAGGATTTAATAAAAAAGTGGCTGTAGCAGATGCTGTGTTTAGTACTGCTCCACGTGTAGACGGTGCAACTACCGTAACTTGGAACGTTACTGTCAATGATGTTCCAGCTGCGATATTAGGGAGCGGGAAACCAGCATTTGGGTCAAAGCCAGGTTGAGGCGTTCCATTTATCGTTACACTATTTGCGACAAATGTTGTTTCTGTTGCAATCGGATCAATGAAAGAAACATTCGTCGCTAGTACTGTGCCATTATTTCGAATGACAACAGAATACGTGTAAGTCTCTCCAAGTGCTGCTTGTTGTACAGATGAAGATTTTTGTATATTTAACTGTGCCGTATTTACCTGTGTCACTACAAAATTACTATTCGTAACAGTCGTTATAGGAGGTCCTGCCGGATTTATAAGGAAGCTTGCAGTAACGTTCGATTGATTTCTTATATTCCCTCCACTTGGAACACTCGTCACTGTAACTTGAAACGTAATTGTAGCGGTTTGCCCGACTGGAATATTTGGTACTGGAAAACCTGTCATAGGATTCGCGCCTTGCTGAACAACTCCATTTATCGTTACACTATTCGCTACAAATGTAGCTCCAGTTGGGATTGGATCTTGAAAAATGATATTTGTTGCAGGAACAGTTCCTGTATTTTGAATAAGAATCGTATACCTTAACGTATCTCCTATACCTGCTTGTGGTGTATTTACACTCTTCATTACATTAAGTGATCCTACATTCACTCGCGTCACAACAATATTACTAATCGTTACAATTGTAATTGGTGGCTGGAGAGGACTTACTTGGAAATCAGCAGTGACATTCGCATTATTCGGAAGAACTCTATTTGATGGTACACTTGTAATTAACACTTGGAAAGTAACTGTTACCATCGTACCTACCGGAATATTAGCAAGCGGAAATCCAGTTGTCGGATCTAAACCAGGTTGAGATATCCCGTTTATTGTTACACTATTCGCAACAAACGTTGTTCCAGATGGAATCGGATCAAGGAATGATACATTTGTCGCTGCTACTGTTCCACTATTTTGTATACGAACTGTATACGTTAACGTATCTCCTACACCGGCTTCACTAGCACTTACGCTCTTCATTACATTTAGCCCTGAAGAATTCACAACTGTCATAACAGTATTACTTGGTACTGTTACAGTAATGGGTGGCTCTGTTGGATTTACAAGGAAATCTCCAGTTACATTCGCATTATTTACGACATTATTTCCTTGGGGAATTTCATCAATTAATACTTCAAACGAAACAATTACACTTGCGCCAGTAGGCAAATTATTTAGTGGGAATCCAAGTTCTGGATCTGCTCCTTCTTGTAAAACACCATTAACTAATACACTGTTTTCAATAAATAATGTCCCTTGCGGAATTGAATCTTGGAAAAATACATTTGTCGCTGGTACACTACCTGCATTTATGATTTCGATTGTATATACTAAAACATCCCCTACCGTTGCAACATCCGTATTGACTGCTTTCACAACTTCAAAATTCCCCGATTGTACAGTTGTGTTAACAATGTTACTAGGAACATTAATTGTTACTGGTGGTTCACTCGGATTCACTTGAAAACTTGCTGTTACATTTGCTTGATTTAAAATATCTTCATTTTCTGGATCCTGTACAATTAATACGTCAAATGTGACTACAACTGTCTGAGCCGCAGGAATATTTGGAAGAGAAAATCCTGGATTCGGATCCAATCCACTTTGCGGTACTCCATTAATTGTTACAGAATTTGCAACAAATGAAACAGCAGAAGGAATAGGGTCTTGGAAAAATACATTTGTTAGCGGAACGTTTCCTGTATTTTGAACGGAAATCGTATACGTTAAAGTATCCCCTACTGCTGCTTGCGTTGTATTCACTTCTTTTATTACATTTAAACCACCTGTATTAACTTGTGTTACAACGGTATTCGTTTGCCTATTAATCGTTACTGGCGGTTGATTCGGAATAACGACGAAATTAGCAGATACATTACCGCGATTCGCAATCGTGCCTCCTGATGGGGTAGATGTAACTCGTACTTGAAAAGTCACCGTTCTACTTCCACCTGGAGATATATTCGCTACCGTAAAACCAGTCGCTGGATTTGCCCCAGGTTGCGAAACTCCATCAACAGTTACACTATTTGGTATAAAAGTCGTTCCAATTGGGATTGGATCTTGAAAAATAACGTTCGTCGCCAATACATTTCCTGTATTTTCAATTGTAACGGTATACGTAAGAACGTCGTTAACCGTCGCAAAAGCTTTATCCACTGTTTTTCTCGTTCTTATATCAGCTATATTTATTGTAGTAAATACTGTATTACTTGTCGCTTGGCCTGAAACTGGTTGTTGACCAGGAACCGGAATAAAGTTAAACGTTGCACTTGCACGGTTCGGGATTGGATTTACAAGAGGATTAGATGTCACTCGAACTTGAAAGCGTACTACAGTCGTTTGCGAAGCATTAATACTTCCAAGATTAATACTACTTGCGGGATTCGCTCCTGGTCGAGCTACTCCATTTACCGTAACACTATTTGTTACAAACATTGTTCCAGCAGGTATACTATCGACAAAAATAACATTATTTGCAGCGACATTCCCATTGTTCGTGACATTCACTGTGTACGTTAATATGTCATTAAGTGTTGCCGTCTGTAGATCTACAGATTTTTGCAAACTTAGATTTGCACGGTTTACCGTCGTCTGTACTGTATTTGAAGAAGCTGTACTTGTGATAGGAGGACTTCCGACGAAAGGACGGAATTGGTACGACACCATTGCATGGTTTGAAATAGGATTTGGGTTCGGAAACGATGTTATTCGAACTTGAAATGTAACAATTCTTTGCGTGTTATTTGGGATTGTACCTAAATTTATCCCACTCGCGGGATTCGCACTCGGTTGTGTTACTCCACCTACTGTTACACTACCAGCTATAAATGTTGTTCCGTTCGGAATACTATCTTGTAATACAACGTTTTCTGCACTTCCTGTTCCTGTATTCAGAACGGTAATCGTATAGGTGAGAATATCTCCTATTCCTGCAACTGTTTTATCAACTGATTTAACAGGATTTATAATCGGCCCCGTCGCATCAATTTGAACACCAAAACCAGCTGCCGCATAACCATCACCATTTGTAACGAAACGAACAGTTGCTGAAGTTTGATTATTAACTAATGACGATGAAGCATCTACGTTTGTAATATCCCACCCTTGTCTTCGAACGGCCAAAGCTATCCCTAACGGCTGATTCAAATCTCCAAACGTCCCGGTTGTATCTAATTCCCCAATATCATTACAAATTTGAGACTGAAAGAAATTATTTGCGGGATTTCTCGGTCCGAATAATGCAACTGTAGCGTTTGCATTCGGACCAAAGCGAAGTTGATCTCCAGAAATGTTAGAATCTCCTTCTTGAACAGTTACGAGCACTCTTCCTGTAACAGCTCCTGTAGCCGGAGTAGCAAACCCTGAAATAGTAGCATCAACTGGCGGGGATGAAGCATCGATAATTTCTTGGCCTGCATATACTGACAAATTCCGAAGTGGTAAACTTGCATTTTGATAAACAACCTCAAGTGTCCAACCAGCAGAACGACTGATTGTTGGATCAGCTGAAGTTCTTGCAGCTGGCACGGCACCTGTTGTATATGCGCCTGCCCCACCTGCACTTACAAGATTCGTTACATTAGCAGAGCGAGCATAATAAAACTGCTTTCCTACTGAACCTTGCTGCGCGGTAGCGGGATCTGGCGTAACAGCAAACGTCCCTGATGGTGTTGTAAATGTAATATCATCATTTAAAAACGGTAAAACATCTTCCGTATCAGTCCGGTAAGTACCAGCCCAAACTAATTCCGCATATAACACACTACTCCCCGCCGGAAGATTTAAAATTGCACTTGAAGAATTCAATTGCCATTCATCCGTTGTTCCTGCTGGGAATCCTGGTACTTGTAGCGCTGTATTTACCGTTGTAAATACAGCAAGTGTACCAAAAATATTACCTGGCGCAGGCGATGTAGGGCTAAGCCCTAACGTATTCCCAGTGAACGTGACTGCACCAGGTACTGTCGTTGTAAAGCGATTCATAAAAGGCACATAATCATCTCATTTCATTTATAGTAAAAAGTGCTCTATACTATAAAATGTAGACAAACTATGCAACGTACGTTGTCCAACAAAATTCCACATATATGGAGAGGAGTTTATTACACTATGCGCTACGTTATCGTAACAGGAACTTCACAAGGTTTAGGTGAGGCAATCGCCGCCCAATTGTTAGAAGAAAACACGAGTATCATCTCTATTTCTAGAAGAGAAAATAAAGAGCTTACTAAACTCGCAGAACAATATAACAGCAAATGCATTTTCCATCCCTTAGATCTTCAAGATGTACATAATTTAGAAACTAACTTTAACGAAATCATTTCATCTATTAAAGAAGACAATGTATCTTCTATTCATTTAATTAATAATGCGGGTACAGTTGCACCTATGAAGCCGATTGAAAAAGCAGAAAGCGACCAATTCATTACGAACGTTCACATTAATTTACTTGCACCGATGATCCTTACTTCCGCTTTCATGAAACATACGAAAGACTGGAAAGTAGATAAACGCGTTATAAATATTTCATCTGGCGCAGGAAAAAATCCTTATTTCGGATGGGGAGCTTATTGTACAACGAAAGCCGGTGTAAATATGTTTACACAGTGCGTAGCTACTGAAGAAGTGGAGAAAGAATATCCTGTAAAAACTGTCGCTTTCGCACCTGGTGTTGTTGATACAAATATGCAAGCACAAATTCGTGAAACAAATAAGGAAGACTTTATTAACTTAGATCGATTCACCGCATTAAAAGAAGAAGGAAAGCTACTGTCACCTGAATATGTTGCGAAAGCTATTCGTAACTTACTAGAAACTGAGAATTTCCCGCAGGGTGAAGTAATTCGAATTGATGAATAACAAAGAGGTACGCTATAATAGCGTGCCTTTTCATTCTATTTCTCTAAAAATATGAGTACAGACTCCATCATCTTCTCATAACCAATCTCTTGATAAATTTTATTTGATGTTGGATTTGCCAGGTCCGTATATAATGTCGTTGTTTTGTAGCCTTCATCTAACATACGTTGACTAAGTGCAGCGATACAACTAGATGCGTACCCTTTTTTCCGAGCTTCTTTCGGTGTATATACGAAATTAACTGTTATATTGTTTGTAGTCGGTCTCGTTTTTGCAGCTACAGAAACAATCTTCCCGTCTACTTCTAAACCAAATAGACGATGATTAGTAATTAATGTATGAGCAGTTTGTTTCGCTTCTTCTTTCGTAGTAGGAAGCTTCACATCTTCGCAAAATTGATATATCCACTGCTCTATTAATGTTAGCTCATCACTACTTACTTCTCGAAAGATTCCATCTCCGTTCCACTTTTTCTTTACTTGTTTTAATTCATATATACCTTGCTCCATTGCAATATTAGTTTTCTTATTCTCTAACACTGCAATCTCTTCCGCTAATTTCTGTACGATTTTTTTATTACCAATCAATCCAGGAATATTTGGATATACTTTCGTTAACTCTTTTGCAAGTTCCTTAATAGCTACTGCCGAAATCTCAGACGTAGCAACAATTATTTGTTTCTTTTCTTCTGTTTGAAGAAATACAGCTGCAATTTCTTCCTCTTGTTTTGCTACTCCTATAAATATCGGTTCTTGGACCATTTGTAATACACCTAATATGAGATTATTTTCCTGCTCATTCTTCTCTAAAAATGGTGTAACCTCTTCTGTAAAATTAAGAATCTCTTCATATACATGTAGTTGAATCATCGATAATCTCTTCCCTCGATTTATATTTAAATTAAGTATTGGCGATTAATTCATTAAATCCTTCTTTTACGATTCAATAATATTCGAAGCTAACGTATTCAAATCATTTTCAGCTTGTAAAATTCTTTGTTTTTCCTTTTCAAATACCTCTTCTTCTTTTTGAAATGACTCTTTTCGATTTTTAATCATACGCTCCATCTCTTTTTTACTCGGTCCACCATATACATTTCTTTTTTGAATAAAAGCTTCTGGCGATATAATTTCTTTCCACTCTTCTTCTAATAAATTTACTTTCAAATTTTCTTGTAAGTATACATTTATATCTTTGAAATTTAATTCATGTAACTCCTTTTTCTGCTCCAATGACATATTCGCAATCGCACTTGCTGCATGATGTGCATGCCGAAATGGTATTTCATAGTTTTTTGTTAAAACATCTGCGAAATCTGTAATCGTAATCGCGTGTTTATATGAACGACTTTTTAACGTTTCCTCTTCTACTTTCATCGTTCGAATAACTGCGTTCATCATACAAAAAACACGAATCGCCTTTTCGATTCCTTTATATAAATACGGCTGCAAGTCATCCTCCGTATCGACAATATCGCCAAATGGTGTATTATGAATCATTTGAAATACAGTAAATGCTTCCCCTAAAGCACTACTCGTAATAGCACGGGCATGTTCTATTGAAACAGGATTTCGTTTTTGCGGCATAATACTACTTATTTGCACATATGGCTTCGCTACAGTAATCCCATCATATTCTTTCGTCGCTAATAGTAAAAAATCATGAATCCACCTACTCGTATTCGTCATAATTACCATTAGTAACGAGCTAACTTCTAATAAATAATCCGCTCCAGCAACAGCATCATATGAGTTCTCAATTACATTTGTAAACCCAAGTAACTGCGCCACTCGTTCTCGCTTAATTGGGAAGCTTGTTGTAGAAAGGGCAGCTGCCCCCATTGGAGAATGATTTAAAAGATGATACGCTTTTTTCATTCTTTCTAAATCTCGTTGCATCGTATCGTAAATTGCCAAAACATAATGACCAAATGTTGTCGGCTGCGCTGGTTGGGTATGTGTATACGCGGGCATAATTGTTTCCATATGTTCACTGGCGAGCTCCAGCATACTTTCTTGCAGCAATAAATGATGTTCCATTAACCGCAATACAAATTGCCGTAAACTCATGCGATACATCGTTACACCCATATCATTTCTACTTCTACCGATATGCATATTACTTACAAATTCACACTTTGCTTCTTGAGAAAGCAAATGTTCAACTAAGAAAAAAAGATCTTCATGCTGCTCCGTATATAATAATCTATCCTTGGGAATTGCCTCTACCTTTTTAAGTGCTGCTAGTATAACTTTAGCTTCTTCTCTTTTCATCAACTTTTCTTCAGTTAACATAATAATATGTGCCCTATGCACTTGAAACATATCTTTCAATAAATAATTGCGTTGAAAATCAAATACATGCTGTAATACACAATCCACATATGTTTTCCCAGGGAAATCAGCGCCTTCACTCTTTATAAACTCTTCTTTACTCTGTTTCATCACCTTTTCCCCTCTCACCTAAGTATTACTACCCATCATACCCAGGGATGGCAAAAAAGTGCTTGTACGTAAAAATAAACTCGGTGCTTATAGCACCGAGTTTATTTAATAAAAGTCGCATCATACTTATCACTTTGCAACACTTGGAAATGTAAATTTGCTAAGTGTTTACGTATTTCAGCACTGTCATCTTCATTTAAATTATTTGCTAAGAAAACAATTTCTGTACAGTTTCCGCGTTTATCCATTGCATAAACTGCTTTAGTTACCGTCCATGGTGTATAACCATTCTTTTGTCCAGCATGCCTGAATGTTTTACGATATTTCTTTGCGCTCATATCTGTTTCAACGATATTCGCCCACACTTTTTCTTCAGCTTCTGTAAGACCACCCTTATGATTTGCCTTTTGAAGCAATACCATATAATCATTTGCCGAAGCAGCAGGCAATCTATCCGACCAAATTTTGTCGTATCGTTCCTCTAAATAAAGAGGAATTTCCTTCTGTAATAATGGTCCCTTCTTTTTTAAGCGTTCATGAATAATCATGGCATACTCTCGATATTGCTCTTGGGACATTTCTTTTAACTTTTTCTCTATTTTATATTTTGGAACATGTAATTCTTTATGCAAATATCCTGGAATATATAATGATGAAACAATCGGAAATAGTGGTTGGTGTGCAGGGAGCGATAAGCTTTGTAAATTTCGATTAATGTTATCTAGCCCTAACAATTCCATTAAATATTCAGTATTTGCATTTGAACTGAACTTAACCATTCCTTTTGCAACTTCTTCTAAAGAAACCGCTCCTTCAGTTATCTTCCCTGTTTTTTGCAAATAATTTTGCCACCTGTCTTGTGCACCACCATCTGTATTTGGTACATAATAACGATTCACATCATTAATTGAGACGAAACTAGACGGATCAATTTTCCCTTCGGTAACTTGTTTCGTATATTCAAGCGCCACAATTAATTTCATCGTACTAGCAACTGGCAATACAACATTTGGATTTACAGAATAAACAACTTTATCATTTCTCTTTACTAGAAGCGCGCTATTTTTTTCATCTTTATGTTCTTCAATAAAGGATGCTATATATTCCGCATCATCATTATTTGAACTCCAAACTTTTTTCACTAAAAAGTTACCTGATATTAGCAAAACAAAAATACCCACAACCACTGCGCATACTATAGTTTTTTTCAAGTAAAATTCCTCTCCTATTGTGTAACTCTTCTCTATTTATCTTTTAAAAACAACATAATGGAGATGATTATTTAAATAATCATCTCCATTATTTTAACTTGTATGTTCCTATTATGTCTACGTCATAATTTTCACAAAATCCTCTAGAAACTTTTTATAATGTAAAGACCAGCCAATTTTAACCCAATTTTTCAACGCTTTTGCTTCAGGTTGCGGGCGAAAATCAGCGATACTTTCCCCTTTCGCAACTCCAACCGTATCTACATCAACACGACGATACACGTAATCTAAAAGAGATGGATTTGCCGCTACCATCATTGTAACAACGTCATGTACTGGACTACCTGTTATTTTGGGATTTAACTTTTTATAAGCTTTATAATAATACGTAAATATCGGTTCGATTAACTTATTAAAACTTGTTTTAGAGTTTTTCGTAATATATTTTACCATCTCTGGTGTAATAATTGCTTCGGATGTAACGTTAAGCGGCACTACTGTCACATTTTTTGCATTTTGCATAACTAATTGTGACGCAATAGGATCACCATGAAAATTCGCCTCTGCGACTGGTGTAACATTTCCAGGCATTAAGAACGCACCGCCCATTATATAATATTCTTTCACATACTTCATCATCGGTTTTTCTAAAATAAAAGCTGTTGCCAATGTTGTTGACCTACCAGCATCAACAATAATTAATTCTCCTTTATACTTTTCAAGAATATCGAAAAATGCACAAAAGGGTTTTATATTTGGTGAAAAAGCTTTTGGGGGTTTAATAGGTCCTAAGCCATCTACGCCGTGAATTTCTGGATAATACGTCACAAAATCACCAGACAAAGGTATTTTAGCACCATTAATAACAGGTATATCTTCCCTGCCAGCTATTTGCAATAAATACGCCGCATTACTCGTCGCCTTTTCCTGCGTTACATTCCCATATCCAGTTACTACTCCAACAATATCAATATCAGGATGCAATAATCCATACATAATTGCTAAAGAGTCATCAATTCCTGGGTCTCCTAAAAATAATATTTTTTTCATAGACCTCAACTCCATCCCATCAATTGTTATTACTTTATGAATACATGACGGAATACAGAATGAAAAAGATAAATTTTGTATAAACAAAAAACGTAGGAACTTCATATTAGAAATCCCTACGTTTTTCTATATTTTTATGCTACTTTTTTCATCGTAACCATACTACCAATTATATAAGAGATAAATGCAAAGCAAATCGGGAAAACAACTGTATGTATACCGAATGGATTAGGGTAGCAAAGGTGAATAAACATATAGGAACCTACTCCAACTAAAATAGATGCGAGAGCTCCAGTTGCATTTCCTTTTTTCCAATATAAACCTAACACAATCGGCCAAATGAACGCTGCTTCTAAACCACCGAAAGAAAATAAATTTAACCAAATTAAAAAGTCTGGTGGCTTAATAGCGGCAGCATATACGAGTAATCCTACGATACCAGTAATCAATAGGCTACCTTTCTTTATCGTACTATCCGCGGCATCTTTATTTATGTAGTTCACATATATATCTTTAATAATTGACGAACTTACAAGTAATAATAATGAGTTCACAGTAGACATTATCGCTGCCATTGGTGCAGCTAAGAAAACTCCAGCTAACCAAGGTGGCAACACTTCCATCGCGAGTAGCGGCATTACTTTATCTGGTACCGTTATGCCTGGAAGGACTACTCTTGCAAACACACCTGTTAAATGCATACCAATCATAATCGTACCGACGACAACCGTTCCAATGATTAATGCTTGGTGCATAGCTTTTGAATTTTTATAAGACATAGCACGCACACTAATTTGCGGTAATCCAACGACACCAATCCCAATTAAAATCCAAAATGATGTGACATATGATTTCGTTAAACTTCCATCCGCTCCGAACGGTGTTATTAAATTCGGATTAATTTGAATAAGTTCCTGCATAATCTTTTCAACTCCGCCACCAGCAATGACAGTAGCAATTAAAATGATTGTTGTTCCGACTAACATAATGATTCCTAATAACGTATCTGATAAAGCGACTGCACGAAATCCACCAATTAACACATACACAAGTACAGAAAATGTAAATAAAAATAGTGCCGTTGTGTAGGAAAGTCCTGTTAGCGACTCAATTAATCGTCCTCCGCCAACCCACTGGGCTACTGTTGCTGAGAACAAAAAGATTATAATACATAACGCAGAAAGAACAACTACCGCTTTATTATTGTATCTGCCCTTTAAATAATCAATAAGCGTAATTGCTTCCATCTTTCTAGCGATAATAGCAAACTTTTTACCAATAACCGTTAAAACGATATATCCTGTTACAACTTGAATCGCTGATAACAGCACCCAGCCAAGACCCATATTGTAAGCAATACCAGGCCCGCCGATAAAGCTACTTGCACTACCGTACGTAGCAATCATCGTCATAGCTAATAATAAGCCACCAAGTTCACGCCCACCAAGAAAATATTCTTGTAAAAATTTATTATTAGCGGTTGCTTGTACACGTCTTGATGCATATACACCAATTAAAAACACAACGATAAAAGAAATTATCATTGGGATTATTACATACCAATTCATCTATCATTCCTCACTTTTTTCTTCCTCATCGAGTGAAATATCTTGAAATAAAAAACGAACAACTAAAATAAGCAAAATAACCATTACGATAAATCCAACGATACAGCTATAAAAAAACCATGCTGGAAAACCTAATACATATGTATATTCACTCGGATCCTTACTTCCAAGCCCATAGGCAAATCCATACCATATTATAAAATTAATAATAGCTAATCCAAGACCAATTAACGCTTCTCTATGGGCAACTCGAAAGCGCGGATCATCATGATAATTCTTCATTTTCCCCCTCCTCTCACGATGTATAATTGTACCACTGTTTTTCTAGTTTTTCCTACTAGAAAACAAAAACGCGCAGGATTTTTTGTAATTATATAGAATACAATGTTTCATTACATATTTTTTACAATTGTAACGAAAATGAAATTTGAATTTTCAGCATTTTTTATTTATGATTTTAAGTAGAGGCTTTTCATCTAGTTCCCACATCCTTGATTTCGGAATAAACGCCGTCTCGTACTGCGTTTAAATTATATTTTCAAGGGGGTTATACAATGAGTCAACTAGCTGTAAATCTTCATGAAAAGGTAGAGAAATTTCTTCAAGGCACAAAGAAACTATATGTGAACGGAGCGTTCATTGAAAGCGCTTCCGGAAAAACATTTAAAACGCCTAACCCAGCAACTGGTGAAACACTCGCTATCGTTGCTGAAGCTGGTCGCGAAGACATTCATAAAGCTGTGGTAGCTGCTCGAATGGCTTTCGATGAAGGTCCTTGGTCACGCATGAGCACTGCTGAACGCAGCCGTCTTATGTACAAGCTCGCTGATTTAATGGAAGAGCATAAAGAAGAGCTCGCACAGCTCGAAACGTTAGATAACGGAAAGCCAATCCGTGAAACAATGGCGGCAGACATACCACTTGCAATTGAGCATATGCGCTATTATGCTGGCTGGGCGACGAAAATTGTTGGTCAAACAATTCCTGTTTCCGGTGATTACTTTAACTATACACGCCATGAGGCTGTCGGTGTCGTCGGTCAAATTATCCCTTGGAACTTCCCACTTCTTATGGCAATGTGGAAAATGGGAGCTGCGCTTGCTACAGGATGTACAATCGTTTTAAAACCTGCAGAACAAACTCCACTATCCGCTCTATACTTAGCTGAATTAATTGAAGAAGCTGGATTCCCAAAAGGTGTTATTAATATCGTTCCTGGATTCGGTGAATCAGCTGGACAAGCACTTGTTAATCATCCACTCGTTGATAAAATTGCATTTACTGGTTCTACTCCAGTCGGTAAACAAATTATGCGACAAGCATCTGAATCATTGAAACGTGTTACTTTAGAGCTTGGCGGTAAATCACCGAACATTATTTTACCAGACGCCGACTTATCTCGCGCGATTCCTGGTGCACTTTCTGGTGTTATGTTTAACCAAGGACAAGTATGCTCTGCTGGATCACGCTTATTTATTCCAAAGAAAATGTATGATAATGTCATGGCTGATCTCGTCCTCTATTCTAAAAAACTAAATCAAGGTGTCGGTCTTAACCCTGAAACAACAATCGGTCCTCTCGTTTCCGAAGAACAACAAAAACGTGTAATGAGCTACATTGAAAAAGGGATTGAAGAAGGCGCTGAAGTACTTTGCGGAGGAAGTAATCCATTCGATCAAGGCTACTTCGTTTCTCCTACAGTATTCGCTGACGTAAATGACGAAATGACGATCGCAAAAGAAGAAATTTTCGGTCCAGTTATTTCTGCAATACCTTTTAACGATATTGATGAAGTAATTGAACGTGCAAATAAATCACAATTCGGCTTAGCGGCTGGTGTGTGGACAGAAAATGTTAAAACAGCACACTATGTTGCAAGTAAAGTACGTGCTGGTACTGTATGGGTAAACTGTTATAACGTCTTTGATGCAGCATCTCCATTTGGAGGATTTAAACAATCCGGTCTTGGCCGCGAAATGGGATCTTACGCGCTGAACAACTATACAGAAGTGAAGAGCGTTTGGATT
This sequence comes from Bacillus cereus group sp. BfR-BA-01523, assembly GCF_022662615.1. Lineage (NCBI taxonomy): Bacteria > Bacillati > Bacillota > Bacilli > Caryophanales > Bacillaceae > Bacillus > Bacillus cereus group sp. BfR-BA-01523. Next base: position 125,099 of record NZ_JAKUDX010000006.1, read on the forward strand.
AACTTAAATTAACGAGAAGGAACCTGACCTACTCGGTCAGGTTCTTTTCATTATGTATTCATTTACACTTGCAACCCACCGCTCACATTTAATACCTCTCCTGTAATGTAAGACGCATACTCTGATGCTAAAAAGGCAGCTGCGTTTGCAATATCTTCCGGCGTTCCGATTCTTCCAACTGGAATCGCTCCAACCATTTTCTCTTTTACTTTATCCGGTATTGTTTTTGTCATATCAGTATCCATAAACCCTGGACAAATCGCATTACACGTAATACCAAAACTTCCAACCTCTTTCGCTGCTGTTTTTGTTAAGCCTACAACCCCTGCTTTTGTAGCCGCATAATTTGCTTGTCCAATATTTCCTTCCCTACTAATAGAAGAAATATTAATAATCCGCCCATACCCTTGTTGCCTCATATAAAGAAGCGCTGGCTGCATACAATAAAAAACGCCAGTTAAGTTCACTTGTAATACTTGTTCCCAAGCTGATTTCTCCATCTTATGTAACATTGCATCTTTTGTAATCCCAGCGTTATTCACTAAAATATGTAATGTACCAAATTTTTGCACCGCATATTCAATTAACGACTTCGCTTCATTTTGATTACTCACATCACATCGATATAAACTTATATCATACCCTTCATCTGATAATTCACGTGTCGTTTCTTGTAGCTTCTCTTCATTTACATCACTAATTAATACTTTGGCCCCTAGTTTTGCAAAAACTCGTGCGATTTCTTTTCCAATCCCCTGCGCAGCACCCGTTACAACAGCTGTTTTCCCATTCAACAATTCCATCTCTATCCCCCATTTCTATTAGTTATATTGTATATTTCGGCTCTATGCTTTCCAAATCCTCTTTGTATAAAAAAGTCTATTTGTGTCAAACTAACTTTGCAACGCCGCATAAAACACAAGGAGATTGTGTCGAATGAAAAAAAAGAATGTAAATCGAAACAAAGCTGCCGATGGCATTGATGTTGAGTTCGCTCGCGAACTCGCTGACCACAATGACTTAGAAGCAAACGCACGTGCAAATGCCGCTGATGCACGTCAAAAACGCCAATCAACAGAAAAATAAGGAACTACAACGTTCCTTATTCTTTTCAACAGGGACCTACTACCCATCAAAATAAACCGAGAGTATCTCTCGGTTTATTTTCTATATTTCTTTACGTAGTGCGCTAAAGCAAGTAACGGATATATATGCCCATAACTATGATAGCGAATATAAAAGCCCCCCGGTAACCCTGTACCAGTAGGATATTTTTCATTCATAGTAGACTGCGCGAGCAAATATGTAATTCCTTTTCGAATAATCGGTGTTTCTTGATCGTAGTAAGAAATGAGTGCATCAAGTGCCCACGCTGTTTGTGACGGCGTACTAAAAGGTAAAGAAATAAATTTTTTCTCTACACTACTTTGACAGGATTCTCCCCACCCTCCGTCTTCATGCTGCAAATGTTCGAGCCATGAAGCTGCTTTTTTCAACGATGGATGCGTAGAAGGCACTCCTAATGCACATAAGCCTGTCATCGTTGCCCATGTCCCATATATATAACATATCCCCCATTTTCCATACCATGATCCATTCTGTTCCTGTACATCCATTAACCATTTGATAGCTTTCTTTTTTTGCTCTTCAAGCAATTCATTCGGTGCATACGTTCCGAATAATTCTAACACCCTACCTGTAATATCTGGTGTGGACGGATCGGTTATCATATCACTCGCATTTTCAATCGGCAAATTCGATAGTAACTTGCTCGTTACCCCTCGTTCAAAAGCTCCCCAGCCTCCATCATTGTTTTGCAATCCTTTTACCCATTCCACACCTCTTCCCCACGCATCATCTACTCTATCATTCCCTCTACTTCGCGCTAACGCTCTAAGGGCAGCTGTAGTATCGTCTATATCAGGGATCGTCGTATTAACATCTGAAAATCCCCAACCGCCAGCTACAAGTGATGATGCATGTACGCTCCAATCTACCTTTTTAGTTTGTTGTTTTTGCAATAAATACTCCGTCGCCCTTTGAATCATCTTATTTTCATTTGTAACTTTAGCTTCTTGCAATGAATAGCTAAGTAAAGCGGTATCCCATACGGTAGAAGGAGAATTTTGCAAATGACTTCCTCTGTCCATCTTCCATATATAAGATTTTAATCCTGTCACAGCTTTCTCAATAATTGGAGACTGAATAGAGTGCCCTAATGCAAGCAAAGCATAAATCATATAAAACGTAGCACTGGCGTAACTATATAATGTTCCATTTTCATCTATACGCTCCTTCATAAAGCGCTCTACTTCTTCGTATCCTTTATGATGTAACGATAATGGATAAGATATTACCTTTTTCACATCACCTAACAACGATTGAAACAGCGGAGACCGCTCCTCTCGAAACCATTGCCCACCCCCGCCTGCAATATGATTTAAATTTGGCAATAACTTTTTCTCTACACGGAATCTCTTATTCATACAAATCATCATCGGAATTAAATGTATACGCGCTGAGCTGCTTAGCCCAAATATACTGAGGGGGGAGTCATCTTGTAAAAATAAGATTGGCGTTGGAAAGTGAAAAAGCGCAGGAAATTCATATTCTCCATGAATCGCTAATAAAAATTTCGTCATAAAATGAGCACGAGAAACTCCCCCATGTTCCTTAATAAACATTTCAGCTCGCCTCATATTCATATCTTCTTTCGAATATTTTTCCGAAGCAAGTAAAGCAGCATATGCTTGAATCGTCGCGGATAAATTCCCTCCCTTTTCATCTTCGTATAATTTCCAAGTCCCTTCATTTGTTTGAAGAGATACTAACCTTTTCACAAACGGTTCTATTTCGTCATTTCGCCCTAATAATTTGAGTAAAAAAATCATGTGACAATCCGTTAGCAAAGCTCCTTCAAAACAAAATTGCCACGTTCCGTCTTGCCTTTGCATCGTTTGAAGTGCAGTCGTTCTCCGCTCTATCTCCTCATGCACTTTGTCATATAGTAGCACACCGCTCACCCACCTTTTCTAAGTCCGTATACGATATTCGAAAACTCATCTAAATATGTATGAAAACAAAGAAAAGCAGAACGTGTATTACACACATTCTGCTTACAAACAATACCCAACCCCGACAACAATTCCTAATAGTGCACCAACAACAACTTGATACGGTGTATGTCCAACGAGCTCATTTAACTTTTTATATTCTGTTTGTCTACCATGAAAAAAATCATTCAATATTTTCGCTTGTTTACTTACCGCAAGCCTTACTCCTGAAGCATCGTACATAACAATAATGGCAAAAATAGCGGCAACCGCAAATATTGGACTCTCCACACCTTCCACCACTCCGACACCTGTAGCAAGTGCAGTAACAGTCGAAGCATGCGAACTTGGCATTCCACCTGAAGCAAAGAACTTAGCAAAATCAAACTCGCCTGTTTTTATTAATTTAAAAACGACTTTCGTTAACTGTGCTAAAAACCAAGAAATTATAGCTGCTATAAGTGGATCATTATGTAAAATTGTTTCCATGTTTTTCAGCTCCTCACTGACTATAATGGAATTTCTATATAATATAAGTATAAAGAAAAATGCGTAGAAAATACTACGCATTATGATACTTTTGCTGATTTATTTTTAATGAATTTTGGTTGCTTCTGTAGTAGAAACTTTGTTTTCGCCATTGAAAAGACAAATAAAGCAATCCATATACAGAAAAACGCAATCATATGAGTAGATGTGAAATGTTCACCAAAAACGAACACACCTAAAATTAAACTAATAGTCGGCGCGATGTATTGTAAAAACCCTATCATATAGAGCGGAATAAGTTGTGCTCCTTTAGCAAAATAAAAGAGTGGTAACGCTGTAACAATACCTGCCCCTATTAAAAGAAACGTTGATATTGCCGAAATAGAACCGAACGAACCAAAGCCATGAACTCCTGTCATAAACAAATATATAAGTGCAAATGGCGTCACTAACATCGTTTCCATCGTAAGCCCAATTGTTGCATCATAATTTAATAATTTTTTCGTTAATCCATATAATCCAAATGAAAAAGCAAGTGAAAGAGAGACCCATGGAATTGATCCGAAACGTATCGTTAAAATAACAACGCCCAATCCAGCTAAACCAACCGCAACATATTGCCAAAAATTAAGCTTCTCTTTTAAAACAACTGTACCAAGTAAAATACTTATAAGTGGATTAATATAATACCCAAGACTTGCTTCGATTACATGGTTATGATTTACGGCCCATATGTATACAAACCAGTTTCCACTAATAAGTACCGAAGCAATTGTTAATGACATTAATAATTTAGGTCGTTTAAAAAGGGCCACTAACTCCCCACCAAACTGACGAAACCTCTTCGTTACTCCTAAAACTAACAACATAAAAACAAATGCCCAAACGATGCGATGCGCTAATATTTCATCTGCCGGTACTTCCTCCACCCATTTCCAATAAATCGGAAGGACTCCCCACATCGTATACGCACCTGCTGCATATATAATCCCCTGCTTTTGCTCTGCTGTTTGACTCCCCATCTTCCTTTTTCTCCTCTTCTCTTTTTTTCTTCATTATAAAGTCTCACATGCTTACTTTACCAATATTCAATCTGCATTTCTTTCGACATTCCTTTTGCAAATCCCTTATATGTATAAAAACACTCCTACTGTTATAATAACGAGCACTGGAATACCGAAGACAAATTTACTTTTATGTGTCTTATGATGAAACATATACATACCAATCCAAGCTCCAACCGCTCCTCCAGCTGCAGCTGATAAAAACAACGTACTTTCTGGCGTTCTCCACTGCTTTTTCTTCGCTTTTCGCTTATCAAGCCCCATCATACTAAATGCTATAACGTTAATAATAATAAAGTATATCCATTTCATCTTATTCTCTCCCTTAAAAAATTCGCTTTATTGTAACACGAAAAAACCACGCAGGCGAGTAGCCTGCATGGTTTTATAATTCAGTCTCTTGATTTTCTTGTTCTTTCTGTTCTTCCATTTGTTGTTCAGCGATTTCCGCTGAAATCATTCCATAATAAATTTCTGGATATAATCCAAATATTTGATATACACTTCCTAAAAATGGCATCGGAATCCCTCATTTCTAAAGTTGTATTGTCATTCTTAAGGATTCCCTTTTCACTCATTATACATTCGTTTTTGGCACTTCTTCTTCATCGGGAACATGTAATATATTTTGCCATTTTTTATAAGGCGCACTATTTGGATCCACATACCCTTTCGCATACGAACGATCCCACAATTGTTTCATAAACATCTCTTTCTCTTTCTTCGCAACCATATCTGCACCTGTTCCGTAATAGTTTTGGAAATACAGCTCAATTTCATCAAGGAATAGCCTTAACAAATCGTCAGATGTTTCTTCTAACGTCGGGTCATATTTTGCCTCACGGTCATACATTAAAATCATATCTAAAATATTATGAACATGCTCTTTACGGAGCCATCTTATATCTTGAGCGCCTAATACAAATGCATGTGTATATAAATGTCCACCTTGTATCATTGCCTTTTCTTGTTCTTCTTCAAATCGTGACAAGATGTTTTCATAAATAAACGGATTATGAAGCAATGCTCTGTGCAACTTATAACTTTCACTTGAAATATTTTTCCCCATCGACTGAATTAAAAAGCTACGGCCAACACCGTTATATTGATACACGAACTGTCCATCAACAGCCACTAGGCTAATCCAGCGATACATATACGCGTACAGAAGAGCACGATTACATTTATCGTAATCTAACTTCGTTTGCGTTGCATTCAAGTCTGGCATAAAGGCTGGTAAGTGCCAATATTTATCTAAATGCGGCGTCAAACTAGATTTTTTACTATTTAATTTGTTCACGCGGCGATAATACGATTGAAAATAATCACCTTTATCGTTCATAAAGCCATTCGCAATATGTCCAGATGAAAGCTTAGGAAAATCTTGTAGCGATAATCCGTAATGAGCACGATAACAAATCACTTCAAATGGTGAAAACGCCTCGTTTACCGTATCTTTTTCTTTAAACATTTCTTGCAATAACTCTTCTTGCAATTCTTGTTTTAAAGAAGGATGTACGCCCCAATATTGTAACTCTCTATGATGAGAAACTTTCGGAACGAACGGACTTGCTAACTGGAAAAGATCTTCAATTTTTTCACGAACGTATTCATCACGATCACGTTTCTTGAAATCTGCTTCTTTTCGCAATGCTTCAACGATATTAAGCTCTAGTTTGTCACGATAGCGCACTTGAAGTTCGTCATAACAATAACTCAATATATGTTCACGATAGAAGTCTTCCACCTTTTTCGACTGAATTTCTTCGGCTTTCGCATCACGACAATATTCCCCGTACAAGCTCATATAAATTTCGGACGATATATCTTTCGGTAATACACCTAAATTTAAATGCTGCTGCATATCTTGCCAAATCTTTTCTTGCAATTTCTCTTCAGCTAATACGTATACATTCGTCGGGTTCGTTTTCCCCTCAAATTCCTTGCTTCGCTTTTGGATTTCAAACAATAAATTTTCACGTGTTTCGTGTAAATTATCAAAGAACCTTTCCCAATATTGAATCATTTTATCAACTGCTTGGTATAGCGATTGATACACGAGTTCTAATAACATTTCTTTACGATACTCACTTAATTTGTGGACATATTGCGTTACGATATCTTCAAATTCTTTTTTGAACACACGTTGCTGATTGTAAAACATTTTCCCGACCCAGCCTTGTTGCTGCGCAATTTCAACGCGGCGAACAGCCGTTACCGTTCCATCAATATTACTCACATTAAATTTCTTATCGTAGTTTTGAATTAAATTACGCTTTTGTTCATTATTTTCATGCAGTCGATTCATCTTCTCTACTAACTGCTTTCGAATTTCATACAGCATAAAACGTGCTGCGACTGGATGGACAGGATCCGTTTTCTTTAAAAACCATGTATTTAATTGATAAGACTGTCCTTCTGAGCCACTCGGTGTAAAACGATCTGATTCGATCATGTCATATAAAAGAGTAGTCACATGCTCATGTACACGGCTCGGAATGGCATAAGCATATAAACGAACCGCATGATCAACTCTCGCTACTTCCCCCTTCATTTGTTCCATCATTTTAAGCTTCGCAGCCGATATTTTACACTCATGCTGCAGGCGATTTAATTCTTCATCTTTTTGCACTGTACGGTGTACATAGCTTTCGACAGCCTCTAAAAACAACTTAGACTTCGCGACACCAACCTTACTGCCCTCTGCTCCTTCGCGCGTCTCATTGAACATTTGTCTATAAAAAATATGAGCCTGTTCTGGACGAGTAGCAAGATGCTCTAAATCTTCTAAATAACTTTTCCCACGCTCTGGCTGTTCACGCTGCATACCACGTTTTACATCTTGATCGTATCTTTGCTTCTTCTCTTGAAACAGTTGATCTAAATGAAGCCACGATTCATCTAAACCTTGCACCGCCCATTTTAAAGCACAGTATTTCAAAACGTGCTCATACGGATAAATGAGCTTCGCCGTTCCTGCTCCGCAATATCTCCCTTTCCCACTCGATTCTGCCAATTGCTGAATTTGATTATCTTCTTGGGCAAAATGATTTGCAGACATTGGACTAAATAACTGTAAATAAATCGTATTTGCCATTTGCTCCATATAATCCGATAAATTGTGCAAATGGTGCCCATGTAAATTTTCATAATCATATAAGAAACAATAATTGTACGGTAAATGATGCTGCTTTATCGTATGGTTTGTTCTTCCATCTTCATCCACTTGATCAGGACGATATTCTAATTCAATCGTTACGCCGCCTCGTTTTGATAATTCACCAGTCGACCCAAGCGTAATAGCGTGCAACTCTTTTAACGATGCATAACCATTCGCTTGCACAGTTTCAAACTCTTTCGCACTAACCGTTCTCGTCTTAACTAAAACATCTGGCATTAAAAACGCACCGCGAATTAAAATGTTATGATGCTGCAATTTCTTCCGGAGCATCTCACGCAAATATAATGCGATTTGTAAAAACATCCCTGAGCCTGTTCCGCCGGCTAGTGATGTTACAATAATGACACGTACACCATATTCGGTCTGATCACTTGTAACTGGAAAAATCTTCTCGATTTCTTGCCAAAACGATGTGAGTTTATCTTCTTTCATCGCAGCACGTAACGCTAACCGTGAAATGACGCGTAACTGTCCAGCCCCTTCTGTTAACGGTTTATCGAGTATAGTCGGGTCCATCGGAAACCACTCTGGAATCGTTGGATCTCCCGCAATATACTCTCTCGGTGTTTTACTCGAGCTCGTTTGCGTCTTAAACTTCCGAATATGATCAAATTTACTCAATGTATTCACATCTGTATCAAATACATGCATCGCTACCTTTTTACGACGCTCCTCAGGTAATCTTTCATATATTTGATGTGTGACAGTACTACCGATTCCACCTAAGCCAATTAAAATTGTTGGAACTTGTAATGTCATGTGAACCACCTTCCTATTCTTGCTTGTTTGAAAAGAAGAATAAAGAGAGCCGGGCCTCCTCCGCCCCTCTTACACCCTATCTACTATTCACATTCGTACCGGTAAATCTCCTTACCATATCCTCTATCAATTACTAAAAGTTCATTTGGATACAACGTCTTATGCTCCATTCCTACCTCTTCCTCTGTTATAAACATCCCATCAATAATCATCCCAACCACTTGCGATTCTTTCGCTACAAATATAGATTTCGATCCTTTTTTCGCTATTAATGTTACAGATTGCACAGTCTTTCTTTCTGCTCGGAATGGAATGCCAAAATAGTGCTTCCACCATTTATTTTTAAGTAACTCTGGTTCAGATTGATAAAGCCAATCTTTCGCTACTTCTTGATCCCATTCGTAATATAGTAATGCTTTCCGATGAAATCTCGGACGAACAATCCATCCTAAAATAATAATTCCTACTATTAAAAGTAATAAAGTGATAGGAATTACAAATTTAAAAATGAGCGCATACTTCTCAAAAAACGGCGCATTTTCAATGTGCAGTACGATCTTTTCCTTTACTTCTTGTAATGTTGAATCATTGATCGTGATGGTAGCCTCTACGGTGCCGGTATCTGTAAAATTGAATGTGTCGGAGTAATAAGGTCGAGGATAAACATAAACTTGACTACCATGCTGTTTTAATTCATAGTTGATCGATTGATTCGATGTGACACCAGTAGATTCTAATAGTTTCTTTACAGCCTCTTCTGTCATCGGTTTACCATTTAACTGGGGCTGTAAAATAAATGGTTTACTATTTTCTAAATTTGTTACCTTTTCTTCATAATCTTTCGTAACAGCTTGAAGTGTTAATTTTGGTTTTTCAGCTGGTTCAATCTTGAATTCTTTCGTCTGTCTATAAAATCCCTTTATATTCATATGGACTTTCCCGCGTACTAACTCTTTACCAACCTTTGTCTCGTAATAAAACACATGTCTTTTATCATCCCACTTCATCGGATACTGCTTTCCGTCTATTTCTACTTCTGCTTCGAAATAAGAAGTTTGAATTGGTAATTCAGTAGGTTTCGCTTCAATAACAGCTGTCACACCTTCATACATTTTCTCAACATTTTTTCTATCTTTATCATCTTTGTCGTACGTAGAAACAGTATAATTAAGCGCTGGTTCAACAAGTACTTGTAATCCCTCTTTTTCAATGTCCTGATCCACTTCTATCGTATATGTCCCTGGCTTAATCACTTCCTGATTCGCTGTACTTACATGCACTATATTTCCGAATAATTTAGCTTCTCCTGGTGCATGTATAGAAAAAGAAGACTGCAATTGTAACGGTTTGGAAAGTTGCATAACTTTATAATTAGACAAAGAAGGTGATTGTCGTACAAGCGTCATACGCTTTAATGGAAACGGTGTTGTAATCTCTACTTTTTTCCCTACTATTTTCGTTTTGACAATCGACTCAACAGAAGAAAATGGATCACGATTTGCAACTAATGCTGCCACTTGATTCACACTTTGTACAATACCATCCTCACCGCTAGACGGCATGACAACTCCATTCATTTCTTTTTTCCAAATCTCTTTAAACGTATTTAACTGCTCTTTTTCTTGCTGCCCTAAATCCTCTTCCATCGTGATTAAGACTGGGTGTAAAGAGATCTTTTTAGAATCCATCTCTTTCTTAAACTGTGCTAACTTCTGTGTAATTTGTTCTTTTCCGCCAATCTTATCTTTCTCCAAATCATTAAATGCCCCGTCAGTTAATACAATAAGCCAAAATTCACGTTTCCCATCTATATCTGCTTCCTTCTCTATAGATTGCATCGCCGTTTCTACTGCGCTAAATGGAGTATTTAAATATGTTTTCCACGCGCCGATTGCATTAATTTCTGTTTGCCTTTGATCCTTTGTTAACGAAATGTTTAACGGATCATTTGGCTTACTCATTGGAACGTAAGAAAATTTATCTTTCTCATCTAATAGCGCAACTAAACTTTGCAAGGCGTAATTGGCATACTTCCAGCGATCGTTATTTCTCATGCTGCCCGAATCATCATATACAAGTGAAACGACCCTTTCCTTTGCCTCCTCTCCTTTTGCAAAAACTGAAAAAGGTAAACATATAAATAGAAACAACATGAACGTGGCACAAATTCGAATTTTCATGATGAGGCTTCGCCACCTTTGTAGACAAATTCCTATGTTTAAATTTATGAGGGGAAACAAGATATATGACTTGTATTTTAGGACAACAGTTCAAAGCAATTACATTATGTAAATAAAAATGAACTACTCACATATTTTATTTCGAGTTTTTTCCTTATTATATATCTGAAATAACACATAGCTTTCATACTTTTCCCGCTATAAATTCCACCACTAAAGTTTGATTTTCTTTTCAATACAAGAAATAAAGAGCACGCTATAATTAGCGCACTCTTTATCCCTCTATTTGCGAGCCGTAAGACCCCCACCTCAAATTGGGCTGAAGCAAAGAAGTTAGATGGGAGATCAACTGCTCGTAAAAGACCGATTGGTGTGGGCTAATAATCAGTGGGGGAGGAACAGAACCCCCACTGATTAAAGTTTCACTTTATTTCTTCACATATACTTCAACAATCGGATTTTCCTTTTGATCTGCATGTAAACGTATATTCTCTTCACCCGTATTATAAATGCTAGCTACCAGCATAACTGTTAACAAATTAGGGATTTTCCCGTCACTCCCATATTTTCGTTCAAGAGCTTCTGTATACTCGAAATCCAAATCCCCCTGCACATATGTATACACTTCAAAACCATCTTCCAAATTACATACGACCGTATCAATAATATCCGCTCCTACTTGTTTCTTCATTTCACCTCGCAGTGCTTCTATTAATTCCTCCCAAGGAACTTCGTACGTCTGAAATTGGTCTGTAGATTTCATTTCTCTTCCTCCTCGTTATGTATCCTGTTCGTATATTTCCCCTTTCGTATAACAATTATGATAGATAGGTCATTCGTACAAGCCGCACTTGTCCTGCTTACATATCGTATTACGGTAATACGGAAGGAGGAAAGAACATGCATAGACAAAAATGTTATAATACATGCCAACGTTATTTCGGAAAAGTTGTTCGAATTGAAGATCGTGATGGTCATATCCATTTAGGAAAAATAATAGACGTGACAAATGATTCTGTTTGGATTGAGCCAGTACAGCAGCGTTCATCTTTTGATACAGGATTTGGATACCATGGCGCATATTCAAATGGCGGATGTGATATTTGCGGCGGTCTTAGCAGATGTGATAACTGTGGATTTGGATGTGGTGGTGGATTCGATGGTGGATTCGGTGGCTGCGGATGTGGCCGTCGTGGTTGCGGCGGTTGTGGCTTTGGCGGTGGCTGGGGCCTTGAACTCGGATTTGGCTTTATTTTTGGAATTACTTTGGCTGCATTATTTTTCATCTAACATAGTAAAGAGTTGACTATCTTTAGCCAACTCTTTTTCTATTTTTCACATATAAAAATCCGATGCCCTAAAATATGTTGATACATAAGCAGTACTTGTTCGTGTTGCACCCACGCCTCATACAATTCTTCCGGAATAAACGGTGATACATTCCACTCTGGCTCTTCCACATGTCCTGCAACTGTTTCTGCAATAGTTCCGCCACCGGCAATTGTAATTCTTTTAAAATTTGCTGCTTTAAATAAATGAATCCACTCATTCTCAGTTAATAATTCTTTCATACCGTATAACTGTCCAATCTTTTCCTCCTCTTTCTTCTCAATATGTTTTTCGGTAATCATTTCAATGACAACAAGCTTTCCATCCTTTTGTAATACACGATAACATTCCGAAATAACCTTTTCTTTATTTGTAAAAGCGAGTATAGATTCTCCAAGTACAAGCTCAAAAGAATCATTTAAACACGGTAACCCTTCTACATCGCCTTGAATCAATTGTATATTTAAACCATCAAACAACCATCTATCTTTCGCTTTTTGAATCATAATTTCATTCTTTTCAACCGCTGTCACTTTATAACCCAATTCTTTTGTCATATACGCCGCTGTTTTCCCAGTACCGCAACCTATCTCAAGAACATTTGCTCCGTGTCTAAGTGGCAATTGAGATAGCAATTGCTTCGTTAACGTAAAACCACCAGGATGAGCACTCCCTATTCCGTAATAAGCTAGAAAATCAATGTATGTGTTTCGTTTCATGAGATTCTCCTTTGAGTTTTCTATAATACATATATTCATCCATAAAAAAATAGTGCACAGAAAAACAAGCATTTTCAAGTGCTATAATACCGCAACTTGAAAATGCTTGTTTCTTTTATTATTTCTCTTCTACATACGCCCATTTGAAACTATATTCCGGACTAATATTATGTTTCACAATTCCCTTTACATTTGGTTGCATAACATATGCTTTAGCACTTTGATATAAAGGTACAAGCGCTACATCTTCTTCAAGTAACAATTTCTCTGCCTTCCCTAACTCTGCCCAACGTTTTTTTGCATCAGCCATCCATTCTGTCTTACTTTTATCAATAATGTCATCATATTTTGAATTTGAGTAGCTCATTTGGTTCTGAGAATTCTTTGTTTCAAACATATCAAGGTACGTCATCGGATCCGCATAATCTGGATTCCAGCCGCCATATGAGAAATCATAATCTTGATCTGATTCTAATTTTAGTTTTTGCTTAAATGGTTGAAGTTTAATATTTACTGTTACACCTTTTAGATTCTTTTCAATTTGATCTTTCACGTACTCCCCAACTTTTTTCGCATTACCAGTATCATAATTTAATAATTCAATTGTCACTTGATCTTTTCCAAGTTCTTTTTTCGCTTCTTCCCAAGCTGCTGCTGCCTTTTTGGAATCTTGTTTTAAACCATTCTTGAATGTTTCTGCGAAATCTTTACCGTCTGGTCCACTTGCTAAACCTTTTGCTACTAAGTAATCAACTGGTTTTGAACCATCATTTAAAATTACATTAGTTAAACCCTTCTTATCAACCGATAATGCAATTGCTTCACGTAATTTTTTGCTCTTTAACGGTGTATCTTGCCCACCACGTTTTTGATTTAGACGTAAGTAAAACGTACTTGTTTCCGAATATGCTCCAAACTCATCTTTTTTATTTCTATACTTATCAACGAATTCTCCAGATAAAAGTGCAAAATCAATTGCACCTGTATCATATAAATTCACCCTAGTAGCTGCTTCTTTTACTACACTATAATTAATTTCATCTAATTTCACTGTCTTTTTATCCCAATACTGATCATTTTTCTTCAACTTCCAACCTTGCTCATGCTTCCAATCAGTAAGCACAAATGGACCGTTATAAACTGTTGTATCGGACTCTAAACCGTATTTCTTCCCTTTTTCTTTTACAAACTTTTCATTTAACGGATAGTATGATGCAAATGCCATTAAGTTCAAGAAATATGGTACCGGTCTGTCTAATTCAACTTCAAGCGTATAATCATCAACTGCTTTTACACCTAACGTAGAAACTTCTGCTTTCCCTTGATTAATTGCTTCTGCATTTTTAAGATAGTAAGCAATAAATGCATACTCAGCAGCTGTTTGTGGATCTACTAGACGTTGCCATGCAAATACGAAATCTTTCGCAGTTACAGGATCACCGTTTGACCATTTTGCATCTTTACGTAATTTGAATGTATATTTTTTACCATCCTCGCTTTTTGTACTAGATTCTGCTACAGCTGGGATTGGCTTATTATCTTTATCAAGGCGATATAAACCTTCCATTGTATTCCCCAAAATTTGCGAGCCAAGTGTATCTGTATTTTTTGAAGTATCCATCGTCGGAATTTCATTCGTTTCTGTACGATTTAACACTTGCTTTGCCGCATATTTAATATCGGATTTCTTCTCTTCCCCACCATTATTAGACGTCGTAGTCGTTTTCTTTTCCCCACCGGAAGACCCAGAACATGCTGTTAACGCCATACTCATCGCTAATACTGGCGCTACAACCGCCGTGAACTTTTTCATCTTTTTCTTCATTCTTGTACCCTCCCCAATTATATGTACGCTACTAACTTTTAGAGATTTCTACCAACTTTATTTATCAGAAAATTCTTATTAATTAATATTCTACTATTTTTTTCAGTTTTGTAAAGTATTTTTAAGAATATTCTAAAATTTTATTTTTTTATGATAGTAACTTGTTATTTTACTATTACTACTATATGAATTATCCCCCATCTACTATATGTAAACATACCTCCTCTTATTCTTCTCTATTACTAAGTTCTATATTTTTCTCATCAATATGAACTCTCTGCTATCATTTATCTATCCAATTGTTGAACTCTTTTCTAATTTCCTACAGTAGAATTTTAAAAGCAACCTCAACATTTCTCAAAATTTCCATGTGCCTTGTTCTCCTATTCATACAAAAAAGCATTTCAAAAGCAGCTTAGCCACTTTTAAAATGCCTCTATATTATTTTTTCCCGCCATCCTCAGTTACATACGCCCACTTAAAGCTATATTCTGGACTGATGTTATGTTTAACGACGCCTTTTACATTCGGTTTCATTACATATGATCTTCCTGTTTGATATAAAGGAACTAATCCTGCATCTTCTTCAAGGAATAATTTTTCTGCTTTTCCTAACGCTTCCCAACGCTTCTTCGGATCAGATAATAATTCATTACCTGCTTTTTGCACCATTTCATCGTATTTCGGATTCGAATAACTCATTTGGTTATATGGGCTCTTCGATTCAAACATATCAATAAATGTCATTGGATCCGCATAATCTGGGCTCCAGCCTGCATAAGAGATTTCATAATCTTGCGCTGACTCTAATTTTAATTTTTGTTTGAACGGCTGAATTTTCGTATTAATCGTTACACCTTTTAAATTTTTCTCAATTTGATCTTTAACATAATCAGCAATCTTTTTCGCAGTTCCATCATCATAGCTTAGTAATTCAATTGTAACTTGATCTTTTCCAAGTTCCTTTTTCGCTTCTTCCCATGCAGCTGCTGCTTTTTTCGTATCTTGTTTCAGACCATTTTTAAACGTATCTTGGTAATCTTTACCGTCAGGTCCTGTCGCAAGCCCCTTTGGAACCAATTGATCTGTTGCTTTTGATCCATTATTTAAAATAACGTTTGCTAAGCCCTTTTTATCAACTGATAACGCAATTGCTTCACGCAGTTTTTTGCTCTTTAACGGTGTATCCTGTCCGTTACGCTTTTGATTTAAACGTAAGAAGAATGTACTTGATTCTGCATACTCACCGTACTCATCTTTATTCGATTTATATTTATCTACAAACTCTCCTGATAGTAGTGTGAAATCAATTGATCCTGTATCATATAAATTTACTTTTGTAGCCACTTCTTTTACAACACTGTAATTAATTTCTTCTAATTTCACAGTCTTATTATCCCAATATTTATCATTTTTCTTCAGCTGCCATCCTTGTTCATGTTTCCATGAAGACATAACGAATGGTCCGTTATACACCGTTGTATCTGCTTCTAAACCAAACTTATCTCCTTTTTCTTTTACAAACTTTTCATTTAATGGATAGTATGACGGGAATGCTAATAAGTTTAAGAAATATGGTACTGGTTTTTCTAATTCTACTTCAAGTGTATAATCATCTACCGCTTTTGCACCTAATTCCGTTGCAGGTTTTTCACCTTTATTAATTGCCTCTGCATTTTTAATATAGTAGGCAATAAACGCATATTCTGCAGCTGTATTTTTATCAAGTAAGCGCTGCCATCCATATACGAAATCTTTCGCTGTTACAGGGTCTCCATTGGACCATTTCGCATCTTTACGCAGTTTAAACGTATATTTTTTACCATCTTCGCTTTTCGTACTTGATTCTGCAGCAGCTGGAATAGGCTTATTATCTTTATCAAGACGATATAATCCTTCCATCGTGTTCCCTAAAATTTGTGCCCCTAACGTATCAGTAGATTTAGAAGTGTCCATCGTCGGAATTTCTTGATTTTCCGTACGATTCAATACTTGCTTCGCTGCATATTTAATATCAGATTTTTTTTCTTCCCCACTATTAGATGTAGTAGTCGTTTTCTTCTCTCCACCTGACCCAGAGCACGCTGTCAATGCAACGCTCATCGCTAAAACTGGTACTACAACTGCTGTTAACTTTTTCATCTTTTTCATCTTTTTTCTCTTCATTTTTATACCCTCCCCAATTATATGTACAATACCAACCCTTGAGAAACCCCTTGCTAAGGATTTACTTTTCAGAAAATTATAACTAATATTATTCTACTCTATTTTCTGTGTTTGTAAATAGTTTTATTTTAAATATTCAGATTTTTCCTTCGTAATTTAGTATGATTTATCCCTCATCTACTGTATTTACATACTATACCCCTTATTCTTCTCTATTTAACTGAGCTAAAAAAAAGCATTTCAAAGTAGCTAAGCTACTTTGAAATGCTTTTTTAACTCTATTATTTTTCAGTCACGTATGCCCACTTAAAGCTAAATTCTGGACTGATATTATGTTTTACTACACCTTTTACATTTGGTTGTAAAACATAAGAATCTCCACGTTGGTATAAAGGTACAATCGCTACATCTTCTTCAAGTAATGTTTTTTCAGCTTTTCCTAACTCTTCCCAACGTTTCTTCGCATCGCTCATTAATTCTGTTCCAGCTTTTTTCACCATGCCGTCATATTTAGGGTCAGAGAAGCTCATTTGGTTATGAGAATGTCCAGTCTCAAACATATCTAAGAACGTCATTGGATCTGCATAATCTGGATTCCAACCACCGTATGAAATATCATATTGTTGCTCAGATTCTAATTTTAGTTTTTGCTTAAATGGTTGAAGTTTAATGTTAACTGTTACACCTTTTAAGTTCTTCTCAATTTGGTCCTTAATATATTCTCCAACTTTTTTCGCATTACCAGTATCGTAGTTTAAGAATTCAATTGTAACTTGGTCTTTACCTAGCTCTTTTTTCGCTTCTTCCCAAGCTGCAGCAGCTTTTTTAGCATTTGGTTTTAAACCATTTTTAAACGTTTCTTGGAAGTCTTTACCGTCTGGTCCAGTTGCTAAACCTTTTGGTACTAAGAAGTCAGCTTCTTTTGATCCATCATTTAAAATTACGTTTGCTAAATTCTTTTTATCAACTGATAGTGCAATTGCTTCACGTAACTTTTTACTCTTTAATGGTGTATCTTGTCCATCACGTTTTTGGTTCATACGAATGAAATACGTACTCACTTGTGAATATGTTCCGAATTCATCTTTCTTATTTCTGTATTTATCTACGAACTCTCCAGTTAATAAAGCAAAGTCAACTTGACCGCTATCATATAAATTGATAAGAGTTGCTGGTTCTTTAACAACACTGAAGTTAACTTCTTCAAGTTTTACAGTCTTTTTATCCCAATATTGATCATTTTTCTTTAATTGCCATCCTTGTTCATGCTTCCAATCTTTAAGAACGAACGGTCCATTATAAACTGTTGTATCAGACTCTATACCGAACTTCTCCCCTTTTTCTTTTACGAATTTTTCATTTAATGGGTAGTACGATGGGAATGCTACTAAGTTTAAGAAGTACGGTACCGCTTGCTCTAATTCAACTTCAAGCGTAAGATCATCTACCGCTTTCACTCCTAATTCAGCTACAGGTTTTTCACCTTTATTAACCACTTCTGCATTTTTAATTGGGAATGCGATAAATGCATACTCAGCAGCTGTTTTTGGATCTAATAGACGTTGCCAAGCATATACGAAATCTTTCGCCGTTACTGGATCTCCATTTGACCATTTTGCATCTTTACGCAGTTTAAATGTATATTTTTTACCATCTTCACTTTTCGTGCTAGATTCTGCTGCCGCTGGAATAGGCTTATTATCTTTATCCAGACGATATAATCCTTCCATCGTATTCCCTAGCATTTGTGAAGATACTGTATCTGTTGATTTAGAAGAATCCATCGTTGGAATCTCTTGGTTTACTGTTCGATTCAACACTTGTTTTGCCGCTAATTTTTCCCCTGACTTACTATCTCCACTAGAGCTAGAATTTGTGCTTGTCTTTTTATCTCCGCCTGATGTAGAACATGCTGTTAATGCCATGCTCATTGCTAAAACCGGTACTACAACTGCTGTTAGTTTTTTCATTTTTTTCTTTTTCATTTTTGTACCCTCCCTAATTCTAAACGATAGCTATTTAAGAATTTTCTGATAATTCTGTTTTTCTTTATATATTTATCAGACGATTCTTACTACTTCTTATTCTACTAATTTTTTTAAATTTGTAAAGTGTTATTATTGAAAATTATTAAAAAATTATTTTCTTACAGTAATATTCATAAAAATTCCATATAGTTTTTTAACATCATTTATTATCGTTACATATACACTAATTTAATAGTGTTAATGATACTTTCCAATAAATAGACTGTAAATTGTTGTTAATAAATAATGTATATTCTAGAGATCTCTTTCCTACAAAAACAAAAAAAGCAGATATAGCATCCGCTTTAATTTCCCTCAATTTGCTTCTCACTTAATCCAAGATGTGTTCTGAGTGTATTACTCAAATTTTGCAAGTCTTTTTTATTAGGATTATAATAATATACACGATTCCCATTTGGGCCATTTGGTAAATATATATCATCACCGTTCAGTTGAATCTTCTCAACTGAACAATCTAAACCATATTTATAAAAAGATAAAATATCATCCAATGCTAAATTTGTTTTAAAATCGCCATCGACGGCCTCAACCATTTTCTCCAGTTTTGTAATAGACCCTACACTTTTTAATTTACTTAAAATCGCCTCAATAACAAGTTGTTGGCGCTGTCCCCTCATTGCATCACTATCAATATGACGAGTTCTCGCCAAAGCAAGTGCTTCTTCTCCCGTTAATTTTTGAACCCCTTTTTTCAAGTGAATCGTATCGGGTTCGTCTTTACTATTTTGTTCAGTAAATTCAACCGGGACATCTACCTCAACACCATCGAGCCCATCGACAATTTTAATAAATGACCCAAAATTAAATTTCACAAAATAATCTACCGGTACTTGCAGCAACTTTTCTACCGCCTCAACAGAAGCTTGTGGCCCTCCATCCTTTCCGTTTTTAACGAAACCACTTCCATATGCGTGTGTTATTTTATCTTTTTTCTTTTCGATTGGAACATATGTATAAGTATCTCTTGGTATACTAGTTAATTTCACTGTCTTATCTTCTTTATTAAACGTAGCTAACAATAATGCATCCGTATGAAATGCACCATTATACCCCTTTTGCCGTTCTTGATTTTCATCAATCCCCATAATTAACATTGAAACGTTGTGTGTAATTGGCTTTACAGCTTTCTCACGTAAATTTGATTTTTCACCACGCGATAAGTTCAAATTAGATTTTTGTACGAGATTAGAAGTTTTCATATATACATAAGCACCATACCCAACTCCGCCAAATAGTAATACTCCTAACAATACACTTATGATCGTTGTCTTTTTATATTTTCGTTTATTTTTCTTTTCTCTTGAAGGAGAGGTATTCTCCATATAGTTCCCTCCGTTTTCTATTCATCTAATATGTTTTTCAATTTTTCATAATTAGTGCTATCCTTTTGAAATACATTCTCTTTCAATCCTTTGTTTATTTGTATCCATTCAGTCGTAATCGAATATTGAATCATACCTTCATGGAAACTAAGGAACTTCAACATAATCCCCATATTTTTCTCTACAACCATTTCAAATTTCCCACTCAAATCTTCAGATGTACTTACAGGCATTTCTATGTTTATTACCCCTTCTATTTTGTAGCAATCGAGTCCAAGATACTTCGTTTCTTTATAACTCCAATCTTTATATCGAATTAATAGATCAGCAAATTCTGATTGAATACTGTACTTAGCGAATCCCACATATTCGTCATCATACCGTTTCTTCTCACTTGATTTTCTCAATAACCTTTCCGTAGGGCTTAATTTTAATAGTTCATTATTTCTTTCTTTTGGACTCCATCTCGTCTCTTTATACGTATTATTCTTATCATTAAACTCTTTTTTTCCTTCCTCACTATAAATCATCGTGCTTTTTTTCGATAGCTTGTCTTCTTTAGATGAAATACCACTTTGTTTCTCCGTATCAATCGCATATTTATATGTTGTAGCAATTCTTGTAGAGCTAGAATATTCTTCGAATTGCCCTGAAACATTTTGGAAATGATCAATTGAATCAAGCATCTTTTGATGAATCTTTTCCTTATCTGGATAATTGACGTTCGACTTTATTTCTTCTTCATTCTCATAATCAGAAAACGCATTCTTCTTTACGTAATTAAACATCCCTCCATTTTGTGCAAAGCTCTGTATAGAAAACTCAGACATAGATACAATTGATAGCGTTAGAACAGCGGCACTAATAAACATCATATGTACTCTATAACTCTTTCTTTTTACAGGAAGATTATGAAGTGTATCATTAATTTTTTCATTTAGTGCCTGTGGCAATACGGTATTATCCTTTTCTATTCTCTTTTTTAATTTTTCATCAAATAATTTTTCTTTATCCATTTTAACCACCTCCTACTCCATCTTTAATCGCTCTTCTAATTGTTCCCTTGCACGTGACAATCTTGATTTAACCGTTCCTTTTGGAATTTCTAAAAGCGTTGCAATACTTTCTTGATTCATATCTTCATAATAATAAAGTACAGTTACAGCTCTTAGTTCTTCCGTTAAAGACTGAATAGCATTACAAAGGTCAATATCTTCATATCGATCGAACGCCACCATATTACTATCATGATCCTCAATTACAATTACTTTTTTATAAGAGCGAATTATATTGTTACACTCATTTATTAAAATTCTAATGAGCCAAGTTTGAAAAAATTCTTCCTTTTTCAGTTTTTTTATATTTTCATAAGCTTTTAAAATTGTTGCCTGCATCGCATCCTCTATATTCGTCTCATCACGTAACATCGCCTTCGCAATGCGATACATCTTTACTTTTTCTGTATGTATAAGTGTCATAAAAGCCTCGTGATTACCCTTTTTTGCTAAAGAAACATCCGTTTCTTCTTTTACAATCATCTTATATAAAGGAATTACTTTCACAATTGGTCCTCCTGTTTCAGCCTCTCTATTAATTAAACTTTACACATATTAGACGGAGTATCCTAGAAAAAGGTTCAATTCTTTTGAATATTTCTACAAGAAAAAATGTAAACATTCCATTTTGACTATCTACTTAAATGTTTCTCTAAAAGATATCCCTTCGAATTTACAAACAAAAAAAGCCCACTTTCTCAGTGGACTTTCTAATTTACAACGGTAAATCCCTCTTCCTAAACACTACAATTGCTACTATGAAGATACAAAGTGCTCCAGCAGTTAAGCCTATACTTACTGGCCATATATTATATGTTCCTTCAGCAATTTCTTTCGGACGAAACAATGTAAATAAAGATATATTTCTCATCCACTCTAACTTATCACTTAATTTCCCTACCATATCTAATACGAAAAATAAGATTGTTAAACTGGCTGAGTAGCTAAGTGCCTTTCTTTCATCATTACATATACAAGAAAAGAAAAATGAATAGGCACTAACTACTAAAAATATAAGCCCTCCAACTACATTTATTTTCAAAAATAATTCTTTATTTAAGTTATTATCTTTTAAAAACCAATTTGCACCTAATATACCAGCTACATAAGTGACAATTACAATTATTAGTAGCCCCAATATGAGAACAGTAGCTTGTGTAATTGTAATTTGCACCCTGGATACAGGTGTTGCTAATAAATATGCCATCGCCCCCTTATCTACATGACGAGCAATTAGATGCGTTGCAACCGTGACACAAAAAATTGTTAAAATGATAATAAACAATAGACTATAATATTCACCAGCTAAAAAATCCATTACATTTTGAATCGGACTTTCCATTCCAACAATTTTTTTCACACTATCAGGCATGGCACTTATTAATTCATTTAAACCTTTGGCTGAAACCATCGATGGGAATATCCAAATTAATAACCATAAATAAAGAGCTGCACCAGTAGCATAGCTGAATATACTTTTTTTCGTTTCTTTCAAACTAGCTAAAAATAGTTGTTTATTCATGCTTTACCCCTTCTTTCTTCTCGTAATAATGCATAAATAAATGTTCTAAATCCGTCGCTCTCGTTTGAAGTGCAGTTACATTATAGTTTGAAAGTATTTGTAAAACAGTTTGATAGTTTCCTTGCACAATAATTGACGCCTCTCTACCTTTCATTCCTTCAAATTGCAAATCACATTGTTTAAGAGATTCGATTTCTTCTTGAGATGATACTGTTACATCTATCACCTGTCTTCTCATGCCTTGTAAATCATGAATGTTTTCAACGGTTACAAGACAACCATCTTTAATAATAGCTACTCTGTCACAAGTTCTCTCAATTTCAGTGAAAATATGTGATGACATAAGGATTGTTTTTCCTCTTTGCTTTTCCTCTAATATTAAATCTATAAATACTTGTTGCATAAGTGGATCGAGTCCTGATGTCGGTTCATCTAAAATTAACACTTCTGGATCATGCATAAATGCTGCAACTATACCTACTTTTTGTTTCATTCCTTTAGACATTTTTCGAATTGGTGTTTTCACATCGAACTGCAAACGTTCTATCAATTCATCTCGTCTTTTTATATTTTTTAACCCACGCATTCCTTGCATCAAATTTAAAAATTCTAATCCATTCATTCCTTCAATAAAAGAAATTTCTCCTGGTAAATAGCCAACTTCTCTTTGAATTTTCGCAGCATCTTCCCAACAATCTAATCCGAAAATTGTCGCTTTACCAGCCGTCGGTTTTATAAATCCCATTAAATTACGAATCGTTGTTGATTTCCCAGCGCCATTTGGTCCTAAGTAGCCAAAAACTTCTCCTTCTTTCACTTCAAATGTAATATCAAACAAGCCTTTTCCATTTGAAAACTGTTTTGTAACATTTTGAACTGAAATCATAAACCCACCTCATTTTTTGAAATATTTAACATTTGATATTTCAAAATTATTGTACTCCTCATCTTTCATATTCGCAACAACTTTTTGAAATATTTATATGTCCATATTTCAAAAATATTGTTTTCAATTATTTTTTCTTGTATATTTTAATTGAGGTGATTGTATTGAACGGCTTTGAAAAAGTGAAAGAAAAGAAAAAACGTGCCATTAAAGATGCGGCCTTTACATTATTTTCAGAACGTGGATTTAATGAAGTGAAAATAGAACATATTGCAAAAAAAGCAAACGTTTCTCAAGTGACAATTTATAATCATTTCGGAAGTAAAGATGCGTTATTTAGGGAGCTTATACAAGAATTTATAATATCTGAATTTCAATATTATAAAAAACTTGCAGAAGAAAAATTACCTTTTCATGAGATGATGCAAAAGATGATCATTAGAAAAATGAATACTGGCGGGTTATTCCAACCTGATATGTTGCTACAAATGATGCAAAGAGATGAAGAGCTCCGAAAGTTTATTTATAGTTATCAAAACGAAAAAATCTTGCCTTGGTATTTAGAAATACTAGAACAAGCACAGCAAAAAAATGAAATCAACCCTCACCTTACTAAAGAAATGATGTTGCTATACATTCAAATGTTCACTAAATTAGGTGATGATTTCGGGGCACAGCTTCTTGAAGGAGATCGCGAAAAACATATACAAGATATCGTTACGATGTTCTTTTATGGACTGTCCGTCCCAGAAAAATAATTTTTTTCTAAAGAACAAATAAAATCACCAAAAGGCCCTTTGGATATTTAGATTTCAAGGGCTTTTTGGTGTTAAAAAAATTATTAATACTAACTTTATCTTAACGAAGTTAAATGCTGCTTTATAGATAATACCTTATTATAAATTAACTTTTTTAGCATAACAGGCTGAATTGAGATAATCGTTTCACCGAAATTCAGAAAATAACTTGAAACAAAATCAACTTCTTTCTTGTTAAAATAGCCTGTTATAATGTAATTTTCGTTTTCTTTTTGTATCTTCATGGAGGGATAATTCTCTTTATCAAAAATGTCTTTTCCTTTTTGATTAACAACGACAATAAAATCAGTTGCATCAGGCCTTCTATGAAAATTAGTAAGATAACTTAACAATTCTTCAAGATTTTTTGAATTAGTATTGCTTGTTTCCACAATAGAAAGAATTTTATCACATCTAATTATTTGAACATGATTTGTCTCAAAATTAAAGATTTTAGCATACCACTGGCCAAATTTAGATTCTATTCGAATAAATTGGGCGACCAATACTTTCTCCTCATCTTTTTTTAAATATGTTAAATGATAAACTCGCTCAGCAAAAATCCCCTGTAAAAGTTCTTTTAAGAACGGACTAAAGTTACTATGATTTGTTACTTCAAAGGAAAGCGTTCGTTCCATGATTGAAATATTTTTACTCACATTATCAGGTAATACATGTTTAAATTTATTTTCAAGCGCAATACTTTCTATATTAAATGGCTTTGTTTTGTATCCATTTAATGTAAGCATCGAAAAGTATAACGCATACATTTCATCCACACTAAAATATATTGGTGATAACACACTATTTTCTATAATTTTATAACTCCCATTTCTACCTAGTTCAGAATATATTGGTACACCTATTTCTTCTAATGATTGAATATCTCGCAACGCGGTACTTTTAGAAATATCATATCTAACCATTAAATCTTTTAAATTAAAATATCTTTTATTATTTAAGAAAATAAGCATATCATTTATTCGTTCAGTTTTTTTCATATTTCCCTCCATAAAAGGTGTCATGTATTGAAACCTTTTTAGTCTATATTATAATTATTAACTAATAAAGGAGTTATATATTTATGACATTAGAAATAGCTATTTTTCTTTCAATGAATGGGCAAGCAAAGGAGGCAATTAATTTTTATACACGTAATTTAGAGGCCAAGAAGTTAATGATTGTTACGTATGAAGAACTGGCCAAAAGAGATAGTTCTTTTGAAATTACAAGTGAAAATAAAGATCATATTGCCCACTCTGTTTTACAAATTGGGAATACAAAGCTAATGATAGCCGAAGATACAATGAACCCTACTGAACGTTATAGCGTTGGAAATAACATGTCACTTTGCATTCAAAGTGCTAATTTAGAAGAAATACAAAGATTTTATAATAATTTAATTTCCGATAAGCATGTGAAAATAATCTCTCCACTAGAAAAAAATATATTTAGTGAAGCATATGGTATTATTGAAGATCCTTACGGCATACAAATCCAATTAATGTATGACAAACGACTAAAATAAATAATGAGTCATATTCGCATATTCCTAATAAAAAAAGACACGAAATTCGTGTCTTTTTTTATTTTACCGCAATGACTCTACCCGTTTCACTACTTTCAGTCGCCAATTGAATCAATTTAATAACGTCTAAACCTTCTTGAGCAGTTACAGGTAGTTTTTCACCATTTAATATGCTATCTCGCACGCCTTTATAATACATGTCATAGCAGCCGACTTCTGTTGGAATACGCTCTAAGCTTTCTTCTGTTTCTAAAGTAGCAAAATTCTCTTCAGAGTCTGATCCATAACCATTATCCCCTGGCTTCATTCCAGTCTTTAATTGTTCTTCCTGTGAATCCATACCATACTTCACGATAGAACCTTTATCTCCATGCAGTGTAAAATGTGGTCCAGCTTGCTTTACGTAACTGCTACTATGTAAAATAACGCGCTTCACTCCATAGTGAAGTACAACATGGAAGTAATCATCCACTTCTGCACCTGGTCGTTGTTTTATTACATCTGCGCTTATCGCATCTGGTTTCCCAAATAATGATAATGCTTGGTCAATTAAATGCGATCCTAAATCATATAATATACCTGATCCTGGTAAGTTCTTTTCTCTCCAGCGATCGCGTACATGTGGGCGGAAACGATCGAAATGCGCTTCATATGCGTATACATTCCCTATTCTTTTTTCTTGTAATAATTTCTTTATCGTTAAGAAATCATTATCCAAACGGCGATTATGATACACACTTAAAACGACATTATGTCGGTTCGCTAATGAAATAAGTTCTTCTCCTTCTTCAATTGAAACAACGAATGGTTTTTCCACAACAACATGCTTACCGTGTACAATTGCTTCTTTTACATATGGAAAATGGGTTGTATTCGGTGAAGTAATGACCACTAAGTCAATATCAGCTCGATTTACTAATTCATCAATTGTACCAACAACTTCAGCATTTGGTAATGCTTGTTTCACTACTTCTTCTTTTGATGATAAAATAGCACGAATATCGTATTCTTCTATCGTTTGTAATAACGGGATGTGAAATGTTGTACTAGAAAATCCAAATCCTACAATCCCTACACCTATTTTTTTCATGTTGCCCCTCCATTTGTCCCGCTTTAACGGGCAGTAAGATTCCTAACTCAAAATTCAGCGAAAGCAAAGAAATTAGGTGAGGAATCAACTACTCGTAAAAGCCCGATTGGTTCAACTAATAATCAGTGGGGATAAAGAAAATCCCCACTGATTAAAGTTTCACTTTATGAGAACGATTTCATTTCATCATTATAACAAGATTATTTTTATATACATAATGATTTGCTTAGAAAAAAGCATCTTACTATCATTCATAGTAAGATGCTCCCTTTATCCCGCATTAACGCGCAGTAAGACTCCCACCTCAAAATAAGGCGAATGCGAGGGAAGTTAGGCGTGAGACCAACTGCCCGTAAAAGCCCGATTGGTGAAGGCTAATAATCAGTGGGGGATGAAAAAAAACCCACTGATTAAAGTTTCACTTTATTCCGTTCTTTTCTTTGTCCACGTTTCAATTACTTCACCAGTATCATTAACATCTAGTACTAAACTACCATTACTATACCGGTCTTTATTTCGAAACGCTTTCGGATCAATTTCTTCTACAATGTGTTTCTCTGTCTTCATGTAAACTAATTCATCATCTCGAACAATTTCAATACCGACAATGCGGTACGGATTACGTTTTAACTCTTTAAAAATTACAAGGCCTCGCTTCGCCCTCGTTGATTTCTCAATTTCCGATGCCTTTATACGTTTCACAGCACCTCGCTGCGTAACGAGAATAAGTTGATCTTTTTCACCATTTAACGGTTTACCAGAAGCAACATAGTCATCTTCTTTTAAATTAATTGCTTTCACACCAGCTGCTCTGACACCAACTGGACTTACTTCTTCTTCATTGAATACAAGTGCATATGCACCATGTGTTGCAAGAACAATATCACTTGTCCCATCTGTCGCAAATATATCAACAACTTCATCATCTTTTTTCAAGTTTACAGCAACGAATGCCCGTGAATAACGCTGCACTTTATATTGGTTTAATTCTGTTTTCTTAATCATACCGTTTCGTGTAACAAATACGATAAATCGTTTTTCTTCTTCAAAATTCGGTACGACTGTTGCCCAAATTAACGATTCATCTCGCTCGAGTGAAACAAGATTCGCAACGTGTTGACCTAAATCTTTCCAACGAATTTCTGGCATTTCATACACAGGAAGATAAATATAATTTCCTTTGTTCGTAAATAAAAGAACGGTTTCTGTCGTGTTTGTATCGAAACGCTCAAGTAAGATGTCACCCTCTTTCATACCGAAGTATTTCCCGTTCGATGCATTATGCGAACGCCAACCTGTTCGTTTCACATAGCCTTCTTTCGTTACAGTAACGATGACATCTTCTTGCGGAATCATAACTTCCACATCGATTTTAATTTCTTCAATTTCCTCTTCAATTATCGCACGGCGATTATCACTATATGTTTTCTTTACTCTCTTCAAATCTGTTTTAATAACTTGAAAAAGTCTTTTTTCACTTTGTAAAATTGACTGTAACTCTATAATTTTCTTACTAAGTTCCGCTGCTTCTTGCTCTAGCGCTGTAATATCTGTATTTGTTAAACGATATAATTGCAGTGAAACAATTGCTTCTGACTGCGCCTCTGTAAATCCAAATTTCGCACTTAAATTATCTTTCGCATTACGCTTATCTTTAGACCCACGGATTGTTTCAATCACTTCATCTAAAATTGATAATGCTTTCTTTAAACCTTCTACAATATGCTGACGATTTTCTGCTTTTCTTAATTCATATTGTGAGCGTCTTGTAACAACTTCTTTCTGATGTCCAATATATGCATCCAAAATCTTAGGTAATGTCATAAGTGTCGGACGACGATTATTTATCGCTACCATATTAAAGTTGTATGGAATTTGTAAATCTGTATTTTTATATAAATAATTTAAAATACCTTCAGCATTCGCTTCTTTTTTTAATTCTACAACGATACGAAGACCTGTACGATCTGTCTCATCACGTACTTCAGCAATTCCATCTAGCTTTTTATCTATACGTAATTCATCCATTTTCTTAACAAGATTCGCTTTATTTACTTCGTACGGAATTTCTGTAATAACGATTTGTTGCTTCCCGCCACGAATCGTTTCAACCTCTGCTTTTCCGCGAATAATAATTTTACCTTTACCTGTTTCATACGCTTTTTTAATGCCATCTATCCCTTGTATAATACCACCTGTAGGGAAATCTGGTCCTTTAATAACTGTTAACAAGTCCTCCACAGAACTATTCGGTTGATCGATACGCATAATTGTAGCATCAATTACTTCTCCAAGATGATGCGGTGGAATTTCTGTTGCATAACCAGCGGAAATCCCTGTAGATCCGTTCACTAATAAGTTCGGGAACATTGCCGGTAATACAATAGGTTCTTCACTCGTATCATCAAAGTTTGACACGAATTCTACTGTTTCTTTATCAAGATCACGTAATAACTCAGATGCGATTGGTGATAAACGTGCTTCCGTATAACGCATTGCCGCTGCTGGATCCCCATCAACACTACCGTTATTTCCGTGCATTTCAACTAAAACATTACGTACTTTCCAAGTTTGACTTAAACGGACCATCGCCTCATATACAGAGGAATCACCATGTGGATGATAATTACCGATAACATTACCTACTGTTTTAGCTGATTTACGAAACGCTTTATCATGTACGTTTCCTTCTACATACATAGAATATAAAATACGTCTTTGTACCGGTTTTAAACCGTCACGCGCATCTGGAAGCGCGCGGTCTTGAATAATATATTTACTATAACGTGCAAAGCGGTCACCTAACACATCTTCAAGCGGGAGGTCATGAAACTTCTCTGCCTGCATGTTATTCCACCTCCGTCTCCATAATCATTTCATTTTCTAAAATATTTCCTTCTTCTTGCATACCAAATTGTACATTACGCTCAATCCATTTACGGCGAGGTTCTACTTTATCCCCCATCAATGTCGTAACTCGGCGCTCAGCTCTTGATGCATCGTCAATTTTCACACGGATTAACGTACGTGTTTCAGGGTTCATCGTTGTTTCCCATAATTGATCGGCATTCATTTCGCCAAGTCCTTTATAGCGCTGCAACATGTAGCCTTTACCGACCTTTTTCGTTACATCACCTAATTCTTCATCAGACCATGCATATTCAATTACTTCACTTTTCCCTTTTCCTTTACTTACTTTATATAAAGGTGGAAGTGCGATAAATACTTTACCAGCTTCAATAAGTGGTTTCATATAACGGTAGAAGAACGTCAGTAGTAACACTTGAATATGTGCTCCATCCGTATCTGCATCGGTCATAATAACAACTTTATCGTAGTTAATATCTTCAACAGCGAACTCATTCCCTACGCCTCCGCCAATTGCGTAAATAATCGTATTGATCTCTTCGTTCTTAAAAATATCAGCAAGCTTTGCTTTTTCCGTGTTAATTACTTTACCACGTAATGGTAGTACCGCTTGGAAACGACGATCTCGCCCTTGTTTTGCTGAACCACCAGCCGAGTCACCCTCTACTAAATACAATTCGTTTTTCTGAGGATTACGTGATTGTGCAGGTGTTAACTTCCCGCTTAAAGTACCTTCTGATTTTTTCTTCTTCTTACCAGTACGCGCTTCTTCTCTCGCTTTACGAGCAGCCTCACGTGCTTGTGCTGCTTTAATTGCCTTTCTCACAAGAAGTGTAGCTACATCCGGGTTTTCTTCTAAAAAGTAAGCTAAATGCTCAGATACAATTGCATCAATTGAAGAACGAGCTTCACTTGTACCTAGTTTCCCTTTCGTTTGCCCTTCAAACTGGAGTACGTCTTCTGGTACACGTACAGAAACAATCGAAGCTAATCCTTCTCGAATATCTGTACCCTCTAAATTTTTGTCTTTTTCTTTTAATAAAGAAACTTTACGAGCATACTCATTGAACACACGTGTCATTGCTGTTTTAAATCCAGCTTCGTGTGTACCACCGTCTTTTGTACGTACATTATTTACAAACGAAAGAATGTTTTCTGAGTAACCATCATTAAACTGAAAGGCTAACTCTGCTTCAATTCCATTTTGCTCACCCGAGAAATATACAACTGGATGAATCGAATCTTTCTCTTCGTTTAAGTATGAAACGAAAGCCTCAATTCCTGTTTCATAATGAAACACATCTTCTAAATCATTACGTTCATCTTTTATCGAGATTTTCATTCCTTTTAATAAGAATGCAGATTCACGTAATCTCTCACATAATGTTTCATAATTATAATTTGTTGTGCTGAAAATAGTTGTATCTGGTTTGAAGTGCATCGTTGTACCAGACTCTTTCGTTTTCCCAATTTTCTCTAACGTCGTTGCAGGAGTACCACCATTTTCAAAGCGTTGTTCATAAATGCTACCATCTCGCTTAATCGTTACTACTAGCCATTCTGATAAGGCGTTTACAACTGATGCCCCAACACCGTGTAAACCACCACTCGTTTTATAGCCTCCTTGGCCAAACTTACCACCAGCATGAAGTACAGTTAAAATAACTTCAGGTGTCGGCTTTCCAAGCTTATGCATTCCCGTAGGCATTCCTCGCCCTTTATCAATTACGCTAATACTATTATCTTTATGTATTACGACAGAAATTTCGTCGCCAAATCCCGCTAATGCTTCATCAACGGAGTTATCTACTATTTCATATACTAAATGATGCAATCCACGGCTATCCGTACTCCCGATATACATACCCGGGCGTTTTCGAACGGCTTCAAGTCCTTCTAACACTTGAATTGCATCTTCATTATATTGGAACTGATGCTTCGCCAAACTCCTTGCCCCTTTCCTAATCAAATCAGAACATATGTTTCTATTATAGAATAACGCCTCAACTATAGTTTTGGCAAGTTATCTTATCTCTTTTATATACTATTTTCAATAGAAAAATCCTTGTTTTTTTCACAAGGATTCCTCTAGGCTACTATTTCAGAAAAATAATCGTTTGTCAACGAGAAATGGATATGTATTCCAATATTATACATTCCAAACCTTTATCATGATCCAAATGATCAATATCCAAAATGGGATAACAAGTAACAATCCCCAAAAACAGCCTTTAAAAAATCTCATGATGAACACCTCGTTCATCCGCCCTACTTATGTAAAAAGCGAGGGCTGAATCAATCTTTCTATCTTTAAAATCTATACTATTTTGTCATTACATGCTCTACTTTAATGCAACGATCCATTATTACTGTGTAGCCTTTTTCTTGTAAAAGTTTATATGTATCTTCATCTTGTACTCCTAATTGTGCCCAGAAAACATCTGCATCAATCTCTACAAACTCTTCCGCAACATCCTTTAAAAATTCTGAACGACGAAACACATTTACAATATCAACATGTTCTTTAATATCCGTCAGTGAAGAAACCGCCTTTTCTCCGAGTACTTCATCTACTGTTGGATTTACTGGAATAATGCGGTACCCAGCATCTTGCATTGCTTTTGAAACCATATACGATGTGCGTTCTGGCTTATCTGATAATCCAACAACTGCAATCGTTTTACTTTTCTTTAATACTTCACCAATTTCCGTACGAGTTGGGTTTTCAATTGTCATAATTTATCCCTCCTATTCCTTTAGTATATCCGATAAAGAAAGTCTCTTTCAACATGAAAGAGACTTTCTTTTATTCCGATTATTGATTCTTTGTAGCTGAATTATCTGCTAATGTAGCTGTTTTCGTCATTTTTTGGCCATTGCGATAGAATGTAACTTCTACTTTCTCGCCTACTTTTTTCTTTTCATATAAATATTTACGGAATTGAAGTGAATTCTCTACTTTTTGATCATCTAACGCTACTACTATATCATATTGCTCTAAACCAGCTTTTTCCGCTGGTGATATTGGATAGATTTTACCTAATACAACTCCATTTGTTACTTCTTTTGGCACTTTTAATTGATTTACTGCATAAGCTTGCACATCTTCTAATGAAACGACACCGACTCCTAGTGCTGGACGTTTCACCACTCCTTCTTTTTCAAGGGATTCAATAACTGGCTTTGCAATATTAATTGGAATAGCAAATCCAATTCCTTCAACTTCTTGTTGTGCAATTTTACTTGAATTAATCCCAATTATTTCACCGTTTTGATTAAATAACGCACCACCACTATTACCTGGGTTAATCGCTGCATCTGTTTGAATAACTTGAGCATTCCAATCTGCACGCTTATCGCCATCAATATCTACTGGAATTTCACGTTCTTTGCTACTAATAATACCTTCTGTTACACTTCCATCAAACCCTAGTGGGTTACCGATTGCAATCGCTTTTTCACCCGCACGAAGTTTACTTGAATCACCTAAAGTGGCAACTTTATTTACATTAGATCCATCAATTTCTACAACCGCTAAATCTAACCAAGGGTCTTTCCCTACAAGCTTTGCATCTACCTTTTTACCATCACTTAGTTTTACAGCAAGTTTATTTGCTCCATCTACTACATGGTTGTTCGTTACAATATACGCTTTATTTCCTGCTTTTTTATAAATAACACCTGATCCTGAGCCAGCTTGTTGCTCTTGGCCTGTCGGTTGCATTGCAAATGGATCAACACTTTGTTGCATATTAATAACACCTACAACAACATCCTTCGCGCCTTCGATCATTCCCGGTAAATCAGTTTCATTTTTCGCTTTATTTACAACTGGAACTACAGTTCCTTCTACTTGTTTATTAGAATTGAATGACGAAACAGCTGCATTATTATTTTGCACCCATGGCATGTACGGTGCTGCAAAACTAATCGAAACCGCCCCGACTACAGCTCCAACTAAACCTGTGAAAAAATATCCTTTTTTACTACCTGATTTTTTCACTTCTCTCGTTTCACTATGCTCTTCATTCAAATTCGGTCCGTCGTAATATCCCATGTTTTATTTCCCCTCCCTGGTGAATTCGTACTTTCAGTATAGTCACATTTTGTGTCCTTCTTGTGAACTCATCGTGAAATCCAATTAAAAAAATACTCCTATCTACCATTGTAGACAAGAAAAGTATTTTTTGTACATTCCACCTACAAAGGAGAGTGTAAATTTGCTATATCCCAAAGCCGAGATGCATAGTAACTTAAAGGTTATTCTTCGAATTTGTAACCTACTCGAATAACAGTGCCGATATGCTTCGCCTTATCTCCTAGCTTATTTCGCAGTTTTTTAATATGTGTATCAACCGTTCGGTCATCACCGTAGTAATCATATCCCCATAACTGATCTAATAAATGTTGACGTGACAACACAATTCCTTTGTTCTCCATTAAATAAACAAGAAGTTCAAACTCCTTATGTGTCAATATAATTTCTTCACCATCTACTAAAACTGTTCTAGATAGTCGATTCACTTCTATTCCAGCTAAAGACATAGTATTTTCTTCTGATACTCCTACCGCTCCATCCGCACGTTTCAATAACGTCTTCGCGCGAGCTACTAACACTTTCGGGCTAAATGGTTTCGTTACATACTCATCTGCACCTAATTCAAAACCTAGTAATGTATCATCCTCATCCGAACGTGCTGTTAGCATAATAATTGGTACTGCTGATTCTTTTCTAATTCGTCTACAAACAGACCATCCATCTATTTCTGGTAACATAATATCTAACATAATTAAATCAATTTCATGCTCTGCAAATAATTCTAACGCTTTTTTCCCGTCTTCTGCTTCGATTACTTCAAAGCCTTCATTACGAAAATAATCACTAACAATTTCACGTAATCTTCTTTCATCTTCAACAAGTAATACTGTTTTATTCATATAATCTATCCCGCCTTTTTACTCTTTCAATCGAATAATACGTTGATTGGAGCTTCCGCGAAATGGAAGTGTTAAATCTTTTTTCTCGATTTCAAATCTTCCATCGACTAAAACATCCCCATACTGTAACAACTCTATCATATCATTATTTCGAGAACTCTGTATCTCTTCTAACGTATAACCTGTATACATCCATAGATTTTTTTTCAAATCTTTCACAGCTTTTGCTACTTTTTTCACTTCAGCAGCTTGGAAGAATGGATCTCCACCTGAAAATGTTACATCTGTTAATGAATTACTTTCAATCTCTTTCACAATTTCTTCTACCGTCATTTCAGTTCCATTGCAAACATTCCAAGATTTCGGGTTATGGCACCCGAAACAACGATGCGGACAGCCCGCAAAAAACACGACTGTCCGCAACCCTTCTCCATCTACTACACTATCATGAATGATATTCATAACTTTCATTTATGCTTCACCCGATCCATCTCTTCACTACGTTTCGCACTATTCCACTTCGACATATCTCCTACAAGATAGCCCGTTATACGGCGAATTCTTTCTATATTAGCCTCATCTTCATTTCCACAGCTTGGACATTCATTCCCAATAACTCCGTGATAACTACAGCACTTACAACGATCAACAGGATGATTTATTGAACCGTACCCAACGCCATTCTCTGCCATCGCTTGCACAATTTGCTTTAATGCCTTTTTGTTATGCATAGCTGCTCCGTCTAGTTCAATATACGTAATATGTCCCCCGTTACATAGGGCATGGAAAGGTCCTTCTAAACGAATTTTATTTATCGCTTGAATGTTATAATAAACTGGAATATGGAATGAATTCGTATAGTAATTATGGTTCGTTATACCGCTAATCTCACCAAATTCTTCTCTATCTTTTTTCACAAACTTACCTGATAAACCTTCTGCAGGCGTTGCAATTACAGAGAAATTGAGTTGATGTTTTTCCATCGCCTTATCCATGCTCTCTCTCATAAAGGAAATAATTTCATATCCAAGCTTCCACGATTCTTCATTTTCTCCATGATGCTTTCCAGTTAACGCTACTAAACATTCTGCAAGACCGATAAAACCAAGACTTAACGTCCCTTGTTTTAAAATCGGTGCCACAGCATCTTCAGGTTGTAACGTCTCTCCACCACGCCATACACCTTGTGAATATAAGAACTGAAAATCTCTTGCTCTCTTTGTACATTGATAAGCAAATCTCTCTAATAATTGCTTAACGCCTAAATCTAAATAATAACTTAGCGCTTCAAAAAACGCTTCTTTTGAACCACTAATTAGCGCTAATTTCACTAAATTAATAGAAGTAAACGATAAATTCCCTCTTCCAATTGCTGTTTCTTCCCCATGTATATTAGACATAACACGAGTACGGCACCCCATATAACATACTTCACTTTCAGGTCGACCATCATAATGCACAGCATTAAACGGAGCATCTAAAAACGAAAAGTTAGGGAATAATCGCTCAGCGGTCGTTTCTAACGCTAATTCAAATAAATCATAGTTCGGATCACACTCTTCAAAGTTCACGCCTTTTTTCATTTTGAAAATTTGAATAGGAAAAATCGGTGTTTCCCCTTTACCAAGTCCAGCTTGCGTCGCTTTTAAAAGTTGCTTAATTAAAAGTCTTCCCTCTTTCGATGTGTCTGTTCCGTAGTTAATAGAAATAAATGGTACTTGTCCCCCGCCCCTACTATGCATACTATTTGAATTATGAACGAAAGCCTCACACGCCTGATACGTATCATTTTCTGTCTCTTTCCATGCAAATTCCTCTATTTGTTCTTTCGTAAGCGGATATGACTGTAGTCGTTTTTTATGTCTCTTTACTGTTTTTCTCACATATGGAGCTAAATCAATATCAAAGAGTGCAAACGATTGACCACCGTGCTGCATATTTTGATTCGCCTGAAAA
Organism: Bacillus cereus group sp. BfR-BA-01523; assembly: GCF_022662615.1. Lineage (NCBI taxonomy): Bacteria > Bacillati > Bacillota > Bacilli > Caryophanales > Bacillaceae > Bacillus > Bacillus cereus group sp. BfR-BA-01523. The sequence continues at coordinate 161,874 of NZ_JAKUDX010000006.1, forward strand.
ATAATTGAAGAAAGCGCCAACGCACTTTTAATGTCTTGCGGTTGTCTCATATGTCCATGTCCAGTATGAAAACCGTTAGCTAGCATTTGCGCTAACGGAATTTGCGAACAAGTCGTCGTTCCTGTTGCATAAAAATCTAAATCATGTGGATATAATATATTTTGATTTATCGCTTTTTTCACTTGATCTGATAATAATTTTTCTACTGCATAATACTTTGCGCTCTCAGATGCGAACGTTCCCATTACTCCCATTGGAGATCGACCATCTACATTTGCATTTTCCTGCATTAAATCTTGTTCATTACCGTGGATAATTGTCTCAAATACTTTCATTAATTCTTCTCCACGTACATTTTGTTTCAACATTCATAACCCTCCACCAACATGTTGTTGTCTTTTGATTAAAATCATACAACATATAGTTCTTCTGTTCCTGTGAAAAATGTAACATTCCTGTGAAAGTTTTTTTAAAAATTAATGACTTTTTCATTTATAAAAAAGAAATGTGCTCTTTACAAATGTATGGTACAATAAATGGGAAAAACTCTTTTTACCCTTTATCAACACATTTGTATAAAGGAGACTGAACTCATGGTTATTACATATCTTTTATTTATCGTTGCCTATCTACTCGGTTCGATTCCATTTGCATTAGTCGTTGGAAAAATTGGTTATGGAATCGACATTCGTGAGCATGGAAGCGGTAATCTAGGCGGAACAAATACATTCCGTACATTAGGGAAAAAAGCAGGTTTTATCGTAACAATTGCTGACATTTTAAAAGGTACATTAGCAACAGGTCTACCGATTATTTTCGGGTCAGATATTCACCCACTATGGTTTGGATTAGCCGCTGTTCTTGGACATGTCTATCCGATCTTCGCAAAATTCCGCGGGGGGAAAGCAGTTGCAACTTCTGCTGGGGTGCTATTATGCTATTCACCAGTTGTTTTTGCAATATTAGCTGTTGTCTTTTTCAGCCTTTTATTTACAACAAGATACGTATCACTTTCTTCTATGATAACAGCTGTCGTTGCTGTTATTGCATCCATTGTTAGCGGGGATAAAATCTTCATTATTGCGATGTGTTTATTAGCAGGTATGGTTATTTATAAACACCGTGCAAATATCGGACGAATTATAAATAAAACTGAACCAAAAGCAAACTTTTCAAAAAAGCAAAAATAAGATCGTAACCCACATAACGCAAAAAGAAAACGTGAAGCATATTAATAGCGTCTTTTTGCGTTATTTTTTATACTAAAAGAAAAAGCAACATAATTTGGAGGAACTATACATGAATCTTTCCGTAACAAAAGAAGCAGCACAATGGTATAAAAACGAATTAAACTTACAATCGGGTGAAACAATACGCCTTTTCGTACAATACGGCGGTTGCAGTACTGTGCAAAAAGGACTTTCTTTAGGTATTCGTAAAGATGACCCTGCGCACCCTGCTGTTCAAACTCAAGAAGAAGGTATTAACTTCTTTATTGAAGGCGATGATGAGTGGTTCTTCGATGGACATAATTTATTAGTTACACTTAACGACGGTGATGATTTCCCTCAATTTAATTATGAAAAATAAAAAAGCGTGGCTTCTGCCACGCTTTTTGTATCCCGCTATTTGCGGGTAGTAAGACCCCCACTGATTAAAGTTTCACTTTATTTCTTTTTAATTTCCTCATATTTCGCATACCACTCAGGATATAATTTTTTAAATGATACAGGGCGGAAACCTTCTTTTTTCGCACAAATATTCGTCGTGCTTGCAGTAATACAAAGTTCGCCATCACTATTATAAATTTCATATCCATATACAACGCGGAGCGGGCTCACAGTATCAACCCACGTTTTCACAATAGCTTTTTCGCCGTAACGCATCGCTTTACGATATGAAATTTGCAAGTCTAATACAGGAGAAATAATTCCCTCTTTCTCCATTTCAACATATGAAAATCCTAATTCTTGTATAAGTTTAGTGCGCCCAAGTTCCAGCCACACTAAATAGTTTGAATGGTAAACAACACCCATCTGGTCTGTTTCCGCATAGCGGATTTCAACTTCATGTTCTGCTACAAACATTTCTATTCGCCTTCTTTCACTTCTGCTACCTTGCATACATTTAATCATAATACAGTGGAATCAAAAATAAAATAAAAACAGTGAATCTTTTACCGAAAGGGGCAAGCACATGATCCAAATTGTAACTGTTCGTAGCGGTGATAGTGTTTATGGTTTAGCATCAAAGTACGGATCTACACCTGAAGAAATTGTAAAAGACAATGGACTAAATCCAGCTGAAACACTCGTTGTTGGTCAGGCACTTATCGTTAATACAAAAGGCAATAATTATTATGTACAGCCAGGTGACAGCCTTTATCGAATTTCTCAAACGTATAACGTCCCTCTCGCCAGTTTAGCTAAAGTTAATAACCTTTCATTAAAATCTATTCTCCATGTCGGACAGCAATTATATATACCGAAAGGAACAAAACGAGCAGTAGAATCCATTGCTTATTTACAGCCTTCAACAATACCGATAAAAGAAAGTTTAGTAAATGCTACACGTGCTATTAATCCATTTTTAACATATTTAGCCTACTTCAGCTTTGAAGCAAAAAGAGACGGCACTTTAAAAGAACCGACGGAAACAGCGAAAATCGCTAATATTGCAACGCAAGGTAACACCATCCCTATGCTCGTTATTACAAATATTGAAAATGGAAATTTCAGTGCCGATCTGACCTCGGTTATTTTACGCGATGCAACAATTCAAAACAAGTTTATTACTAACATTTTGCAAACAGCTGAAAAATATGGCATGCGAGACATTCATTTCGATTTCGAGAGTGTGGCACCTGAAGATCGCGAAGCGTATAATCGTTTTTTACGAAATGTGAAAACACGCTTACCTAGCGGGTACACATTAAGTACAACACTTGTACCGAAAACGAGCTCAAATCAAAAAGGGAAATTTTTTGAGGCTCACGATTATAAAGCACAAGGACAAATTGTAGATTTCGTCGTCATTATGACATACGACTGGGGTTGGCAAGGTGGACCACCGATGGCGATTTCCCCAATTGGTCCTGTAAAAGAAGTACTTCAATATGCAAAATCTCAAATGCCTCCACAAAAAATTATGATGGGGCAAAATTTATATGGATTTGATTGGAAACTTCCTTTCAAACAAGGGAATCCACCCGCAAAAGCAGTTAGCTCTGTCGCAGCTGTTGCACTTGCTCGTAAATACAATGTTCCTATCCGCTATGATTTCACAGCCCAAGCTCCACATTTTAATTACTTTGATGAAAACGGCGTACAACACGAGGTTTGGTTTGAAGATTCGAGGTCTATTCAAAGTAAATTCAATTTAATGAAAGAACAAGGCATTGGCGGTATTAGTTACTGGAAGATTGGTCTACCATTCCCACAAAATTGGCGTTTACTCGTTGAAAACTTTACAATTACGAAAAAAGGCTGACGAAAGTCAGCTTTTTAAATATTTTTTACAATATTATCCAAACGCACAAAAAGGAGAATGATGACATTCTCCTTTTTTTAACCGTTATCAACAATTGGTTGTTTGCCAGTTTGGTCTTGCATTTGCTTCCCTTTATTGCCACCAGCTTTTTTCGATTGTGTTCCAATTTGATTTGGTGCAAAGTCTTTTGAATTCTTTTTCGGATTACCCATTACTATCGCCTCCTTAACACTAGTATCGTACTAGTGTTAAGAATTATTCAGCCTGCTTAAAAAGTTTCATTTCATAACGTTTTTCAATTCGTTTTTCAATTCGATCCATTGCATCACGATCGCTTAATAATTGTTGTTTATTTTCATTTACAAGTTCTTCAAACGATCTACGGCGACTTCTTCTCATGTTGCTCACCCTTTCTTCTACGCTTTCTTATTACATAGTATGAGCAAATGAAAAACTCTTTAATCAGATTTGCAAGAAAATTTTATGTTTTGATAAAAAATCCCATGCGCATATATTGCACATGGGATTTTTTACACCATCGTATTTAAATATTTTTTAATTTCTTCATCCGCATTTACTTTATTTGCTCTATATTCATCCAGCGCTCGTAATACAGAATCGTATTCTGCTACAATGTAGCTCTCTAGCTTCAAAATGTCCTCTACACTGTCAATCATAATTCTCGTGTTGCCAATCTCACTTTTCAATGCTGCCTCGTATGTTAAGCTCGTACAAATTTCTCTTACATCGTCTTCCATTTTTTCTGTTAACACATATTTCTTTCGCCCTTTGACCTTTAACCTTATAATTGGGTAAAAGGCTTTTATATCTAAATAACTCCCAACATTCATACAACGAATCCACTCAATATCACGTTTATTTCGTACAAGCATTTCTTTTACTGCTTCAAATACCGCTGTTTCATCAAGTACTTCCTTATTCGCTTTTCTTTTTCCTTCTTCTTCAACCGCTGCACATTTTTGATAAACAGCCGCACACGTAATACAGTCGTCAAATGCATTATGAGAACTTAACCGAATTCCAAGCATTCGTTTTAACGTTTCAAGTTTATGATTAGGCGCATGCTTCATATATTTTTTCGCTAAAAATACAGTATCAATAACGTTATTTTTAGGCTCAGGTAGTCCAAGCATATTTACATTACTTTTTAAAAAACGCATATCAAAAGATGCATTATGAGCGACAATAACATTTGTATGTAAAAATGCTAAAAATAAAGGTAATACTTCTTCAATCGTCGGTGCATCTGAAACACGATAATTTGTAATACCTGTTAAACTTGTTATTCGGTCCGGAATTGAACGCTCTGGATTCACATAAGAAACAAATTGATCTACTAGTTCATGATTATGATATTTCACTGCTGCAACTTGAATAATTTTATCATTATAAGGGTTAAATCCTGTTGTTTCAAAATCAATTACAACATAATCTAACGGTAAGGATACATTCCCCACTCCAGACACTCCTTTATCTCTAAACATTTATATTTCTTTTATCATATCACGAAGCTTTCACTACTTGAAAAAGAAAAGGCAGAAATGATTATATTCCATCTCCACCTTTTCACCGTTATTTTAATTTAGCAATCCGTTTCTCCATCTCTTTTTGCGTCATCGGTCCAATGAACTTATCTTGAATGACACCTTCTGTATCAATAAAATAAGAAGTTGGAATGGTAATTACTTTATACGCTGTTGTCACATCAATGTTCTTGTCCAATAAAATAGAAAAAGTAATTCCTTTTTCTTTAGCGAAGTTCCTTACCTTTTCTTCTCCCCCTCCTTTTTCTGAAGGAGTATAGTTTATAGCTAAAATTTCTACGTTTTCTTTATGTTCTTTATAAAAAGCCTCCATATCAGGCATTTCTTGCTGACAAGGCCCACACCACGTTGCCCAAAAGTTTAAAATAACTTTCTTTCCTTTTAAATTGGATAACTTTACATTCGTTCCATCTATCTTTGCTAATTCAAAATCTGGTGCGCTCTTTCCAATTTCAATACCGTTCCTTGCGAAAATCTCTTTCATAGCAGCTTCACTTTTGGCAGGCTTTTCTTGCATTACTTGATCCTCTTTACCAAACTGTTCATAAGCTGCATATCCTGCTAAACAAAGTAACACTACAATAATGGTAAGCTTCCGCCACATATTATATCACCCTTACGTGTTTATCTTCTTATTACATAATCACCAAAATACTATATACCTTATTTTAGCTTATACGGACAAGCTTGGAAATATTCACAGTCGAAATAGTCGGAATTTTTTTAACTAAGATGAAGTATTTCCCTTTTTATCCTTTTTGGCAAGAAGACTCCATCTGATTTGTGTTACGGGTGAAACCCAACAATTCAGGTGGAGATGAATTGCCGTCAGAAGGTAGGTTGAACGCTTTTGTTTCGTTCATAACAATTTTCCCGGGGCGAATATTTGTTTCTTTTGTCTTACGATATAATCTGCCCCTAGATAAGGAGGGAATATATCGTAAGACAACGAAATTGGATAATAATAATCATTTGGTTACTTGAGGCAAAAGGAATTACGATGAAGGCCATGTTCAAATTTTGTTCCGTTCCGTTTCAAATATTGATTTGTCAAAAGTAATGAACTCTCTACGAAAGGTGGTGAAAACAATGGTTAAAAAGAAAGCAGTGAAAGTATTACGGAAACAAAAGAAAAGAGAAACCATGCAACGATTCACGCAGAAACAGAATATCGGACGAGCTTGTCTTACAGCTAAAGAATTCCGCTTACTGCAACGCATGTCACATAGTTCAAAAGCGTTGCGAAATGTTGGATTGTACACGATTAAACAAAGTTATCTGAATAATAACAAGATGGCTACTGTAAAAGAAGTGGACACTGCCATGCAAGCCGATATGAACTACTCGGGCGTCCAATCAAACTCTGTTCAAGCGATTCGTAGAGCCTTATTTACAGAAGTAAAAAGCTTTTTTAAAGCATTGGAACAGTGGAAGAAAAAACCTGAAACCTTCACAGGTCGTCCTAAGTTTCCGAATTATTCTCGTTCAACTGACAAACGAATTATTGAAATCTATCAAGTTCCAAAGGTGGATGATAACGGGTATTGGATGATTCCAATGAATGTTGCATTCAGAAAAAAATTCGATTCCATTAAAATACGTATGCCTAAAAATGTAAGAAATAAAAAAATCTCCTACATTGAGATTGTACCGAAGCAAAAAGGTCGGTTCTTTGAGGTGCATTACACATATGAGATGCACGTTTCTCAAATGAAGAAACCATCCACGACTACTAGTAATGCTTTGAGTTGCGATTTAGGTGTAGACAGATTAGTAAGTTGTGCGACAAATACAGGTGATACATTTTTAATTGATGGAAAAAAACTTAAATCCATTAACCAATACTTCAACAAAATGATACGTAATCTACAACTGAAAAATATGGAAAATGGACTTTCAAAACGTGTTGTAACGAACCAAATGGCTGCACTTTGGCATAAACGAGAACGACAAATAAATGGTTACATTTCACAAACTGTAGGCCTGTTGTTCAAAAAAGTGAAAGCATGCAACATAGATACGGTTGTCGTAGGGTATAACGCGGGTTGGAAACAAAAATCTGATATGAGAAAAAAGAATAATCAAAAATTTGTTCAAATCCCGTTTCATAAACTGATTGCAGCGATTGAGAATAAATGTATAAAAGAAGGCATCCGATTTTTAAAACAAGAAGAAAGTTATACTTCAAAAGCTAGTTTTCTTGATAAAGATAAGGTTCCAGTTTGGTCTAAGGAGGATAGGACGCATTATCACTTTAGTGGCAAACGAATCACTCGTGGTCTGTACCAAAGTAAAGCAGGAACATGTATCCATGCTGATATTAATGGTGCATTGAATACATTGCAAAAATCAAAAGTTGTAGAATTGGATGAAAACCTTAAAGTGAAAACGCCGATTCTATTAGAAGTGCAAACACGTAAGGCTGTTGCTTCGCGCATAGCTTAGTGGGTGCGTCAACCATCCATGTGTACTCGACTTGTCGGGACTTGTAGCACACGCCGGATTCATCTGAGTGGTGGCTTCTTCCATAAGGAAGAACTGCTCTTTTTCGAAAGGGTGGTGCAAGTGGGGAAACGATTGTTCGTTTCTAGTACCAACCAAAAACTTACTTGGGGTGTTACCATAAGGTGGCATGAATTCTAGAGCGTCAACTGTCTAGCGATAGACGAAAAGACCTAGCGTTCTAACTCAAGCCCCCACTGAAACGCTTTATCTCAGTGGGGGTAGTTGACCATATAATTAGAAATAAACACAAAACTTTCGAGGTGATATGTATTTTACAATTACTTATCAACCCTTTTACTTTTGTTTTCTTCACTTTGCCATTACTATGTATTTGTTTTAGCGGCTTGCTATATAAATCCAAATGGGCTGCTATTATTATTTCTTTTACTGTTCCACTTATATTTTTCATTATCGTCTCGGGATTTGATATACACCTAGCTTTACAAAACTTAGACGCTTGGATTGTTTATAGTGCTGTTTATTCTGTACTTTCCTACATAACAGCAGCGCTAATACGAAGAAAACTGCACATGTAGAGCTTTCAAAAAGGGGGATTTTTATGAATTCATTTGAAAAAATACTATTATATATTCTTAGTTTTATATTTTCCCCAATCGGGATTATCACTTGGATCATCTCGCTCTTCAGTAAAGATCCCGAAAAAAAGCAAGTTGGACGTATTTGTCTCTATATCGCTTTAATCTCATTTATCCTTTTAGCTGGTCTCGGTATTCTTAGTTTCTTCACGATGACTACCACCACTACTATACAATAGTTACAGAAAGGATGATTATTTTGGGAGAACACCCTATAAGTAAAGAACTTCGCTATATACGAATATGTTTAGTTGTTTTAGTAATCGTTCTTTTATTTTTCAACGGTGAAAGAGTTGTTGAAATTTCTACAAATCATGATGCGGTAGAAAACGTTTCAACCAGTAATATGACACAGATTGCTGAAAATACATTTGCTATTCAAGAATATAATCCATCACTAAGTAGCGAACGTACGGTCAAAATTTTCAAATATAATCCGGATACAAATCACCTTACTCTAGTCAAAGAGTTTAGCACTAACGATACTGAGTCTTATACGTATCAACTTAATAAGAGATGCTAATAAAAAGATAAGAGCGCTATATAGCTCTTATCTTTTTATTAGCATCTCTTTAAACAATGACTTACACGTTAATAATTCTCTAGGATCCCCGCATTCCACAACAATTCCATTCTTCATGACCACAACTCGATCCGCTATCATCGCCCTCTCAACATCATGTGTCGTCACAATTCTCGTTACATTCCCCCCTAGCCCTTTAAGCATATTCCAAACCACTTCTTGATTGCTCAGATCTAATCCCGCAGTCGGTTCATCTAGAATAATGAGGTTCGGATTTGATACAATCGCTCGCAATAACGCAAGACGCTTTCTCGCTCCTCCCGAAAACTCTTCACCGCTTTTATGTAGTACAGTCTGAATCCCTTTAGATAAACTCCTAATAATTGACTTCGCATTTACAAGTTCAATATTTTTTTCTAACTGTTTTTCTAAGACACCTTCCCCAAAATACATATTCTCTTTTACTGTCGTTCGAAAAAAACGAAGTTCCTGCCATATAGTAGTCATACGAGCTTTATTACCGTAATAAGCAATACTACCATTAGATGGTTTATATAAACCCATGATTAATTTTAAAAGCGTCGTTTTTCCTGCACCACTTTCCCCCACAATAATAACGAGTTCGCCAGGATTAATTTGCAAATGTATATTTTTAATTCTACATCTCTCTTCACCGTTCTCTTGAAATGAAACATTTGTTAATCTCATTCCCATCGCTCTCTCTACATTTCTGTATTCAGCCGGTATATCTAAAAAGCCAAAAACTCGATTTGTCGAAGCAATAGCAACTTGTGTCATCATCAATAAATCACTCGCATAACGAACTGGGAAAAATAACATCTCAATTGTAGCTAATACCGCCACAAGCGAACCGACTTCCATATCCCCTTTTATTATTTTTTTTGCTCCTATAATAAGAACAACTATATATGCTCCTGTTTCTATTACCGTTCCAACTATCCCAATACAATGTTGTATCATCGTCTTCCTTACTTCTGTTTTATAAGATTGTGCCGTCACTCCTTTAAACAAATGAATTGCCCATTTTTCTTTTTGTAAACTACGTAAATCTTGTATACCTTTTACAAACTGTGACATCATCTCTACAACACTTGATTGATTTTTTTGAGCAATACTTGCAATATTTCTTACTTTTCCCCCATAAGCATTGGAACAATTGCACTTAAAAATAAAAACGGGGTTATCCACCATATAAACTGTACATCGATTTGTTGTAGAGCTATGAACGCACCAATAAATTGTGCAATGGCGTGGATGTATTCTATTAATATAGATCCATATAACCTTACCCAATTCGGAATATCAGAAACGACTAATGTTTCTAACTCCCCTTGTTTTACCTTCTCACTTTCTTCAAACGGTAATAAGAAAAAATGACGTAATACATCTATACGCTTCTCTCGTAATATTCGCTGACTTACTTTTGAGCTTACATAATCAAATAACAGATTGTTCACCCACATCAAAAAGCGACTCCCCGCAAACAAAGCAATATATACATACGTACCTTTTAACTTCCGCTGAATAATGTTATCTACAATTACCCCCATAAATAGCGGACGGGATAAATTTAAAATGGCAGCTACTATTCCGCTACAAATCGCACTAATTAGCAATAGCTTTTCTTGCAACAGCGGCAACATTATTCTTCTATACTCATTCATTGTCATTCCCCCAATTTTGCATAATAAAAGGAAAGGGATGAAACCAAATGGTTTCATCCCTTTCCCTCTGTACATAAAGCAAGGAAGCTAACAAATGTTAGCTTCCTTATCATTCATTTCAATTATTTAGTTTGACACTTTAGACTCTTCGATTTTCGAACGAAGAACCATTTGCAAGATACCACCGTGACGGTAGTAGTCAATTTCAACTTCACTATCGAAACGAGCTACTACTTCAAATTGCTTCTCTTTTCCTTCTGCATCGATTGCAACTACTTTTACAAGATCGCGTGGTCTAACCGTTTTGTCAATTTGAATTTCAAATGACTCGTCACCAACAAGACCTAATGTTTCAGCACTGTCGCCATCTTTAAATTGTAATGGTAATACGCCCATTAACACTAAGTTACTGCGGTGAATACGCTCGAAGCTTTCTGCGATTACTGCTTTAATACCTAATAAGTTTGTACCTTTCGCAGCCCAGTCACGAGAACTTCCCATACCGTAGTCTTTACCAGCAATAACTAGAAGGCCTGTGCCATCTTCTTTATACTTCATAGCAGCATCATAGATAGATGTTACTTCACCAGTTGGCCAATATGTTGTATATCCGCCTTCTGTTCCTGGTGCGATTTGGTTTTTAATACGGATGTTTGCAAATGTACCACGCATCATAACTTCATGGTTACCACGACGAGAACCGTAAGAGTTAAAGTCGACTGGTTGTACGCCGTTTTCTAGTAAATAACGTCCAGCTGGCGTGTGCTTACCAATTGAACCTGCTGGTGAAATGTGGTCTGTTGTTACAGAATCACCAAATTTACCAACTATGCGTAAACCTGATAACGTTTCAACTTCACCCGGCTCTTTAGATAATCCTTCGAAGAACGGTGGGTTTTGAATGTATGTTGAATCATTATCCCAAGTATATAAAGCTTCATTTGAAGTTTGGATTTCATTCCAGCGCTCATTGCTGTTAAATACTTGCGCATATTCTTTTTTGAACAATTCAGATGTAACAACACTTTGAACTACATCTTCAATTTCTTTAGCTGCTGGCCAAATATCATTAAAGTAAACAGCATTACCATTTACATCTTTACCGATTTCATCATTTTTTAGGTCAATATCAACAGTACCTGCAAGTGCATATGCCACAACAAGTGGTGGTGATGCTAAGTAGTTTGCTTTTACAAGTGGATGAATACGCCCTTCAAAGTTACGGTTACCAGATAAAACAGATGTTACTAATAAATCATTTGCTGCGATTGCTTCTTCTAATTCCTCTGCTAATGGACCAGAGTTACCGATACAAGTCGTACAGCCGTAACCAACTGTTTGGAAACCTAATTGATCTAAATACGTTGTTAAACCAGACTTATCTAAGTACTCTGTAACAACTTTAGATCCTGGTGCTAACGATGTTTTTACGTAACCAGGTACTTTAAGTCCTTTTTCAATTGCTTTCTTCGCAACTAACCCTGCTCCAATTAACACGTACGGATTTGACGTATTTGTACAGCTTGTAATTGCAGCGATTGCAATTCCACCTGTTTTCATCGTTACTTCTTGATCTTTCAATGTAACTTTCACTTCTTTATCAAACTCTTGCTCATTGAATCCAAGTCCTTGTGTTCCAACTGGTGCTACAACAGCTTTATGGAACTCCTCTTTCATATTTGAAAGCGGGATTAAATCTTGCGGACGTTTCGGTCCAGAAAGGTTAGATTCGATTGTATTTAAATCAATTTCAACAAGATCAGTATAGATTGGATCTTTACTATCTGCTGTATAGAATAAACCGTTTGCTTTACAATATTCTTCAACAATGCGAATTTGCTCTTCATCTCTACCTGTTAAACGTAAGTATTCTAATGAAATATCGTCGATTGGGAAGAATCCACAAGTTGCACCGTATTCTGGTGCCATATTTGAAATTGTTGCACGGTCAGCTAAAGGCATACTCTTTAGTCCACTACCGAAGAACTCAACAAATTTACCAACTACACCTTTTTGACGTAACACTTGTGTTACTTTTAATGCAACATCAGTTGCTGTTGTACCACTTGGAAGTGTACCAGTTAATTTCACACCGATTACTTCAGGTACTGGGAAATATGAAGGCTGTCCAAGCATTCCTGCCTCTGCTTCAATACCACCAACGCCCCATCCAAGAACACCAATACCATTAATCATTGTTGTATGTGAGTCAGTTCCAACTAATGAATCTGGGTATGCAACTAAGTCACCTTCAGCATTTTTCACCGCATGAACAACCGGTGCTAAATATTCAAGATTTACTTGGTGTACAATACCTGTTGCTGGTGGAACTGCACGGTAGTTATCAAATGATTTCTGTGCCCAGCTTAAAAATTTATAACGTTCTTCATTACGTTTAAACTCTAAGTCCATGTTGAATGCAAGCGAGTCCGCTGTACCCGCTCTATCAACCTGTACAGAGTGGTCAATTACAAGGTCTACAGTAATTTCCGGATTAATTTTATCAGGATCTCCGCCCATATCTGCCATTGCTTTACGAAGCGAAGCCAAATCTACAACAGCTGGAACACCTGTGAAGTCTTGTAAGATTACGCGAGATGGTTTAAACGGAACATCGATATCTTGAACATCTTTCGTTCCCCATTTCGCTAAATTTGTAACATGTTCTTCTGTAATTACGCGTCCGTCTACTTGACGAAGTACAGATTCAAGTAAAACTTTCACGGAATATGGTAATTGAGATACGTTGCCAACCCCTGCGTTTTCAAGCGCTTTCAATTGATAATAATGATACGTCTTTCCATCTAGTTCAAAAGTTGCACGTGATTGAAATGGATTATGTTTGACCATTATGTTTCCCCCCTGTTAAACGTGACTAATTTGTCTGAATATAAAATGTAGACAAACTTTTCAATACCTTACGATAATATCTTATTACAACTTTCTAAATAAGTAAATAATAAGAAACTTATGGATTATCATAAGTTTTCTTTATCTTTCTAAATTTGAATAGTGTCCATGCTCTTTATTAATACTATTACTATAAAGTAAAGCACTCTTTCAGCGTTTTACTTTACGTTCATATATGCTATGAACGACTCATGGTTCGTCTATAAAAAACATTATAGAGGTGAGAAAAATGGGTAAAAGAAAAGCCAATCATATTATTTCAGGAATGAATGCTGCATCCACCCAAGGGCAAGGAACTGGCTATAATGAAGAATTCGCAAATGAACCTTTAACTCCGGCAGAGCGACAAAATAATAAAAAACGAAAAAAGAATCAGTAACGAAAAATCCCAAAAGGTATACCTTTTGGGATTTTCTCTAATGTTTATAACGTAACAACTCCGAAACTGTTACAAATCGATAACCCTGCTTTTTCAGCTCAGGTAAAATTTTTGCTAATGCCGCCACTGTTTGACTACGATCACTTCCTCCATCGTGCAACAGTACAATATCTCCACTTTTAGCATTTTTCACAACATGATTTACTATGGATTCTGTACCTGGATTCGCCCAATCACGAGGGTCTTGATGCCATGACCATAGAACAATTTGATACCCAGCTCTTTTTGCCGTAGTAAATACAGCATCATTAATATATCCACCTGGTGGACGGAACAATAAAGGTTCTTTCACCCATTTTTCAAAATATTTCTTTCCATTTAAAATATCATGTTCTAATTTTTCATCTGATGAATTACTCGCATACAAATGATTCATCGTATGATTTCCGATTTCATGCCCTTCTTTCAACACTTGCTTTACTAAGTACGGATTACGCTGAACTCGAAAGCCAATCATAAAAAAAGTCGCTTCCGCTTTATATTGACGTAATAACTCTAATACTTGCGGTGTATAAGTTGGGTCCGGTCCATCATCAAATGTAATTGCGATAATTTTTTCATTATTTGGCACTTCCCATGTTACATAGCCAGTTGGCTCTAGCTCTTTTCTTAACAACATTTTAGCTTCCACTTTGTCCACTTGAAATATATGTACTGCACAAATTAAAGAAAAAATTGATAGAATAATTTTTCGTTTCAGCATAGTAGCACTAAAAGTAATGAGGTTGTTGAATTCACAACAACCTTTTTCACTTTTCTATTTGATCTACATTTCGCATAATATTTTGGAGATTACTTTCATATTGCTCAAGTTGTGGACGCTGCGTTTCTGATGCTACTTCAAGTGCATTTTGAATCTGTTCGTACGCCTCTTGCACTTCTTGGCGTAACTCTTTTAAATCATGGCCGTAATTCGGGTCATTTTTCACAATATTATTGAATATATTTTCGGCTTGAACAACCCCTTGCTGCGCAGCCTGAAAAGCCTGTTGCTTATCTTTATGATATGGCATAACACTTTCCCCTTCCTATATGAGTTAGTCCTACTTATCTTTACCCGTTTCTCAAAAAACATTCTCGTATAAATTCGCAAACTTCTCTCATTCTAAATAGGGAGAGGAGGTGTAAAATACAATGGGTAAAAACAATAATCAATCTAATCGTCAAAACGAGAAAAAAGGGCAATCTTCTGGACAGCCCGAACCTTTAAGTGGATCTCACAAAGTTAAAAATCGTAATCATTCACGTCAAAAAAACCATGCACATCATGATATGTAAAGCAAAAGTATTCACACACACTGTATCTTTCACATAAAATGTTTATATTTTTCTATTTGTTCTTCACCTCTATTTCATTCATGCATAACATAGTATGAATTGAGATTTTACGGAGGGTGTCTTTCATGGGCAAGAAAAAGAAGGATTGTCTTTTTCATGTTGATGGTTTCGAAGAATGGATGGATCAATTTTGTTCTGATTCTTGTAGTAACTTTAGTTTTCCAAATCAAATTCATATTGACCTTTGTGAAACAGAACAAGAATACATTTT
Organism: Bacillus cereus group sp. BfR-BA-01523; assembly: GCF_022662615.1. Lineage (NCBI taxonomy): Bacteria > Bacillati > Bacillota > Bacilli > Caryophanales > Bacillaceae > Bacillus > Bacillus cereus group sp. BfR-BA-01523. The sequence goes on from NZ_JAKUDX010000006.1 coordinate 177,135, forward strand.
GGAAACAGATGTACCAAATGCAACTGCACAAAATGTACTCATTAAAAAGATGGAGACAGGCCTAAACATTTGTATACTTTATAAAAACACTTCTTTACAGCGGATTGTTCCTTTACCTACTAATATCATTTATAACAAGATGCTAGCCTGTTTAGAGAATGGATATTTAGCCATTCATATTTCCAAAAACGAAGTTGCCAATAAGCATGAAGAGAAAGTCTTTTTTCGAATTAACGATTGATATAAATATAAGCCCGAGCAACCTTTTGGTTTGCTCGGGCTCATGTTATTTCGCATGTATTTCTATTTTAGAATTTCTAATATATCTTTTTTTCATTAAACCTTTTGTCACTAAAAGAACTGGGAACGCTATGCTTGAAAATACAGCTAATGTTAAAAATACTATAAAGCCATTTTGATATCCATAATGATCGAGAAGTATCCCGCCAAACCAAGGACCAATTACTACTCCAATTCCTGAAAAGCCCATAGCTCCAAAATATGTCCCTTTCAAATGTGAAACAGCTATCTCATCAATAAATACATCTGTCATTGAAAACATTAATACTTCTCCGAATGTAAAAATAATTGTACATATAGCAGCCCCTAACATAGATTCTACTAGTCCAAATCCAAACAATCCCCCGCTCACAAATAACGTTCCAACCATAATAGATGCTAACGGCGTATATTTTTTACACATTTGAATAACAGGGTATTGAATAACTACTACTGTAATCGCATTTAAAGTTAGCATATATGAGAACAACTTTACTCCATCTTGAAATATATGTGCGTTTGCAAAATATTGAGATAGTGTCGTCGTTAAATGTGAAAAACCACTATTACTCAAAATGATTCCGACTAAAGCAACTAAAAATACTATATCTTTTCGCAAAATCCGAACCGCACTTAACATTGTGACCGGATTTTCTGTAGTTACTTTCTTTTTATCAAGTGGATATTTCTTAAATTGAAACGCTAATATAACTGTATATAAAATGTACACTCCAGCGGCTACTAAAAAAGGAATCGTTGATTTTGCACTTCCAATCTGTAATCCAACAAGTGGACCCATCGCTACTCCAACATTTATTGCACCGTAACGCAAATTATATACGAGTAAACGATACTCTGGTTTCGTTAAATCTGATAATAAAGCTCTTGATGTCGGTTCAAAAAAAGAACGACATAATCCATTCAAAGCGTTTAATAGAAAGAAACTCAAAACATGATCTGCAACTGAAAATCCTATAAATACAAACACCCAAACAATCATGGACCATATTATAATCATCTTTCGACCAAATCGATCCGATAAATTGCCTCCAATAAAACTAGCAAACACTCCAACAAGCGCACTCGTTCCAATGATAGCACCGGTCATTCCAGCCGATACGTCTTTAACAGTCGTTAAATAAATCGCTAAAAAAGGAATGCTCATTGAAGTTGCAAACCTAGCAAATAATGTCCCTATAATGATACTCATTCCAAGTGGATGAATATTTTGTAACTTCCCCTTCATCTTTAAACCTACTCTCCCTTTTCTTACATAAAAAAAGAAAGCAAAGGATCTGCTTTCTTTTTCCTTTTTCTACACTTGAGATGTTTATACCCGAGCTGTTCTCGTTATTTCCATATCAATTCCGTATGTAAACTGTAGTTCTTTACAAACATCTTTAATTAAAATAGCTACATTATACTTTTCATTAAATTCTAAAACAATGCTTTCTACTTCTTCATATGTATACTTATATTCGCCAGTAATTACACTTTTTAAATCAAAGCATTCATTAATACAAAGCTGGACGAGTAATTGTTCATACTTCTCTATGACATCTTCTTTTTTCCAAAGTAACTCCTTTACATATAACCGATCAAATTTCACACTTTCTCGATTACAATCCGTTAAAATCCGGGTCATCTCATTTAATTCTCGATATAATTCGGAAATATTTCTGCTTAAACTAAGCAACTTATCTACGCCGTTTTCATATGGCATTTTCATTCCCCCCCGCATTTTCTTCTTATTATAGCAAGAAAATTCTAAAAAAAGTTTCTTTCTTCTGAAATATTAGGAAACTAATTTCAATTGCTTTACAATGAAACTAGCTAACACGAAAGGGGAAAGAAAATTGGAGAAAAAATTATATTACATCGACGCTTATAAGAAAGACTTTACTACTAAAGTTATAAAACAAGAGCATGATACAGAAGGAAACTTATATGTTGTCTTAAATGAAACTGCATTTTATCCAACAGGCGGCGGACAACCACATGACACTGGAACTTTAAATGGTGTTCCGGTAAGTAACGTTGAAGAAGTAGATGGAGAAATTCTCCATTTCATAGTAGAACAATTACATACGGAAGAAGTAGAGGGTAAAATAGATTGGCAACGTCGTTTTGACCATATGCAACAACATACAGCTCAGCACATTTTATCCGCTGCTTTTTGGGATCACTTTAACATACCGACGATCGGGTTCCATCTTGGAAAAGAAACTATAACCATTGATTTAGAAACTGCCAATCTTTCTACAGAAACTGTTGAGAAGGCCGCACAAATTGCTAATCAAATTGTTTTTGAAAACCACCCTATTCGTATTAAATGGATGAACTTAGAAGAGGCCAAAGCATTACCCCTTCGCAAAGAACCAACTATGACAGAAGATATACGCGTTGTTATTATCGCAAATTATGATTACAACGGCTGTGGCGGAACGCATCCGAAACACACTGGTGAAGTAGGCCCTATTCAAGTACTAGGATGGGAGCGCAATAAAGGTGGTATACGCTTAACATTTATTGCTGGTTGGCGTTCTCTTAAATTAATGGGACAACATCAACAAATATTAACAGATGTTTCTAAGCAATTGAACAGTAGCGAAACTGATATTCCAGTAAAAGTAGCACAACTTCTTACCTCTCAAAAAGAAAACGAAAAGGCAGTACAAGCAATGAATGAAAAACTATTATTTGTAGAAGCAAATGAACTACTGCAACAGCCTTTAGAAATACACGGTGGAATACTTATTTCTAAAGTATTTACAAACCGCCCTATGCAAGAAATTGCAAAACTGTCTGCTATTATTACGGAACAACAAGAACACGCAATTACATATTTCGTTATTGAAAATGAGGACAAATTACAATGTATTCTCGCTTGTGGTAAAGCAGTGACACTCGATATGAATACACTTTTAAAAGATGCCCTCCCTTCTATTGAAGGAAAAGGTGGCGGAAATAAAAAGAATGCTCGCGGCGGTGGAAAAGCAATTATGAGTGGGGATGAGTTTTTAAATCAACTTGTTTCTTCTTTACAGTCAGCAGTGTAGATTATTTTATGAAGTGGATGTCATTGAACTGTGTGACATCCACTTCTCTTTTCTGCTTCATGCACAGTAGTACAGTAAATGAAATTATATGAACGATTCTATAAGAAATATCGATTTTCCAACAAAATACGACAATAAACACAACTTATAGAGTAAGAGGAGGCTGTTCTAAAATAACAGCCTCCTCTTATGTTTACAAACCAATATTTTGTTTTAACCCTTGATAACTTCCTGCGTTCAAGAACTTTTCAGATGCAAGTTTAATAAACTTCTCAGAAAAACCATATCTACTCAATTCTTCTATCGCTACCATTTGTACATCATGAATTGGATTAAGATCAAATTCATTAGACGGAAGCTTGATTTCACCTGCAATCCTTTCAAGCAGAAATGTAATATGCAATAAAGATGGGATAGCATCTGGTTTATCACAAACATAGAGTAGTCTCTTAATCTTAACTTCTAATCCGGTTTCTTCTCTCATTTCTCGAATCATCGCTTCTTCTAACGTTTCACCATTCTCTACTCTTCCTCCAGGTAAAGACCAATTCCGATTAGCGACTCTTTGTTTTACTAACAATACTTTTTCATCTTCAATTAAAATTCCAGTAACACGAACTTGCATTACATTTTCCATATGTAATCTCCTCTTCCCATTAAATTTATAAATTAATCCTTCCACAAAAAGAACGTATGTTTTATAATTAAAGAAAATTATGGAAGAAAGAAGTTGTTATATGCATGCGCCCACCTTTAACAAAGTCTATATCTCTTGAAGATTTCCAAAACTATTATTGGTTAAAAACAGAACTGCAAACATTTTGTCGTGAGCATGATTTACCAGCTAGTGGCTCTAAGATTGAAATAAGCGGGCGTATCTCACATTATTTAACTACGGGTAAAGTATTAAAAAACAGTTCTCATCAAAAAGTGAGTAAAGCTTCCCTCTCTTATAAAGATCTTTCTCTTCAAACAATTATTACTGAAAATCACCGCTGTAGTGAAGATGTGCGTGCTTTTTTCAAAGAAAAAATTGGAGCAAACTTTCGCTTTACAGTAGCTCTTCAAAAGTTTTTTAAAGAGAATATTGGAAAAACATATGAAGACGCGATAACGTTTTGGTACGAAGAAAACGAACGTAAAAAAGAACCATCCTATAAAACAACTATCGGTACACAGTTTGAATACAATCGCTTTACTCGCGACTTTTTCGAAGATCCAAATAACAAAGGAAAATCAAAAGCTGATGCTATCGCTGCTTGGAACAAAATAAAAGCAAAACCTGGTAACAACGCCTATATTCCTGAAAAAATAGAAAACTAGTTATCTTGCTAGTTTTCTACTTTCTCAAATAATAGCGCAAGCCCTATTCCACCACCAATTCCTAACGTCGTAATTCCATATTTCATATGCTCTCTTTGTGCTTGATAAAACAAACGTGTCACAAGCATAGCTCCAGATGCACCGTACGGATGACCGAGCGCAATTGCTCCACCATTTACATTTAATTTTTCAAAAGGAATTTGTAACTCCTTTGCACAAGCAACAATTTTTGAAGCAAATGCTTCATTTATTTCAAAATAATCGATGTCCTCTACTTTCATATTCATTTCGTTTAATAATTTGTTCACCGCAAATATCGGACCAGTCCCTGGAAGATTGGGATCCACGCCAACTACAGCACTACGAACGAAACGAAGTACAGGCTTGTATCCTAATTTTCGGGCTTGCCCCTCTTCCATTACAAGAACAGCACATGCTCCATCATTTACACCGCACGAATTACCTGCCGTTACCGTTCCATTTTGTAAAAATACAGGTTTCGTTCTCTTAATCATTCTTTCATAATTCATTTCTCGCTTTATAGATTCATCTAATAATCCATTAAAATAATGAGGTAATATCTCTTCTTCTATATATCCTTTTTCTAATGCTTGCAGTGTCCTTTTATAACTAAGACAAGCGTATTCGTCTTGCATTTCTCGTGTTATATTATAGCGCTCTGCAACATATTCAGCCGCCACTCCCATATTAGGATCACCAATTGTTTCTGGTGAAAATCGCGCTCTATTTTGAATGGGTGATGTACTTGTACTCTCTACTCCTCCTGCAATATAATAATTACCTGCGCCGCCTTGAATGAAATGACATGCGATGCGAATCGCTTCCAATCCAGCGCCGCATTGCCTATCAATCGTTACACCAGGAATATGATAACCAAGTCCTGCCGCTAAAGCAGATAATCTTGCAACATTACCTCCCGGTCCAACAACATTCCCTAATATGACATCGTCTATTTCTCTCTCAATTCCTTTACTTAAAAACGTAAGAAGCGGCGTTACTAATTGCTGAACTTCATAATCTTTCAACATCCCATTTTTCTTACCAATAGGTGTTCTTTTCGCTTCTACAATAACCGCTCTATTCATATATCTTCTCCCGGTTTTCAATCATATTTTTTGCTGCATTGCGAGCTATTTTCCCGCTATTTGTATAAGGTATTTCATCAACAAAGTACCATTCTTTCGGTATTTTAAAAGATGATAATCGTTGTAGGCAAAAACTCTTTAATTGTTGCTTTGTAGCACTTCCTTTTACGATAGCGACAGGCTTTTCACCCCAGTAACTATCTTCTACACCAACCACAACTATTTTTTCAACAGCTGGATGTGTCTGTAATACCCTTTCTATTTCTTCTGGGAAAATATTGATTCCTCCAAATAAAATCATATTCTTCTCTCTACCAACAATATATATAAAGCCTTCTTCATCTTGGTAGCCCACATCCTGCACTGTCATCCAGCCACCTTCGGACAATTGCGGGATTATAGCTCCATCCGATACATAGCCCATAAAAAATTGATCACTTTTCACATACACAGTTCCTATCTCACCTGTCTGTACTTCTCCTCCTGCTTCATTACATATTCGAACTTGTACATTATGACAAGGTTTCCCTACTGAATTCGGTTTTCTTTCACTCTCTTCATCAACCAATGCCGTTACAAAGCTTAGCTCAGACGCACCATAAAACTCATATCTTTTTGCATAAGGAAACACATTCTTCATCTTCTCTTTTGCTTCAGCTTCCCATTTCGCTCCTGACGAAATAATTTTCATTTCACTTTCAATTACTTTATTTTCTTTATACAAAGACTCAAGCATTGTAGGAACTGTATACATTACAGAAATATTCTCTATCCTTATACTAGATAGCACTTGAACTGGTACAAACTTTCTCATTATGTGTACCGTTTGCCCTAAAAACAATGCACTTATTGCCCCGTATAAGAAAAGAGAATGAACAAGCGTCCCAGCTATTAAAATAGAATCTTCCTTTTTCATATAAAAATCATGTACATTACAATCAAAACTATGTACCCACGACTGTTGAGCACGTAAAAACGCTTTTGCTTTTCCAGTCGATCCTGATGTAAATCCCATATAAAAAGGAGCGTTTTGTACATTTTCTACAGAATGATATGCAGGAAGATAGTTCTCAATCATTTCTTTCCATTCTTCAATCTCAATAATCCTTCCTTCTTCGCACGATATATCACTAAGCCTATACTGCTCCGCCACAATAATATCTGGTTTACTAATCGCTATTCTTTCTTTAAGTTCATCTCGTTTCCATTTTATATCTAGCGGCACACAAACCCATCCAGCCATAGCAGAACCAGCAAATAGTTGTAAAAATTCCATACTATTCTCTAATAAAATTGCTATCGTTTTATTCTGCGATTCTTTTTCATTCAACCATTTTGCTACTTTACACACTGACTCAAACCATTCTTTATATGTTAATACTCTATCGTTTTCTTTAATCGCTATTTTATTTGGTTGTAAAGAGGCATACTTTTTATATTCTTTTGTAATCCCCATATGAGACTTCCTTTCTTTACAAAATAATAAAAAGAAACACGCAAGTAACGTGTTTCTCCTTTTTCTTACCCTGCATTTGTAATTTTTTTATTCTTCAAAGCAGGCGTAATAATATGTTTCAATGAGCGATGTAATCTTGTCACAAGAATCGCTGCTATAATCGCTTTTATGCAATCACCTGGTAAAAATACGACACTTACTTTCATCGTTTCCCATACGGAAATATCCATTACGAAAGCTTGGACAATAATACCAAATACATAAACTACGAAAATACCACCAATTATATTAATGCATAGTACTTTTATAATAGAAACTTCACGTAAACGCTCAATTAAATATCCAATGACAAACGCTCCAACGATATAACCAAGTAAATATCCTGCACTTGGTCCAACAAATACACCTGGCCCCCCGCGTCCACCAGCAAGTAATGGTGCTCCAACTCCAACTATAAGTAAGAAAATAAGCTGACTTAACGCACCGAGACGTGAGCCTAACAACCCACCAGCAAGCATAACACCGAGTGATTGTAATGTAATTGGAACTGGTGTAATAGCAAGAGCAATTGGAGGTATTAACCCTAACACTCCCATAATAGAACTAAATAAAGCGACGAAAACTAAGTTTTTTGTATTCATATTTGCTTCTCCTATTTGTAAACTTAAATTAGATTTTAGATAACATATTATAGGAGTTATATTATCTTTCCCTTCGACATTTGTCAACCACAATTAAAAATAAGTTTACAAATAAAAGTTCGGTTATTTCTCTTTATGCAAATGCTCAAGTTCTTTTCGAAGTGCCTGTTTTAAAAACTTCCCAACAGATGTTTTCGGTATTTCTTCCATAAATACAATATCATCTGGTAACCACCACTTCGCAAACTGCGGTTTTAAAAACTCATATATTTCTTCTTTTGTAACCGTACTATTTTTCTTTTGAACAACGCAGGCAACTGGGCGTTCTTGCCACTGCGGATGAGGAATTGCAACGACAGCCGCTTCAAATATAGCATCATGTGCCATTAAAGCATTTTCAAGATCCACTGAAGAAATCCATTCTCCTCCGCTTTTAATAACATCTTTCGTACGATCAACAATTTTCACGCAGCCTTCCTCATCAACTGTAACAACATCACCAGTATATAACCAACCGTCTCGGAATCCTTCGACAGTACGATCATCGTTATAATAGCTTTCAGCGATCCAAGGTGCTCGTAAGCATAACTCTCCCATCTCAGTACCATCCCACTTCACTTCACCGTTTGTACCGACTACTTTCATCTCTACACCAGGGACAAGATATCCTTGTTTTGAGCGGATTTCTAATTGCTCTTCATATGATAATTCTGTTTCATAACTTTTTAAACGTGCAAGTGTTACGAGCGGGCTTGTTTCAGTCATACCATATGCATGTACGAAAGGAACATTATATTTTTGCTCAAATGCTTTAATAACGCTTTTCGGTGCAGCAGCACCACCGCATAATATTCTCGTTATACTAGATAAATCGTAACTATTATTTTCTAACTCTTGTAATACACCGAGCCAAATTGTCGGCACACCTGCTGCTATCGTTACTTTTTCAGCTTGAATCATCTCTAATAAAATTTTCGGAGTAAACATTGGTCCTGGCAGAACTTGTTTAGTTCCAAACCAAGTAGCTGCAAAAGGAAGCCCCCAAGCATTCACATGGAACATTGGTACAATTGCCATAGCCGCATCACTTTCCGATAAAGCAGCTGTATCGGCTAAACCGAGTGCCATACAATGCAAAACCGTACTACGATGCGTATAAACAACGCCTTTTGGATTCCCTGTAGTCGCTGACGTATAACACATACCAGCAGGTGTATTTTCATCAATATCTTTTACAAATTGGAAATTGGGATCGCCTTCTTCTAATAGCTTTTCATAATGATATACAGGCTCCAGTGTAGTTTTGGGAAGTTCGTCTTTATCAGTCATAATAATGTAGGCTTGTACAGTTGATAATTGCGATTGAATATTTTCAACAAGTGGTACGAGATCTTCATCAATGAGTAAAATGCGATCTTCTGCGTGCTGAATAATGTATGAAATATGTTGAGGAGATAAACGAATATTAATTGTGTGTAAAACGGAAGCAATACCTGGAATAGCAAAATATGCTTCTACATGTCGATGATGATTCCACGCTAACGTTCCTATGCGCTCGCCTTCTTTAATCCCAAGCTTTGTTAACGCACTGGAAAGTCTTCTTGTCCTTTCCCCTAGCTGCTTATACGTTAAGGTCGTAACTGTATCATGCGTCCGTGAAATGATTTCTTTCTTCGGGAATAGTTTTTCTGCCCTTTCCATCATAGAACTAATTGTTAGAGGTACATTCATCATCATATTGTTTACATCCTCCCTTTAAAGCGTTTTCATTTCTGTATATTATAACAGACTTCTACAAAAAATTACGATATTTTTCTGTATTTTCTGAATTATTTCTTTGGAAATAATTCTAATAAATAAAAACCATGTTTTGAATACATACGATACAAAACATGGTTCTCTCCTATTTAAAAACTATCTACCTTTTTTCTTACTTTCTTTTTTAATTTAAAAATGACACGATTACTATATTCTTTATTTTCTACTAAAATCCGATACATCTCCCACACTCCTACAACACGAACAAAAAGATAGACTCCAATAGCAATAAGTACAACACAGTACGGATAATACTGCACTAATTCGCCTGAAGTGATATGCTTTTTCTCAAATAAAAATGGTATCGCTCCTGCTGCAATAAAACAAAATCCAACAATCATCACTGCAGCATACCTCTTCTTAATTACTTCATATCTTTTTGTCAATTCTTTTAAAAAGTTTTGATCAAATAGTAATTCTTCTTTTTTTAATACATTGTATCGACTCTCTTCTATCGTTGCAGGTACCATCATTGCTCCAATTCCAAGGACAGCAATAATAATGACAAGAAATGTCGACATTGTTACATCTTCTTTGAATAATAAATACGGTATTGTAGATAAAATAAGCAAACTAAACCCTAACGCGATATATTTTGAAATCTTTTGTCCGTACACTATATACCCTTCTGCCATTTCCGTACTTACATAATAACCATGTTCAGTTTCATTAATTTGTTCAGCAGTTTCTTTTAATAAGTAATCAAGAGATACTTCAAATACATTTCCAATCATTATTAACTTTTCAGTTTCAGGAAATCCTTGACCGTTTTCCCATTTACTAACTGCTTGCCTTGTTGTGTTTAATTTCTCAGCTAATGCTTCTTGAGAAAGGCCCTTTTCCTTTCTTAATTTAAAAAGCTTTTCACCAAATCCCATATGTGTGTCCCCCTTTGTTTTCTTAACTAAATTGTATGCAAACATTGCCCCTATCTCTATCTTCCTGCGGTTGCACTTTGTCAACTTACGGTTGCGATTGTGTTATATAGCGGTTTCTATACGATTTAGCTAGTTTTCTTCTATGATTGTGGTATTAAGAAAAACAATATTCCTCAATAACCAATTATAACAATTAAAGGTAATTATTGTTATACATAAAACAAAAACCCCCTTATTCAATTAAAGGAGTTTTCAATATAAAATATTTCATTGATTCATATATCTTTTCCTAGATATACAATACCTCTTCGTATCACGATACTTACCTTTAATGAACAGATCCTTTTGAATTGTACAATCGTATTCCATATTCAAACGTTTCATTAATTTTTCAGATGCTTCATTTTCTGAATTACATCCTGCTTCAATACTATTAAGACGTAACTCATTAAAACCATAGCTAGAAAAAGCTGAAGCCGCCTCGGTAGCTAATCCTCTACCCCAATATTTTCGTGATAAGGCGTATGCAATTTCCGCTTTATGTTCAGTTACATCATATTTTATAAATCCACAAGTCCCTATGAGTTTTTGTTCCTCTCTTAATACAATTCCAAGGGGAGCTACTTTTTCTTTCTCATATTGACTCACAATTTCTTCTATATATTTTTGTGTGTCATGTAACGATTGATGAGCATCCCATACTGTATACGTTGACATTTCTTTATCTGAGGCATACTCATATATATGTAAAATATCACTCATATTAATTCCCCTTAATATAAGACGTTTCGTATACAACGCTGGATATGACCACTTCTCAACAATCATAGCGGCTTCTGCTTAAACCTTTCATAATTCCGTACCTTTAATGAAAGGATATTCCCGCAATCTGTACAAATATAAGCATCCACTGGTGAAGATGTGAACATCGTTTCCTTTTTCCGTATTTGTGCATAACCGATAAACTCACCTTCTCCTATGTTTTGAGAACCGCAATGAGAGCATGTCTGCACGTCTTTCTGTTTCATGAGAGCACCACCTTTAATCTGTTTCCACTCCCTTCGACAGTTCGCTTCCATTTCCCTTCCAAAATTCTTCTTATTCTCTTACATTTCAACAGGAATCTCAGAACAAACATCGTATATGTACTATGAAATATATTTATTGACGGAGGAATCGTATGAGTACAATTATGACAGTCAATACAGCACAAGAAATCGAGAACGCAGAAATACATATGCTTTCTTCTAGATTAGAGGCACTACAAGAAATAAGCGGAAATCCAATGCAAGTACAAATGAAAAAGTTCGGGAGTGCCACTGCCTTTTCATCAAAAATAATTGCTGGTCCTGCTTTTAATACGGTAAAAGGCATTACATTTACAAATACAGATGAGATAGATGAAATCATCGCTTATTATCAATCACTACAAATCCCTTGCCGTTTTGAAATTACACCGGCTCAAGGTACAACTGAACTATTTCAATACTTATCTCAACAAGGCTTTTACCAATCGAGCTTCCATACCACTTTATATAGCATACCGGGACAAGATTTTCCGCTTCCCCCTTCTAACATTTCAGTACGCAAACTGAAAGAAAATGAGTTTCATACTTTTGCAGATATTTATATACGTGGATTTAATATGCCGTCCTTTACAAAAAATGGTGTTCATCAAAATAATGAAATTCTTTACAATAAACCAGGATGGCATTTTTTCATAGTCGAAGTTCAAAACACTCCTGCTAGTATAGGGGTACTTTATATAAATAAAGGTGTTGCTTCATTAGCTGCTTCTGCTACTTTGCCAGAATTTCAACGTAAAGGGTGTCATACCGTATTAATTCAAAAACGAATTGAGACCGCTCTTGAATCCAATTGTAATTTAATAGTTGGACAAGCAAGATTCGGTAGCGGCAGTCAAAATAATATGGAACGTGCCCATATGAAAATTGCTTATACAAAATCAATATGGACTGCGAAAGACATATAATTAACTTTCTTTTTCTTTCCATTACGAATGTATACATTTTATGACAATTACCTTTCTATCCTGTTACTCATTTGAATATTCAAACTAAATTTGTTACGCTATTACTAGATACATCATTCAACTTGCAATATGAAAAGAGAATTCTACTCAAACTACAAGGAGGAGAAATGTATGACTAAACATGATCATGGTTTAAAAGAAAAAGTAGAAGGTGCCATTGATAAGGTAAAGGGTGAAGTAAAGGAAGTTGTCGGGAAAGTAACTGACAATAAAAAATTACAAGCCGAGGGAAAATGGGATAAGGTGAAAGGCACTGCTAAAGATACTGTCGGTAATGTAAAAGAAAAAGTACATGAATATAAAGAACATAAATAATAAAAAACACGTTAGATGCATTTTCATCTGACGTGTTTTTTAGTTCAGCTTATATACATAATTAACCAAATATCATACGGTATATTTTTATTTCTCTATACTCTTTGTAAGTGGTTCTTTAAATGCATTTCTATTCCATACAGCAAAAACAATAAGAGAAATAATAAAGAATACAACAAGACATATACCCAAATAATCAAAATTAACTACCTGAATGAGATTCCAAAACGGTCCCTGTAAATTATAGCTTTCAATAAGTAAAGATAATAGTTGATAACCCCCTATTAAAAAAGCCGTTATAACAGATATTGAGGTAATTAATACGTTATATGAATTTCTAATTCGACTATTTTCCATTGCCCACTTATAATTCGTATTCATGAATGTACTATCTAATGTATCCATCAACGACATTCCTGCAGCAAACAAAATGGGAAAAGCAAATATACTTACAAGCGGGATAGATTGACTTGTTGCAGTTACTGTAGAAAGAGCAATTAATCCGATTTCACTTGCTGTATCAAAACCAAGCCCAAATAAAAAACCGATCATATACAATTGCTTTTGACTATCAATAAACCTAAATAAGCGCTGCGTGAAACGATATATAAATCCTAAGTTTTCTGGTTGCTTATCCTCTTGGCTTCGTAACACTTTAATAAGGTACAACAGATTGGTAAGCCCAATAATAATAAGAAATGTACTAGAAACAATTGTGCCGATAATACCGCCTATAGTAGAAAAACTCTCCATTCCATGTTTTGCTGTTTTTCCAATTAAAGCAATTAATACGATCATCACAAATACTACAGTAGAGTGTCCTAATGAGAAGTAAAACCCCACCCCCTGTGAGTTTTTACCTTTTTCAATTAATTTCCGAACAGTATTATCAATTGCGACAATATGATCACTATCAAACGCATGACGCAATCCTAAAGAATATGCAATAATAGCCATTCCAATTATGCTATTGCCTTTATACAGTGCAGGTAATAATAAGAGAATTCCAAGCACATGAAGAAATATAATAATAACAAAAAAATTAGTTGCTTTTTTCAGTTCACTTTTCCACATAGTTACTAACCCTTTCTACTTTAGATTGAATACTCTTGAAAAAGAAAAGTGCCATAATAAAAACTACAATCGTTATAATAGTCACTAAAATAATTACAAAATCATTTAACATGCCTGTATGATTTGTAAGTGTTAACAGGGCTGGTATCGTTGCAGTAATCCAAGATTCAACGAAGCAAACAATCCCTACATAAATATGAATCTTCTTTTTCAACCCATCTTGCAGGAAAAATAAAAACCAAAGGAACGCCCAAAAGAACCAAATTATTGTACTTTGTAGACTTCCACTCTCATGTAATTGATTCGCTATTCCCATAACCGTTGCAATAATAGCAACCCAAAGAGAATAGTAACCTACACCTGAAGAATCAAGTTCTAATATATTCGTAAGGCCAACATATAAATAAGTAAAACCAAATAAAAAAATAGTTCCATTAGATAGGATAGTCCACTCATTAGATTGACTTCCTGTAAATAATAAATATAGTGGTGTCAAAGTTTGTAATGCCCCTACAAATAAATTGAAGTACCCTACACTTTTGCTATCAATGAGTTTAAAAGCTGCTAGTGCATTCATGAATAGAACTGCACCGACAAATAATAATCCCACATTAGTCATAGTATCCCCTTCTCCTACTTAATATTTTCGATAGGATGTTAATTCTTCATGCAGACAATTCTCTCTAACAAAACGATGACACTGAAAAAATATAGACTCCATATCCTCTGTATTATGACTAAGTATGCGTATGACAAAACCTTTACATGGCATAGAAGATATTCCAATCTTCATATTGTTAGTGTTAGAAAGCGAAGTTTTCAATGCTGCAATTAAATCATTTGTAATGTTCTCATTAATAACCATGAAAGTACCATAATGGGAATATTGATTTAATATTCCCATTTGATCTAACGACTCTTTGAAAGGGTTTAACAATAGATGATCGTAAACTACAAGTTTGTTTTCCATATATACTTTTGTTAGCGAATCAAAATACTGGTATGTGAACTTCTCCATATTTGGAGACCAACCAGGCGTAACTGAATCGCATAAAATCAATGTAGAATTATTTTGCATATATATATTTACTTTTTGCTTATATGCTGCATCCTTGTACATAATCAACGGATCTGGTAAATACTCCATAACAGCATTTTCACCAATATAAACATTCAATTCTTGCAAAGCATAACTATTTGGAGTCTTGTAAACTTTCGTTGCTGATTGGCTTGTTATATATGTTTTCGCATCTTCATGAACATTTATATTTATAGAATAGAAGTCTCCTTTTAAATAACCTCCACCAGAATTCATGATATAGTAATATGCTCTACCATAATCATCCAAATATATTGGCTGCGTTACTTTTAAGGCATCTTTATGATAAACCTTAATAGGTACCGTTTTATGTCTCTTTTCCATCACATCAATGTTTAAGACACCTGTAGGGGCTTTCATTTCTTCAATCCTTCTAACATGATGTTTTGTCGCATCCAATTTATTAACCCCTGTAAGCCTTCCTCATCCTTCAAATTTGTAAAAAAATATGGTTTATTATGTCGGTAATTTTTCGTATCCTGCTCCATAACTCCAAGATCAGCCCCTACATAAGGTGCCAAATCCGTTTTATTAATCACAAATACATCAGATTTGATCATTCCTTGTCCACCTTTACGAGGAATCTTTTCTCCTTGTGCTACATCAATAATATAAATTGAAAAATCCACTAGCTCTGGACTAAATGTGGCAGCTAAATTATCACCCCCACTTTCAATAAAAATAATATCTAAATTACTATGTCTAATCATGAGCTCTTCAATTGCTTCAAAATTCATAGAAGCATCCTCTCGAATTGCTGTATGTGGACACCCTCCTGTCTCTACACCAATAATTCTATCTTCTGGTAAAACACCCGTTTTCAATAAAATCTTTGCATCTTCTTTCGTATAAATATCGTTTGTAATTGCTGCAATTTCATAATCTGTATTTAAATATTTTGTTAACTTTTCAACTAACATTGTTTTCCCAGCACCTACGGGGCCACCAATACCAATTTTAATAGGTTTTATCATTTTATTTTTCCTCCCTATGACATGAAGACTCTTACATTTACATCTTCATGTTGCATTTGATTTATTTCGAATTCAGGATCATTCAATCCAAAATTATCTAATGAAAGTATTTGAATTCTATCAATAGATTCACAGATCAATTCATGGCATTCTTGTAATAGTTTTTGACCATCTGTTTGTCCAAGAGGAATGGCTCTCACACCATTTTGAATTATGCTTCCAACACTTGAATATAAGAAAACTAAGAGCGTTTCTTCTACTGTCATTTTCAATTCCGCCCCTAATATTCCGTATACGATACTCGGATGACCTTGTAATTTATTACCCATAACATCTTCTTTGTATATATTTAAATTTGCAAATGAGAACAGTTCACACAATAGTTTAGAAGTACTTTTACTAATCATTCTATTTGCTCTTCTACATTCAAAAGGCAATGTTTGTGCTGTTATTAAATCATCTAAAAATGTAATTTGTTTTCCATCATTATTCTTAGTGGCTTCGTAAGTATATTTGCAAATTAAGCCGTCCGTGTGTGTTAATTGCACTTTTACATATCGATTAATCCATTTGAAAAATTCTCCTTTATTTGTAACTTGTCCCTCTTGAATAAATGTTTCTAATCCAAAAGAGTGACTAAAACTTCCTGTTGGGAAGTTCGAATCACTAATTTGGAGTAGGTTAAGTAGGTTAAATGTGTTTGTGTGAAGCATGCTTGAACGGTTTGGGTAATACTCTATTTTCTTTTTGATAAGGAACACCTTCCTTTTTGAGTAAATCTTCTACTAAGTAGTCGTTCGCCAAAATCATACACCCTTCATCGAATTGTGCTGGCAAATGTCTATTTCCTAAGTTATGCGCAATAATTCCCATTTCTTTTATTGACGTTGGAGTAATTACAATTACCTCTTCTGGTAACACTTCAATATATACAATACGATGTTCATCTTCATATAAAATATCACCGTTCTTTAATGTTTCTCCATTATCTAAAGACACCCCAATTTCAAAACCAGATTCTGAATATAATTTCTGAACCCTCTTTAGTAAAAGCTCACTAGAAATCAATATTCTATCAAGATGCTTTTTTGTATTTGCAAAATAATTCATATTGCATACGTTGTTATTAATTTTTTCAATAATCATTTTATCTCCTCCGTTATATCAAAATAAAAAATATCTTTGAGCCATAGGTAATACATCTACTGCTTCACACGTAATAACTTGTCCATCAACTTTAACTTCATATGTCTGCGGATCTACTTCAATTTCTGGTGTTGCATTATTCAGCTTCATATCTTGCTTAGAAATCTCTCTCGTATTTCTAACAGGTAATACAACTTTATTTAAACCTAATTTTTCTTTAATATTATTCTCATAAGCTACTTTAGATACAAATGTAATCGAACTTGACTGTACCGCTTTTCCATATGCACCAAACATCTTTTTTTCATAATATGGTTGTGGTGTGGGGATCGAAGCATTCTCGTCTCCCATTAATGCCATCACTACCATCCCGTTTTTCAAAACCATATCTGGCTTAACACCGAAAAATTGTGGATCCCATATTACAAGGTCTGCATATTTCCCAACTTCAATAGAGCCGACATATTCTGAAATCCCGTGTGTAATAGCTGGATTAATTGTATACTTAGCTATATAGCGTTGAATTCTATTATTATCGTTATACTCTTTATCTCCCTCTAAACTACCAATCTGCTTTTTCATTTTATCGGCGGTTTGCCAATTGCGAATAATAACCTCTCCAACCCTCCCCATCGCCTGCGAGTCAGAGCTAATCATGCTGAAAACCCCTAAATCTTGCAAAATATCCTCTGCCGCAATTGTTTCTTTTCGAATCCTTGAATCCGCAAACATTACATCTTCTGGAATATTTGCTTTTAAATGATGACATACCATGAGCATATCTAAATGTTCATCCAACGTATTCACTGTATATGGCAAGGTCGGGTTCGTTGAAGAAGGTAAAATATTATTCAGTGCAGCAATCTTTATAATATCTGGTGCATGCCCACCACCAGCCCCTTCAGTGTGGTACGTATGAATAACACGATTATCAATAGCCTTTATCGTTTCTTCCACAAAACCACATTCATTTAACGTATCAGTATGAATAGCAACTTGAATATCATATTTATCAGCAATCTGTAACGAGTGATTAATTGCTGAAGAAGTCGCTCCCCAATCTTCATGAATTTTTAATCCAATAGCTCCTGCAAATATTTGTTCTTCCAGGGCAGGTAAACTTGAACTATTTCCTTTCCCTAAAAACCCAAGATTTATAGGAAAAGCTTCTGCTGCCTCTAGCATTTTTCTTAAATTCCAAGATCCAGGCGTTATTGTAGTTGCCTTAGTACCCTCTGCCGGTCCTGTTCCTCCACCAATTAAAGTTGTTATACCTGAAGCTAATGCTGTATCAATTTGTTGTGGGGATATGAAATGCACGTGTGTATCAATACCTCCAGCTGTAACGATTTTTCGCTCGCCAGAAATTACTTCCGTTGATGTTCCAATGATGATATCAATATTATCCATAACTGAAGGATTACCACTCTTACCAATTGCTGAAATCTTTCCATCTTTTATACCAATATCCGCTTTATATACTCCTGTATAATCAATAATAATTGCATTCGTAATAACAACATCCACAACACCCTGTTCCCTTGTAAGTTGCGAATTTTGTCCCATACCATCCCTAATTGATTTTCCTCCACCAAAGACAGCTTCATCACCATATACGGTGTAATTTTGATCAATATGTGCGAATAATTGTGTATCCGCTAAACGAATAGAATCTCCTGTAGTTGGACCATATAAATCAGCATATTGTTTACGTGACATCTTAAAACTCATGCTATCTCCCTCTTTTTTTATAAGATTCAATATCGCCATCCACTTTATTTTTAAATCCATATACTTCTTGCTTCCCTGAGTACGGAACTAATTCAATCGTTTTTTCATCCCCAGGCTCGAATCTTACCGCTGTACCCGCTGGAATATTTAAATGTTGTCCAATTGCTACACTACGATTGAATTTTAACGCCTCATTCACTTCATAAAAGTGGTAATGAGACCCAATTTGAATCGGTCTATCTCCCTGATTTAACACCTTAACTTTCGTTGCTTTTTTATTTTCATTACATACTATGTCTTCTTTCGCAAGGATATATTGCCCTGGAATCATAACATTCACTTCCTTTAATGAATTGGTTGATGAATAGTTACTAATTTTGTTCCATCAGGAAAAGTTGCCTCAACTTGAATATCTGATATCATGTCTGCAATCCCATCCATAACATCTTCAGCACTTAAAATATTTTTTCCAAGCTCCATTAATTCCGCTACATTTTTACCATCTCTTGCTCCTTCCAAAATTTCATACGTAATAATAGCGATACTTTCTGGATAGTTTAACTTAAGCCCTCTCTCCTTTCGTCGATAAGCTAAATCAGCCGCAACAACTACCAGCAGTTTATCAATTTCTCTTGGAGTTAATCTCATTACAATCTTCCTTTCTAAAATATTTTAAAACTAAGAATATTCTAAAAATAAAAGATGTACTTCCAATGTCCTTTCCGTGTTTTCTCCATGTTTTTTCTGCTAATCAAATAAAAAAAGACTAGAATTTCTAGTCTTTTTTTATTTCCCTTCATTCTTCTCTAACACATACAAATCTTCTTCAATATTTGTTAATTTCTCACTTACAAGTTTTCTTGCATCTCCAATTGCTTGATTGTATGCAAATGGTCCTACTAACTTTATCATTTCTTCTATTAAACGTTCTGCTTGGAAACGTCCAATTTCATCTAAATCTTCTTCAACGAAAAATTGCTGAATTTGTGCTACAAGCTCTTCTTTTTTATCATTCGTTATTTTTATGTTCATCATCATTCGTTACTCCTCTATATTTAAGATAATACTTTTCTTAACTCTACCATAGAAAATCGATTTCCTGGACAAGTTTTTGTAACCCCTTCTAACTCCCTATGGCCGAGTATATTTCCTTTCTCTATGGCAAACTGCTTCACAAACATTTTACATAAAGAATATAATGAATTCATTTGTGCAGTAGTTGGATCATATTTATCAAAATTTCCCGTCATACATATTCCAATTGTGTCACTATTATTATCTTTCGCATGTGCTCCAATATGTAAACCTCGCCCTTCGACTACAGTTCCATCTTCTTCAATAAAATAATTGTAACCAATCCCGCTCCATCCTCTTACCTTTTGATGAAATTCGTGAGTTTTATACACATCCCATCCATCTTCTGACGTATGGTGGACAATCAGTTTATTTACTTTCTCTAAAGGAACTAATTCATCTTGAAATGTTAAATTTACACATTTAATTTCCATTTGAACTTCCTCTCCTTAAAAATCAATTATAATAATTGTTTTATCATCTGGTCTTATTCTATTTTCTCCTTCTAGCCTTTCAATGATTGCTACATATTCTTTTATACTATTCTTTCTTATATATATCACAATTTGTTCTAACGACCACTCCGGATGGAACAATCCGTCCGAACAAATAAAGATCCCACTTACATCAGCTACATGTAATTCCCCATGTTGTAAATAAGTCATTGCTTCTTTCATCCCATTTGCAACTGCGTAACCGTTTGGCACATTCGCAAGATAGCGGTTGTATTTCAACTGCTCCCGAACATCTTGAAAAACCTGTTCTTCCGGGACTGGTAATCCTTTTTTACGATCCTCTTCTCTCTTCTTTTTTGCGCGTTTACTAATTCCCTTAACTGTATCTTTCGTTAATACTCTTATCGCTCCATCCTGAAGTATTGCAACGATCATACAATCACCTAATTGTGCATATTCAAGTTTATCGCCTTCTATTTGAACTGCTGCAATACATGTACACCACAGATGGTCTTTTTTTCTCGTATCAACCTTGTACTCTAGCATCTTGCTTTGCAATAATTCATTCGCCTTTGCAACTTCATCTTGTAAACTATTGATCTCTCGTAGCGAAGTAAAATGACTTGCAAATAAATGTGAAGCGATGTATGCTCCATTATGTCCTTCTTCATCACAAAATGGAACTAACGGTGTTGCTCCATCGCATACACCGTAAATTATTTTATCTTCATTACAAAAAAATGAATCCTCACACTCTTGTTTTAAAAGACTCTTCTGTTGATACGTCGTTATCTTCATATCTGTATCCCCTCCCAATTTATCAAACACTCGAACTATTTAGATTAATCTAATTTTCCAAAATAAACTGTTTTCCCCAAAAACTTTCAATTTCATATATAATCTTGAAATAATATGATTATTTAGTGAAGGACGGGAAATAGATGGTCAGATTTCTTGGTGTTATTTTTGGTTCTATTATTATCGCAATTGCCTTTAATCTTTTCCTTATCCCCCATAAAATTTTAAGTAGTGGAATTGGCGGAATTGCTATTATTTTAGGGATTGTAACCCCTGTAAACACAGGTATTATTAACTTTGTATTGAACTTACCTATCCTTATTTTAGGATACATAGGTCTTGGAAAAAAAGTAATTTTTAACACGGTTGTTTCTGTAATTGTATTATCTGTTGCATTATACTATGTTCCAGTAAAAGTCGTAGCAACAGATCCACTTTTATCATCTGTATTTGGCGGTGTCATCGCCGGAGCTGGTATTGGTCTTGTCTTTAACTGCCATGGTTCAACTGGTGGATTTGATATTATCGGTATGTTGTTATCTCGTAAGCGAGATATTAAACTTGGTGGATTCCTTATTGCATTAAATACTGTTGTTGTTATCATTGCAGGATTTTTCTTCACTTGGGATGTTGCCCTTACAAGCTTACTTTCAATTTATGTAACTGGTAAAGTAATTGATGCCGTTCATACGAAACATCGTAAAGTTACACTTATGATTGTAACAAATCAAGCAGAAGAAATGAAAAAAAAGCTTCTTTCAACTGTAGTACGTGGAATTACGTTACTTGATGGTGAAGGTGCTTATTCAAACGAAAAAAAACGTGTACTTATGACAGTCGTTTCACGTGAAGAATTAGCAAGTATGAAACTAACGATTTCGGAAATTGATCCTCATGCATTCGTTAATATTACGGAGACTGTTGAAGTATTAGGATTGTTTAGAAAAGTGTAAAAAACTAGGTGGACCTTCACCTAGTTTTTATTTTCCATAAATTCAATTCGATTGCCAAACGGATCTGACACGTAAAATCTGATTACATCTGGTCGCGCATGATCATCTATTACTTCAATACCTTGCTTTATTAACCTTTGTTTAAATTCATTAATTTTCAAAACATAAAAAGCTGGATGCGCTTTTTTAGCTGGATTAAAATTTTGCTCAACTCCGATATGAATCTCTTGATTTCCACACTTAAACCAACACCCACCACGCTTCTTTAATTCCTCTGGCTTTGGGATTTCCTCCATACCAATTTTATTACCATAAAATTCTCGCGCTTCTTCTTCACATCCTACTGGCGCCGCTACTTGTACATGATCAATTCCTTGAATATAATTTTTCATATTCCTTCCCCCTCTTCTATTCTAATGTTATAACGAAAATACATTCATGTAACTTAGAAAATATTAATAAAGCAATATAAGATTCTCTTATTACTACCCTTTTTTACCTTCCACTAAAAATAAAAAAGAAAATTTATTATATAATTTCCATTTTTTATAGAAATACACATTGCACCTATATTATAGTTAGTACTAGATTCATCTTTTTTAGATGCTAGTTGTACGGAGGAAATATTATGAGTCGTAAAAAACATTCATCTACTCAAAAAAAGCGTCACCCAAACGTATCGGAGCGCTTGCGAAACCATATACAAAATCGTTCTTTAGCAGAAATGTATGCATCCCTTTTTGAACATAACCCCGATAGTATTATTTCATTGAATTTAGAAGGAGTTATTTTACATATTAACCCCTCTGCGGAAAGAATATTAGGTTATACTTCTAACGAATTAGAGCGAAAAACAATCACTTCTATTTTAGAGGCACATATTTCTGATCAAGTGCTACAATACATAAAAAATGCTGCAGCTGACAATCAAAAAGAATATATCGTCTCTATTTATCATAAAGACGGATATTTACTAGATGTCGTAACAAAATTAGTTCCTATTTTTGTTAAAAACCGTTTAACAGGTGTATACGCCATTATGAAACCCCTTGAAAAATCAGAAAGAATTGAGAAAGTATTACAAGATAGTGAGAAACGATTACGCACATTAATGAATTCAATGCCTGCATTTGTTATTTTTAAGGATCATGAAGGACGCTGGCTTGAAGCGAATGACTATGCGCTTTCTTGTTTCAATTTCCATAACGTTCCTTATCATGGAAAAAGAGATAATGAACTCATTCAATATAACGAAGCATACCGCGAATCTTTTTTGCATTGTGAAGAAGTCGATGAACTAACATGGCAAAAAGGACAAATTCTTCACGGAGAGGAATTTATTATACATAGAAATGATTTCGACCTAGTTTTAAGCATTTCAAAAGTCCCACTCTTCCATCCTGATGGCTCACGCAAAGGTCTTATAGTGATGGGAAGAGACGTTACCGAACTAAAAGAAACTGAAAAGTTATTACGGAAATCCGAAAAACTTGCAGTAGTAGGACAACTGACAGCTGGAATTGCCCATGAAATTAGAAATCCGCTCACTTCATTAAAAGGATTTTTAACGTTATTACATCCAGAAATAAATGAGGAAAATAAATGGTATGTGGACGTTATGTTGAGTGAAATTTCACAAATGGAATCTATAACAAGCCAATTTATGGCGATGTCTAAACCACAAGTGTTATCTATTCATACATGCAACGTACAAACATTAATTGAAGAAGTTGTAACTTTTATTTTACCAACAGCAATTATGCATAGCGTTCATATCATCATGGATCATTTCGATTATATTTCTGACATTCAATGTGATAGTAATCAATTAAAACAAGTTTTGATTAACATATTAAAAAATGCAATCGAGGCGATGCCTGATGGTGGTAACATATTCATTCAAACAACTTCGTTAGAAAATGATTTTGTTTCAATACGCATTATGGATGAAGGGTGTGGGATTCCTGAAGAGCGCATGGCTCGTCTTGGCGAACCTTTTTATAGCTTGAAAGAAAAAGGAACTGGCCTCGGCTTAATGATGTGCTATAAAATCATTCAAGAGCATCACGGAAAATTATTCATTTCCAGTGAATTAAACATAGGAACAACTGTCGATATCCAATTACCGATTGCTACAGCTCAGCCTGTAACAAACTCTTAACTATGCTACATTAATATAGTAAAAGACATCTGTTATAAGTAGTCGAGTTATTGTGGAAAACATCTACACTAATACGTTAAAAAGCTCAAAGTCCCTATATGACTCTGAGCTTTATTTTTGTATACGATTTATTTTATTAAATCCACTCTTTTCCATGTTTACGAATAAACTGAATATCATTTTCATAATGTTCAAGATGCCCTTCATCTATCATCTTTTGGAAGTTCATATCGCCTTCTAGTGCTTTTCTTTTCATGTATTTACATAATCCTTCTAATCGTAGAAGTACCATCTCCAAATAATCCTCGGCGATGCCATCACTTTTATAGGACTCAAAAAACAATTTAACTCTTTGTTTTATGCGGTCTGCATGCTGTAATGAATTATAATAAACCGCCGCACCTGTTTCCTTATAATAAACTCTACTTAATGGGACACAAGTGTAAAGAGTATAGGCTATGTCCCAAAGTCTGGGTCCAGGACCAGCAACATCAAAATCAATAATACCTACTGGTTTTTCGTTATTAAAAATAATGTTGTATATTGCAAAATCATTGTGGCATACAACCTCTATTGTATTTGGAGTATTATCCATCGGTTTCCAATCATCTGATAACGGGAAATCACTCACAGCATCATGATAAAGACGGAGCATCTTCGCTATTTCTTTTAAAACATCATTAGACCACATGTACTCTTTTAAAGGGTAATTACCAGCTTCTCCTTCAATAAATGATAATATCTCTCTATCTTTATCATCAATACCTAAAAACTTTGGTGCATAACTAAAACCTTTGTTTTCCAAATGATTTAATAGCTTATGAATTTTGGTACTGCCTTGCTTTAATTCTCGTCGAACAGTATCTTCCGAACGATATACGTTTGAGACATTCCCTCCCGTTAGCATTTCTTCATTTTCGTAGTTTGACATCTAATAGTTCCCCTCCATTATTCTACATTTTCTTTATATTTTAACATAACTTTCCTATTCTCTTTTAACCCCTTAAATTGCAACAAAAAAATCGAGTATAAAATCTTTATGATTTTACACTCGATTTAGTCTACTATTTATGCATGTGAAAATATTTTTTCATACCATTCTGTTGCCTTCTCTACTTCATTCATCGTTAATTGATGTCCTCTATTTTCCCAATGCATTGTTACATTAACATCTACATTTTCTAATAGCATCTTCAATTCCTCTGACTCAGAAGGTGAACAAATTGGATCATTTGTTCCAGCAGCGATAAATACGAATTTCTCTGCTAAATTAGGTAACTCTATTCCTCTTCTAGGCACCATTGGGTGATGAAGGACTGCACCTTTTAATGCATTTTCGTAATGGAATAATAAGCTCGCCGCAATATTTGCTCCATTTGAATACCCAACAGCTACGATATTATCTCTATCAAATTCATATGTTTTTGCTGCTTCATTTAAAAATTCATTTAATTCCTTCGTACGGAAAACAAGATCCTCTTCATCAAAAATACCTTCTGCTAATCGGCGGAAGAAACGAGGCATCCCATTTTCTAATACATTTCCACGAACACTTAATACAGAAGCTTCCCGATCAATTCTTTCTGCAAGCGGTAATAAATCTAATTCATTTCCTCCTGTACCATGAAGCAATAACAATACTGGTTTTGACGTATCTTTTCCTTTTTGAAAAACATGTTTCATCATATTCCTTTTCCCCTTTCAATCACTTTAATCTAGATTTCTCACTTCAAATGGTAAGAGTGTCTGTTCAATTTGTTTTCTATGTTGTTCATATTGATCCGGTAATTTTAACTCCTCACCCATCGTCTCTAAAGATTCGTCATGGGCAAAACCAGGAGGGTCTGTTGCAATTTCAAATAAGATTTCGCCGTGTTCTCTAAAATAAATTGCGTTAAAATAGTTTCGGTCTTGTACAGGGGTTACACCATATCCAAAGCGAGAAACATGCTCTTTCCAGTCTAATTGATCAGCATCATCACTCGCTCTCCAAGCAATATGATGAACTGTACCAACACCCATTTGCCCACGTCCAATTGTTGATAATCTCAAATCGATAATATTTCCAATATCAGCAGAAGAACGGAACCGCATAAACTCTCCCTCTTCTCCTACTTTCTCAAGACCCATAACATGCTCTAACAATTCAGCAGTTTTTTGAGGTTGTGCAGATAAAAGAACAGCACCGCCAAATCCTTTAATTGCTACTTCTGGCGTAACTTCCCCAAAAGTCCAATTATTTAATTCGCCCTCTTCTCTTTCAACTAATTCTATATGCAAACCATGTGGATCATCAAATTCTATATACTGTTCTCCAAACCGAGTCATTTTTGTATACGGTACGTCGAATTTTTCTAATCTATTTTCCCAAAACTCCATTGTACCTTTTGGTACGACATAAGACGTAATGCCTACTTGACCGTCCCCAATAATACCTCGACGAGCACCTGCCCATGGAAAAAACGTAATAATTGTTCCAGGCTTTCCTCCTGTATTACCAAAATAAAGATGATACGTACCTGGATCATCAAAATTCACTGTTTGTTTTACTAAACGCAATCCTAATACACCTGCATAAAAATCTACATTTTCTTGTGGGTGTCCTACGATTGCTGTAATGTGATGAATTCCCATTGTTTTCTTTTCCACTTTCTCCACCCCTTTTTTTATTTCATTACAAAAAACGTTTATTCGCTAAAATTCATTATTCATTTTGTCCATATGATAAAGTTCAATCCGCAATACTATCTTTTTCAAAATTGAGGTATTTCTCTAAAAAACTAACACATTTCATTTAGTTCAAAAAATATCTTGAATTCGAGATATTTTACAAAAAAACTACAGTTCTTATGATTATATTTTAAATATTGATTTTATGATTTTGACTATCCTTCAAAAAATATCTTGAATTCGAGATTTATTATAGTCTAATTAGTTTTTATTGTCAATGCGGATATCATTTCATTTTTTCATCAAAAACAATATTCTGACAACTCATCTCCATCAAACAATTTGTTTGAAAAAGAGCAACCGAAAAGCGGGAACATTCATGTAATAAATTTCTACTTTTCCCATAACCAAAAAAGCCATACAAATGTATGACTTTTTTGATTTTTTTTGTTCAGCTACATATTTACTTCCCAATTACGGAAGGAAACAATTCCGAAAGTGGAACTACTTTCCCCATCTCATCTTTAAACACAATATGCTCTCTCGTTAAGTGGCGCGGGCTCTTTACCCCTGCTGCTGCCGCTAATGAAAACAAACTATATCTCATACTAATAACATAGTTCATTACTCGCCATTTTTTCTCATACGGATCTAATGCTTTTTGGTAGTGTGGATTCGTGGTTGCAACCCCAGATGGGCATTGCCCTGAATTACATTGAAGTGCCATAATACAACCGCTTGCCATCATAAATCCGCGTGCTGAATTTACGGCATCTGCACCGATAGCTAAAGCAATCGCCACTTTATCTGGCGTGATTAATTTTCCGGAGGCAAACACCTTTAATTTATCCCTGACACCGTAATGATTTGCTGTATCAATAAATGTAAGTAATGCCGGTATAAGCGGAAGCCCCATACTATCTGCCATCGATTTATATGTTGCCCCTGATCCACCTTCTGAACCGTCGATTGTAATAAAATCTGGATAGATGTTTAATTCTTTCATTGCTTTTAATAAATCTTCCAAAGGCTTCTGTTGACCAATTACAATTTTCATGCCCACTGGTTTACCACCGTTTTCTTGTAAATCTTGAATAAAATATAAAGCCTCTGCGGCACTACTAATAAATGAAAAACGATTTGGCGAATTAATCGTTTCTCCTTCTCGTACTTTCCGAACGGAAGCGATTTTCTCATTTACCTTCTGTCCTTCTAAATGACCACCACGTATTTTTGCTCCTTGCCCAAATTTCAATTCAAACGCTTTAATATTACTTTCTTTCGCCTTCTCCATAAATTCCTTCATCGAAAAATTCCCGTCCTCGTCACGGTATCCAAATAATCCCGGACCAATTTGGGCAACGATATTTGCACCCGTATGTAAATGTTCTGGAATGACGCCCCCTTCCCCAGTATTAATCCACGAACCACCTGCCATTTTTGCACCAAACCCAGCTGATAAAATATAATTTTCTCCAATCGCACCGTAAGATGTCGCTGACGCTCCAAACATCCCATACAGTTTCCATGGATATTTACGATTTTCGCCGACTATAATTGCATCTTCTTCTTCATACAACCAAAGGTTTGTTGTATCCGCTGTCAATTTTTCTCTTCTTGAAAATAACCCTTCTTTATGAATCATATATTTTTTCCCCTCACGTTCTTGCGTGAGATTCACACTTAATTCATCTGTTAATGTGGGGAATAATGTATTAGCAATATAATAGCCAGATTCCTCAAAATCTCGTTTTGATCCAAAACCAAGTATTTCAGAACGGTATTTTGCTAGAAACATAACACTTTGAAAATCGTAGCGCGAAAAGGGCTTTCCGTCAGTATCATGATCAAACCAATATTGCCGAAATTCCGGGCCTATTTTTTCGAGCAAATAGCGCATTCTACCTAAGTATGGATGCAGTTTTAATATAGAATGATGCGTCCGTTTTTTAATAAAAAATGTAATGATAAAAAAGACAATTAAAAGTAGCATCAAAAAGAGCAATATACTAATAATAATGAGTAGCGCTTCACTCATTCCGCTTCCCCCTATATATGAAATTCCATAATAAAAAGAGAACACTCCATGTGTTCTCTTTTTATCCTTATTCACACTAACGTAGCAAGATGCTCTTTCGCGTCATATTCAACCAAACTTTCAGCATTTTTAATTCGCTGAACAAAATCTGGATTAGCGATTAATGGTCTTCCGAACGCCGCTACATCAATTGTTCCTTCTTGCAGTGCTTCTTCTGCCTCTTTCGGATTCAAATTACCTACTCCTACGATAGTACTATCCCAATACTTTCTTACTAATTGATGAAAATTCTTGCCGTCAGCAATAACTTGCGTATAATTCATCGTTGAAGGGTGAATCATCGTTAATCCAACTTCTTTAAACATATTTACAAACGTTTCAATTGCAAGTTCAGGGTGTTCCCACATATAAGTAGGATTATCACCTTTAAAGGCAGAGAAGCGAAGAAGCGTTTTATCAGCTCCAACTGCTTCAATTACAGCCTGAACAACTTCTTTCATAAACGTTAACCTTTGTTTTAAGTCACCGCCGTATTTATCAGTACGCTTATTCGCAAATTTATAAGTAAATTGGTCAATTAAATATCCGTGTGCACCGTGAATTTCTACACCATCAAATCCAGCTTCTATCGCATTCTTTGCGGCTTGTGCATATTGACCGATAACTTCTTTTATTTCTTCTATTGTCATTGCTTCTGGTGTATCAAATGGTTTACGAAAACGCGGAACATTCCCCTCCGCAGCAATAGCAGAAGGTGCTTGCGGCATTTGATCACCAATTATTTCGTGATGACTCATACGTCCAACATGCCATATTTGAGCAATAATCGTTCCGCCTTCTTTATGTACTGCCTCTGTAACAGGTTTCCAAGAATCGACTTGCGCTTGTGTATAAATACCTGGTACTCCTGGATTCCCTTTTGCTCTCGGGCTAATGACAATTCCTTCTGTAATAATTAATCCAATCCCATCAGCAGCACGTTTTCGGTAATATTCGACTACGTCAGCACCAACGACTCCAGTCTCATTATTTGCAAAACATCTCGTCATCGGTGCCATCGCTATGCGATTACGAAGAGACCAAGATCCAATTTGAATCGGATGAAATAACTTCGTTTCTTCAATATTTTCAAAAGACCCCCAAGCGTTTATATTTGTTCCTTCATAAATACTTGCCGCTTTATTATTTGAACTTGTCATTTTTCTTCCCCCTAAAAAAATCTAACTATAATCGCATCATACTTACTTTTAGATAGTAACGTCAATTTATACGTCTTTACCATTAAAGATTCGAATATTAAACAAACAGAATGATAAAAACAAAAATTAAAAAGGTTTCCTAAGTAGGAAACCTTTTTTAGTTGACCATATAAGGCTAACAATTCGTTTATCTCTTTTAAATAAAGAAAATAAACAATTATTATCTCCTCACATATGGAAAATCTCTTAACAATAGAAGTGGGAGTGGTTCAGTATTCTTCTAAAAATAATAACTTATATACCTAAAACAATGAAAGCCCTACCTCTCTTTCATCCTTACGGCTCCTCGTCCGTGCCAGTGTGAATCAGGATTGCAAAAATCAAGTAACTATTTTATCGAGTTATTTAATTAAACTTCGAACATTCGTAAAAGAAATTAAAAAATAAAAATGGATTAAATTGTAGTAATAACAAAAGAGGTTAATGCTCTAAAAGTGGTTTGAAAGAGTTGAATGTCTTTGAAATGATTGATTTTCTATAATTATATTCCCAAAAAATTCAAGATCTTTTTTGGGATGTAATACATTATCTACAATGAATCTTAACAAAAGCTTTTTATTTGATTTTCTGTGATACCTTCAATTAATCCCAGCTCACTAATCAAAAATTCATGTGCGTTATCTAACATTTTCTTTTCGCTTGCATTAAGTGCTTTTTCTTTCTGCATACGTAATAAATCACGTACAACTTCAGCACCTTCTTGTATTTTACCCGTTTTTATTTTATCAGTGTTTAATTTATACCTTTGTTTCCACGTAAGTAATCTATCTGATTCCCCATGCTGAAAAATATCTATTATGTTTGTTAATGCCTTTATATCTGTAACTGGTCGTATATTTGAACTCAATATTTTCCCCATAGGAATCATTACTTCCATATTACTAGCCGACATTTTTATAACATAATACTGTCTTTTTTCTCCTGAGATTTCCTTTTCTTCTATGGCTTTAATTATACCTGCTCCGTGCATTGGATAAACGATGTTATCGCCAATTTGAAACAAATAATCCACCTCCATATATGGTAACCTTCTCAATCTTAACACACATTTATTTTTTTAGCAAAATTTTTATAATATCACAAAATTATTTTCTATGTCAATTTATTTACACATAAAAATTCAAGCTGTACAGAAACACTAAAAAACCCGCGATTTTGTTACATTTCTACACCCATTTTCTCCAATTTTATATACCTTGTAAAACAAAAAAAACACATCACTACATATAAGTAGCGATGTATTTTTATATAATGACAAAAACGGTTGCTTCAAAACTTCACACACGATCCTTCGCTTATATACTAACCTGTTTACTAATCGTTTCTCGCGCTAAAAGAAAACTCATAATCACTTGCGCAGCTACTCTACTCGTCATATCCCTAAAATCAAGAGTTGGATCAATTTCTACTATATCCATCCCTTGAACGAGTGGCTCTTTACCAAGAAATTCAATTGCATCAAGTAAAGTTGTACTATCCATCCCACCAGGGCCAATTGCTGGACAGCCCGGCGCAAACGCTTGGTCTAGTACGTCCATATCAAGAGAAATATAAATAGAAGTCACATCTTGTTTTCTTAATACTTCAATACTTTCTGAAATAAGATCTTTTATTTTTCGCTCTCTTACATCTTTCATTGTATACACTGTCACACCATGCTCTTTTGCATATTCATGGTACGCTCGTGCATTTGAAAAATTACGAATCCCAATTTGAACGAGCTGTTTTCCTGTAATCACATCATTTTCTAGCAAACTACGGAACGGTGTACCATTTGATGGACCACCATCATCTAAATTACGTAAATCATGATGGGCATCAAATTGAATAATACCGACCTTCCCTTTACTATTTGCAAAACCAGTTATACTCGGAAAACTAATCGAGTGGTCACCACCAAGAACGATTGGTATCATTTTCGGATTTACTTTCGTCAAGTGACCAACTGTTTTCGCAATTCGGTTATGACTCTCTTTTATATCTGTCACATGCATCGTAATATCACCACAATCATGAAGAACACTTTCTTTCATATCGTGTTCTTCTGTAATTGCGTACGTGCTATATGCATCCAACATTGAACGAATTGTTTTTGGTGCAAAACATGCTCCTGAATGGCTAATAGATGGTTTAGAAAGGGGCGCTCCAATTAAGGCAGCACCGAATATTTCCACACCTTCCTCCCAATTTTTAATCATTTCGCTCCACTTCGTCACTTCACGATCGATAAACTTTGCATTTTTCTTTAAATAGTGGCCGTGCTCCACGATTGTTCACCTCTTGTATATGCGATATTCCCATTCTTCCATACTGTATTTACATGACTTACGCCGTAATGGTACGGTACATAAGCGTAATTATAAGCATCCCATAAAACTAAATCCGCCTTACGACCAACTCTAATTTTCCCAGCTACATCGCCTCGATTAATGGCATAAGATGAGTTCACTGTTACCGCATTCCAAACTTCTTCTGGTGTCATTTTCAGTTTCAGCATCGCAATGCTCATAATAAGCTGAATGTTTTCAGTTGGACAGCTACCTGGGTTAAAGTCTGTAGCTAAAGCAACTGCAACACCTTCATCAATCATTTTGCGGCCGCGTGCGAAGCTTTCTTTATTTAAATAGAAAGTTGTTCCTGGTAATAAAGTTGCTACTGTATTAGAATTCGCAAGCATTTCAATTCCTTTATCAGAAGCGCCAACTAAATGGTCCGCTGATGCTGCACCAATTTCAGCCGCTGCTTCCGCACCACCAAGAGGATCGATTTCATCTGCATGAATTTTCACATCAAAGCCAAGCTCTTTCGCTTTTAATAAAAATTCTTTTGATTCTTCTACAGAGAACACACCTGTTTCGCAGAAAATATCAACGAACTCAGCTAATTGCTTCTCTTTCATTTCCGGTAATAAATCTAGCATCCATTGTAAAAATTCTTTCGATCTTCCTTTATACTCTTTCGGAACTGCATGAGCACCTAAAAATGTTGAAACTAAATCAATTGAATGCTCTTTTTGTAATTGTGCAGTTGCCTCTAATTGTTTCCATTCTGTCTCATCATCCAATCCGTAACCACTCTTCGCTTCTACAGTTGTAACTCCAAAAGATAGCATACGGTCTAAATGGAATTTAGCTTTTTGAACAAGTTCTTCTTTCGACGCTTGTTTCGTTGCATTTACAGTTGAAAGAATACCTCCACCTTGTTCTAAAATTTCCAAGTACGGAACTCCTTGTAGTTTTAGCGCGATTTCATTTTCACGAGATCCACCAAATACAAGATGAGTATGCGGATCAACAAGACCAGGAGAAACCATTTTCCCGTCGCAATCAATAACCTCTTTCGCTTGTAATCCTTTAGCTTCTTCCGCTGTTCCAACGAAAGTAACTACACCATTTTCAATTCCAACCGCACCGTTTTCAATAACAGGAAGCGTATTCATCGCTTCCCGTCTTAACAAGCCATCTTCTTGATCCATTGTTAGTAATTGACCGATATTTATTAGTAAAGTGTCCAGCATGTTTCTTCCTCCTTATTTCATCATTGGGATGTTAACGCCTTTTTCTTTCGCAGTTTGAACCGCTAAGTCATAGCCAGCATCAACGTGACGAACAACACCCATACCAGGGTCAGAAGTTAATACGCGTTCAATACGTTTTGCCGCTGCTTCTGTTCCATCTGCAACGATAACCATTCCAGCGTGAAGTGAATAACCCATACCAACGCCACCACCGTGATGAACAGACACCCAGCTTGCACCGTTTACACTGTTAATTAATGCATTTAAAATTGGCCAGTCTGCTACTGCATCACTACCGTCTTTCATAGATTCTGTTTCACGGTTTGGAGATGCTACTGATCCACAATCTAAATGGTCACGGCCGATAACGATCGGTGCTGATAATTCACCATTAGCCACCATTTCATTAATAATGCGGCCAAATTTCGCACGCTCGCCATAACCAAGCCAACAAATACGTGATGGAAGACCTTGGAACTCAACTTGCTGACGTGCCATACGAATCCAATTACATAAATGCTCATTATCCGCGAACTCGCGTAAAATAACTTCGTCTGTTTTATAAATATCTTCTGGATCACCAGAAAGTGCTACCCAGCGGAATGGTCCTTTTCCTTCACAGAATAATGGACGGATAAATGCTGGAACGAATCCCGGGAAATCGAAAGCATTTTTTAATCCTTCATCGAAAGCAACTTGGCGAATGTTATTTCCGTAATCAAATGTAATCGCGCCTTTTTCTTGCATTGCAAGCATTGCTTCTACATGTTTTTTCATACTTTCTTTTGATAATTGTACGTAACGTTCTGGATCTTCTTCACGAAGCTTCGCTGCTTCTTCTACTGTGTAACCTACTGGAATATAACCGTTTAATGGATCATGGGCAGAAGTTTGATCCGTAACTAAGTCAGGGATAATATTACGGTTTACTAACTCAGGTAAAATTTCTGCTGCATTACCTAATAATCCAATTGAAATAGGCTCTTTCTTCTCTTTATATTCGTTTGCAATAGCCAATGCTTCTTCTAATGATTCTGTATACTTATCACAATATCTCTTTTCAATACGACGATCGATACTACGCTTATCTACATCAATAGCAATTACAACACCGCCGTTCATCGTTACAGCAAGCGGTTGTGCGCCACCCATGCCACCTAAACCAGCAGTAATCGTTACAGTACCTTTTAATGAACCATCGAAATGTTGACGTGCCGCTTCACCAAATGTTTCATATGTTCCTTGTAAAATCCCTTGTGTCCCAATGTAAATCCAGCTACCCGCTGTCATTTGTCCGTACATCATAAGACCTTTTTTCTCTAATTCACGGAAGTGATCCCAGTTCGCCCACTTCGGTACTAAGTTTGAGTTCGCTAAAAGAACGCGAGGCGCATCTTCATGTGATTTAAAAATTGCAACTGGTTTTCCTGATTGAACAAGTAACGTTTCATCGTTTTCTAACGTTTTTAATGAATCAACAATTGCATGGTAGCTTTCCCAGTTACGAGCTGCACGGCCAATTCCGCCGTATACAACTAATTCTTCTGGTTTTTCAGCTACTTCAGGGTCTAAATTGTTCATTAACATTCGAAGTGCAGCTTCTTGAACCCATCCTTTCGTTTGTAACTCAGTACCTCTTGCCGCACGAATTGTTTGTTGTACTTTTTCCATTTCAATCTCTCCCTTTTCTCGTTTTATAGTGCTGCATTTACATCCAATCTTTCCTTTATTGAATAATTCGTTTTTAACCAATGCGCGATATTTTCAATATCCGTTGAGAATATACGGTCATTTGTAATAGATGGCACTTGCTGACGACCTTGATGATAGAACGTTTTTGTAACTGTACTCATGTTTTCAATTCCGCGATATTCTGCTGCTTGCATCGCACAGATCATCTCAATTGCAAGAACGCGTCTTGCATTTTGAATAATTTGATGCGCATGACGTGAAGCGATTGTTCCCATACTTACGTGATCTTCTTGGTTAGCTGAAGACGGAATTGAATCTACACTCGCTGGATGAGCTAACGTTTTATTTTCTGAAACGAGTGAAGCCGCTGCATATTGCATAATCATGGCACCTGATTGAAGTCCTGGTTCTGGACTTAAAAATGGTGGTAAGTCATTTAATTGCGGATTTACTAGGCGTTCAATACGGCGCTCTGAAATATTTGCAAGCTCCGCCATCCCTACTTTTAAGAAGTCCATTGCAAATGCAATTGGTTGTCCGTGGAAATTACCACCAGAGATTACTTTTTCACCGCCATCAAAAATAAGTGGATTATCTGTTGCTGCATTCATTTCAATTTCTAATTTTTCTTTCACATAATTTAAAACTTGCCAAGAAGCACCGTGAACTTGCGGGATACAACGAAGTGAATATGCATCTTGTACACGAAGTTCTCCTTGTTTTGTCACAAGTTTACTATCATGAAGAATATCACGAATTCTGCTTGCCACTTCGACTTGCTCTTTATAACCACGCGCTTTATGAACATTTTCATCGAATGCATCAATAATGCCGCGTAATCCTTCCATTGTCATCGATGCAATTAATTCTGATTGATAAGCACTTGCTTCAGCTTCTATATAAGAAAGAACCCCTTGCGCTGTCATTGCCTGCGTACCATTGATTAACGCAAGACCTTCTTTTGCTTCAAGTTCAATAGGTTCAAGTCCTTCTTCTGTAAGAGCAACCATCGCATGAACTCGTTTTCCTTTGTAGAACACTTCACCTTCACCTAATAAAACGAGAGCAAGATGAGATAAAGGTGCTAAATCGCCACTCGCACCAAGTGATCCTTGTTGCGGAACGACTGGATGAATTTTACGATTTACAAACTCAAGAAGCATGTTTACAACAAGTGGTCTAACACCCGATACTCCTTTTAACATCGTATTAGCTCGTAAAATCAACATACCGCGTGATACTTCTTCAGGGAATGGATCGCCTATTCCGCACGCATGTGACTGAATTAAGTTGTGCTGAAGTGCTTTTACATCATCTTTTTGAATAAGCACATCACTAAACTTTCCAAATCCAGTT
Organism: Bacillus cereus group sp. BfR-BA-01523; assembly: GCF_022662615.1. NCBI lineage: Bacteria > Bacillati > Bacillota > Bacilli > Caryophanales > Bacillaceae > Bacillus > Bacillus cereus group sp. BfR-BA-01523. The sequence continues at coordinate 214,060 of NZ_JAKUDX010000006.1, forward strand.
GTAATACCGTAAACGACTTTTCCGTCCTCTACGATTTTCTCAACTACTTCGCGGCACTCTGCTACCTGTTGCATACTATTTGGACAAGCTGTTACACCTTCACCTTCAAGTAACAACCTCTTCATTTCTTCAACTGTCAATGTGTGTCCTGTTAACGTAATCATTCTTTTTCCTCCTTATAAAGGCAAAAGGGGACCTTATCTTTTTAAGACAGACTCCTGTCCTAAAAAATAAGGCCCCCTTCTAACTAATAGACTATGGGCAAATCATATGTGATTAATTCCTAAACCAATCGCCTCATGCTCAGATCCTTTTACAGGTGCACCAATCGTTCCATAAAGCGCAACAGCAACCCATTCGCCTTCTTTTTTTCCGTCGTATGGTGTACCGCGCACAATCGCAAAGCGAAGTCCTACTGTACGAAGAACGTCTGCTAACTGAATTTGACCTCTCGTCACTCCGTACAAAGCTTCCATAATTGCATGATAAAGTGCATGTGTTTCTCTGTAAACATCTGTTTCAATAACTCGGTTGCTCTTAGCCGCTGTTTCCATTGCTGCTACTACTTTTTGCGAATTCATAGAACCAACTTTCCCAGTACAATATTTCCAACCTTTCGGAATAGATAATACGGGACTTTCATTCTCATCCGCAAGTGCCAACAGCATGGCCATACGACCAATTCGATGTGTTCCTTGAAGAAGCATGTGACTCTCTCATTTCTTTTGAATTATTTGAATATTACTTAATTTAAGAATATATGAAAACGGTTAAATCGTCAATAGTTTAAAATATTATTCAAGCAATTTTTTATCCCTCTCATACTTGTACTTGTGTACACAATTTATTTACAGATTTTTTTCAGACGTGCTATAGTCTCACTAACAGATACAAAGGGGCGAAATTTCAGTGGCGAAGCGAAAAGATATTCATTTTCGAATTGAAGAAAAATTACTTACAAGGTTTGAAGACGTACTCCATTACGAAGGTTTAAATAAAACAGACGTATTAACACATGCGATTCAGCAATTTTGCATAAAGGTGGAATGTGAAAAAATGAATGATGTAAAACGTCAATACAACGTTAGTGACCATTTACAAACACGTATCGATACGCATAAACATTACGAAGAAAAACAAGTGAATGTAGATGAAGTCGTCATTGAACATTTACAACTCCAAGGGGAAGAAAAAATATTAGAGGTCGGGTGTGCTAACGGAAAATTTCTTTCCCTTTTGCAAACTAATGGTCATAAAGGCCAGTTAACCGGCTTTGATCAATCGAAAACCATGATTTCTGAAGCCGCTATAACGAATAATACGATTGAATGGAAACTCGGTGATGCTAGTAAACTTCCTTTCGAAGCTAATTGTTATGACCTGATAATCGCAAGGCATATGTTATACCACATGAAAGATGTCGAAAAAACAATTCAAGGATTCCATAAAGTAATTCGTCCCGGTGGCTCACTTCTAGCTACAACAAATTCTAAAGTTTCAATGCCTCGTATAGTTGAAATGTGTAACAGTATGCTAGACGCATTTGACTTACCGAAAACATCACCAGCTGTAGCTCCATTTTGTTTAGAAAATGGTAAAGAGATACTACAATCTATTTTTTCAACTGTTGAAGAAACAATTATTCATAATGCACTCGTTTTTCATCATGCCACTCCAATCGTTAACTATATTTCTAGCATGTTCCCGTCGCTGAATATACCTGATAATATGTCCCTTCACACCGAAATGAAGGAATGGCTAAAAGAAGAAATAGAAAATGATTTATCACTTCACAACGGTATATGGCGCGATCCGAAAACGTTAGTGATTTATCGATGTAAAAAAGAAAAGAGCTAGCATTCGCTAGCTTTTACACGTTTTCCGGTAAAAGATTCTCCATCATTATATTGCCCTTTCCACTATAAAAATTTGTATTATGTTCATTCACTACTCCAAAATAGGAGGCAATCGCTAGTCCAAATGGCACAAATGCATGTCCTTGTGCTGTAATAATATTTGCGTGCTGTACAACTTCTGTATACACAAAATTTTCTACTGGAAAACAATCTAATTTTTGATAATCTATAGTCACTGTATAAGAGATTTCTTTAAATAAACCTGCTCTTGCTAACGCATACGGTCCAGCACAAATCGCTGCCACTAATTTTCCTTGCTCAGAAAATTGACGAATAACTGAAAAAAGCGGTTTCGCCTCTTTCATATGTATTTCATCTCCGCCCGGAATGATAATCCCCTCATATTCTTCTACACGCACTTCACTTAATTCTATATGCGGCTGTACTTGTAAGCCTGTTTCACTTATAATCATTTCTTTTGTTAAACCCGCTGTAATGATTTCATATTTCTTTTTCAGCAATGCTGTTGCTACCGTTATTTCAAACTCTGCAAATGTCGGGTATACGAATAATAATATTTTTTTCATAGCCTTTTCTCCCTTAGCCACCCTATAAAATATGCCTCTAATTCGTCCACTGATAATATATTAGTGTCCACATAAGTTACGGGAAATTGTTTATACCATTCTTTTTCAACTTCTACTAATTTAAATTGTTCCTCAAATGTACTTCGATTTCTTGTCCTATCATTATTTCTCCTATCATACAAACTCTCTTTCGAAACATCTAAATAAAAAATTGCATCCGAACGGCATTCTCTTAATTTATACAATTCATCTTTTAATTCTGTTTCTATATCCCACTCTTTCCCTATCATCTTCGGATAAAAGAGTGTATAAAATTCAATTTCTTCTGGTCCGCGGTCAAAAATCATGACTGATTTCACATTTTGAAACTCTTTTATTTTTGCTTCAATAAACATTTTTTGATTTGTAATAAACCCCTCTTTTGTGTAAATATCCAAATTTAATTCTTTCCGCTTTTCTACAATTGGATAAGGGTTTTCATATATAACTGAAAGCCCACATCGCTCTAAGCTTTTGGCCAATGTTGTTTTTCCACTTGCCATCGGTCCTTGGAGTGAAATTACGTATGTCATCTCTCTCATTCCCTTGTACTGTAATACATAAATAATAAACAGAATTTTGAAAACTATCAACAAGATATATATCATCTTGTTTCTTATTCTTATCTAACTTATAATAAAAAATAGAGATTATGACGGACGCATCAATAATGTAAGCTTGGAAATCCAAGCTTACATTATTTTTTGCTTTCCCTTTTCTTATAAAAAGAGTATACTAGATTAGAACGTATGTTCTTAATAATTACATACAGTAAGGAGATAGAACAATGGTATACGACACAAAAGCAATTTCTTGGAATGCATCTTTAAAACAACTTCAACGCCGCTATACAAACAAACAAGTTGACCGAAAAGAATTTGAAGATATTGAACTAATGGAATTCTTCCGCGATAACGACTACATTCCTTTACCTACACATATAAGCGGCCTATCAACAGCACGTTTTACTTCTTACTCTATTTTCACAACTGAAGATAAAGATCGTAAAGTTGGCACACTCATCATTGAATATGTAGAAAATGACAATGATATTTTATGTGTTGAACAACTATACTTCGTTTAAACTACAACGCTTGGTCAAATTGACCAAGCGTTCTTGCTTTCTATGAATCTCACTGTTTATAATATGAATAAAAGAAAACCGCAATCATTAAGGGGGGATACACTTGCTCGAAGGATGGTTCAGTTGGTTTATTGTATTATGGACTGTTATTTTATTAGGACTTATGTCTATCGGTGGATACTTTATGTTCAGAAAATTTTTAAAACGATTACCGAAAGAAGACGGTATGTCCATTTTAGATTGGGAAGAGCATTACATAAATAAAACGAGACATTTATGGGCTGACGAACAAAAACAATTGTTAGAAGAACTAGTAAGTCCCGTTCCTGAACTATTTCGTGATGTTGCCAAATCAAAAATTGCCGGTAAAATTGGGGAACTTGCAATAAAGGAAAACGCTCCAAAAATTACACAAGATTTAATCATACAAGGATATATCGTTGCCACACCGAAGCGCGATCATAAATTTTTAATTAAGAAACTACAAGAAAAAGAGATTGATTATTCTAACTATAAAACTTTACTTGCAAAGTAAGCCCATTATTCCTTATAAAAAAGATTGCTATTTTATAGCAATCTTTTTTATAAGCTCAACTTACAGTTACTGATTTTGTAGCAATTAATCTCGCTTTCGCTAAATCTATCTGTAACCCTACAGCACTCGTATAAATCGTATCACCAGTACCTGTAATATTTACAGAGGTATATGTTGTATTCGCAGCAATTGATCCTGTTGCATTTATATTTGCAATATTAGATTCGGCTCAAGACACTTAAGCTAAGCGAAATTTCGTCATTAACATTCCACTTTCATGTTGTATCAGTACCATCAAGTGGAGTAATTGTTAATGAAGGAACGTCTCCTATACGCTCCAACCTAATCTAACTTAGCCACCAATTACCGATGATAAAACTTCAAACCAAATAGTATTCCTTATATCGGTCCATTCGTAACGTCAAACTTAAATTGCTTCTTCGATGGTCGACAATTTATACATCACAACTAGAATTGAGGAAGTTACCTTTCAGTGATTAACAAAAAACAACGTCTAATCAGACGTTGTTTCTTTATACATATAACACTCTTTACGTTAACTTCATATCTTTTTCATTATAAAAACCATCTTCTTTTTCCATTTCCTTCTGTAATTTCGTAAAGGAACGGTACATTGCAATTCTCCATGAAACGATCATTGCAAACGCAAGTAAGAAGAACATGCCACTAAGTTGTCCTAAATCAAGAGATTGGCTTAAGTATGTTTTAAATACAATCCGCACGACAAGTAATCCAATTAGTATAAAAACAAATGCTTTTGAACGCTTCAAATAAATCTCTTGTCCTCTAATTTCAAATTTAGATGTTTTAATAAGAAAAATAGAGAAAAACAAACCGACGCCAATTGCTTCTAACATTTCTGCTGGAGTTAATCGAAATTCAGGAAAAACAAACATCAACGCTCCCGTGCTCATAAAAAATGGGGGAAGTATAATTTTTTTCAATGTTGCAGGTTTCTTAGCTGCTTTTAAACGAATAAACATCGCACCGACAGCCATACAAACAGCAACGATACTTGATAACAGAACTATGTTCATATTTTCTCATCCTTTTTTGTGGCTATATGCAAAATATAATTTTATTATATGCTTTTCCGTTAGTATTTCCAACATTTTCACAGAATAATACTAAAAACCGGTAAAACCACCAAATAAACTTGAGAAATATACGATAATTTTCGTCATCCAGTTAAAATATAGGAAGATACCCATGACAATCATAACGTATCCTCCAATCTTCATGAATTTCATACTATTTCTTTTAATCCAAGACATTTTCGTAATAAAGAATGAAAGTACGAAAAATGGGATAGCAAATCCAAGTATGTAAGCAATCATATAAATCATTGCCGATTCTGGATTTGTTGCTGCTAATCCAATGACAGACACTAATATAGGCCCAGTACAAGGTGTCCATCCAGCAGCAAAGGCCAACCCAATTAGAACGGATCCAAAATAGCCACTCGGACGATTTTTAAACGTAAATTTACGGTCTTGCATTAAAAACTTCGGCTTAAATACACCGACAATAATAAGACCAAACACGATGATAAATATACCGCCTAACTGTCTAATTAAATCTTTATAATTTGTAAAGATGCCTCCAATAAAACTTGTACCAAATCCAATTGCAATAAAAATAATTGAAAAACCAAGTAAGAAAAACGCTGTATGTATCATACTTCTTTTGCGAAGCATTGCATTTTCTTCTTTCAATTCAGAAACCGACATACCTGTTATGTATGATAAAAATGCCGGATAAAGCGGTAAGCAACATGGGGATATAAATGATAAGAACCCAGCTCCAAACGCTAAAAAAATACTAATATCTTGCATTATTCCACTCCTCTCCTCTTCAATATTGTAGCAAAAACAATTGAAAATACTATGGACATTTCATGAATTCACTTTTCCAACATGACAATAAGAAAAACTACCCTTTCACACATTTTCTAATAAAACGTTTTCATTCCCTTCTATTATATAGAAAAATCTCAATTGAATTATGAAACTCTTTCTAATTGTTACTAACATAACAAAGGTTCCACAGTTTCTCAAATGATTAGCACATTACAATTGACTTCACACCTATTGGCCTTAAAAATTTTTTTCAAATGCTGTCTTTATACAACATAAAGCTGATTTTACAATACTTTAATTATTATTAATTTCAAGATTATGCATAAATATCATACTTTTATTATTATTCTATAAAATTTTGCACTTTTCTTTCATTTGACCCTTCATTTTTAATTTTGTATACTTCCCTCTAGTTATATATGTCCGTTACGGAACAATTTCATATAGATGGGAGGAATTTTTCATGCTTCGTTATTCTCTTTTAGTTTTATTAGGAGCGTGTAGTTATGGGGTTTTAGCTATTTTTGTTAAACTTGCATATGCAGAAGGGTTTTCACTTGGAGAGGTAATTGGTAGCCAGTATTTGTTCGGTTGGATTATTTTACTTGCTATTACACTTCTATTTTCTAGACATCGTGTTCCACTAAAACAAATGTTAATTTTATTCGTCGCAGGAACGTCTGCAAGTTTTACTGGAATTTTTTATTACGCTTCTTTAAAAACTGTACCAGCTTCTATTGCAATTATACTTTTATTCCAGTTCGTTTGGGTTGGGATTATCATTGAAGCAGTCGCAACAAAAACATTACCTTCAAGAGAAAAAGTTATTTCAGTAATCTTCTTACTTGCAGGTACATTTTTATCAAGTGGGTTATTAGAAACATCAGCTGGTGATTTCGATACGACTGGAATCATTTTAGGCTTATTATCTGCTGTTACATTTGCAACATACATTTTCGTAAGCGGGAAAGTTGCCGTTGAAGTACCTTCATTAACACGCGGTGTCCTTTTAATGGCTGGCGCTTTAACTTTAGTCATGATCGTATTCCCGCCAACATTTATTTTTAATGGGGCGATCTCTCAAGGCCTTTGGAAATACGGCTTAGGATTAGGAATATTTAGTATCGTTATTCCATCTATTGCCTTTACAATTGGCATTCCAAAAATCGGTTCTGGATTAGCAACTATTCTTGGTGCAGCAGAACTGCCAGTTACAACAATTATGTCTGTATTCGTTTTAAAAGAAGCTGTACTATCTTCACAATGGATCGGTGTATCACTTATTTTAATCGGTATCGCAATTCCGCAAATTGCATACGCAATGCGTGGACGTTATAAAAAACAGCATACTCATAAAAAAGTTGCAGCATAAAACGAGAGAGGATTTTCATTTGAGAATCCTCTCTTTTATTATTGTATAATTAATACAAATATTTCACTTAAGAAAGAGGGCATAATAAGTGGCATCTATTCCTGATCAATTAACAGAAAAACTTATTTCCATTCGCCGGCATTTACATGAAAATCCAGAACTATCATACGAAGAATTTGAAACGACAAAAGCGATAAAAAATTGGTTAGACGAGGCCAATATCACTATTATTGATTCCAATTTAGAAACAGGAGTTATCGCTGAAATTTCTGGTAATAAAAACGGACCGGTTGTAGCGCTTCGTGCTGATATCGATGCCCTTCCTATCCAGGAAGAAACAGACCTTCCATACACTTCAAAAATACAAGGTAAAATGCATGCTTGTGGGCATGATTTTCATACAGCTGCTATTATTGGTGCAGCCTATTTATTAAAGGAAAAAGAATCTTCTCTTAACGGAACTGTCCGCCTTATATTCCAGCCAGCTGAAGAAAGTAGTAATGGCGCTTGCAAAATTATTGAAGCTGGGCATTTACGTGGCGTGCAAGCTATTTTCGGTATGCATAATAAACCTGATTTACCAGTAGGTACAATCGGCATTAAAGATGGGCCACTAATGGCCGGAGTTGATCGATTTGCAATTGAAATCCATGGTGTTGGTACACATGCAGCTGTGCCTGATGCCGGCGTCGATCCTATCGTTGCATCATCTCAAATCGTTATGGCACTTCAAACGATTGTAAGCCGAAATATTAGTTCTTCTCATAACGCTGTCGTAAGTGTAACAAACATTCATTCAGGGAATACGTGGAACGTTATTCCCGAAAAAGCAATATTAGAAGGAACTGTCCGTACATTCCAAGCTGAAACACGTGAAAAGATTCCGGCATTAATGAAACGTATCATTAAAGGCGTTTCTGATGCACTAGGTGTAAAAACAGAATTCCGATTTTATCCAGGTCCTCCTGCTGTTCAAAACGATAAAGTACTCACTGATTTTTCTATTCATATTGCAGAGAAAATGAATCTAAACGTTATCTCTCCTACACCATCAATGGCAGGAGAAGACTTTTCTTTTTACCAACAAGAAATACCAGGTTCATTCGTCTTTATGGGAACAAGTGGTACACATGAATGGCATCATCCAGCTTTTACAGTAGATGAAAAAGCATTGCCTATTAGCGCAGAGTATTTCGCCCTATTAGCCGAAGAAGCTATTCATCAATTATTACAAACAAAAAGCCGTTAAGTTATCCTTAACGGCTTTTGCTTATGCTGTTAAATCTCGTTTTATAAATACAGTATAGGAAACCCCTAAAAATACAGCTAAGTATAGAAGAAGCATACAAGAAGCAAATGGGAATGTTACTCCATCAATAAAGCTTCCACCCTTTAAAAGCCCATATAAATCTGTATTCGCTGGTAATAAATATTTCGCCCATTCATATCTTGCTGCCGGAATTAGCGCTATTCCCCCTGATAATGCAAGAAATAAAGAAATCCCGATTGCACCTCCGCTCGATCTCGTTAAAACGGAAATCATAAAGGCAAATGCAGCATACACAAGAGTTGGTAACCAAGATAAAATATAATATTTACTTGCTTCTACGAAAATATTTTGTTTTATTATATTTCCATTTTGAACGACAAATTCAGCCCAAGCTGGTTGTTGGAATTTATAAATAATCAACCCGCATAATACGGAAAAAATCATATTAAATATAAATAATAATGCCGCAAATATAACGATTGCCAAAAACTTAGATGTTAAAATTTTAAATCGGCTCGCTGGACGAATTGTTAAAAATTTATATGTTCCCCAGCTATATTCATTCGCAAAAATCGTACTCGCATATACGAGAATAAACGGAAGTAAAATTGGAAATACGATAAAACCTGTATCTCTCATAAATGAAAGCGGAGAACTACTTGCTGGCGCTGTATTCGTATCTAAATGCTTCATTTTAAGCTGGTATTCCTTTACAAGCTCGTCTCCTGACTTTTCTGTTAAAATATCCTCTTTTTTCATGCCGAGCTTTTTCTCAATTTCTACAGTGCGTTCTGTATAATCCGCTTTCCACCCTTTTGTTTCTGGCTCTAAATATTTTACCGTAACCCATCCTAATCCAATAATTAATACCGCAATAACTGCAAAAGGAATAATCGTTCGCTTTCGCTTAAATATTTTATACAGCTCGTTATAAACTAAATTAAACAATATCTTTTCCTCCTGTTAATTCTAAAAACTGCTCTTCTAGCGTTTTTCTTTCTTCATATACACGATAAACTTGAATGTTTTTCTCCATCAATGTACGAAGAATATTTGGAACTTCTTCATCTTTCACGTTTATAATTAATTCGTTTTCTTTTACTAAAACATCGTATTCTAAAACCTCTGCCGCTTTATTCGCATCATCTACACGTATATGTATTTCTTCTGTTTCTTCCTTTTTATCACTTTGAATATTTTGTGTTGCGACATATTCTCCATGCTGAATAATAATAACCCTGTCACACATTAATTCAACTTCTGAGAGTAAGTGACTAGAAACAAGAACAGCTTTTCCTTGTTCATGCGCAATTTTCTTTATGTACATCCGCATTTCATGTATACCACTAGGATCTAATCCGTTCGTCGGTTCGTCTAGTATTAATACATCTGGATTATGTATAAGTGCCTGAGCAATTCCTAAACGCTGTCTCATACCGAGTGAATATGCTTTTACTTTACGGTCAATTACTTGTCCCATTCCTAACAATTGCACTACTTCATCGATACGCTCTTCAGTCACATTCCCATTCATTCGTCCGAAATATGTTAAATTTTCATAGCCGCTTAAGAAAGGATAAAATTCTGGTGTCTCAATTACAGCACCAATTTTCGCAGCAGTTTTTTCAAATTGCTGTTTTACAGATTGACCATCAATCCATACTTCCCCTTCTGTCATACGGATCATTCCGACCATCATTCGCATTAATGTCGTTTTTCCAGCACCATTTGGTCCTAATAAGCCAACTACTTCACCTTTTTTCACTTCAAAACTAATATTTTCTACTAACGTCTTTGAACCAATTCGCTTTGTTAATCGATCAACTTTTACGATCGCTTGCTCATTTATCATTCCATACAACCTTTCTTCTTAACTCTTTTTTTCAGTTCTTCCCACTGTATCATGATTAATAACATGTGTAAAATGAAGAAAAAGCCATGATTTCTCATGCCTTTCTCCTCGTTTCATATGACTTTTCATCCTTTAACCTTTGTGTAAACCTACAACATTGCCACATTGATATTATAATGACGGTTATCATAACAACTGCTGTTATCACTACCGCATACATCGGAATCGGTGCATTGGTTATCCCTTGGATTCCTACTGCTTTCATAAAAATAATAATAAATAATTTCAAAAATAACATACCATGAATTAATCCGAAAACAAAAGCTCCTCCGTAAGTTAATAATTGCTCCTGACATAATAAACATAACATTTCTTTTCTTGTCATCTTCACTACTTCATACGATTTAAACTCCTCTCTTCTTACCTGTAAAAGAGAGGTTGTCATTTTATATGTAACGAAAATACACACAAAAACTATAAATAGAAACATAGCATAAAACCACTTTACAAACATAGGTGTATATTCCGCTTTACTTATTACAGCTTCATTAAATCGGAATGATATCATAAAAAAACAAAGCATTGTATTCATAGCAATCCACATAAATTGTTTTAACCTTTGGGCAGCAAATGTTTGTATATTTTTTCTCGCTAACCGAAATAAAGACATAATTTCCCCCTACCTTGCTTCATAACATACGCATTCTATACTACTAGTGTATAAAAATATGACATTTTAAACATCGCACTTCAATCGGAATCTTTACTAAGCCTTTAGTCCTAGAAACCAAGCATATTTACCTCTTTAGCATTGAATAAAAAACAAAAAACGGAAATGCACTTTAGTTACATTTCCGTTTTTTGTTTAACGAGGTGAATCTTTATATAACTTAATTATCATGACTGCCTTGTAACTCCATCAACTATTCAGCCTTCGCATCTTCCACTTCAATCCTTTTTTTCTCTCTTGCAATTTTCAAAAACTCTAACAACTCTGGATTGTTATTCATTTTTTTATAAGCCACTGACATTTCTGCAACAAAATTAGAATCACATAACTCTTTATATACAACTTCTGTTTTATACAATTTATTTGCGGATACAGGTATTACCGTAATTCCAATACCTGCCGCTACAAGCCCCATAACAGTTTGATACTCCGTTGCTTCTTGTACAATGTGCGGACTAAAACCTACATCACGGCAAAGCGATAAAATTGTATCATATAACGCTGGCCATACTGGTCTCGTAATAAATACGAACGGTTCATCCCTTAAATCTTCGATATGTATTTCGTCCTTTTCAGCAAGAGGATGTGCCTTCGGTAAACATAACGTACATGAAAGTTTTTGAATTGGTTCTAACTCAAGTAATTGCGTTGGAATTGGCGGACGTAAAAATCCAATATCAATTCGATTATCATGAAGTGCATGTACCTGATCCGGTGTGGACAATTCATGTAATGCCACAGAAACTCTCGGAAATTTCTTTCTATACTCTCTGACGATTGACGGTAAAATATCATATATCGCCGCACCTACAAAACCAATTGAAAGTGATCCAACTTCTCCCCTTTGAGCACTTTGTGCAACTTCTACTGCTTTTTCAATTTGTTCAAACGCTTTTTTTACTTCTTTTAAAAACATTTCTCCTGCTTCTGTTAATTCAACCTTTCTCTTCGTTCTTGAAAATAACATAACTCCCATTTCTTTTTCTAATTGCTGAATTTGTTGACTAAGCGGTGGTTGTGTCATTTGTAAACGAGCAGCTGCTCGTCCAAAGTGTAATTCCTCTGCCACTACAACAAAATATTGCAAATGCCGTAATTCCATTTTGGACACCCTTTTCACTTTCGATTAATACATCTAATATATTAATAACATATAATTTATATATTAGACAAATATTTCGAATGAACGTATAGTAGAAATTGTTAATTATTTTTCACAATTTTTATGTAAAGAACAAAGAGGTGGTTACTGTATGAAATGGTGGAAGTTAAGCGGACAAATTTTATTATTATTTTGTTTCGCTTGGACAGGTGAATGGATTGCAAAACAGGCACACCTCCCAGTTCCAGGAAGTATAATCGGTATTTTTTTATTGTTAATCTCATTAAAATTTAATATAGTGAAAAAAGAATGGATACAAGACGGTGCAGACTTTTTATTAAAAGAACTTATTTTATTTTTCATCCCTTCTGCAGTCGCTGTCATTCGTTACAAAGATACATTATCACAGTATGGAATCGATCTCGTTTTAATTATCGTGATTAGTACACTTTGTGTCACTCTCGTAACAGGACTTTTAACAGAATTGCTATTAAAGCGGAAAGGATCAACACAATGATCGGCTTTCTTTGTTTACTATTAACACTATTCACATATTGGGTATCTAAAAAAATGTATCAACGCTGGAATTGGAGTTTGCTTTCTCCCCTTCTTGTATGCCCAATCATTTTAATAGCTTTATTACTTGGATTAGATACACCATACGAAACCTACGAATCTGGTAGTCATTGGCTAACAGAATTATTAAAACCTGCAACAGTTGCTTTCGCATGGCCAATCTATAAACATTTTGATCTATTAAAAAAACACGGCACTGCTATTTTAATTAATGTCATTGTCGGTTCTTTTCTATCTGTTATTACTTCCGCACTACTAGCTAATTTTTTTCAAATTGACTCTACAATAGAACAAAGTTTAGCACCGCACATTGTAACAACACCTATTGCAATGGCTATTTCAGAAATGATTGGCGGCATGTCACAATTAACAGCAGTTTTCGTTGTATTAACTGCCTTAACTGGAGCTTTATTCGGTCCTACACTCATACGCATATGCCGTATTAAAACAGCGCTCGCAAAAGGTATAATGCTAGGTACTAGCGCGAATGGGACTGGAACATCAAAAGCATTTGAAATCGGTCCTGTAGAAGGTACAATTGCAAGTTTATCAATGCTTTTAACAGCTGGAGCTAGTTTAGTTATCGTTCCACTTTTCTTATCTTGGATACAATAAAAAAGCAAGTATTTACACACTTGCTTTTTTATTTATATATCGGTATATTAGCTCGTAATCCTCCGGAAAAGCTAATGCTAATTTTCCAACTTCATGTATCCCTTTCCAATCAATCTCATGTATTAACTCATCCGGATCTTGGATTTTCATATTACCGCCTATTTTTTTAACAAAGTAATAATGAACATACACCGGAATCCCGTATGTAATACCTTCTTTTTCGTATATTTTATTTACAACCTCCACATTGTAGCCTGTTTCCTCCCAAACTTCCCTGATACAACATTCTTCTAGTGTTTCTCCCTTTTCAAGTCCTCCACTTGGGACAGACCACCTTTTTTCTTCCCCTTCTTTTCCCTGCAATACCATTAAAATTTCATTTCTTTCATTCATACAAATAGCTGCCGTACCTATCCATCTCTCCATATACATCCCTCCCCTACTAAAATTCACCTTCTTTTTTATTTCCCCTTTGAAAAAAAAGAGGAAATAAGTAAAAAGATGCCGAAAGTTTACATCAACTTCATGAGCAGTCCCTTCTTAGAAATTCAAACCGGAAGGATGAAATTATGATTTCTAAATATGTTGTGGAATGTGTTTTTTGTGAAGAAAACCGAAAACCTCGGCAAGCCATTGTCACAGTGCCTGCTACTTCTCAGCTACTAGCCATTCAAAAAGTACGAGCTGAATGTAAACGTCGCTTCGGAAAAACTTTATTACTGCAAACAGAAATTAAAGAAGACTTACTCATTGAACAAAAAGAAAGCTGACCATAAATTGGCCAGCTTTCTTATCCGATCATATTTTCACATGAAGATTAGGGGCATCCTCTTTAAGGATCGGGATTTACCCATTATGTGCGTTCCATAATGGTCATCGAACAATATATTTCTATACAATAAACTATTGAATAGAATAGGGCAAAACTTGTTCGCATTTTTAGAAAAGGGATAGGGATATAATTCAAGTAATACTTCGAATACTCGAACTTTATACTCATTATATTAAAGCAAATCCTTTTATATGAGAAATATGAATTACTTATATAATTCATTCGTAAAATATATTAATAGTTTTCTTTACTCTACTAACAACATACATCCAGCTAATATTGGTGTCATAATCATCGAAAACCTTAGAAGCATGCGAGGTGCATAATTTGTAAACTTAGCTCCTATATATGCTCCTAACATTGTCCCGATTAAAACTTGTACTAATAATACATAATCTAAATACCCTTCCGAACTATATCCAAACCCACCTCCAATTGCGATTGGTAATATAACGAGCATTGTCGTCCCTACAGATTGACGGATTGTTAAACCTAATAGAACCATTAATCCGAGTTGGATAAAAGGTGCTGAGCCAATACCAAATGCACCTGCTAAAATTCCAGTCACCAATCCGAGGAATATACATTTAATCAAGTTATCTTTCGAAAGTTCTTTATGCCCTTTTAAAGACGACTGTGATCTTTTTTGAAACATAATCAACCGAATAAACATAAAAATTGCAGATAAAAATAACATTCCCGCTGTAAACCAATGTAGAAGATTCGCTGGTATTAGCGAACCAAACTTCGAACCAATAAAGGAACCAATCGCTCCAAATCCCCCAACAATTCCGCCTATTACAAATACAACATTCCCTTCTCTATAATGACTTACTACCCCAGATAATGTCGTAAATGCCATGGCAGTTAGAGATGTTGCAAGAGCAACGTGAATAGGGATATGGAATACTAAAGTGAGTATCGCGATGATAAATCCAGCTCCTCCTGCTCCGACAAACCCTAATAAAACTCCCATTAATAGCATTGTTATAATAATTGCCACATATTCCCCCTCCAATATTCCAATTATCTATCACATGCGCACCTCTATACAAACAAAAAGCATCCTAAATGGATGCTCTTTCTACTTTTCTATATTAATAATATGTACTTACTCTTGATTAATCAAAATAACAGCTGGACCAGAAACAACTACTCCTGCCACTTCTATCTTTTCAAATTCCATCACTGTAATAGATATAACCCCTTCTCTTTCCATCAATTCCTTACTCAGGACATCAGTCGGTATTGATTTCACCGCCCTACCTCCTTTTCATTTTATACGAAATTACAAAAAACTACCCAATGCATCTAAATATATGCATCACCTCCACTTTCATTCCTTATTCCAGCCAAAATTCACATCCCCTTTCTATAACATATTGAAAAATAAAAAGCACTCGCCAAAGCGAATACCTTTCCATTATTTACTCTCTATTACTTTTAACATTCTATTAATAAATGCTGCCGATTCCCCACGTGTTGCAGAACCTTTTGGCATAAACTCATTATTCTCATTCCCTTTTACGATACCTAACCCATAAACACGTTGAACCGCCTGTTTATCATACGCTAAATTTTGATCCGTAAATGGTAATGGAACTAAATTACCTTTAATATTTTTGTATTGCAATGCACGATCAATCATAATGACAGCTTCATCACGTTTAATCGTATCATTCGGAGCAAATATATCATTTCCTCGTCCACTTATAATCCCAGCACTAGCTGCACGATTAATACCATCTACTAGCGATGGATGAGCTGTGCTTAAATCTTTGAAATTCGATTTCCCCTCTGGTAATTGCAATGATCTTGAAACTAAATTCGCAAATTCACCACGTGTTACAAGACGTTCTGGCCAGTAAGAACCCTTACCGTCTCCAACCATAATACCTCTTTTATCTAATTCACGAATATCTGCTTCATACCAACCGCCAGTTATATCATCTTTATGATGCGCATCATAATAAGCTTTCGTTCCCTGTAAAAATGGCTCCCACGCATTATTCCTTATCATAATGGCCGGACAATTCTTTCCGCTCCAAAATTGATGTTTTTTCACATTTTCTAAAGGAATATTTAATTCCCCCATTAAATAGGCTGCTAGTTTGCGAGCATTTTCCACAGCTTTATTATAATCACCATCTTGATTGACAGCAATTTCAATTGCAATTGATTCTCTGTTACCGGTTCCTTCTGATCCATCTCCAGCATGCCAACCATTTTCATTTAATGGTAGATGTTGATAAATTTCTTTATCATCTACTGTAAAATGCCAAGATGCTGAACGGTCAGTCGTTCCTGTTGCTTGACTGTATACATATTGTGCATGGTTTCTAGCATTTGCTCCAACACTATAATTATCTGTCTCATGAATTGTAATGTATTTTGGTTTCATCGCATAACCTGGACGAATATTTTCATTACCTGTTGGTACAATCATTTCCTTTAATGGTACACCGTAAATATCTGCTGTTTTCTCTTCTATTGGTGCAGTATACATAACCGCTGCACGTTTCGTACGAGTTGGAGTTGTGCTTTGAATAAGAGATGCTTTTGTACCCTCAAATTTTGCTGAAGGTGAATAAATCCATTTCACCTCATTATCTATTTGGACTTGGAACCACTCTCCAACTTGTCCAATTGCAATAATTGTTTGCGGTTGTAACACTTTCTCGTCTTTATATGAATTAAATGGTGCGGAATATGTAGCTGTCTCTTCATTAATTACTAACTTTTCGTTTGCCAAGTGATAAACTTCCTTAACCTCTACATTTCCTTCACTACTTTGTATCCACCCAGCTCCAGATTCTGTTTGTATATAGTAAGCGTTTCCTTTTTGTTTTTCGGCTTTCACTACTTGATTAGAAAGCTGAACACCTGTCGCTTTTTGTAACTCAGCAGAATCAAATAAAGATGCTGAACCTATTATATGTACAAAAAAATCTCCTTGTACTTCATTTGTTATTCCTTTGCTCTCTCCACGTCCATCTTCATCTTTCATATGGCTTTCAATACTTTTTAATGCTTGCTCGTCTGTTGAAATTGTTACGGTCTTTTCTACTGTGTCTGCATAGGAAAAACTTGGAATAGTTACCATACTAAATACAATTGATGCAGCTAAAACATTATAAAATTCTTTTTTCATACTAATTATTTAACACGTTTATATCTTAATTCGTGTTAACTTCCCTCCCTAATCTAAAATATTTAAGGCTATCTAGCAGACTTCTAAACTAAATAACCCTTTACAATATTACAAACTCTATCTCATTCGTATAGATAGGAATGACTACTATTTGCCTACTTTTTCTATATTGGAATATAGAAAAGAAGCTATAAAAGATATAGCTTCTCCTCTCACTATTTCAATCTCGTTGTACCTTATACTCTATAACTCTACCATCTTTATCAAATTGCAAAACAAGACATTCACTATCTATAGGAATGAAACCACGTTCATTCCCAAGATAGTATAGTGTAGTAATTCTCGTTTCCAAACTGCTTGTTTTCGTAGGGGCCCCTAACAATTTTGTAATTTCCTCGTTTGATTTCCCTATCAATTTATGCTCCTGTAATAGGTCATCTACCATATGTACTCGTTTTTCTTCATAATTTAACCACCGATCCTGATTAAAATTTGAAGTGTATTTATTTATACTTAATTGTACGGTGCATACTAGCAATGGAATGAGACCTACCATCATTATAGTGAACAGTTGTTTCTTACCTTTATCACGTCTTGCCGAAACATGTAAGATAGACTTTTGAATAATAACTAATAAAATAAAAGGCATTACTACCACCAAAATACTCATTACACTCAATGACACATGAACCATATCAATAACGAAAATAAACGCAATGTACATTAATATATACAAACAAAAATAAATGTACAACATTCCCCACAATATAGCGCTTTTACCTTTCTCCACCCAAATAACACCTACTTTATCCCGCTATTTGCGGGCAGTTAGACTCCCACCTCAAAATTCGGCTGTAAAGGGTAGAAGTCGTGTTGCCCATAAACCCCCACTAATTAAAGTTTTACTTTATTTTTCACTTCGCAACATAATTCATCTGGCCAATCATATCTCTAATCTTTTGTAGTTCTCGTGCTGTATATATTACTTTACTTGTTAAAACTTCATTTCTGAAAAACATTACAATTTGCTCTCTATCTTTAAATCTCGGCAATTCTTCATTAGAAAGATCAATAACTTCTTTTCCACTCTCATTTTCAAAATATACAATTGGTTTTACTTTTTCCTTTACAATATCTACTTGCATTTCTTCCAAACAATTATATAAAGTTTGAGATAGCATTTTCGCTTTATACGCTGGATTCCCTTCATTTCTTACTTGCAAAGTTAATGAAGTTCCATCCGTAATAAATTCAAATGTCTCTTCTTTTTCAATTTCATGTTGATACTTACCAATTTCCTCAATCATAAATGAATATATACCCGCATTTTCTCTCGTTAAGCCATGGATTAATTTCCCTGTCCATTCTTTCGTCTCAAGTAGATAAATACCAGTTTTACATAAGATAAGGTGATGAATTCGATTATCATTTATGTCACGTTTATCTCTATATTTATTGCGTATCATAAAAACGTTCGGTATAATATGAAACTCTTCTTCTAGTATTATTCCTTGCTCAACGAAACCTCGCTTCATATAATGTAATGTTTCATGCGCATTCACTTCAGCACCATTTTTGGTATATTCTCGTAAATCCGCAATTAAATTTTGAAACATATGTATTTCACTACTATGCTTATCTTGCATTTCACTACGTTCTTTACTATGTTGAACAGCCAATTGATTTTTCATCATACGCATATTTTCAAGTTCTCTAGCTGTATTCACTTGTAAATCATTATATTTTTTCTGTTCCATATTCTTTAAAGTATCCTGTTGTTCTTTATGCCCTGTAATCGTAGCTGCAATCTCATTTTCATACGTTTCAATCGCTTGTTTCTTTTCAAACTCTACTTGCTGACTCTCTGATTCTAACTGTTTATTTTTATAAAACAGTACAAACACTACAGCTAATAATATTAAAATCCCACCTATTAGCACATACTCCATATTATTACTCCTTTATTTCATTTCCGATTATTTTTAAACATATATCAATTACATTATACTATGTTATCAATATACACTTTGTAAAAATTATATATTTTTCATAAAAGGCACCTCAGTCGAGATACCTTTTAGATTCACTTTATTGTACACCATACTGAATATAACTTGAATCATTATATACCCACTGATTTGTCCCTAAGCAAAGCCATCCATTTTGCTTACTCCATACTCGATATGATTCACCATGATGTAACTGTCTTATAACATTCCCGTTTAATGATGGAGCGTCTCGCAGATTCACATTATCGCCAGTAATAGTTGCCACATAATGTTTGTACTGAATATAACTTGAATCATTATATACCCACTGATTTGTCCCTAAACAAAGCCATCCATCTTGTTCTCCCCAGACTTCATATGATTCGCCACGATTCAATTGGCGAATTACACTAGACTGTATAGATGGTCCACTTCGTAAATTCACATTATCTCCATTAATTACAGCAACTCCGTATACTGGAGTCGCATTATTAGGCGTGGGAACATTACCTCCACCACTTGCTCCATTTCCTTGTAAAGCTTCTAATGAAACAGCTGCTGATACATCACAATTTCCTACACCTGAAATTTGCCCAGAATCTGTGTACTGCCATGCTGTCCACTCTGTCCATCCACCAGCATCAGCAGGCGGTATACTAGAATATCTGGAAATCCATAGTGGAATGTCACTTAATCCGCTAATTCCAAATTCATTAATATACCAAACTCCTGTATATAACATTACATTTTTCCCAGTAGCTTGTTTCACATAATTTACGAAACTTCTTGCCCAATTCGATATAGTCGCACCCGTTAAACTACTATTGCTAGTATCCGTTGGCGATTCTAAATCTAAAACAGGAATTAAGTCCGTCTGATTACTCTGTAATATATTCACAAAATATTTCGCTTCTGAAATGGCATCATTTTGTTCTGGGTGCGCAAAATGATATGCACCAATTAATACATTCGCATTTCTCGCAGCTTGTACATTTTGAACGAAAGTAGGGTCAATATAGTTCACACCTTCCGTCGCTTTTGCATACGCCGCTGGAATACCAGATGACTTCACAGCATTCCAATCGATGTTTCCTTCCCAATGAGACACATCGATAAACGTAACATTTGAACTGGATCTATTTTGCATATAAAAGCTCCTATCAAATTTTTTTATTCCGTATACAATATGTACAACTTCAGTTAGTGGACACGACTTTTATGCTATAGTAATAAAGTTCTAATACATTTATTTTGTCGAGTTGTTTAAGAAAAAAGTGAAATTGAAACCACCCTTCACCAAAAACTCCATTAATACACTTTTAACACCGCAAAAAAGGCCTTGTAATTACAAAGCCTTTTGCAAACTCCCTTTATTTTGTAGTAAGTACATATTGTAGTAAAGTCCTCGTTCACTAAGTAACTCTTGATGTGTTCCGCTTTCTACAATTTCCCCTTCATGCATAACAAATATTTGATCCGCATCTTGGATTGTAGACAATCTGTGCGCTATCGCTATCGTTGTTCTACCTTTTCGCATTTGCTGCAATGCCGTTTGGATAGCCTCTTCTGTTTCTGTATCAATATTTGCCGTCGCTTCATCTAACACTAATACTTTCGGATTAGTTGCTATCGTTCTAGCAAAAGCAATTAATTGCCTTTGACCACTAGAAAATGCAGCTCCTCTTTCGACTACTTCTGTATCATACTGCTCTGGTAATTTTTCAATAAACGTATTCGCTTGCACAAATCGCGCTGCTTCCTCTATCTCTTCATCCGTAATCTCTTCATTATACATACGAATGTTTTGCTTTACATTTCCAGCAAATAAAAATGCATCTTGCAGCACAAGACCAATTTTCTTTCGAATTTCTTGTTCTTCAAACTTCTCTAAATCTACTCCGTCTATTACAATATTTCCTGATTTAATATTGTAAAATCTCATTAATAAATTCATAATCGTACTCTTTCCGCTACCAGTATGCCCTACGAAAGCAACCGTTTGCCCTGGCTTTACGTGAAAAGATACATTTTTTAAAACGTCACGCTTTCCATCATATGAAAAAGTAACATCTTTAAACTGAATTTCCCCATTAGCTATTCCTGGCTGTTCACTCCCCATTTGAACAGGAGCTAAATCTTTATCATCCATTAAATGAAATACACGCGATGATGAAACAAGCGCTTGTTGGAAGAAAGATAGTTTCATCATCATCTCATTTACCGGCTGGAAGAAACGATGAATATAGTTAACGAAAGCATATAAAACCCCTACTTCAACAGGACTCTTTAAAGCATCGATTCCGAATAAACCAAGTACTAACGCAATTGCTACAATATGAACAAGATCTGTTGCTGGACGTAAAAGTAATGCATCTAATTTCAATGTACGACGTCCAGCACTAAAATGTTTATTGTTCACTTCTTCAAATTCTTTTCTCATCCGCTTTTCTTGCCGGAACACCTGAACAATATTCATACCTTGAATGGACTCATTTAACTTTGCATTTAATATACTCAGCTGATTACGTACCTCTAAATAAAAAGCTGCACTTTTCCGTTGATACAACACCATAATTGCAAACATTACCGGAATTAATATGAGCGAAAATAGCGCTAATTTTACATCTAATAAAAACATCGCTACTAAAATCCCTACTAAAAAGACTACATTTTTCACGAATGTTGATAGTACACTAACATAAAAATCCTTAATCGCTTCTGTATCATTCGTTATGCGAGATACGAGTGTACCAATCGGCGTACGATCAAAGAAGCTTAATGACAATTTTTGAACATGTTCATACACTTCAACTCGCATATCTTGGACAATCTTAAAAGCGATATTTTGAAAGTACAATAAGTCTAAGTAAGTAAATAATACTTTTAATAAATGAGCAATAATATACACTACAAATAGGGTTACAAGTGCTGATTGTTCAAAGTTACCTGGCACTAAGTGTTCATCAAGAAATTGTTTAATTAAAAAAGGACCCATCATTTCAGTTACAGTTGCACCAACTAGAAATAAAAATGCTAACGCCAATAACCCTTTATAGGGCCTCATATAAGAAAGCAACCTTCTTAAATCACTCCGTTTTTTCTCAGCCATCATACGCCTCCTTTCTCTACTAACGCCTCTAACTGCTGGCTTTCGTACATTTCTTTATACCAACCATTTTCTTTCATTAATTGCTCATGTGTCCCTCGCTGCATAACCTTACCTTCATCAATAACAAGAATAAGATTTGCATGCTGAATAGCACTTAAACGATGGGCAGTAATAATCGTCGTTTTCTCTGCCCTTTCTCGTTTCAATGCAGTTAAAATAGTTTCTTCTGTTTTTGCATCTACGGCTGATAAACAATCATCTAATATTAAAATTTCAGCATTTGTTAATAATGCACGCGCAATAGAGATTCTCTGTTTTTGACCTCCTGATAGTGAAACGCCCCTTTCACCTACTACAGTGTCATACCCTTCTGGAAATTGAAATATATCATTATGAACACAAGCAATATCAGCAGCTCGGCTAATTTCTTTATATGTAGCATCGGCCTTTCCAAAAGCAATGTTCTCCCCAATACTCGCTGAAAATAAAAAGTGATCTTGCGGTACATATGAAATTGCAGAACGCACACCGTGAAGTGTTAAATCTCGAATATCCCGCTCCCCAACTTTTAATTCACCATTAAAATGATCATACTCTCGAATTAAACATTTTAATAACGTCGTCTTCCCTGCACCGGTACGCCCTACAACTCCTAACGTTTCACCTTTTCTTAAGTTAAAGTAAATATCTTTTAAGTTTAATAGTTCATTCTTTTTATAAGAAAACGAATCAACAGCAAACGAAACATCACCACTTGCTATAGCATGTATAGCATTTTCTTTATTCACTACATCTGAAGTTTGTGAAAATATTTTCTCCACACGATCATACGAAGCACGTCCACGCTCCATAATATTAAATAGCCATCCAAAAGCTAACATTGGCCATACAAGTGTCCCTAAGTACGTTGTAAATGTTACTAATTCCCCTACAGTTAATTCACCTCGTACGACTAATAATGATCCGTAACAAATTGCGATCAAAAATGAAAATCCGACAATTAAGGAAATCGTTGGATCGAATAACGAGTCAATACGTGCAACTAGCATATTTTTATGTACGACATCTTCAGATTTTTTCCGAAACGCTTGTAAATCCTCTTTCTCTTGTCCAAGTGAGCGAATTACCTTCATCCCACTCATACTTTCTTGTACTTTATCATTGATTTCAGAAAACGATTGCTGTGCCTTATGAAATCTTCTATGCAATAAAGTTCCATAATAATTTGTAGAAATAGCTACAATTGGCATCGGAATTAAACTTAATAACGTTAACTTCCAACTAATTGTAAATCCCATCGCTACGAGTACACATCCTCCAACAGCTAATGAATCGACGAGTGTTAAAACACCTGCCCCCGCAGTTTGCTGAATCGCCTGAATATCATTTGTCGCATGTGCCATCAAATCGCCTGTGCGACGTGATTGATAAAAGGATGGGCTCATCTTAGTAAAATGTTCATATAGATTCTTTCGCAGTTGACGAGCTAGTTTTAAAGAAGATCCAAAAATCATAATACGCCATAAGTAACGTAATATATACATCATAATTCCTACAACTACTAATAGAATAACCCAGTTCAACAATTTTTCAGACGTTAATGTTCCACTATTAATTTCATCTACTACAATCCCTAGTACTCTTGGCGCTACAAGTTCAAGAAGCGCGACACCAAATAACATAATAATTCCGATTATGTACGCTCGTTTTTCTTGCTTAAAAAACCAAGCTAAATTAAAAAACACTTTCATATTTATCCTCCTCCCTTAAAATGAGCGATGTTTTCAGTGTAACAAAAATACAGAATATTTAAAAGTTTTAAATATGTTTTATAACCAAAAGAAAAGGGCACTCGGTAAGAGTGCCCTTTTGCGCTTATTTTGTTTGTTGCTTGTTCATCGCGCTCATCATTTGATTGATTTTCTTTTGGGAAGGTTTTTGTCCCATTTGCATCATCATCATTTTTAACATTTGTTCGTTAATTGGTGGATTTTTTTGTAAGTAATTCATCATGTATTTGCGGGCAATGAAAAATCCTAACGCCACGCCTGCTACTAGTGCTACTACGCCCACTAGAATACCTAACCACATTGGCATATCTTTTCCTCCTTCATGTTGTCTACCTTACAGTGTACTAAAACCTTTTCAATAAGACAAGATACTATTCGACATTTTTTACACATATGTTCGTACTTGTTTGAGAGGATTTAACCAACCGTACTTTTTATTTTCATAATCCATCGCTAAAAATGTTAACTCACACTTTCTAAGCACCTCAAAGAAAGTTGTTTCCATGGATACATTTCCAGAAGTATTTATTCGAATATATTGTGGTTTCACCATTATTTCTCCGTATTCGGCTCCTGTATAAAGCGTATGAGTATGATTTGTTCTTTCATATTTACCAAGAACACGCAAAGCTTGTTCTAATTTATGATGAATTTTCATTACTTGTAACGGCATCGTAATATACGTCATTTGTTTATATAATACTTTCTTCTCCGAAAGGAACCCAGATTCTGAAAATCGAGCAAATAAATCAAAAAACAAATATTCACGACCAAAGTAAGCTTTCGCAATATCCTCTTGAATTAAATACAATTCATACGTTTTCATTTTTCCCCTCCCGATCTGGACAACCTTTTCCCTACATTATATAAGAGAAGATTTGCAATGATTGTCTGACTACGGAGAGAGAAAAAACTTTTCCTGTCGAAAAAACTCAATTACATAGAAAAATCTCCCCATGCTGGAGAGATTTTTCTAAAATCATTAAAGCATTTCTTTTACTTTACGAACAACGTTCTCTACAGTAAATCCATACTCTTCCATAATCTTCTCACCAGGAGCAGAAGCACCGAATGTGTCGATACCTAGTACATCTCCATCAAGGCCTACGTAACGGTGCCATCCGAATGTAGCACCCATTTCAATTGCGAAACGTTTCGTTACTGCTTTTGGTAGTACAGATTCTTTGTACTCAGCAGTTTGAGCTTCGAAGCGATCCATAGATGGCATGCTAACAACAGCTGCATCAACGCCGTCTGCTACTAGAGCTTTTTGCGCTTCGATCGCTAAGCTTACTTCAGATCCAGTTGCAATTAAGATTACATCAGCAGTTTCTTTCTTGCTTGCAGAAACTACATATGCACCTTTTGCTACTTTTTCATAAGTATCGTCTTTTGCACCTTCTAATGTTGGAAGATCTTGACGAGTTAACACTAATGCAGTTGGTGTTTTTGTAGATTCTAGAGCTAGTCTCCAAGCTGCAACTGATTCGTTACCGTCTGCTGGACGAATAACAGAAACGTTTGGCATTGCACGAAGTGCTGCTAATTGTTCAACCGGCTCATGTGTTGGACCATCTTCACCAACAGCGATACTATCATGTGTGAATACATACGTTACAGGCAATTGCATTAATGCTGCAAGACGAATTGCTGGACGTAAGTAGTCAGAGAATACGAAGAACGTACCACCGTAAGTTTTTAAACCGCCATGAAGTGCGATACCGTTCATTGCTGCACCCATTGCGAACTCACGTACACCGTACCAAATGTTTTTTCCGCTGTAATCAGCTCTTGTAAAGTCTTTTTCGTTATTCATGTATGTTTTGTTAGAACCAGCAAGGTCAGCAGATCCACCGAAGAATGATGGTACAGACTCTGCAATTGCATTAATTACAGCACCTGAAGAATTACGTGTTGCTGCTTTTGATCCTAATTCATAAGTTGGTAAGCTTTGTTCCCAACCTTCTGGAAGAAGACCGTTCATTGCTGCTTGCAGTTCGTTTGCTAATTCTGGATATGCTTGTGCATATTCACCGAGCATCGTGTTCCACGCAGCTTGCGTCGTTTCACCAACATCTTGTACTGTTTTACGGAAGTTGTCATATACTTCTTCTGCTACATGGAAGTCTTGTTCAGCAGTCCAAGCGTATGCTTCTTTCGTTAATTTTGTTTCGTCTACACCAAGTGGAGAACCATGTGAAGCTGATTTTCCTGATTTGTTTGGAGAACCGAAACCAATTGTCGTTCTTACTTCAATTAGCGTTGGGCGTTTTTCGTCAGCTTTCGCTTCTTCAATTGCTTTTGCGATTGCTTCAATATCATTTCCATCCTCAACACGGATTACTTGCCATCCGTATGCTTTGTAACGATCTTCTACACTTTCAGAGAATGAACGATTTAAATCGCCATCTAATGAAATATCGTTTGAATCGTAAAGTACAACAAGACGACCTAATTGTAAATGAGCAGCTAATGAAGATGCTTCAGCAGAAACGCCTTCCATTAAATCTCCATCACCACAAATAGCGTATGTATGATGATCTACTACATTATACGCATCACGGTTGTATTTAGCCGCTAAATGTCTTTCAGCCATTGCCATACCTACAGCAGTTGCAATACCTTGTCCAAGTGGACCAGTTGTTGAGTCTACACCTGCTGTGTGACCATACTCAGGATGTCCTGGAGTTTTGCTTCCCCATTGACGGAAGTTCTTTAAATCATCCATTGTTAAGTCATAACCAGATAGATGAAGTAGACTGTATAGTAACATTGAGCCATGACCTGCAGATAATACGAAACGATCGCGGTTAAACCACGTTGGGTTATTTGGATTGTGTTTCATAAATTGAGTCCATAATGTATAAGCCATTGGTGCTGCACCCATTGGCATTCCTGGGTGACCAGAGTTTGCTTTTTCAATCGCATCAATGGATAATGTGCGAATCGTGTTGATAGAAAGTTGTTCGATTGAATGTGACATGCTATTCTTCCCTTCGCGTATGTTAGTAAACGTTTTATACATTTATATGATAGCTTCCCACGCAAGATTATACAACATGTATCGACAAATATGTTGATGTTTTTTTGATTTTCCATAAAAAACACAGTGATTTAGGGAATGTATGGGCATTCAATATGACATACTTTTTAATTGTTTTTATTTTAAAAATAAATATAATTATCTGTGTATTTATACAAATATACTAATTTCTGATATATCTCCTTTTTGATAACCTTTAAAAATACAAAAAAGCATCTGAATTAGATGCTTTTAAAACAAATTAAATAATCCGCTTACGAATAGAACTTGAAATAAAATCAATTATAATTACCATTAAAATGATACCTAATAAAATAATTCCCACACGAGACCAATTACGTGAACTAAGTGCAAAAATTAATGGCGTACCAATACCACCTGCTCCAATAACACCTAAAATCGCAGCGGATCGTACATTAATTTCAAACCTGTATAACGTATACGATAGAAAATCCGGTAACACTTGTGGTAATACGGCATACCAAAGTATTTGAAACCGATTTGCACCCGTTGCTATTAACGCTTCCGTCGGTCCCTTATCTATATTTTCAATTCCTTCCGAATATAGTTTCCCTAACATTCCGATAGAGTGTAACCCTAAAGCTAGAACTCCGGCAAAAGAGCCTGGACCAACAGCTTTTATAAATAAAAGAGCCATAACTAATTCAGGAAATGTACGAACAAAACTAAGTACAAATTTCCCAGTTCCTGAAGTTAATTTTCCACTACTCATATTCGTTGCCGCCCAAAAAGCAAATGGAACAGATAAAAAAGCAGAAATAAATGTACCTAATATCGCAATTGCCAACGTATCAATTAAACCGTGTAATAAATCTTCACCATCTGGCAAAGATACATACGACCAATCTGGGTTCAATACGCCTGTCATAATTGCTTTTGTAATTTCTCCCGCCGTATTCTTTATTCCCTCTAGCGGGACTCCTGAAAAGGCCCATACATATATAACTGTAAGTGCTATAAAAATAATCCAGCGATATATACTCGGTTTCTTCGGTTTTGGTACGATTATTGTCGTTTTACTCATTATAATTTCCCCCGCAACACTGTACTTATATAATCAATTAGCAATACAACAACAAGGGTATAAATAATAATAGAAGCAGTTTGTTGATATTGTAAAAATCCAAGTGTGCGATCATAATATAATCCAATCCCACCTGCTCCTACTAAACCTAGAACAGCTGCTGCACGTACATTCACCTCAAATGTATAAAGTACATAGGAGACGAAGTGCGCTTTCACTTGCGGAATGACCCCATAAACTATCCATTGCACCTTATTCGCTCCTACAGCTGTCATCGCTTCTAATGGACCTGGATCAATTGATTCAATTGACTCATACAATAATTTCGCTACGAGTCCAACGGAGAAACAAGTAAGAGCCAAAATACCTGGAAGTGGTCCTATTCCAAAAATCGCTACAAAAATAGCCGCTAATAATAAATCTGGTATTGTTCGTATAAAATTTAAAATCAATCGAGCTGGACTGTACAAAAATACACTAGTAAATACATTACTTGCCGCAAATAGTGCAAGTGGAATGGCTAAAATCGCCCCTAAAGTCGTTCCAATAATCGCCATACGTATTGTATCTAACATTGCTGTTGTAATAATTTGAAAATAACTCCAATCTGGTGGCACCATTTCCTTCAATAAATCCATCATATTTGGAAAACCAACTACTAGTTTTGAAAATGATGCGTCGACCTGTACACTACTACCCCACAACAGTAAAATAACTAAAATAACCGTTAACATATGTTTCAATTTACTCGGCGGCTTCGGTATCGATTTCGAATATATCGTCACTTCATTCATTTAGCTGCCACCTCTAATAATGCGCTTTTCTGAGCTACGTCCCCATAAATTTCAGCGAATTTTTCATCCGTTGCCTCTTCTACTAATCCATCAAAAACAATTTCACCAGCATGTAATCCAATAATACGAGTAGCATATTGCCTCGCTAAATCAATAGAATGTAAGTTTACAATTGTCGTAATTCCAAAATCTTCATTAATTTTCTTCAAATCATCCATTACTTGCTTTGTTGTCAGAGGATCTAACGAAGCAACAGGCTCATCTGCCAATATGATTTTCGCTTCTTGTGCCAATGCTCTAGCAATTGATACACGTTGCTGTTGTCCCCCTGATAATTCATCAGCTCGTGCATATGCTTTTTCTGAGATATTCACTCTATTCAGCGCCTGGAATGCAAGCTCCACGTCCTCTTTCGGAAACAGACCTAACGTTGTACGCAATGTAGAATGATATCCAACCCGCCCAGCTAATACATTCTTCAGTACCGTTGATCGCTTCACAAGGTTAAAGCCTTGAAAAATCATACCAATATCTCGGCGCATGCGTCGTAATCCTTTTCCTTTTGCAGCAGTAATAGACTCCCCTTCAATAATGATTTCTCCTTCTGTGATTTCATGAAGGCGATTTACCGATCTGAGAAGTGTTGATTTTCCAGCACCGGATAGCCCGACCATTACAACAAACTCACCTTTTTGAATTTTCAAGTTTATATTATTCAATCCTTTTGTACCATTCGGATACACTTTGGAAACATTTCGAAACTCTATCACACATCTTACCTACCTTCTATGTATTATCAATAACTGAAAAACGGCAAACTAACTGAAATCACACACTTTCCAGTTAGTCGCCATTTCCATATGTATTATTGCGTTTTCACTTTCTTTCCATATTCACGAACGATATCAAATTTACTATCATCAGATTTAACGTATCCTTCATGTGAGTATACTTCTTTAATGATTTTGTGCCCTTCCTCATTCTTTCCTATTTCAATGAAAGCATCCTGTAATTTCTTGCTCCACTCTGCATCTAAATCAGAACGTACAGAAATCGTATCGTTTGGAATTTTCTCCGTAAATTTTACTATTTTCGTTTGATCGAATATATTCGGATAATCTTTTTTTACAATATTGCGAGCATCTTGGAATACAACAGCTGCATCTACATCACCATTTAAAAGAGCAATAAGTGACTGATCATGACCTTTTAATGTAACAGGTTTCACATCCTTTAGCGGATCGATTCCCTCTTTTAACAATACAGCCGCAGGCCATACATAACCCGCTGATGATGTTACATCTTGATAGCCAATTTTTTTACCTTTTAAATCTTTTACACTATTAATATTAGAATCTTTCTTAACAACAAACTCTGATTTATAAACATCTACTAAATCCTTTGTCGGAGCTCCAGTTTCATCATCTACCCCAAAACGTTGCGCCTGTAAAATTACGTTTGCAGCCTTTTTCTCATGCGCTAACACATACGCTGTTGGAGGTAAAAAGCCTACATCTACTTGCTTAGATGCCATCGCTTCTACAATTGTATTGTAATTCGTTGAAATACTAACTTTTACCGGAATGTTTAATTTATCACTTAATAGCTTTTCCAATGGTTTTGCCTTCGCCTCTAACGTATCTGCATTTTGAGAAGGAACAAATTGAACATTTAGTGTCTTCGGTACATAGCCTTTTTTCGTATCTTCATTTTTACTTGCACTTGATTCCTTCGTTCCACATCCACTTAATAATCCCGCTGCTAGTACAACTGTTGTGCTCATTGCAAAAACTTTTTTCAACATGTTAATGCCTCCATTTTTCGTTGTTATAAAATAACCTTCCATAAACATGAAGAAATATATCACATATTTTTTCAAATAATTGCTTATTTACAGAATCTTTACACATTCTATACATTCACATTAAAATTCTTTTCATATATTTGATATGATTAATTGAAAGATAACTATAGAAAAGGTGAATGGCGTTGAATCAAAATCAAATTGTAACTTTAAATATTTTATTAACAAGCGATGTACATGGTACTGTGTATCCAATTCACTACCAAGATAACTCCAAAGCAGAAATTGGTTTAGCTAAAATTTCTACTCTCATAAAAAAAGAACGTTCTCAAAATGCAAACGTTCTTCTGATTGATAACGGGGACTTCATTCAAGGAACACCATTTACTTATCATTACGCTACATACGAAAAAGATATGGAAAACCCAATGTCCTTATTAGCCAACTACTTAGAGTATGACATTGCAATTATCGGAAATCATGAATTTAATTACGGAATGGATATATTAAATAATGCTGTGGCTACTGCAAATTCCCCTTATCTATCAGCAAACATTTTAGATAAAAACAGAAAAGAACCTTATTTCGGGAAACCATATATAATAAAACATATTGAATCAAATATAAAAATTGCTATTTTAGGGGTGACAACGCATTACATCCCCCATTGGGAACAAGCACATCATATTAAAGATTTACAATTTGAAGATGCATTTGAAACAACAAAAAAATGGGTTTCTTACATCCGTAAACATGAAAAACCAGATTTACTAGTCGTAGCCTATCACGGGGGATTTGAACGTGATTTACAAACCGGAGTACCGACTGAAGTTTTAACAGGTGAAAACCAAGGATATGCAATGTGCCATGAAATTGAAGGCATAGATATTTTACTAACAGGCCACCAACACCGAGAAATCGCTCACACCGTGATTAATGGTGTAACAATTTTACAGACCGGATGCAATGGACACTCAGTTGGAAAAGTAACAGTAACATTCGAAAAAGCAGAACAAAAATGGGTGAAAAAAGAGAGTTATTCAGAGTTATTGCCCGTACAAGGAATTGCGGCAGACCAAGATGTTCTTTCCTTGGTTGCCAATTATGAAGAGAAAACACAAAATTGGCTTGATAAACCTATCGGAATAATTTATGGGGATATGCAAATTTCCGATGCTATGCAAACACGTTTGCAAGACCATCCTTTTATTGAATTCATAAATAAAATACAGATGGATATAGCTAATGTTTCAATTTCTTGTACAAGTTTGTTTCATAATACATCTCCAGGTTTCCCGAAACATGTAACAATGCGTGACATCGTTTCTAATTATATTTATCCAAATACATTAAAAGTAATTAGAATAACTGGAGCGGATATAAAAGATGCTCTCGAACTCTCTGCTTCTTATTTCACATTAAAAGCAGATGGAACCATCATCGTAAACCCTACCTATATAGAACCAAAACCACAACACTATAATTACGATATGTGGGAAGGGATTTCGTATGTATTAAACATTTCAAAACCAATTGGAGAGAGAGTAGAGTCTTTGCAGTATAAAGGCACTCCTCTTAATATGAATGAAGAATATGACGTTGTTATGAATAATTATCGTGCAAGCGGTGGCGGGAACTTCTTTATGTTTCAAAATAAACCAGTAGTAAAAGACATACCAACAGATATGTCTGAACTTATCGCTAACTATATATTGAAGCATAAAAGGATAGAAGCAACGAAAAATGAAAACTGGAAAGTTATTAAATAACAATTTTAACAAATAAAAAAAGATGGGCTATGCCCATCTTTTAATTTAATTTTGCATTATCCTGCTTTTTTAAAGCTTTTAATTTCGCCGGTGTAACGTCCGTGCCTTCTTCGTTAACGACTTTAATTCCTTTTAATTCGTTTAACATATTTTGACGAAATCCTTTTAAATATTGTTCACGAAGCGATTGGCGCTCACGTTGTTCTTCTTCAGTTAAGCCTTCAGCTTTTGCTTTTTTCGCTAAGAAGTTAATGCGTTCAATGAGTTCTTGACTTGGCATCTCGAATCCCCCTTCTACTCAAAACTGATTATTATCATACAATAGTTATTCCTCTTTATCAAGCAATTGCTTTGTATATTCTACATACCTTCGATGTACAGTTGCTTTTGAAACATCATGACCAAAACCACGAAGTGTTGCTGCAATTTCTTCAAAAGTTAATTCATTCCGGCGCAAACGTACAATTTCCTCAATTGGCACTTCTTTTTTCTCACGTCCTACGCTTAAATGACGATTTTTCAAATTATTTTCTGGACGAAATCCTTTCTCCACTGCTCTTTGCATGCCACGTTTAATTTTTAAATTGTGGATCTTTCTTTGATACTCTTCAACGATCCCAATTATATTTAGCACCATCGAATCAGAATCTGAAAGCTGTAATTCACCACTATGCGTGTGCGTATAAACTTTTATCCCCTCTTTATGTAAACAATGCATTAACGCAATCTTTGCATTTCCTCTACCAAGACGCGTTTCATCTTGTATAAGTAGTACATCAACTTGTTCATCTCGAATTGTATCTAGCACTTCTAATATGCCATCACGTTCAATTGTATAACCGCTAGCCTGCTCCTCAATTACCTTTGTAACATCCATTTGATAGCGCTCAGCTAAATGCAATAATTCATCTTTTTGACGCAATAATGATGTTTCCTGTTCTTCTTTTGTTGTGCTCACACGTGCATAAATAATTGCATTCATTTTGAACCCTTCTTTCTCACTATATTTTCCTTATAGTGTATCATAAATTTGCCTTTCGTTCGAACTTATGTTTGTAGAATATTTTTTCGCATGTTATACTTAATAATAAGAAAAATGAAAGAAAACGAGGTGTTAGAAAACATGGAAAAGTTAACGAAACGCCAGCAAGACATTCTCGACTTTATTAAGCTAAAAGTACAAGAAAAAGGATATCCACCTTCCGTACGTGAAATCGGTCAAGCAGTCGGCCTTGCTTCTAGTTCTACAGTGCACGGACATTTATCACGACTAGAAGAAAAGGGATATATTCGACGCGATCCAACAAAACCACGCGCAATTGAAATTTTAGGTGACAACCGAACGGAAACACAATCTGTTATTCAAGTTCCAATCATCGGAAAAGTTACTGCCGGTTTACCGATTACAGCAGTCGAAAGTGTAGAAGATCACTTCCCACTTCCAGCTAGTATCGTTGCTGGAGCAGATCAAGTGTTTATGTTACGCATTTCTGGAGATAGCATGATTGAAGCCGGTATCTTTGATGGTGATTTAGTTGTTGTTCGCCAACAACAGTCTGCATACAACGGTGAAATTGTAGTTGCTTTAACAGAAGATAACGAAGCAACTGTTAAACGTTTCTATAAAGAAAAAGATCATTTCCGTCTACAACCGGAAAACTCTTCACTAGAACCTATTATTTTAAAACAAGTGTCAGTTATTGGAAAAGTAATTGGCGTATATCGTGATTTACATTAAAAATAATAAAAAGAAGATAATTCCCTTATTTATATAGGTAATTATCTTCTTTTTATATTTTGATAGATTTCCGTTCATTCAAAAGAATACGTTTCATTAATTATTAACGCGTTTCAATAGTAACATCTCCAGCAGCGGTTTTACCGCTAATCTTTTTACTACCATTACCAATCGTTATATTTTTATTGTCTTCATTAAAAATTGTCACGTCTCCAGCAGCAGTTTGCCCAGTTATAACTGCATCTTGTGGTTTTTCCAATAAAGTAATATCTACATCTCCAGCAGTTGAACTTACCTCTAAATCATATTTAGAATCATGATCAATAATATCTATATCCCCACTAGCCGTTTTTGCTGTTACTTTCCCTATTACTTTTTTAAAATTCACCTCACCAGCTTTTGTAGACCCCTCCACACTCTTTGCTGTTACATGTTTCAAATCCACTTCTCCGGCGAGTGTTTCAACACTTACGCGGTCACTTTTCACATTACTTATTTCTATTTGTCCAGCGGATGAATTTACTTTTATCTCTTGATAAGAACGTTCAGGTACTAATATAGTCAATGTAGGCGTTTGAAATCCGAAATTGTAAAATGAAAAATCAAATGAAACACCTTTTTCTATTTCCCCTATGATTTTTAATGTATCACCATCTTCAGCAATACGAATCTCCTGTTTACTTACGTCTCCTTTTTGCTTTACATAAAAAGAGGAATCAGGAGATTTTTGGACAACAATATCTCCAGCATCTAACTTAACTTCTACATTTTTTAGCGTTTCGTTTTTAATTACGTCCTCTTTATCTCCTTTTTCTGCAGTTTGTACTGCTTTTTCATATGTTTGTGAAATCCCTATTACTCCAATAATGATACAAGCGATAGCTACTAATAATATCTTTTTCATCATCTACTCCCCTTTTATCATTTTGAAGTTCCAGACTACATAGCGTACACATAATCTTTTAAACCACTTCGTACTATAATAAGCTACAATACATAACAACAAACCTACTCCGACAAACGTTATACTAACGAAAAGATCCAACCATATGAAAGTGCCCATAAATACTTTTACAATAACGAAAAATGGTGTCACTACACTAGCAATCCCACCGACCCAAAAGGAAAATATAAAAGCTATAATTGCAACTAACGGGCCTAACACAATAATAAAATTAAACAAACTAAGTCCAACCGCTGCCATGACAGCTCTTGTCACATTTGAAGTCGACGGATCTTTTTTCATTTCATCAAATCGATACATCGCAAGTAAGTCTTTCGCAATTACTTTCGGAGAGCCAAGTCCTTTTATCATTTCTGATTCAGTTTTCCCCTCTTCCATCCCAAACTGAAAGTGCTCTTCATAATCAAATAAAATATCTTGTCGCTCTTCTTCTGGTAACTTTCTAAGATGACTTGATAATTCTTTAAGAAACTGCTCTTTACTCATCCCATTCCACCCCTTCAATAATTTCTTGAACACCTTTAGCAAAATCACGCCACTCTGTTACTAATAACGTAAGTTGCATCTCCCCTTGCTCTGTTAGTTGATAATATTTACGGGGCGGTCCTTCCGTGGATTCTTTTAAATACGTTTGAAAATATCCCTCTTTCGTTAAACGACGTAATAACGGATATACAGAACCTTCCGATATTAAAAATTTATTAGAGATTTGCTGAACAAGTTCATAACCGTAACTATCTTTACGTTTCACTAGTGCCAAAACACATAGTTCTAACACACCTTTTTTAAACTGAACGTTCAAGGACAATCCCCCTTTCTCATTTTAGTACTGTTCAATAAACGGTAGTTATTTTATCCATAATATACCACTTAGTATTGTTTATTGCAAGGTACTATATTTTTCAATACTTAATTTTCGAATTAAATACATCCACACCATATTTCAACTTCCACATTTTCATTCATAGCTAGCACGCATTTTAAATAATCCACATGACTTTTTGCGGGCACCCATCCAATTCATTTCACAAGCCTTTATATTTGCCACAAATAAAAAAAGCCCTAATACCGTAGTATTAGGGCTTTTTTCTCTCTTAGTATAGAGACATATATTGATCGCGTTCCCATTGGTGAACTTGCGTGCGGAAAATATCCCACTCAATTTCTTTTGCTTCAATGAAGTGCTCAAGTAAATGATCACCTAATGCGCCACATACGATTTCATTAGATTGTAAAGTAACTAACGCTTGCGCTAATGTTGCTGGTAAGTCAACGATACCTGCTTCTTCACGCTCTTCTTTTGTCATTACGTAGATGTTACGGTCTACTGCAGCTGGTGGAGTTAATTTATTTTTAATTCCATCAAGACCTGCTGCTAATAATGTAGCCATTACTAAATACGGGTTCGCAGCTGGGTCAACACTACGTACTTCTACGCGTGTACTAATACCACGAGATGCAGGGATACGCACTAACGGACTACGGTTTTGTGCAGACCATGCTACGTAACATGGAGCTTCATATCCAGGTACTAAACGCTTGTAAGAGTTTACAGTTGGGTTTGCTACCGCTGTAAATGCTGGCGCATGTTTTAAAATACCTGCGATGAAGTGACGAGCATCATCACTTAATTGTAAATCACCGTTTTGATCGAAGAATACGTTCTCACCATTTTTAAATAGTGATAAGTTACAGTGCATACCTGAACCGTTCACACCGTATAATGGTTTCGGCATAAATGTTGCGTGTAAACCATGTTTACGAGCAATCGTTCTTACAACAAGCTTGAATGTTTGAATGTCATCACATGAGCGAATTGCATTTGCATATTTAAAGTCAATTTCATGTTGACCTGGCGCAACCTCATGGTGAGATGCTTCAATTTCAAAGCCCATTTCTTCAAGTTCAAGAACGATATCACGACGACAGTTTTCCCCTAGATCCATCGGCGCAAGGTCGAAGTATCCACCGTTATCGTTTAATTCTAATGTTGGATTTCCTTTTTCATCAACTTTAAATAGGAAGAATTCTGGCTCTGGTCCAAGATTGAAATCTGAGAATCCTAATGCTTCCATTTCTTTTAACACACGCTTTAAGTTGTTACGTGGGTCACCATCAAATGGAGTACCATCAGCATTGTAAATATCACAGATTAAACGAGCTACTTTACCTTTTTCAGCTGTCCAAGGGAAAATTACCCAAGTATCTAAATCCGGATATAAATACATATCAGATTCTTCAATACGTACGAAACCTTCAATAGAAGATCCATCAAACATCATTTTGTTATCAAGAGCTTTTGTTAATTGGCTCACTGGAATTTCTACGTTTTTAATTACCCCTAAAAGGTCCGTAAATTGCAGACGGATATACTTTACATTCTCTTCTTTCGCCAAACGGAAAATATCTTCTTTTGTGTACCTAGCCATTATAAATTCCTCCTTAGTCCCTCTAAACACCTTCAGAATCAGTTATCTTTAGTGAAAAAACCTTGAAATGTCACCTTGTCGCAATGAGGTCCGATTAAATCTACCTGTATGTTGTAGTTCATCTCGAAGAATTTTGCGAAGCTCGGATTTTGAAATTTCTTTCGTTTCTTCTTTTACTTTCACTGCTTCTGTTTGATTTTCTTTCATTTGCAATACTTGTTTAATTCCGGCCATATTTAAGCCTTGATCTAACAAATCTTTAATTTCCAACAATTTATCTACATCGTTAAATGAAAATAATCTACGATTCCCTTTTGTACGGGTTGGAAAAATAAGATTATGCTCTTCATAGTAGCGAATTTGACGTGCAGATAATTGTGTTAAATCCATTACAATACCAATTGGAAACAGCGGAGCAGAACGTCTATCTTCTTTCATTGTTTCAGTTCCTCCTTCGCCTTAACTGTTTCTCATTTTATACCATGTTATGTTTAGTGTCAATAGATGTTAGCTTTTCTTACATGATTTTTTTGTGAATTTTTTCATTTTTTTCTAATGGCACAAATCATTACTTTCACACGAAAAAAGCTGCCGAAATCGACAGCTTTCCTTTAAGAAATTGTTAATAGTTTTTTTTCAATTAACGCATCAATCGCAGAACAAATCGCAATCTTTACATGCGAATAAGTTAACCCACCTTGCACGTAAGCAACATAAGGCGGACGAATCGGACCATCAGCCGACAGCTCAATACTTGCACCTTGAATAAACGTCCCCGCAGCCATAATTACATCATCTTCATAACCCGGCATATAGTTTGCATATGGAGTGAAATGAGAATTAATTGGAGATGCATATTGAATCGCTTGACAGAACGCAATCATACGATCTTTATCATCAAATTGAACAGACTGAATTAAATCTGTTCTTGGTGCATTCCAAGCTGGTGATGTATTCATCCCTAACTTTTCTAAAAATGCAGCTGTAAAAATCGCACCTTTTAGCGCTTGTCCCGCTACATGCGGCGCTAAGAAGAAACCTTGATACATTTCTTGCAGACTGTATAAAGATGCCCCTGCTTCCGCACCGATTCCTGGAGATGTTAGACGATATGCACACGCTTCAACATACTGCTCTTTACCAACAATGTAACCACCAGTTTTAACAATTCCACCGCCAGGATTCTTAATAAGAGAGCCTGCCATTAAGTCCGCACCAACATGACATGGCTCTTCTTCTTCAATAAATTCGCCATAGCAGTTATCTACAAATACAACAACATCAGGTTTAATCTCTTTCACAAACGCAATCATCTCTTTAATTTGTGAAACAGTAAACGACGGACGAGTAGCATATCCTTTTGAACGCTGAATACCAATCATCTTCGTATTACTATGGATCGCAGCTGCAACAGCTTCAAAGTCTACAAATCCCTCTTCAGTTAACGGAACTGCGTTATAGCCAATATTATATTCTTTAAATGAACCTACACCTTTTCCGCGTACACCAACGATTTCTTCTAACGTATCATATGGTTTTCCTGTTATGTATAGCAGTTCATCTCCTGGACGTAAAATACCGAATAGAGCTGTCGAAATTGCGTGAGTACCTGAAATAATTTGTGGACGAACAAGACCCGCTTCTGCCCCAAATACATCAGCATACACTTTTTCTAACGTGTCACGACCAATATCATCATAACCATAACCTGTCGTCGGAATAAAATGCGAATCGCTAATTTTATGTTTACGAAAACTTTCTAATACACGAAATTGGTTGCTCTCAATCACTTCATCCACATGTTTATGTACTTCTGTAATTTGACTTTCTACTTCTTTTACAATTGGAGCAATTTTTTCTCCATTTTTCAAACGATCAAACATTATTTTCTCCTTCTTCCACTAAAAATCTCTTTAATTGCCCCTTAAGCGATGAATGAGCAAATATATACCCTGTACAATCATATACAAATTTATCTTCTAGAAACTCCATTTTAGTTAATATTGTTTCTGTCTTTAAAAGCGTTAATAACCTACCTTCACTCGGAGGGATTTCCACTTGATAATCATCCATTTCTTCCTTCATCTTCGTTTCTAGCGCTTCTTTTATACGCAATAAATCACTTTCTTCAAAAGCACTAGTCATTAAGAAATCACTTTTCGGAAATGGAATGAAGTTTTGATGCAATTTATCTTTTTTATTATATAACGTAATAATAGGAATATGATTAATTTCAAGGTCCGACAATAATTGCTTTACTGTCTGCTCATGTCCTACATAATTAGGATCTGCTGAATCAACAACATGTAAAATAACATCCGCTTCCCCAACTTCTTCTAACGTAGATCGAAAAGCAGCAATTAGTGACGTAGGTAAATCTTGTATAAAACCAACCGTATCAGTCAAAAGCACTGTATAACCAGAAGGTAACGGCATCTTTCTTGTCGTCGGATCTAGCGTTGCAAACAATAAGTTTTCTTCAAACGTATCAGCTTCCGTTAATCTATTAAACAACGTAGATTTCCCTGCATTTGTATACCCAATTAACGCAACTTGAAACACTTTATTATCTTTTCTTCTCTCACGATATCTCTTTCGATGCTCCACAACAACCGCAAGTTGTCTCTTTATTTCATCAATACGAGATCGAATATGACGACGATCTGTCTCAAGCTTCGTCTCTCCTGGTCCCCTTGTACCAATTCCACCACCAAGACGTGATAAAGCAAGACCTTGTCCCATAAGGCGCGGCATTGTATATTGCAATTGAGCTAATTCTACTTGAAGCTTACCCTCTCTCGATTTCGCACGTTGCGCAAAAATATCTAGTATTAACTGCGTTCGGTCAATCACTCTCGCATCTAATACTGAAGATAAATTCCGAATTTGACTTGGTGTTAACTCATTATTAAAAACAATAACAGCTGGTTCTAATTCTTCCGTCAACGCTGCAAGCTCTTCTAGTTTACCTTTTCCTATATAAGTCGCCGGATGAAACTTCGGGCGCTTTTGCGTCGTTGATACTAACACTTCCGCTCGCGCAGTTTTCGCTAGCGATGCAAGCTCTTTCATGGAATGCATAAATTTTTCATCATCATCTTGTGGCAATTGACAGCCAACTAATATGATTTTTTCTTTTTCTTCCATCAAATATGTTCACTCATCCTTTTCGAAATTTAAACCTTCTAATATAATAGCAGAGGAAGCACATTTCATCTAGTTAGCGGGGGAGAAAATTCATGGCATGGGAGATTTTTAGCATCATAGGCACAATCGCTTTCGCACTAAGCGGAGCCATTGTTGCAATGGAAGAGGATTATGATATTTTCGGGGTATATATTTTAGGAATGGCAACCGCATTTGGGGGAGGTGCCCTTCGTAATTTATTAATCGGTTATCCAATCGTCGCGTTTTGGCAACAAGACATGTTATTCCAAATCGCACTATTATCAATGACGATCATTTTTCTTTTTCCTAATAAATTAATTAAACATTGGAAAAAGTGGGAAAACATCACAGATGCCATCGGCTTATCAGCGTTCGCCGTACAAGGAGCTCTATACGCCCAAAAATTAAATTTACCAATTAGCGCTACAATTGTAGCTGCTGTTTTAACTGGCATTGGCGGCGGTATTATTCGTGATCTTTTAGCACGTAGAAAACCTCTCGTCCTTCGAGCTGATGTATATGCGTTTTGGACGATTTTAGCCGGTTTTTTGATTGGCGCTAAAGTCATCGTTAGCGATTGGGCTCTATACACTTTATTCATTTTAATTGTTTGCTTCCGCATGGTTTCTATTCATTACAAATGGCATTTACCACATAGACGCATCGATACAAAGGAGCGCTCAATGCATAAATAGCAATCTAACCTCTTTACATATCGTAAAGAGGTTTTTCTTTTCTAACGAGTTTTTCTTTACATAATGTTTATACTAATTTTTAAAGCGAGGTGAATGCAAATGACAAACCATGTTAATAAAGGAGTTCAAAAAAGCTCAGTAAACCAATTTGGACATGATCCAAATTCAGCGCACGAAAAGAGCGCTAAAATGGAACGTCTTCATAAAACTCACCAAGAAAAAGCAAAAAAAGAGTAAACGAACTTATGCATAAAAACAGACGCACAGTTTACGTACTGTGCGTCTCCTCTTCAAGCATTAAATCCATACTTGATATCCCAATTAAATCATATTTATCATACGTATCCTCTTGTAACAATCGCATAGCTTGTGTACGAATCGATTTTTCAACAATATTCCGTACGTATCGCCCATTACTAAACGATGTAATTTGCGACGAATACTTTACCGCATGTAAATGATCTCGAAATTTCCACTCCGCTTCTTTAGATAACTGATATTCACGCTCCTCATACATTCTCTTTCCAATTTCCAACAGCTGATTTACCGAGTAATCCGCAAATTCAATAATAAATGGAAAACGAGATTGTAACCCTGGATTTAATGAAAGAAAATGATTCATCTCTCTTGAATATCCAGCTAAAATTAATACAAAACCGTGCTGCTTATCTTCCATATGCTTCACAAGTGTATCAATAGCTTCCTTCCCAAAATCCTTCTCTCCCCCCCGTGCTAAAGAATACGCCTCATCAATAAACAAAATACCTCCCATGGCCTTTTTTATTAAATCTCTCGTCTTTTGCGCTGTATGACCGATATACTCCCCCACAAGATCAGCACGTTCTGCTTCAACTAAATGCCCCTTCGATAAAATATTCATCTCAAACAACAATTTCCCTATCATTCTAGCAACGGTTGTCTTCCCAGTACCGGGATTCCCCCTAAATAACATGTGAAGCACTTGCTTCTCAGATTTCAACCCCATCTCTTGTCTTTTTTTATTTACATAAATCCAAGCATAAATTTCTTTTATTATCTTTTTTATTTCATCCATCCCAACAAGCTTTCCCATCTCTTCTTCAATTCTCTGCAACATCTCATGTTTAGTAGTGGTTTCACTTGAAATTACCGTTTTATTTTCTGATGCCGGTAACGAAATTTTCTTTCGATGGTTTAATACAATATTAATTTGATTGTTATTTTTCTTACGCATCGATTGTTCCATACAATCACCTCATTTTATCCACTCACCAAATATTATTATTCCAGTCCCTCTTGCAAATGCCTATTTTCAGAAAAGTTTGCTATAATATAAGAAATAATCAAGGTGGTGGGACTATGGAAACAACGGAATTCCATGATACAATACAAGCCTTTTCTATTTTTTTATTGAATAAAGGCCGAAAGTCTTCAACCATTAAACGTTACGTTTATGACATTGAAGATTTTGGACATTGGTTAGAAAAAAACAAAAAGCTCCCTTCCAGTAATATATGGGCAACACTTTGTACAAAAGACTATGAAGATTACTTTTCAGACTTAAAAAAGAATCGACACTACTCTGAGAAAACAATGCATCGTGTATTTATTGTATTAAATAGAATGCATCATTTTCTTAACATTCCAAATCCATTGAATGATATGGAAATTACTATTCAACCAAACCGTGCATTGCGTAATGAAGATTTCATTTCATCCGATGAAGAAAAAAGATTAAAGCATATAGTCACTTCATTAGAAGGACTTTCAGAAAAACAGCGTCCCGTTCGTCCATTATTAATGGATCGTAATATCGCCATTTTAAGTATATTAATCGACTACGGACTATCCTTACAAGAGCTTACAGCATTAACTATGCATCACGTTCATTTTGAAACTAATACACTTTCTATTCCAGCAACCGCAGGAGTAGAAAGAACAATCACATTAGCAATCGAAGACAAAAAACAACTGTACACATATTATAAAAGTATTCCAGAACCAGTTCGTCCTAAATACCATAGTAATGACCCGTTGTTTGTTGCATTCGATTTTAACCGCGGAACATACAGATGGGTATACGAAAACGATGCACCAAAAGCACTAACAGAAATCGCTATCCAAAAAATGATCCGACTTGAAGTAGCAAGAGCGAATTTACGTAAAGGCATTTCTGGACAACATTTCCGGAACACGTTTATTTTACGCCTAATAAAAAAACAAACCCCAGAGCCAGAAATCATAAAATTAGTTGGCTTCAAATCAAAAATTTCACTAAAGCGATATTATCAATATGCTGAAAATAAAAAAAACGCCCTATAATAAGGCGTTTTTTTTATTTTTTTCTCGAAAGAATCCATTTCACTATGACCATTTAACTACTCTCTGCATCTACTATGATGAGTTTCGTTCACATTCTTATTAGAAAGGAGAGATTTAATGTCTCGCTTTAACGACAATCAAAATAAATACTCCAATCCATGCTTTCCAACTAGCGCTGGACGAATTCCAACTACCCCAACGATTCCAATTACTAAAGCGCAAATTAGAACATTCCGTGCAATCATTAACGATTTAATAAAAATAATCCCTAAACTTTTCGCCAATCCATCTCCCAAAAACATTGAGAATCTAATAGATACATTGCACCTACTAAGCAAATTCATCTGTTCACTAGACACTACTTCCGCTCTGAAAGCACAAGGATTAGCCATCATTAAAAACTTAATAACTATATTAAAAAATCCAACCTTCGTAGCAAGTGCTGTATTTGTTGAACTTCAAATTTTAATTAATTATTTACTTTACATTACAAAGTTATTCCGAATTGATCCTTGTACACTCCAAGAACTCCTTAAATTAATTGCAGAGTTACAAACTACTCTAGTTAATTCAGCTTCGTTCGGCAGAGGACCTACTGGACCTACTGGACCTAGAGGTAACACGGGCGCTACTGG
This sequence comes from Bacillus cereus group sp. BfR-BA-01523, assembly GCF_022662615.1. Classification (NCBI taxonomy): domain Bacteria; kingdom Bacillati; phylum Bacillota; class Bacilli; order Caryophanales; family Bacillaceae; genus Bacillus; species Bacillus cereus group sp. BfR-BA-01523. Next base: position 258,813 of record NZ_JAKUDX010000006.1, read on the forward strand.
TGCTACCGGTCCTAGAGGTAACACGGGCGCTACTGGTGCTACCGGTCCTAGCGGTACCACTGGCGCTACTGGTGCTACAGGTAACACTGGCCCAACTGGTGCGACCGGTCCTAGAGGTAACACGGGCGCTACTGGTGCTACCGGTCCTAGAGGTAACAC